>NZ_CP025249.1:0-628361 GCF_009930875.1 Actinomyces sp. 432
ACCGCACGGAGCGCTGCCGGAACCGCCACCGTGATGCAGGCCGCCCTGGCCTACGTCGGAATCGGTTACGGTTCCACCAGCGGATCCGTCCAGCCGGCACCCAGCCGACCGGTCGATCATCGAGTCATCCACCCCATACCAGGTATCAGTTCTCAAGCATCAGTCAGGAGTCAGCCGTGGCCGACGAAGCGACGACACAGTGGCGCTCGGCCCTGGAGATCCTTGCAGGCTCCGCCGAGCTCGGTCAGGGCAAGCTGTCCATCATCCGTACCACTCATGCCGTCGACGTCGACGGCACGCTAGTGCTCATCGTCGGCTCTACCTTCGCCAGGAATGTGGTGGACAACGCCCGCGGCCATATCGCGCAGGCGCTGCGCCGGGTCTCCGGTTACGACGTCCCCTTCGAGGTCATCGTTGACACCTCCCTGGAGTCATCCGCCCCCGTGCTCGCCAACCGCGCCGATACACCCGCCGTCCGCCTGACCACGCGGCCCGTGGTTGACCAGATTCCCGAGGCCCCCGTGCCGGCCGTGAGCGCGCCCGTGCCACCGGCTGCGCCTGCCGACGACGCCCCTGCGGTCCCGGGCGGCTACGCGACCGCCGAGCCCTCGCCGGCGGTGACCGTTCCTGACGAAGGTTCAGACCTCAACCCGAAGTACACCTTCGATACCTACGTCACCGGCTCCTCCAACCGGCTGCCGCACGCCTCCGCTATCGCGGTGGCCGAGGCCCCGGCCAAGGCCTACAACCCGCTGTTCATCTACGGCGGCTCCGGCCTGGGCAAGACGCACCTGCTGCACGCCATCGGCCACTACGCCCGCAGGCTGTACCCCTCTATCCGGGTCAAGTACGTCTCCAGCGAGGAGTTCGTCTCCGACTTCATCGCCTCGGTGGCCGACGGCCGCATGGACGCCTTCAAGCGCCGCTACCGGGAGGTCGACATCCTCCTGGTTGACGATATCCAGTTCCTGCAGGGCAAGGAGCAGACGCTCGAGGAGTTCTTCCACACCTTCAACGCCCTGCACACGGCCAACAAGCAGGTCGTACTCACCTCCGACCAGCCGCCCAAGGCGCTGGGCGGGTTCGAGGAGCGGCTGCGCTCGCGCTTCGAGTGGGGCCTGCTGGCCGACGTGCAGCCGCCGGACTTCGAGACCCGCACGGCGATCCTGTCCCGCAAGGCCAGCGCCGAGGGGCTTGACCTGCCCGCCGACGTCCTGGAGTACATCGCCAGCCGGGTCACCACCAATATCCGTGAGCTCGAGGGCGCCCTGATCCGGGTGACCGCCTTCGCCTCACTGACCAAGCAGCCGGTGGACCGCACCCTGGCGGAACTGGTGCTCAAGGACATCATCACCGATCCCGCCAGCGAGGAGATCACCTCTGCGCTGATCATGGCGCAGACCGCCGACTACTTCGGCATCACGATCGATGACCTGTGCTCGTCCAACCGCGCCCGCACATTCGTCCACGCCCGCCACATCGGCATGTACCTGTGCCGGGAGCTGACTGACATGTCCCTGCCGCAGATCGGACGCGAGTTCGGCGGCCGCGACCACACCACGGTTATGAGCGCGGACAAGAAGATCCGCACGCAGATGCCCGAGCGCCGCGAGACCTACAACCACGTGGCCGAGCTCACCGCGCGCATCAAGCAGGCCGCCCAGTCCGCCACCGCTTCCTGACGCGCCGGCGCCATCTCTCCTCGGCCTAACACCCGCGGGGCGGTCAGGCGTACGAGTTCGTGCCCTGTTACGAGCTTTTGCACCCTGGTGCACGGCTGCAGCGTGCGCACTAGGGTGCAAAAGCTCGCATCAGACAGGCCGGCGGGGCTGTGGAAGACGCTGCGGAGCGACAGTGGACGTCCCGGGCACTCCTGTGGAGCCGGCCATCGCCGTCTGGGGAGAGCCCAACCGGGGAACTACCACAATCCACCGGCCGGCCGAGGCGTCCACGGAACTACGAGCTTGTAGTTCCACAGCCCCCTGGCGCGCGCCGCCGCCGCAAGCGCCGCTTTTCCCCAGCTTCCACACCACCTATAACCCCTACAAGACTTGTCATTCACGATCCGCCACGCATGCCCGCACCAGGGATCCGAGACCCCCACCCGGCAAACACCTCAATGCAGCATCCCGGTCATGCGTCTACACTCGGCGGCAAACCGCATACACATCACGCACGTGCCGGGAGCGCCCGGCCGCCGAGGAGGCACTACATGAAGCTCAGGGTCGACCGCGACGTCCTCGCTGACGCCGTCACATGGACCGCGCGCTCAGTGCCGGCACGCCCCCCGGTGCCCGTGCTGGCCGGCGTCCGCCTGGAGGCCACCTCCACCTCCCTGATCCTGGCCTCCTTCGACTACGAGGTCTCCGCCCACTGCGAGATCCCGGCCGACGTCGAGGAGGAGGGCGTGGTGCTCGTCTCCGGTCGGCTGCTTGCAGACATTGCCAAGGCGCTGCCGTCCAAGCCGGTGGACCTGGAGGTCGAGGGCACCAAGGTGACTGTCACCTGCGGCGCCTCCCGCTTCGCGCTCGCGGCCATGGCGGCCGAGGACTACCCGGCGCTGCCGCAGATGCCGGGCGTGGCCGGGACCGTCGATGCCCACGACCTCGCCGAGGCCGTCTCCCAGGTATCCATCGCCGCTTCCCGCGATGAGACCCTGCCGCTGCTGACCAGCGTGCAGATGGAGGTCGACGGCGCCTCCCTGACGCTTATGGCCACTGACCGCTATCGGCTGGCCGTGCGGGAGATGACCTGGCAGCCGCAGGACCCCCAGCTCTCAACCCACGCGCTGCTAAAGGCCCGCACCCTGTCTGACGTCGCCAAGTCCCTGACCTCCACGGGTGACGTGACGGTGGCACTCACGGAGGCGGCCGAGTCCGCCTCCAGCCTCATTGGCTTCGAGGCCGGCGGCCGGCGCACCACCAGCCTGCTCACCGACGGCGATTACCCGCCAGTGCTGCGCCTGTTCCCCGAGTCCACCACGATTCACGCCACCGTTGGCCGTGAGGAGCTCATGGGCGCCGTGCGCCGCGTCAGCCTGGTTGCCGACCGGGCCGCCCCGATCCACATGTCCTTCACCGAGGGCAACCTGGCGCTGGACGCCGGCCAGGGGGACGACGCGCAGGCCTCCGAGCAGCTAGTCACCCACCTGGAGGGCGAGGACATCGCCACCGCCTTCAACCCCGCCTACCTGCTCGACGGCCTGGGAGCCATTAACCAGCCGTACGTGCGCTTCGACTTCACCCACCCGTCCAAGCCCGCGGTCCTGACCGGCATGAGCGCCATCGGCGGCGAGGAGGACACCTCCTTCCGCTACCTGATCATGCCGATCCGCTTCGGCGCCTGAGGCCAGCCCCGACCCAGATGCATTCGGCTGCCAGCCGCGGAAATCGCCGCGCGCGGGTGACGGGGCGGCAGGCCCGCGGGCGCCCGCCGTCGGGAACCGGTCGAGGGAGGTGCGGCCGCCGTGTACGTCTCTGATCTTGCACTGGATGACTTCCGCTCCTTCCGCGAGCTGGTCCTGGCGCTCCAGCCCGGGCCGACGGCGTTCATCGGCCCCAATGGGCAGGGCAAGACCAACCTGGTGGAGGCGGTGGCCTACCTGTCTGCACTGTCCAGCCACCGGGTCGGCACGGATATGGCGCTGGTGCGGCGCGCGCCGGCCGGTGAGCCACAGCCCGGTGGCGCCGTGATCCGTGCCAAGGTGGTTCACGGCGAGCGCCCCAGTGTGCTGGAGCTGGAGCTGATCGCGGGGCGCGCTAATCGGGCCCGCCTGAACCGTGCCTCTGCGCGGCCACGCGACCTGCTCGGCGTGCTGCGCACCGTCGTCTTCGCCCCGGAGGACCTGGCCCTGGTGCGCGCCGAGCCGGGTGTGCGCCGTCGTTTCCTGGATGACCTGGCTGTCACCCTGCGTCCGGCACTGGCGAGTGTGCGCGCCGAGCACGACAAGATCCTCGCCCAGCGCGCCAGCCTGCTGAAGTCGGCTCGCGCTGCGCGCGCCTCCACCACCTCCATGCTCTCCACCCTTCAGGTCTGGGACGCCCAGCTGGCGGCGGCCTCCGCCCGCCTGATCTCCGCCCGCGTCGACGTCGTGCAGCGGCTGCGTCCGTGGGTGGCCGAGTGCTACGGCCGGGTCAGCCAGGGCCGCTCGGCCGCCCGCATCGCCTACCGCTCCAGCCTGCTCGCGCACGAGGGCACCCCAGAGCCCGATCCGGCCGCCGAGGCGACCTTCCTGGAGGCGGAGGAGACGCTGGTGGACACTGCTGCTACTGCCGCCCGCCTGGAACAGGCCATGGAGGACCTGCACGCCCGCGAGATTGACCGGGGCGCCAACCTGGTGGGTGCTCACCGCGACGACCTGTCCCTGTTCCTGGACGCCCTGCCGGCCAAGGGGTTCGCCTCCCACGGGGAGCAGTGGTCCCTGGCCCTGGCGTTGCGACTGGCCTCCTATGAGATGCTCCGTCACGACGTGGACGCCTACGGGGGTGACGGCGAGCCCGTACTGATACTCGACGACGTCTTCGCCTCCCTGGACGACGCCCGCCGCCGCGCCCTGGCCGGCATTGCCGCCGACGCCCAGCAGGTGCTGCTCACCGCCGCCGTGGACGCCGACGTGCCCGCAGCCCTGGACGGCGCCCGCTTCCACGTGACCAATGGCGAGTCCGGATCCCAGGTGCTCCATGACTGAGCCGCACTTCGATCCGACCGCGGGTGCCGCGGCGGCGTCCGCGCCCGGCGCGGCAGATGCCGACTCGGCCGATGCGCTGGCGGCGCGGGCCCTGGCCCGGGAGCGCGGGCGTGCCTGGGATGCCGGCCTGAGCCGCCGCGCCCTGAGCCGGCAGGCGGCGGATGCCGACGGCGTGGCCGCCTGGGATCGGCGTCGAAGAGGCGCCGGGGACGAGGACGCGGATGCCGCCGACGGTGCGGAGATGGATCGCGGGCCCGGCCTGCCGCCCGGCCGCGACCGGCCCGGCCCCACCCGCTTCGATCCGCGCACCGGCAAGCAGGACCTGCGCCGCTACGCCGAGCGGCACGGCTGGGCGTCGAAGCTGGCCATGGCCAGTGTCTCGGTGCGCTGGCGGGAGATCGTCGGCGAGCAGATCGCAGCGCACGCCGTTATTGAGCGCTTCGAGCCCGGCCGCCTGACCCTGCGGGCCTCCTCCAGCGCCTGGGCGCAGCAGCTGCGGCTGCTGCTGCCCGGCATTGAGCGGCAGGTGTCCGAGGCGCTGGGCGAGGAGGGTGGCGCCGTCGAGATCCGCATCCTGGGGCCTGCCGGACCCACCTGGCGGCACGGGCGCTTCGGGGCCGCCCGCGGCGGCCGCGGCCCCCGTGACACCTACGGGTGATCAACCAGGTGACGTTGCCCACGTCGCGATTGGTGCAATGACGGTCGATACCGGGTATCAGCACGGTAGAATCGCCACGGAAATGCCCATGGTGCGCCCAGGGCCATGCGCAAGGTACCCACCTACACGCGCCGGATCCCATGCCCGGATTCCGGCGCCTGAGTGAGCGCATGAGACTGGCCCGGCGCACATGACGAGGAGCAACTGATACGTGTCTGACCTGGATCAGCCTGTGACTGCCGACGGTAGTACCCCGAATCCCGAGGCCACAACTGCCTCTGCCGCTGCGGAGCCCGAGGCCGCGGGGACTGCCCGCACCGAGCACGGTTACGACGCCGGTGACATCACCGTCCTGGAGGGCCTGGAGGCGGTGCGCAAGCGCCCCGGCATGTACATCGGCTCCACCGGGGAGCGGGGCCTGCACCACCTGGTCTACGAGGTGGTGGACAATGCCGTGGACGAGGCGCTTGCGGGATTCTGCGACCACATCGAGGTGACCATCCTGGCGGACGGCGGCCTGCGCGTGGTTGACAACGGCCGCGGTATTCCCGTGGACGAGCACCCCACCGAGCACAAGCCTACCGTCGAGGTGGTCATGACCATCCTGCACGCCGGCGGCAAGTTCGGCGGCGGCGGCTACGCCGTCTCCGGCGGTCTGCACGGGGTGGGCATATCCGTGGTGAACGCCTTGTCCACCCGTGTGGACACCGAGGTGCGCCGACAGGGCCACGTGTGGCGCATGAGCTTCGGCGACGGCGGTCACCCGCTTACCCCTCTGGCACGGGGCGAGGAGACCGACGCGACCGGTACCACCCAGACCTTCTACCCGGACCCGGCCATCTTCGAGACGACCGTATTCGATTACGAGACCCTGCGCCGTCGCTTCCAGCAGATGGCCTTCCTCAACAAGGGCCTGCGCATCACCCTGACCGACGAGCGCGAGGGCGTCACCGACTCCGGCGACGAGATCACCGGCGATGAGCTCGGCCCCGCCGACGACCCGGTCAAGGGCCACCGGTCCGTGACCTACTGCTATGAGCACGGCCTGCGCGACTACGTGGAGTTCCTCAACCGCTCCAAGAAGGTTGAGCTGGTCCACCCCGAGATCATCGACTTCGAGGCCGAGCAGGACCTCGGCGACGGGCGCGCCATCAGCCTGGAGATCGCCATGCAGTGGACCGGCGCCTACTCCGAGTCGGTGCACACCTACGCCAACACGATCAACACCACCGAGGGCGGCACCCACGAGGAGGGCTTCCGCACGGCGCTGACCACCCTGGTCAACAAGTACGGGCGCGAGAAGGGCCTGATCAAGGACAAGGATGACAACCTCACCGGTGACGACATCCGCGAGGGCCTGACCGCCGTCATCTCCGTCAAGCTCACCGAGCCGCAGTTCGAGGGGCAGACCAAGACCAAGCTCGGCAACACCGAGGCCCGCACCTTCGTGCAGCAGACCGTCTACGCCCGGCTCGGCGACTGGCTGGACTCCCACCCCGCCGACGCCAAGGCCGTGCTGACCAAGGCGACCCAGGCCGCGGCCGCCCGGCTGGCCGCCCGCAAGGCCCGGGAGGCCACCCGCCGCAAGGGGGTGCTGGAGACCGCCTCCATGCCCGGCAAGCTGCGTGACTGCTCCTCCCGCAACGCCGAGGAGTGCGAGATCTTCATCGTCGAGGGCGACTCGGCCGGCGGCTCCGCCGTCGGCGGCCGCGATCCCGAGCACCAGGCGATCATGCCGATCCGCGGCAAGATCCTGAATGTGGAGAAGGCCCGCCTGGACCGGGCCCTGTCCTCGGACACCATCCGCTCCCTGATCACCGCCTTCGGCACCGGCATCGGTGAGGACTTCGACATCTCCAAGCTGCGCTACGGCAAGATCGTCATCATGGCCGACGCCGACGTCGACGGCCAGCACATCGCCACCCTGCTGCTGACCCTGCTGTTCCGCTACATGCGGCCGCTGATCGAGCAGGGTCACACCTACATCGCCATGCCGCCCCTGTACCGCCTGAAGTGGGTGGGCGCCGAGCACGAGTTCGCCTACTCCGACGCCGAGCGCGACCAGCTGCTCGCCGCCGGCGCCGAGGCCGGGCGCCGCCTGCCCAAGGAGGGCGGCATTCAGCGCTACAAGGGCCTGGGCGAGATGAACGACCACGAGCTGTGGGAGACCACCATGGACCCGGCCAACCGGATCCTCAAGCGGGTCACGCTGGATGAGGCGGCCGACGCCGACGAGACCTTCTCCATCCTCATGGGGGACGACGTCGAGCAGCGCCGCTCCTTCATCCAGCGCAACGCCGCCGACGTCCGCTTCCTGGACATCTAGGCGGCGGGGCCCGACCCCCGACAGCGGCCGGACCCGACCCGGCGCCTGTCGGCTCGCCATCGGCCCGCGCACCACTGAACCTCAGCACCCCACCAGCAAAGGAAATCCGTGAGCGACGAGACCACCGAGCTCCCCGCCGTGGAGCCGACCGGAGACCGCATCCATCCGGTCGACCTCCAGATGGAGATGCAGCGCTCCTACCTCGACTACGCCATGAGCGTGATCGTCGGGCGCGCCCTGCCCGATGTGCGTGACGGGCTCAAGCCGGTTCACCGCCGCGTCCTGTACGCCATGTACGACGGCGGCTACCGCCCCACCGCCTCCTTCTCCAAGTCCTCCCGCGTGGTGGGCGAGGTCATGGGTAACTACCACCCGCACGGCGACGCCGCCATCTACGACGCGCTGGCCCGCCTGGTGCAGTGGTGGTCCCTGCGCTACCCGCTGGTGGCCGGGCAGGGCAATTTCGGTACCCCCGGCAACCTGGGGCCGGCCGCCCCCCGCTACACCGAGTGCAAGATGGCGCCGCTGGCCATGGAGATGGTCCGGGACATCGACGAGGAGAGCGTCGACTTCCAGGACAACTACGACGGCCGCAACCAGGAACCCGTCATACTGCCCTCGCGCTTCCCCAACCTGCTCGTCAACGGCTCGGAGGGCATCGCGGTGGGTATGGCCACCCGCATTCCCCCGCACAACCTGCGTGAGGTCGCCGCCGGCGTGCAGTGGTTCCTGGACCACCCCGACGCCTCCCGTGAGGAGCTGCTGGAGGCACTGATTCAGCGCATCCCCGGCCCCGACTTCCCCACGGGTGCCACCATCCTGGGACGACGTGGCATCGAGGACGCCTACCGCACCGGCCGCGGCTCCATCACCCAGCGGGCGGTGGTCAGCGTCGAGGAGATCCAGGGCCGCCAGTGCCTGGTGGTAACCGAGCTGCCCTACCAGGTCAACCCCGACAACCTGGCCGACAAGATCGCGCAGCTGGTGCGCGACGGGCAGGTCAGCGGCATCGCCGACATCCGCGACGAGACCTCCGGCCGTACTGGGCAGCGGCTGGTCATCGTGCTCAAGCGCGACGCGGTGGCCAAGGTGGTGCTGAACAACCTCTACAAGCGCACCCAGCTGCAGGACAACTTCCCCGCCAACATGCTGGCCCTGGTGGACGGCGTGCCGCGCACCCTGTCCCTGGACGGCTTTGTACGCCACTGGGTGGAACACCAGATTGACGTGATCGTGCGTCGCTCCCAGTTCCGGCTGCGCAAGGCGGAGGAGCGGCTGCACATCCTGGAGGGCCTGCTCAAGGCCATTGACGCCCTGGATGCCGTTATCGCACTGATCCGCCGCTCTCCCACCACCGATGAGGCCCGTACCGGGCTGATGGAGCTGCTCGGCGTCGACGAGGCCCAGGCCGAGGCCATCCTCTCCCTGCAGCTGCGCCGCCTGGCCGCCCTGGAGCGGCTCAAGATCCAGCAGGAGTCCGACGAGCTGACCGCCCGCGTGGCCGACCTGAAGGACATCATCGCCGATCCTGCTCGCCAGCGCGCCATCGTCTCCGAGGAGCTGGCGGAGATCGTCGACAAGTACGGCGACGAGCGCCGCACCAGGATCCTGCCCTTCGACGGGGAGGTCAGTGCCGAGGACCTGATTCCCGAGGAGGAGGTGGTGGTCACCATCACCCGCTCCGGCTACGCCAAGCGCACCCGCACCGACGCCTACCGCTCCCAGCACCGCGGCGGCAAGGGCGTGCGCGGCGCCGCCCTGCGCGAGGACGACGTCGTTGACCACTTCTTCGTCACCTCCACCCACAACTGGCTACTGTTCTTCACCAACCTGGGCCGCGTCTACCGCGCCAAGGCCTACGAGCTGCCCGAGGGCGGCCGCGACGCCAAGGGGCAGCACGTGGCCAACCTGCTGGCCTTCCAGCCGGGCGAGGAGATCGCCCAGGTCATGGAGCTGAGCGACTACCAGCAGGCCGACTACCTGGTGCTGGCCACCCGCCGCGGCCTGGTGAAGAAGACCCGCCTGACCGAGTACGACTCCAACCGCTCGGCCGGGCTGATCGCCGTTAACCTGCGTGAGGACGCTGAGGGCAACCCCGATGAGCTGGTCTCCGCCGCCCTGCTGTCCGCCGGGCAGGACCTGCTGCTGGTCTCCCGGCACGGCCAGGCGCTGCGCTTCCACGCCGACGACGCCACCCTGCGTCCGACCGGCCGTGCCACCAGCGGTGTGACCGGTATGCGCTTCCGCGACGGTGACTCGCTGCTGGCCATGGATGTGGTGGATCCCGCCTGGGAGGACGCTGACCTGTTCGTCGTCACTGAGGGCGGCTACGCCAAGCGCACCCTGGCCACCGACTACCCGGTCAAGGGTCGTGGAGGCCTGGGCGTCAAGGTCGCCGACCTGGTGGAGGAGCGCGGCGACCTCGTGGGCGCCCTGACCACCGCCCCCACCGATGAGGTCATGTGCATCATGGCCTCCGGGAAAGTCGTGCGCAGCGCCGTCGCCGAGGTCTCCCGCACCGGGCGCAACACCCGTGGCGTCACCTTCGCCAAGCCCGATGCAGGCGACCGCATCATCGCCGTCGCCCGCAACGCCGAGGACGAGCTTGATAGCTCCGACGAGGAGTCAGCCTCGGAGCCGTCGGCCGACTCGGCGGAGCAGGTGGCCGACGAGACCGGAGTGGACGCTGCGGGCCCTGGCGCCGACACGGTATCGTCTGAGGACGACGAGAGTGAGGTTCAGGCATGAGTCAGCCGGAGTCCTACCCGCCCGCCCAGGGCGGACAGAACCAGTCCCCCGCCGCGGCCGAGCCGGCGGCACCCGCGACGTCCCAGACTGTCCCCGAGCCGAATGACGGCGAGCACAAGCCCGCCAAGACAATCGTCGGCCCGCGCCGGGTCCGGCTCGCCCTGACGCGAATCGACCCGTGGTCGGTGATGAAGGCGTCCTTCCTGCTGAGTGTGGCCGCCGGCATCATGCTGGTGGTAGCTGCCGCCTTCGTGTGGTTCATGCTGGATGCGATGCACGTGTTCTCCACCATCCAGGACCTGGTGGGCACGGTGATGGACTCCAGCAACAACGCCTACTCGGCACTGATCGAGTACATGAAGTTCTCCCGCGCCATCTCCATGGCCACGGTGATCGCCGTCGTCAACATCATCCTGATGACCGCCCTGGCGACGATCGGCGCGTTCCTGTACAACATCACGGCTGCGCTCGTCGGTGGGGTTCATCTCACACTCGCGGACGAGTGATCGCATTTGGTGTGCGGCGGCTCGGTGGGCTAGTCTCTCCTGCGTCGCAAGGGCCTATAGCTCAGTTGGTTAGAGCGCATCCCTGATAAGGATGAGGTCGCTGGTTCGAGTCCAGCTAGGCCCACTGTCCGCGGTGGAACATGAGGAGGCTTCATGAAGGGCCGAGTACTCCTGGTCGCCGCGGTTTTTTCGTTCCTCGGGGTCGTCGGCTACGCCACTTGGCTGAAGCTGGAGGCGGCTCGGGCGGAGCGGGCTGCATGGGCGGAGGTCACCGACCCCGTCGCATGAAGGGGCCATGGCGCAATTGGTAGCGCACCTGCTTTGCAAGCAGGGGGTTACGGGTTCGAGTCCCGTTGGCTCCACTCACTCCCTTCTTCCCTACCCAGCTCCCCTCACCGAGTTCGGTAGACGTTACGTGCCGAGTTCGGTTCGGGTGGTGCTTCGGTGGTCGGTGCCGTTGCTTGTACGACCTCGCGCGGTATGGCGCGAGCAGGGGTGGTCATGATGTGCGTGACAGGCACCGCTCGGGGATGAGTCAGGGCGCTTCCCCATGGAGCCGGCGGTTCGACGACGTCAGACTAGATGCATGAGCACAGACACTCACGGATCCTCAGGCACCAACTACGACTCCGGCTACGATTCGGCGGGCGGGGTGCCGCGCACCGTGGTTGACTGGATCACCGTCGCCGGCGATCAGCTCATCGCAACCGTTAAGCAGCTGGTGGCCGACGGGAGTGTCCGTCGGGTCATCCTGCGCGACTCCTCCGGCAGGGAGTTTCTGAGCGTGCCCCTGACGGCGAGCGCAGTTGTTGACGGCATTACGGTGCTGGCTGCGCCGGTGCTTGCCGCCATCGGCGTTGTCGCAGCCATGGTCGCAGAGGTCACTCTTGAGGTGGAGCGCGTCGACCGCGGTAGCAGCACAAACGGTGAATCCGGGGTTGATCCCACCGGCGAGGAGCCACTGCCTAATCCCGGCCCGGAGGCATAAGGGCGTCAAGGCACCTTCCGGACCGGCAAGTGCTGGCCGCGCGAATCTCGAACTGTGCAGGCCCGATCCACAGGTGCCCGGGGTTTGCGTGCACAGGCGGGCGCTCGGGCTGTCCCCAAGCTGTGGGTTGCTGGGTTTTCGGCTTGAATGCGCGGCCATGACGGGTTCATCCCCAGCTGTGTGCAACCCTGTGGAGAACCACAGCGGTGTACTTCCCCAGCTGCCTCCACAGGTGTGGAGGAATGACAGCGGTGTACTTCCCCAGGATCCACAACGGTGGGTACACCTGTGGAGACAACGGCGATGACGGGTCATCCGGTTTGAGGGTGTGGTGGCTGCGCCGGGGTGAGTTTTCTGCTGCGCACGCTGGACGTTAACAACGCTACTTAACGGTCTGGTGTATACCTCGGGCCCCTTCAGCAGACGGTTAACAGGCGTTGTTAACCCCGAAGTGGCGTTGCAGATGATCCCGTGTCGTCGACGACCGCCCGCCGACAGCGACGACGTCCTCGCCCACCCGAGGACGACTCCGCATGCCCGAGGACGACCTGCACGGGTCGAGCACGTCCTTATAAGCCCGAAGCCTCCACAGCCGGTATACTTCATGACTGCGCGCGACGCCGGCCGGACAGGGGTGGCCTGCGAACTACGCAGGCGCCTGGCGCCGTCACCGCGTCCCCGGCGTGTGCGGAGTGCGGGTACGCCTATATGCCTCGGGGCGCCCTGCTATGAAGTCGACCCGGGGCCAGGAGCGCGGAGCCCTAGTTAGACCAGAAGCAGGCGGATGGTAGCCAGGGCAACTAGCACCACCGCTACGGCGGCGGTACCCCACAGGCCAACGGCGGTCTGGCGCCCGCGTGGCGCCCAGGCGTAGACCGCTGCCAATGCGAGCCCGGTAAGGAAGCCCCCCAGGTGTCCTTGCCAGGAGATATTTGCCCCTACCACCGAGATCACCATGTTGATCACCAGCAGGCCCACGATGGTGGAGGTATCCCGCCCAAAACGCCGCTGAATCACGAACACGGCGGCAAACAGTCCGAAGATGGCGCCAGACGCCCCCACGGTTCCCGTGACCCAGGACCACGCTGTCGGCGTTGCCAGCCAGTAGATCGCCGTCGACCCGCCGAGGGCGCTCAGTGCCGCCAGGGCGACGAACCGCCAACGGCCCAGCAGCGGCTCAAGCTGGCTGCCGAGCACCCACAGTGCCCACATGTTCATGGCCAGGTGCACCAGCGATCCGTGCAGGAACGCGGTGGACAGGAAGCGCCAGGGCTGGGCTGCGGCCAGTGCGGGGACGAAGTCGAACCAACCGGTGACCGCGGGGTAGACCATCTGCATCAGGTAGACGGCCACACAAATACCCACTAGCAGCTTGGTGACCAACGCATCCGCTACTGCGGTACCGCCCAGCACGGTGCGCACGCCGCGCCTACCGGAGCTCGCCCGGCGAGCACAGTCCACACAGTGAATACCGACGGCGCTGGGTACCTGACACTCCGGGCAGGCCGGGCGATCACAGCGCTGGCAGCGCACGTAGGCCACCCGCTCGGGGTGGCGCGGGCACACCGGCGCCGTGCCGTCCTGCGGGTTGGGTCCGGTCATGAATCAATCCCGTCGCGACGACGTCGCCGAGACCACCTCATCGCTGGATGGTCACCGAGGTGATAACAACGTCCTCGAGCGGGCGGTCGCGCGGGTCCGTGGCCACAGCGGAAATGGCGTCCACCACCCGGCGGGACGCCTCGTCGGCGACGGCGCCGAAGATCGTGTGCTTGCCCTGCAGCCACTCGGTGGGGGCGGTAGTGATGAAGAACTGGGAGCCGTTGGTGCCCTTGCCCAGGCGGCGGCCGGCATTGGCCATGGCCAGCACGTAGGGTGCCGTGAAGGTCAGGGAGGGGTCGATCTCGTCGTCGAAGACGTAGCCGGGACCGCCGGTGCCGGTGCCCAGCGGGTCACCGCCCTGGATCATGAAGCCCGGGATCACCCGGTGGAAGACGACACCCTCGTACAGGGGGGCGTTGGACTGCTCGCCCGTGCGCGGATCCGTCCAGGTCTTCTCACCGGTGGCTAGGCCAACAAAGTTGGCGACGGTCTCCGGCGCCTGCGCGGGGAAGAGTTCGAGTCGAATATCGCCGAGGCTGGTGTGCAGTGTCGCTTCGATGGTCGCTTCCATGCTCGTCATCGTCGCACGTGTTGCCGGAGCAATCCCGGGACCCGGTGTTCACCCCAGGCAGAACGCTTCCCAGGTTGGTGTGTGGGAGCTGCGTTACAGTGCCACCATTGGGTGAACAACCTCATCGTTCCGAGCAGGGAGACCGACATGGTTTGCAATTTCCGTGACAAGAAGATCGAGTCTGATCGCAGCCGTCTTGAGGCCGCCACGCTCGCGGACAGTATCGCCGCCCAGGCCGGGCGCGCCGTCGGTTGGGCGACGCCGCGCGTGAACCGGGCGCGGGAGGAATTCATCAGGGCCGCCAGGGAGGCGCAGGTACGCGCACAGCCGGTCGTCGAGCAGGCGCGTACGCGGGTGGTTGAGGAGTATGTCCCGGCTGCCCAGCGCGCCGCTGAGGGAGCACGCATCCGGGTGGTTGAGGAGTACGTTCCTGCCGCCCAGCGCGCCGCGATCGCCGCCCAGGAGGCCGTCAACACCGAGGGCACGCTTACCGAGCGCGCCCAGCGCGCCGCCCTTGCCGCGAAGCAGGCGGCACTGACCCCGGAGGTACCAGTGAAGAAGAAGCACCCCGTCCTCAAGACGTTCTGCTGGCTCACCGTCGCCGGCTGCGCCGCAGGCGCCGCGTACGTGATTTGGCGCCGCAGTCAGCCGGTGGAGGACCCGTGGGCGGAGGAGTACTGGGCCGACTCCACCGATGAGCCTGCGGCTGAGGAACCGGTCGCACCGGAGGCCGCAGCCGAGGCCGCTCCGGAGGAGTCAGCCGCCGACTGAAGGCCCGCATAACTCAGCCGGGACGGCTAGCAGGGCCGTCCCAAGGTACGTCGGCACCCATCCGTGGATCACGCGGGTGGGTGCCGACGCGTACCGGCTCCCTCGGCCGACGGCGGCGCCGAGCGGTGGTCGCGAGTGATGGCTGCCGGCGGTGGATCTGGGTTACGTCAGTGGATGCTGGCGGTCGCGGCGTCGTCTTCGGCCGCGTCGGCCGGTGGCGGTGCACGGAATACGAAATAGGTGTGGTCCTGGACACGTCACGTGGTTAGGGTTGTGCCATGAGCGCCGCCATTCCTGCACCTGCCCTTCCACTCCGCCAGGGCACTGCGGGCGCCGATCCCGTGGCGATCCCGCAGCTCGGATTCGGGACCTACAAGGTTGGTGACGCGGATGCCGAGCGTGCCGTCAGTCAGGCACTGGAAGCCGGGTACCGCCATATCGACACCGCCCAGATGTACGGCAACGAGGCCGGCGTGGGGCGGGCGCTGGCCGCCTCCGGCATCCCCCGTGAGCAGTTGTGGGTCACCTCCAAGCTGAACAACCCTAATCACCGCCGTGACGACGCGCTGCGCAGTTTTGATGCCACCTTGCGGGACCTGCAATTGGAGGTCTTGGACCTGTTCCTGGTGCACTGGCCGCTGGCCAACGCCCCTGGGATCGACTTGGTGGACACCTGGCGCACCATGATTGAGATCCTCCGCTCCGGGCGCGTGCGCGCGATAGGCGTTTCCAACTATCAGGCCGAGCACCTGCGCACCATTATTGACGCCACCGGGGTGGTGCCGGCCATCAACCAGATCGAGCTGCACCCGTACCTGATCCAGCGGGAACTGCGCAATGTCCACGAGGAGCTCGGCATCGTCACTGAGTCCTGGTCGCCGCTCGGCCGCGGCCGCCTGCTGGAGGATCCCGAGCTGGTTCGGGTTGCCGCGGAGCTGGGTGTCACGCCCGCACAGGTTATTGTCCGCTGGCACTTGCAGCACGGCCTGGTGGTCATTCCTAAGACCACGCATGCCGTGCGCATGCGCGAGAATGCCGACGTGTTCAGCTTTGCGCTGAGCCCAGAGCAAATGGCCGCCGTCGACGCCCTGGACCGGGGAATGCGCACCGGCTCGCACCCTGATCAGGTGCAGGTCTGAGCTCGCGGTGAACCGTAGTTCGTGACCGGGTAGGGCGCTGCGGAATGCCAACCGCGGACGGGTCATCCCTTAGGCTAGGGCGCGGCACATCTCGGGCTGCGGGCCGCCGACGTCGTCCGCAGGGCAAGTGAGGAGGCGCGAGTGGCGCGGACTGAGGGTGAGAAGAAGACGAGGCCGGAGCGCTCCGGTAACCCGGCCAAGCGGGCTGCGGCGGAGCGTGCGCGTATTGAGGAGTCCCGGGCCGCCGCCAACCGTGTCTCCCGCGTGCCTCGCAAGGTTAAGGAGAATGGCTCACCGCGCTGGTACGCCCCGCTGATGGTCACGCTCCTGGTGGTTGGCCTGCTGTGGGTGGTGGTCACCTACCTGTTCAAGGGTGCCTACCCGCTGCCGTACTTCGTTGAGAACCATGCCAGTGACTGGCTGGTAAACGGCAACCTGTATGTGGGCTTCGCGATCATGCTGGTGGGTTTCCTGGGCCTGTTGCGCTGGAAGTAGCTGAGGGGAGCGCATGACGGCAAAGAGTGCCCGGCGCCATGCCGGACGGCGTCGGCGAGGCAGGCGGGTATTTAACTCCGTCCTGTTCGGACTGGGTGAGCTGCTGATTACCGCCGGCCTGGTGGTGGCACTGTTCCTGGTGTGGCAGCTGTGGTGGACGGGTCTGGAGGCGAATGCCAGGGCCGACGCCGTGGCCACCGGCTTCGTTTCCACCCAGGTTGATTCCCCTAATGTTGAGGGCACCAGGCACTATGACGATCCGCCCGAGGTGGCACCCGTGGGCTACGGGCAGGTGATTGGGATGCTCGTTGTGCCCAAGTGGTACGGCGTCACTAACAACAACATGCCGATCCTGGAGGGTATAGGTGCCGACGTGCTGGATCAGGCGGCTGCCGGTCACTACCCCGATACCCAGCAGCTCGGCGCCATCGGCAACTTCGCCATCGCCGGCCACCGCCGCACCAACGGAAACTCCTTCAGGCGCATTGACCTGCTGGAGGAGGGCGATGAGATCATCGTGGCCACCCGTGATACCTGGTACGTGTATACGGTTACGAGCCACGAGATTGTTGAGCCCACCGATGTTGACGTGATCGCCCCGGTACCGGGTGAGCCCGGCGTCGCCCCCACCGAGCGCATGCTGACCATGACTACTTGCCACTCGCTGACTGTGGGCGAATGGGGCAATGATCATCGCTGGATCACTCACGCGAAGTTTGCGTACTGGATGGAGCGCGCGGAGGGTCGTCCTGCCTCGGTGCTCAATGACGAGGGGGTCAACTGATGTACGGGTGGATCTGGCGGCACCTGCCGGGCCCGGTGTGGCTGCGTGCGATTGAGGCACTGGTGTTGGCAGCGGCAGTGGTCCTGTTCCTGTTCGAGGTTGTCTTCCCCTGGGCCAACGAGATGTGGGACCTCTCCGGTGAGGCAACCGTATAGACGGATCTGGTTCCAGGTGTGGGCTGCTGCGTAGGAGCTCGTGCTCGGGAGGTCGTCGTCGGGCTTGTTGGATCGTGCTCGGGTACAGGAAGCCGTCACCGGTAGCGCCGATGTGCCTAGTACATACTCGCCGAAGCGTGCACGTTCTTAGGCCGATGAGGACGTTCTCGGGCCGATAACGACGATGCCGTCCCGGCGGGCCCGGCCGTGTTGGTGGCCTTGGACGAATCGTGGGAGTCGTTGATGACGCTCGGCTCCGGGAGCGGGGCGGTAGTCGCTGACGGCGTCGGCCAGCAATCGCTGGAATTGCTGGAATTACAGCGGTACTGCTCCGCGCTCCAGGTGCCGCGGGGAGGTGCGCCCATGCGCGCACGTCACAGCAGGCGAGTACCACACCCCGCGCCGTGCGGGCCGTGCGGCACCCGCGCCCGCGGACAAGCCTGCGCGCCCACCACACCCCGCGCCGTGCGGGCCGTGCGGCACCCGCGCCCGCGGACAAGCCTGCGCGCCCACCACACCCCGCGCCGTGCGGGCCGCGCGCCATTGCGAAGGGCGCGGACCGGGCCGGCTCGCTCGTACGCCCCGGGGTGAGGGTTCGGTACTTCGCGTGACGGTTCGGCACTTGGCACCGACGCTTCGGCACCGCGACGTGACGGTTCGGCACTTCCGGTGACGGTTCGTACCTTTGCACCGACGCTTCGTACTTTTCGGTGACGCTACGTACCCCTGCGGTACGAACCGTCATCACCAGGTACGAATCGTCGACCGGAACGTACGAACCGTCATCACCAGGTACGAACCGTCGCGCCGGAGTACGAACCGCCACACCGACCTACCGAGATACGCATACCTGACACCACCATGCCCTTGAGCTGGAGAGCCGGACTAGCCCGCGCAGTCGCCTGCGCCTATGCGCGCGGACGGGTGCCGGCCTGGCCATATCTACCGACCTCGGCGGTTACTGGTCGGCCTGGTTGTGCTCGTCGTCATTCGCCTCGGCGGACTGCGCGGTTGTGGGCTGCTGCGTCGGAGCGATGGTGGCAGGCGCCTGGTAGGTGTAGTGAGTGATGGTCAGCGTCACCGACTGGCCGGTGTCAACCGAGGATCCCGCGCCCGGGTCTACCGCGGTGACAACGTACTGGTCGTCCTTGCTCTCATCATTGGTGGTCTCCTCCACCGTGGAGCTGTTGTAGTTCAGGCCGGCGGCAGTAATTGCGGCCTGCCCCTCCTCCTGCGACATGCCAACCACATTCGGCACCGTGGTCTTGCCCGAAGACACCACTAGGGAGACCGTCGAGCCGCGCTCCACCGGGGTTCCGGCCACCGGGTCGGTGCGGATGACCGCGCCAGAGGCGACGTCGGCGGAGTCCTCGGTGGTTACGTCACCGACGCTCAGGCCGGCGTCGGTGATCGCCGTACGGGCATCGGCCTGGGACTTGCCGGTCACGTCGGGTACATCCACCATGGCCGAACCGGAGGAGAAGTGCACGGTGACGGTGGAGCCCAGCAGCACCGAGGTACCGTCGCCGGGGTCGGTGGATACGGCCAGGCCGGCGTCAACCGTGTCTGAGTTGACGTCCTCACCCTTCTCGTAAACCAGCCCCAGGCCCTCAATGGCGGCCTGTGCATCGGACTCGCTCATGCCGGACACGTTCGGCACGGCCACAGCCGTGGCGGTCGGCGTCGGGGTGGGGGTCGGGCCGCCACCGAAGAACCCTGAGGCGGACAGCCCCAGCAGCGTGCCCAGGCCGATTAGGGCAATCAGGACAAGCACCCACAGCCACCAGCGCCTACGCGGCTGCTCCTCCTCCTCCGACGGCGCCGCCGACTCCTCCTCCGGGGAGGGTGCGGCAGCGGCGGCCTCCGGGGCCATGACGGCGGTGGCCGCCCAGGTGTCGGTAGCCGGCGCGGCCACGTCCAGGCCGCGGGCAGCCGCCAGCAGATCGGCCCGCATATGCGCGGCGTCCTGGTAGCGGTCATCCCGGTTCTTGGCCAGGGCCTTGAGGACCACCCGGTCCAGGGAGTCGGGGATGTCGGCGGCGATGGACGACGGCGTCTTCGGGATCTCCCGAACGTGCTGGTAGGCGATCGCCACCGCCGAGTCGCCGGTGAAGGGCGGCTGGCCGGTGAGCAGCTCATACAGCAGGCAGCCGGTGGAGTACAGGTCAGAGCGGGCATCGACCACCTCGCCGCGGGCCTGCTCCGGGGACAGGTACTGGGCGGTACCGACCACGGCGTGCGTCTGGGTGACGGTAGCGGCAGAGTCCTCCACGGCCCGGGCGATGCCGAAGTCCATGACCTTCACGGCGCCGGCCTGGGTGAGCATGATGTTGCCGGGCTTGATGTCGCGGTGCACGATGCCGGCGCGGTGGGAGTACTCCAGGGCGTCGAGTACTCCGGTGGTGATCTCCACCGCCTCCGGGATCGGTACCGCCTCGCCCTCGCCGAGGAGCTCACGCACCGTGTGCCCCTCGACGTACTCCATGACGATGAAGGGGACGACCCGGGTTGAGCCGTCGGGCTGGGTCAGTTCCTCCTCACCGGAGTCGTATACGGCCACAATCGACGGATGGTTCAGGGCAGCCGCAGACTGCGCCTCCCGCCGAAACCGCGCCTGGAAGGTGGGGTCTCCGGCGATGTCCGAGCGCAGCAGCTTGATGGCGACGATTCGGCTCAGACGCGTGTCATAACCGAGGTGCACCTCGGCCATGCCGCCGCGACCGATGAGCTCTCGCAGCTCGTACCGTCCGGCGAGCATCTGCTGAGGGGACTGAATCGTCACAGTGCCTCCTTTGAAGAGGTGGTTGACGCGACCGCTGAATCACGTGAGGCGCCCGGGTGCGCTGAAGCAAGGGTACCCGTCGTTAACAGCAGAGCGAGCAGGATCAGGATGATGACCACGATCCGGATGGTGCCGGCGGGCAGCCCGAACCGTTCCCTGCCGGAAGCGTGCCGGGTTGCCGCGTGACCGGCTTCGGGGGCGTCGGCGACGGCGGAGCGGGTCTGATCCGCAGCGGGGATGGAGCGGGTCGCGGTGGGCGGCTCCCGGTCCGCCTGCGCGCCGCCGACCGCGGTATGCGGCTGGTTCGCGGTCGGCTGCCCGCCTGCGCCCGCGTTGGTGCTGTTGCCGGTGGCGGCGTTCCCGGTGGCACCAGCGGCGCCGGTGGTAGCGGAGGTATCGGCGCCCCCGGCCGCAGAGCCGCCACTGCCGCCAGGGCGCTCGGCGCGCCTGCGCCCGGTGGCGCGCCAGGTGGGGGCCTGGCGCGGATCCCAGGACTCCGCCGGCAGGTTGACCACAATCCGGTCCAGGCGGCGGGCGAGCTCACGCGCGGTGCGGGGCCGGTCGGCGGCCTTCTTGGCGAGCAGCTCCATGACCACCTCCCGTACCTGCTCCGGCAGATCGTCGGGCAGCGGTGGAACCGGCTGGTTGACATGGGCGAAGGCGATGTCAACCTGGGTGGAGCCGGTGAAGGGGCGCCGTCCGGCCAGTGCCTCGTAGGCGATGACCCCCAGCGCGTACAAGTCCCCGGACGGCGTTGCCATATTGCCCATGGCCTGCTCGGGGGCCAGGTATTGAGCCGTTCCCATGACCATGCCCGTGGCTGTCATGGGCCGCTGGTTGACGCCCATGGAAATGCCGAAGTCGGTGAGCTTGGCCAGCCCCTCCCGGTTGATCAGGATGTTCGAGGGCTTGACGTCCCGGTGCACGACGCCGGAGTCGTGCACCACCTGCAGGGCGCGGGCGACCTGTGCCAGGATCGGCAGGATCTCCTCCGGGGGCATGGTGCCCCGCTCGGCGAGGATGTCTGACAGGGCCCTGCCCTGCACCAGCTCCATGACGATCCAGCCGGAGCCGCGCCGCTCACCGGAGTCCAGGACCACGGCCAGGTTCGGGTGCCGCAGCCCCCGGGAGTTGGCGGCCTCGGCCCGCAGCCGGGACAGAAAGATCTCATCCCCGGCGAGCTCGGGACGCAGGATCTTCGCCGCCACCGCGCGCCCGGAACGCAGGTCCGTGGCGCGCCACACCTCCCCCATGCCGCCCAGGGCGATGCGCTCTACCAGGCGGTAGCGCCCCTGCAGCTCCAGTCCAGGCTCGGGTTTCACTGATCCACCGCCGCATCAATGACGGAGGCGGCTATCGGTCCCGCAACTGAGCCGCCGGTACCGGTGGTGGCAGTCTGCTCGCCGCCGTCCAGGACGACGGCGAGGGCGATCGTGGGCTTGGAGATATCGGTGCCGGCGAAGCCGACGAACCAGGTGACCGGACCGCCCTCGGCCGAGCCCGTCTCGGCGGTGCCGGTCTTGCCGGCCACGGTCACCCCGGCCACCTGCGCCGTGGTGCCGGTGCCGTCGGTAACCACCTGCTGCATCATCTCCGACAGGGTCTGCGCCGTGCTGGAGTCGATCGGCGTGCGTGCGACGGACGGCGAGGTGGTGGAGACGACTGACAGGTCCGAGTCCAGTGCCTGCGAGATCAGGTACGGGGTCATCTGCTTACCGCCGTTGGCGATGGTTGCCGCCACCGAGGCCATCATCAGCGGGGTGGTCCGCACCGACGCCTGCCCAATGCCGGCCATGGCGGTCTGTGCCTGCGAGTCGTTGGCCGGATAGATGGACGGGGTGACCGTGAGAGGTATCTCCAGGTTCTCCCCGAAGCCCCAGTTGGCGGCCTCGGTGGCCAGCTCCTCGTCGCCCACGTCCATGGCCAGCTGGGCGAAGGGAGTGTTGCAGGACTCGGCGAAGGCGTAGGTGAGTGTGACCTTGCCGTTCCCGCAGGACTCACCGGCGTAATTGGACAGGGCGTGGTTTGTGCCCGGCAGGGTCAGGGTGTCCGGTGCCTCCACCTCGGTGGAGGCACCGGCCGTTCCGGTACGCAGGGCGGCGGCCATGGTCAGGATCTTGAAGGTCGAGCCGGGTGCGTACAGGTCACCGGCGATGGCCCGGTTGCTCAGCGGCTTGGCGGGGTCAGCGGCCAGGGTATCCCAGGCGGACTGGGCGGTGTCGGCGTCGTGGGAGGCCAGCAGGTTGGGGTCGTAGGAGGGTGAGGAGACCATTGCCAGGATCGCACCGGTGGAAGGGTCGATGGCGACGACGCTGCCCCGGCGGCCACCCAGGGCGTCCCAGGCGGCCTGCTGCACCTGCGGGTCGATGGTCAGCTTGATGGCACCGCCCTGCTGGGTCTCGCCGGTGATCAGGGACTTGATGCGGCTGGAGAACAGGGAGGGGTCCTCCCCGTTGAGCACGGGGTTGGCAGCCAGCTCCAGGCCGGTCATGGAGGAGAAGGAGGTGGAGAAGTAGCCGGTGACCGGGGCGTACAGCTCCCCGCCCGGATAGGTGCGCTGGTAGGTGTAAGCGTCGTCGGAGGCCTGAGAGTCGGCAATCACGGTGTCGCCCGCCAGCATCTGCCCGCGGTCGGTGCCGAACTGGGCGTAGACCATGCGCGAGTTGCGCGCGTCCGTCGTCAGGGTGCCCTGCCGGGAGGATGACTCCCACAGTGCTGGGCGGCTCAGGCCCTGGACGCTGGTCAGTGAAGCCGCCAGCGCAAGCATCATGACTAGCACTAGGACAGTGACTTGTCGTATCTGCCGGTTCATGCGCTGCCCTCCTTAGGTGCTGGCTGCGCGGGCGTGAAGGCGGGCGGGCCGTCGCTAGCTTCAGCGTCCGCGGCGTCGTCGGCGTCACGCACCCGCTTGCGCAGCGAGGAGGGCAGCTCCGCAGTGTCGATGATGCGGGGGGCGGCGGCGGTGGGGCGGCGGGCGGCGTCGGACAGGCGTACCAGTAGCGCCAGGATGATCCAGTTGGCAATCAGGGAGGAGCCGCCATAGGCGAGGAAGGGGGTGGTCAGTCCCGTAAGCGGGATCAGGCGCGTGACACCTCCGACTACGACGAACACCTGCAGGGCGATGGTGAAGGACAGGGCGGTCGCCA
Organism: Actinomyces sp. 432; assembly: GCF_009930875.1. Taxonomy (NCBI): domain Bacteria; kingdom Bacillati; phylum Actinomycetota; class Actinomycetes; order Actinomycetales; family Actinomycetaceae; genus Actinomyces; species Actinomyces sp. 432. Next base: position 23,359 of record NZ_CP025249.1, read on the forward strand.
GCAGCTTGCCGAAGCCGTCCCGCAGGGCCAGGGCCGTGCGCAGCCCCCGCTGCACCAGGATCAGGTAGAGCATGAGGATGGCGAGCGTGCCCGTCAGCCCCAGCTCCTCCCCGAGGGAGGCGACGATGAAGTCGGAGTTGGCGAAGGTGGTCAGGTTCGGGTAGCCCTCACCCCAGCCGGTGCCCATCAGCCCGCCGTAAGCCATGCCGAACAGGCCGGTCACCAGCTGCCAGGAGCCGCCCGGCATCTCGTAGACGCCCGGGTCCATGGCGTTGAGCCAGGCGGTGATGCGCTGCTGCACGTGCGCCAGGTGGGTGGCCGCGAACCATGCCGCCGGCACGAACAGTGCCGCACCGATAAGCAGCCAGCTGGGCCGGTCCGTGGCCACGTACAGGGTGACCACGAACAGTCCGAACAGCAGCACCGAGGAGCCCAGGTCCCGCTGGAGCACCAGCACCAGGATGCTGACGCCCCACACCACCAGCAGGGGCGCCAGGTGGCGGGCGCGCGGCAGGTTCACCCCCAGCACGCGGCGGCCCGCCAGGGCCAGGTTGTCCCGGTTGGACACCAGGAAGGAGGCGAAGAAGATCGCCAGCGCCACCTTGGTCAGCTCCGCCGGCTGGAAGGACATCGGCCCCAGCCGGATCCAGATGCGGGCGCCGTTGATCTCCGTGCCCAGCCCGGGCACGAACGGCAGCACCAAGAACCCCAGACCGCCCCACATGGCCAGGTGATCCCAGCGGCGCAGTAACCGGTAGTCACGCACCAGAAGCACCAGGCAGAACAGGAATACACCGAGCGCGGTCCACACCGCCTGCTTGGGCCCATAGTCGTGGGTCTGCCCCAAGCGCTCATAGGACATGTCCAGCCGGTGGATCATTGCCAGCCCGATGCCATTGAGGGCGACCGCCGTCGGCAGCAGTACCGGATCCGCCCAGGGGGCGGTACGCCGCACCCACAGGTGCACCACCAGGCACACCGCTGCGAGGGCGGCGGCGAGCTGAAGCGACTGGGCGGGGAGGAGCCAGTGCGGTTGATGGCGGTGAGCACGAACGCCGCCAGGCCGATGACCAGAGCAATGATGAGTAGCCCGGCCTCGGCCCAGCGGCCCGTGCTCTGGGCCGACGCCGAACTCGGCACCGGTGCGGGGCGGAAGGTGGGTGAACTCATGCAGCAGATCCCTCAGCAGGGCCCCCGGCAGGTCCTTCAGCGGGTATCGCGCCAGGATCCGGCTGCCCCGGCTGCCGTTGGGACGCCTGGGGTGACCGCACCGGCTGGGTGCTCCCCAGGGCGCGGGTTGAGGAGGAGGACGCCGTGCGCGTCGCGCTCGCGGACGGCGTGGGTCGCTGGGTCTGCGCCGGGGAGTTAGTCGGTGCGGGAGTGGGAGAGCGGGTCGGCGTCGGCTCCGGTGTGGGCTGTTCCTCTGGAACGTCCACCAGGTTGTCCATCACCGTGGTGCGCACGTACTGGCGGGCCGCATCCAGGGAGGGCTGCTGCACCGTTCGCTCGAGCTTGGCCAGGATCTGCTCGTTGAGCTCATCCACGCCGGGCCGGCTGTAGGTCTGCACCACGTGGCTGAGCGAGAACGGTCCGACCGACTGGGGTATGCCCTGGTAGATGGCGATCTGGCCGTTCAGGGTGGTCACGTAGTACTGGGACTGGGTCCACTGGTACCCCAGTGCCCCGGATCCTAGGAGGGCCAGGAGCAGGATCAGGGAGGCGATCGCGGAACGCAGCCGGCGTACGCGGCGCCGGGCGAGCTCGGTGCGGGCCTGGGCGGCGACGGCCTCCTCCTCGGCGGTGTCGGTGGGCGGGGGTGTGGAGTCCAGGCCGGCCACCAGGGCGGCGGCCTTGGCGGCCGGCGTGGTGGCCTCTACGGGCTCGGCCGGCTCCGGGGAGGAATGCGAATTGTTGCCGGTGGCGGCCTGGTGCAGGCGGGCGCGCCGGTTGGCCGCGGAGCCCACGATCTGGGTATCGGTTTGCGGCTGGGGGTCGTCGTCGACGACGTCGAACACCACCACGGTGACGTTGTCCGGTCCGCCGGCCCGCAGGGCAAGGTCGATGAGCTGGTCGCCGACCTGGCCGGGATCCTCCACGGTGGCCAGCACTTCCCCGATCGTCTCGGCGGAGACGGGACCACTCAGGCCGTCGGAGCACAGCAGCCAGCGGTCGCCGGGCACTGCCTCGCGGATGGACTCGTCCAGCTGGACCTCACCCTCGGCGTCGCCCAGTACGCGCAGCAGCACTGAGCGCTGGGGGTGCCGACGCGCCTGGTCGCGCGTGAGCCTGCCGGTCTCCACCAGGTACTCCACGAAGGTGTGGTCGGTGGTGACCTGGGTGAGCTCGCTGTCGCGCAGCAGGTAGGCGCGCGAGTCGCCCACATGCACCATGGCGAGCTTGTTGCCGGAGCGCATTACGGCGATGCAGGTGGTCCCCAGGCCGGCCAGGTCGGGGTTGTCGCTGGACAGGGAGATGAGGTCGCTGTGTGCCTCCTGCACGGCGTCGCGCAGCAGGTCGAGGAGCTCCCCGGCCTGGTGGGAGTCGGCGTCCAGGGGCACCAGGTGCTCAACCGCTACTGCGGAGGCGATATCTCCGCCGGCGGGTCCGCCCATGCCGTCGCACAGCAGCATCAGGTGCGGGCCGGCATAGCCCGAGTCCTGGTTGGAGGCGCGCACCAGCCCGACGTCACTCCTGGCGGCGTAGCGCAGGGAGATGGTCATGGCCGCAGCTCCAAGGTGGTCTGGCCGATTCGCACCGGCACTCCTACAGGCAGTTCAACGGCACCGTACACGGGGCGCCCCGCCAGCGTGGTGCCGTTCGTGGAGGACAGGTCCTCCAGCCACCAGGCGCCATCCTTGGGGAATACGCGGGCGTGCCGGGAAGAGGCGTAGGAGTCGTTGAGCACGAGTGTGCAGTTCTGGTCGCGGCCGATGGTGATGGAAGTGGGCGTCAACGGCACCATGGAACCTGCCAGGGGGCCCTCGGTGATTACCAGGCGGGTGGGTCCGCGGTTCCGGCCGGCTGGGGATGACTCACGGGTGGAGCGGCGCCGGGCCGGGGCTGTGGAGACGTCGGCGACGTCGCGGCGCAGCGCGCGTACCACGAGGAAGACGAAAACCCACAGCAGGACTAGGAAACCCAGTCGGGCGATGGTGAATGCGAGCTCACTCACCCGTTGGTCCCTGTGCCCTGCGTGCCGTCCCAGAACATGATCCGGGTGCGTCCGATTGTGAGTGTGTTGCCGTCCAGGAGGGTGGCGGCGTCGACCCGGTGGCCCTCGACGAAGGTGCCGTTGGTGGAGCCGAGATCCGTGGCAATGGCGTGGCCCTGGGTCAGCCGGATCTCCAGGTGGCGGCGGGAGACGCCGGAGTCGTCCACGATGATGTCAGCCTCGCTGCCGCGGCCGATCACGGTGACGGGACCGGTAAGCAGGTAGCGCTGCCCGTCGATGTCCAGGATGGGGTGGGTTGGGGAGGCGGTGGCGGCGGCAGCGGGGGCGGCGGCTCCGCGGCGGGTGGAGGACTCGATCTCGATCATGGGGGGTGTGAGGCGCTCGTCCGCCAGGAAGGAGACGTCGACCGGGCCGACGAATGAGTAGCCCTGCTCGCCGGCGTGGGTGGTGGTCACTTCCTCCATCTGCCGGACCACTTCATCCATGCCCCAGGTGCCCAGGTGCTCAACGTCGCTGGGGGCCAGGTGGATGCGGAACACGTTGGGCACCACGGAGCGGTCGCGGGCGAAGGAGGCGGCGCGCTTGTCCATTGTCTCCCGCAGCTTAGAGGCGATCTCTATGGGTTCAACGTCGTCGGAGAACCGGGACATGGCCCGATTGGCGACGTTGCCGACGCCCTTCTCGAACTTGTCCAGGAAACCCATGGACTACCTCCCCGTGTGCTTTGGAGCGGCTGCGGCGGCGCCGCTGCCGTCCGCGAGGCGGGCGACTGCCCGGCCCGCGGCCTGATCGGGCCACGATACCGGCACTGCCCGAGGACGGTGTGCATATGGGCAGGATTCCAGAGGTGACCTGGCCCAATGGTAGCTGCTGTGGCCCGCGTGACGGGAAGACCAGTACGACGGCTGTGTTGCGATCAGGGTTGCAGGCATTGTGGATACTAGGCGAAACAGGCCCCGGTTGTCGCGGGGCTGCGCAGGGGCGGACGATGGCGGGTGAGCGGTTTCACGGCTGTGAGTGGCGAACTGGATTGGACGCGGGCACCGAGTTGCCGATAGCATGAGATCACTCAAGCGCGAGTGGCGGAATTGGTAGACGCGCACGGTTCAGGTCCGTGTGATCTTGCGATCATGGGGGTTCGAGTCCCCCCCCGCGCACGGAAAAGGCCCGGGCCAACTGTTGGTCCGGGCCTTTGTTGTGCTCCATCGTCATGCTCTGTGGGATCGTCCCGGGTGCTGCCGGCGCTCCGGCCGGCGCCGGTGCAGCAGCATTCCGGCCAGTGCGGCCCCCACCCAGGCGCCGACGCCGTTTTGAAGAATGTTGGCAAATGAGGGGCGGCGGTCCAGACCCGGAGCCACCCACTGCGCGAGCTCTGCCCCCAGGCCCACGGCACAGCCTGCCAGCGCCCAGGCCCACCAGGGCACTCGCGGCCAGCCAAGCGTGGCCAGGAGGGTCAGGGGTGCGAGCATGATCAAGTTCAGCAAGATGTCCTTGCCGCGCAGTGTCAGGAACCATGGTCCCAGTCCGTCCTTGAACGCGGCGATGTCATCCCCCGATGGCCACAGCACGGCCACCAGAACGACGCCGAAGTAAAGCGCGGCCAGGGCGCGGGCGGCGCTGCCGGTGCGAGTAGCCGAGCGGGCAGTGCCGGCCTGTTCGGCGTCGGCGGGTGGAACCCGGGGCTTGTCAGGGATGGTCACGCTGGCTCCTCAGCCTCCGATGTGGTCGGCAGCGCACTGGTTGGCGGTATTCCGCTCCAGGGAGGAGGCGGTAATGACAGGCAGCACCGACCAGGGGAAGTTGATCCACTTGTCGGTCACCCGCCAGCAGTAGTCGGGCTCGACGAGGCTGTGCGGCTTGCGGTAGATCACCGCGCTGCGTGCATCCACGGCCATGGTCTCACCGCCCAGGTCCAGGCCCTGGTGCTGCAGCAGCTCCATCACCATCTTCAGGGTCTTGCCGGAGTCGGCGACGTCGTCGACCACCAGCACCTTCTTGCCCGGAAGGTCGGAGGCGTCCATGAGCGGCGGGAGGACCACCGGCTCGGCCAGGGTCTGGCCGACCCCGGTGTAGAACTCGACGTTGACTGTGCCCATCGCCTTGACGCCGATCGCGTAGCCGATGGCGCCGGCGGGGATCAGGCCGCCGCGGGCGATGGCGATGATCAGGTCCGGCACCCAGCCGGAGGCCACGATCTGTGCGGACAGCTCGCGTTCGGCGCGGCCGAACAGCTCCCAGGTCAGTTCCTCGCGGTCGGGGGCGGTGGTGGCGCCGTCGTCGAAGGTGGTCGGGGGCTTAGTCGCGTCGGTCACTTAGCGAATCGTAGCGGCCCGTATCGGCCCGACCCGCGTGTGTCGCGGATTGGGCGACGTCGTTCCGCCGGGGCCGAATCGCGGGAGTCTTTCGGTTTGGGGTGCGGGTGGTTCGTCGCCGTGTATTGCGCTGGGCGGCGACCGTGAGTGTCAAAATCTATGATAAACGGGTCCGGCGACGTCGACGGCGACGCACGAAACGTTGGAATCATGCGGGCGCCGAATCGCGCCAGGAGGTGACGACGCGCGTTTGTCATCGATTTTGACACCGCACCCCTGGGAGGCCGCCGTCGTGCAGCCCGCCAGGGGCGTCTTCCGGTGACGGCTCGTCATGAACCGCGACGTGCGTCTACCCCGGGAACCGTCTGGCCTGATCCACCGCCCGAGTGCGTACATCTCCCGCCCCTCCGGGACGCGTCCCACCAGCGCGGCGACCTTCAGCAGGCGCCCGCGCCGGCTTGTCGGAAGGTGCGAGGTGCTTCCTGACTCGGCAAAACCGGGTGGGTCGAAAAGCGCATGGAGGTCTTAATGCACCTTGAGGTGCGAGGTGCTTCCTGACGACAGCCTACTATCCTCCTTACGAGGTAAGTGAGGACGTCTTAATGCACCTGAAGGTGCGAGGTGCTTCCTGACCCCTACCCCTGGAAACCGCGCCGTTCCGCCACTTCCAGGCTCGAGATCGCCACCGGCTCCGCAAGCACCCCACGGGACCGACTGGCACCAGGCCAAAACTACCACTTTTCGTTGAAAACAAGCCAAGCGCCACCGACACCCCACAGGCGCCTCCAGCCACCAACTTTCAACGAAGTCATGCGGAAAAGTCGGGGTCAAAATATACCTATCTTTGTACTGTAGACCGAATTGTGACTTCCCCGCGGGCACCACACCAGCCCCATACACCCCAACTGCATCACACGCAACACTCGCAACCACCGCTCTCGCCACCTCCAGGCGGCCCCGCCGCACCAACGCCACAGCCCCAGACAACCCGTGAGCACCCGCCACCCCGCCGCGCCTTTACTACGCCACTTCGCCGTTAACAACGCTAGTTAACGGCCTGCTGAAGGGCGCGGAGGTATACAGCAAACGGCTAAGTGGCGTAGCAAACGGTGAACCGGCGTAGTAAACGCACCCGAAACCTAAGGCGGCCACCGTCCCCAAGCCGACCCCAATCAGCAGCAGCCGGTGCTCACATTGCGCTCGTCGAACTCGGAACGGGCCCGCCACCACTGGCGCGCCGTCAGCGGGGCATGGTCGGGGTGCTCGCGCCGGTGCCGCTCGACGTAGCGGTCGTACGCCGACTCGCCGGTGAAGTCGCGCCACAACCCGCGCGCCCGGGACAGGCAGGCGCGAATCCGGCCCGCCCACCGCGCCGCAGCCAAACTCCGCGACGCGGCGGGCACCGGCGCTCCGACTACCTCGCTCACCTCTGTGGTCGCCCCGGTCAAGTCAGCGGTCCTCGTCGTTGGCTGCGGCCGTCGGGGCGCCGGCGCGTGCGCCGCCGGGAATGAGCGCCGGATCACCGACGAGCGCATACTCGTTGACAAGCTTCTTCTCCAGCGGACTGGCGATCAGGTGCTCGGGGCGTAGAAGTTCGACTCCTGATACGGATCCTCGGAGGTGGTGGTGTCGCCCGCGCGCACGGCACGCACCATGGTGATGGCAGCGCACAGCATGACGAAGACGACGAGCGCGAGGAACACGACCGACAGCGTTCCCTGGATCATGGTGTTGCGGATAATGGCGCGCTGCACACTGATCGCCTCCGCGTCAGTGAGCGCGGGCAGCAGCGCCCGGGCGTCGCGCCACTGCTGGAAGTAGCCCACCTGCGGATCGGTGGAGAAGATCTTCTGCCACGACGCCGTGAAGGTGACGGCCGTGTCGAAGGCCAGCGGGATCGCGGGGATCCACGCGTACTTCAGCCGCCCCTTGCGTACCGTCATCACCAGGCACATCAGTAGAGCGATGGCCGCGATGAGCTGGTTGGCGATGCCGAACAGCGGGTAGAGCGTCTGGATGCCGCCGCGCGGGTCGGTCACGCCCATGAGCAGCAGCGAGCCCCAGGCCGCCACGACGACTCCGGTGGTCACCCATGCCCCCACGTGCCAGGACGGGTCACGGAACTTCGGCCAGATGTTGCCCAGGGCGTCACCGAGCTGGAAGCGGGCCACGCGGGTGACGGCGTCGACGGCGGAAAGAATGAACAGCGCCTCGAACATGATGGCGAAGTGGTACCAGAAGCCCATCATCGTCCGGCCGCCGCCGATCTGGTGGAGGATGTGCGACATGCCGACGCTCAGCGTGGGGGCGCCACCGGTGCGGGAGATGATGCTCGGCTCGCCGACGTCGGAGGCCACCTGCTCCAGCGCCTCGGCGCCCGTGTACGTCTTCGGATTGCCGTTCTCGTCCCAGGAGTCCCACACCGGAACCAGCGAGTCCCCGTGGGCGTCGGTCACCTGGAGGTTGGCGACGGCGGCCGCGGCGACCTCCTCGCGGTTGGACGCCGTGGCGATGACGTCGTCGCCGGCGAGTGCGTTCATGGTGGCGGCGGAGGTGTTCATGGAGAAGTAGATGCCCGGGCTCAGCGAGACCGCGGCTGCCAGGGCCATGATCGCGACGAAGGACTCCATGAGCATGCCGGCGTAGCCGATCATGCGGACCTGGCTCTCCTTCTGGATCATCTTCGGGCTGGTGCCGGAGGACACGGTGGCGTGCATGCCGGACAGGGCGCCGCAGGCGATGGTGATGAACAGGAAGGGGAAGAGCTGACCTGCGAACACGGGGCCGTCGGTGTTAAGGGCGAACTCGGAGACGGCGGCCATCTCCACCAGGGGCCGCACAATGATGATGCCGGCGGCCAGGACCGCGATGGTGCCGACCTTCATGAAGGTGGACAGGTAGTCGCGCGGAGTGAGCAGCACCCACACGGGCAGGACGGCCGCGAGGAAGCCGTAGACGATCATGCACCACACCAGGGTGGTGGGCGACAGGTGCAGGTACTGGCCGAAGGAGGACTCCGCAACCCAGCGTCCGGCGATGATGACGCCGATGAGCACGGCGAAGCCGACGAGCGAGACCTGGGTGATGCGGCCGGGCTGGACGAAGCGCAGCCACAGGCCCATGCAGATGGCGATCGGAATGGTGCAGCCGACGGAGAAGACGCCCCAGGGGGACTCGGCGAGCGCATTGACGCACACCATCGCCAGCACCGCCAGCACAATCATCAGCATGACCAGGACGACCACCGTGGCCACGGTGCCGCCGACGCGGCCGATCTCGTCGGTCGCCATCTGCCCCAGGGAGCGGCCACCGCGGCGCATGGAGAAGAACAGCACCAGCATGTCCTGCACCGCGCCGGCGACGATCACGCCGAGGATGATCCACAGCGTGCCCGGCAGGTAGCCCATCTGGGCGGCCAGGACGGGGCCCACCAGCGGGCCGGCGCCGGCGATGGCGGCGAAGTGGTGCCCGTACAGGACGACGCGGTGGGTGGGGTCGAAGTCGCGGCCGTTGTTAATGCGTTCGGCCGGAGTCGCGTTGGTGTCATCGGGCCGCATGATGGTGCGCTGGATGTACAGGGCGTAGAAGCGGTAGCCGATGGCGTAGGTGCAGATCGCGGTGACCACGAACCAGATCGTGTTGACGCTCTCGCCGCGCGCCACGGCGAGCATCCACCACCCCAGCACGCCCAGGGCGGTGATTGCGACCCACAGGGCGATCTTCTTCGGGGTCCATTTGGTGTGCGGCTTGATACCCACGGGGACGCCCTGGTGGTTGCGGATAACCAGGTGCTCTTCCTCGGGGCTGTAAGTGGGGAGAGCAGGGGCTACTGAGGTTTCCATACGGGTGGCTCATCATTGAGGAGGGACAGGTGCGCAGCGGGCCAGGGAGGGTCCGTACCCGGGAAGCCTAGTTCCCGTGCGGGCGGGGCGGCAATAGCCGTCCGAGGCGGCGTTGAGTGCCGCTACGGAATCCCAGTCGTGACCACGGCCGTGCAAGGGCTGACCGCCCAGCAGCGCGGCTGGCGCCGCCCCGCTGCCCCGCTGCGGCGGTGCGTTCGCCGACTAGCCTGGGGGCGTGCCAGACTTCCTCGCCTCCGTCGTCGACGTGCTCGCCTCCGCGCCGATCCTGACCGTCTTCCTGGTGATCGGCGTGGGTACGGCCGTCGGACAGATCCCCTTCGGGCCGATCCGCTTCGGAGCCGCCGGGGCGCTGTTCGTCGGCCTGGCCGTCGGCGCCCTGGACCCGAGCCTGGGGGAGAACCTCACCCTGCTGCGCAGCCTCGGCCTGGGGCTGTTCTGCTACACCGTCGGCATCGGCGCCGGCAGTACGTTCTTCCGCAATCTGCGCCGGCAGCTGCCGCTTATGGCACTGTGCGTGGCGGCGCTCGTGCTCGCCGGAGGCGCCGGGGCGGTGTACGCCCACCTGACCGGCATCAGCCCGGCCATGGACGCCGGCGCCTACGCGGGCGCCCTGACCAGTCCCGTCCTGGACTCCGCGATCGAGGCCGCCGGCAGCCAGGAGCCCGCCGTCGGCTACGCCCTGGCCTACCCGGTGGGCGTGGCCGTCGCCATCCTCATCGTCGCCCTGGTCATTGGCCGCGACTGGCCGGGCCGGCGCGATCCCCGGCCCGCCTCCGCCGATGGACTGGCCGCCACCAGCGTGTTCCTGCTGCGCCGTGTAGCGCTGAGCGATCTGGAGCCCTTCCAGCGCAACCGCATCCGCATCTCCTACCTGGAGCGCGATGGCGCCACGCGGGTGGTCTCCCCCGACGAGGAGCTGCTGCCGGGCGACAAGGTGGTGATCGTCGGTGCCCCGGCGGCCCTCGAGGACGCCATTCATGAGCTCGGCACCGGGTATGACCGCTGCCTGGCCAAGGACCGCACCGTCGTCGACTACCGGCGCCTGACCGTCTCCTCCACCCGCGTGGCCGGGCGCACGATCGGCGAGCTGGACATGCACGGACGCTTCCAGGGCGTCATCACGCGGGTGCGGCGCGGCGACCTGGACCTGCTCGCAAATGACGACCTGGTGCTCGAGCTCGGGGACCGGGTGCTGGCCGTGGTTCCTTCCGGAGACCTGGAGCGGGCCGCCGACTACTTCGGCGACTCGGAGAAGTCCATCGCCCAGATCGATGCCTTCTCCGTAGGGGTCGGCATGGCACTGGGCGCATTGGTCGGGCTCGCTGCGATCCCGCTGCCCGGCGGCATAACGCTGCGGCTGGGGGTGGCGGCGGGGCCGCTCGTGGTCGGTATGGTGCTGGGGCGGCTGGGTCGCACCGGCCCCTTCATCTGGCAGCTGCCGCACGCCGCCAACGCCACCATCCGCCAGCTTGGGCTGCTGTTCTTCCTGGCCGCCATTGGGCTGGCCTCCGGGCCGGACTTCGCCGCCTCCGCATTTTCTGTGACGGGGCTGGCAGTGGGAGGGCTGGCCGCGCTCATCGTGGTGGTCAGCGCGGTGGTGTTGCTGGCCGGTGCCCGCCGGGTGGGGCTGAGCGCGCCGCGCGCCGCCGGCGCCCTGGCGGGGCTAGTGGGCCAGCCCGCAATCCTCGCCTTCGCCCTGTCCAAGCGGGATGACGAACGGGTGGAGGCAGGCTATGCGACCCTGTTCGCGCTGGCGATCATCGTCAAGATCGTCATGGTGCAGGTGCTGGTGGCGGTGTAGCGCTGGGCGGGAGCGGGAGCCGGGAAGCACGTGGAACTTCCCGCATAAACGTACGTGGTGGCTTCCGTACAACTGCCGGCTCGTGCCGCGGGCGTCTGGCTCCCCGGGCGCGGCTCGCGCCGCTCAGCCCAGCGCCGCCAGCACCACGGCGGCCGAGCGGGCAGCCGCCTCGTCGGCGCCGATGTGGAAGTCCTGGCCGGCCTGCGGGCCGCACAGGTCCGAGACCCCGCGGATCGAGGCGAAGGGGATGGCCGCGGCGTGTGCCACCTGTGCCAGGGCCGTCGATTCCATGTCGTTGCTGATCGCCTGCGGGAAGCGCTCGCGGGTGGTGCCCACGTTAGCGGCGGTGACAAAGGAGCCGCCGGCCAGCATCTGGCCCACGTGGATATGGGCGGCGCCCGCGCTGGGCGTCGCGGCGCGCAGGGCAGTTGCGGCCGCTCCGGTGCGTGCCACCAGACCCGGATCACCGGTGAAGGTGGCGGGTTGCCCCGGGGTCTGGCCCGGTGCATAGCCGAAGGCGGTGGCGTCAACGTCGGTGTAGGCCAGGTTGGCGGACACGCACACGTCACCGACCTCAACCTCTCGGCCCAGGCCGCCGGTGGTACCCGCGGAGATGATGAGTTCCGTGTTCACCTGCGTCAGCACCGTTGCCAGTGCGCTCGCGGACGCCACCAGCCCGATGCCCGAGCGCACCAGGAGCAGTTCCCGGCCCCCGCCCAGGTCCAGCGGCCAGGCCTCGGCACCGCCCGGAAGATGCGGGGCGGTCGCGTCTACTAGCCGCGGCAGACGATCCAGGAAGGGGTGTGCCTCCTCCGGCATCGCCACCACGACCACGGCGGCCACCCGGCGGCGGTCCGCCTGCGGCACATGACTTGGAATCGCGCTCATACCCCGAGCTTAAACGGCCAGAGTGTCCATCTCTCGCCACTTTCACGGATGCGGGGAGTTTCGTAGATGTCGTATACCGCCTCTGACCTGGGCAAACAGTGGTGCCCCTCTTGCGGCAGAGGCCGCGCCAGCGGCAAAGTGGCGAGAGATGGACACATTCTACGGTCTGCTGGCACAGTCGGGCCACCAGCCCAGGCGCTGTGCTACGGGCCGCACCAGTTCGACGGTCTGATGGGCGAGTACCTGGCGGGCGGTCAGTCGTAGTGGTGTGTAGCCGTGCGCGATGAGCCACTGGTCGCGATGGCGGTCATGCTCCCAGTCCGCCCGCTGGCTGTGGAACTCGTGTCCGTCGGTTTCAATGTCTAACCGCCCCAGCAGCAGGTCCAGCTCCCCGATGGGCAGCTCAGCGCCGGCCTCGGGTGTGGCGCCGGCTTCCTCAAGTTCGTAGCGCGCAATGGTCTCCAGCGGCGAGCGTGCCTTGGGATTGGCCCGGTTCAGCAGCTGTCGAAGTTGGCCATTACGGTTGCCACGCAGCCTGGCGTGCATCTCCTTGGCGATCATGCCCCCGCGCAATGCCGCGTCTAGTGCGATGAGTGCATCCAGTGGCTCCACGCACCGCATGAAGGCAATGAGCATGGTTTCCACGTCGGCGTACGGCGATGCCGCCGGGTCTACTTGCAGACCGGGGACGTGATGGCAGACAGTGCGTAGGGGAACGGAGGGCGGTGTTCCAGAAACGAGGACATGGACTCGGGGCCCAGGCCGGTTCCGGACTGGAAGTCCACAGGCTTCGACGGCATGAAAGCAGCCGATGAGCCCACCCACCTGACGCGCGACAATGATCTCCCGCTTCACTCCGGGAAGGGCGATCACGCGCCCCGGGTGCTCCCTGACCAGACCTTCATCCACCATGCGGGCGATAGCCCTGCGATCTGAACGATCAGCAGCGAGGTGGCGCGTTTTGGCAGCGCCATGGGCCTTAGCCAGCCTATGCAGGATCTGTTCCCGCCTGTCCGCGTACCTCATGGAGTGAGCATCGGTCGGCGGGTGACAGTCGGCAATGACTAATCCGCGACCTGTGGATAACTGACGGTCACGCACGGGATATCCACAGGAGCTCGCGGTTCCGGCAGCTGCCTGCGCCCTTGGGTGGCAGGCGTATCCGACTGCGAGCGAGAACCCTATGCCCCGGTGGGTGCACCGGACAAAAATGTCCATCTCTCGCCACTTTCACGGATGCGGGGAGGTTCGCACATGTCGTGTACCGCCTCTTACCAGGGCAAACAGCGCTGCCGCGCCCAGGGTGGAGGCCGCGCCGGCGGGCAAAGTGGCGAGAGACGGACACTTCAGCACCGCCGAGCCTGGCGTGGCCACGGGGTAGATGGCGTCCGGTGGTGCGGGCTGGAGTAGGCGGCGCGCGGCACTCACCCTGCGAACACGGTCTCCCACTGATCGCGCTTGGCCAGGAAGCCGCGAACCGCCTCCTGGGCCGCCTCCAGGGAGTGGTTGGCGCCCCACCCACACTGCTCCTCATTAGCTGCCGGAACCTCGGTTGCGGCCAGGATGTCCTGGAAGGTCGCCTCCAGCAGCGGCAGGAAGTCCTCCGGCTCCAGGCCCAGCGTCAACGCGTAGAAGCCGGTCTGGCAGCCCATGGGCCCCCAGTCGATCAACCGGTCGGTGTGGTTGCGCATGAGCTCGGCCGTCAGGTGCTCGATCGAGTGCACGGCCCGCATCTCCAGGTGCTCGCGGTTGGGTTGGCAGAAGCGCACGTCGTACTTGACCAGCTCGTCCCCGCCCGGCAGGCGCTTGCGGTCCGCAATGCGCACGAAGGGCGCCGCCACTTTGGTGTGGTCGAGGTTGAAGGACTCCACGTTCATACGGTGCTTGTCCATGCCTTCAGACTAGCCGCATCTTCGGGGAACAATTGGGCCATGAGCCTACCCCTCGCCCGCATCGTCGCCGGTCCTGCCAACGCTCCCACCCTCGTGCTACTCCATGGAATCACCGGATCCGCCGTCTCACAAGCAGAAGCCATCGACCACTGGGTTGGCCGTGGCTACCGGGTCGTTGCGGCGGACGCCCGCGGGCACGGCCTGTCCCCGCGCTGGACAACAGCCGAGTTGGATCGGGCGGGAGAAGTGCTGGTGGAGGATGTCGTCAGCCTGCTGGAGGAGCTCATTCCGGCAGTGCCTGGAACACCCGCGTCACCGGCGGTCGGCGACGCAACTCGTGAGTTCTGTGGCGCAGCGCGCGTCAGTCCCGCTTTCGCGGCCAAGGCGGTGAACCCGGTGGCGGGAGAGTCGGGAGAACCTGAATCGACGCCTGCCGCGCCCGGCCCCCGCCCGGTCCTCATCGGCCACTCCATGGGGGCGGCCACCGCGATGGTGGTGGCCGTGCGCCGCCCGGACCTGGTAAGCGGCGCAGTACTACTGGACCCGGCCCGTTACGGCTCACGCAGCCCACAGGAGCTGCGTGAGCGCGGCGCTGCCCGCAAGCGCGCCCGCGCTGCCGACCTCGCTGATCTGCCCGGCGCCGTTGCGCGTGCCCTGGCTAATCCGGAGATTCCAGATGGCGAAGCCGTGGCCGGTGCGTGGGCCGGTCAGCGGGTTGACCCCTCCCTCCTGGACACCGGAGTAGTTGCGCCACCGGTGCCGTGGGAGGAGGCGATGGCCGATTTGGCGGTGCCTACGCTCCTGGTCACCGGCGACCGCCCCGGATCAGCGCGCGTGGGCCCCGCCGGCTTGGACCGGCTCGCTCGCATCGCCAACCCGCGGATCGAGACCGCGCTGCTTGCGGGCGCGGGACACGACGTGCGGCGCACCCGGCCCGAGGAGTTCTGGGCTGCCGTGGATCCCTGGCTGGACCGGTTGCTCGGTGCGGGGGAGCAATAGTGCCTAACGCCTGAAGGACCGACTCCGCGGGCCGGTGAGCGCAGCGGTGTCTGGGATTCGATAAAAATCGCGAACTATCGCCTAGGATTCCCTCTACCCCGCAAAGATGTTGGGACACTCCGGACACCGGGTGCCACGAGGAGGATCCATGCCCGCGCGCACACGTCCAGCCGCCAATCGACCACGTCCTCGTGTTCCCGACCGCCTTGAGCCGCTGACACCCAAGCAGGTCATCGGCCTACTGCTTGCCGTTGCGGTCTTCGCGGCACCGCTGCTGGTGGACGTCCCGGACCTGGACCCGATGGGTGAGCGGATGCTGTCGATCTTCCTGCTCGCCATCGTGCTGTGGGTTACTGAGGCGATCCCCCTGGTAGCCACCGCCGTGCTGGTCATTGGACTGGAAGTACTGCTCATCTCCGATCAGGCAGTCCTGCCGGTTCCCGAGGATGCCACCGCCTACTCGAGCTTCTTCGCGGCCCTGGCCAACCCGGTCATCGTCCTGTTCCTGGGGGGCTTCTTGATCGCTGACGGGTCGGAGAAGTTCCACCTGGACAAGAACCTCGCCGCCGTACTGATCAAGCCATTCACCGGCTCCGCCCGCCGCACCGTGCTCGGGCTGATGGTGATTACCGCCGTGCTGAGCATGTTCATGTCGAATACGGCCACCACCGCCACCATGTTCGCGGTGGTCATCCCCGTGCTCGGTGCCCTGCCGGAGGGCCGGCCCCGTACCGGTCTGGCGCTGTCGATACCGGTGGCGGCGAACGTCGGTGGTATGGGCACACCCGTGGGCACGCCCCCTAACGCCATCGCCCTGGGCGCCTTGGCGGAGGCAGGTCACCCCGTCAGCTTCCTGGACTGGATGCTCATGGCCATTCCGCTGATGCTCGTTATCCTGCTGGCCGCTTGGCTGCTGATCTGCGCGGTGTTCCTGCCCGGCGGAATGGCCATACAACTGGACATGCGAGCCGAGTGGTACACCGACCGCCGCGCTGTCATGTTCTACGTAATCGCCGGTGCCACGATCCTGCTGTGGATGACCGAGTCGCTGCACGGGCTGAGCGCGAACGTGGTCGGCTTCCTGGCGATCGTGGCGATGCTCGTCACCCGGGTGATGACCGGCAAGGACCTGGCTGGACTGTCCTGGGACGTGCTGTGGCTGGTTTCGGGCGGCATCGCACTGGGTGACGGCGTGGGCGCCACCGGTCTGGACAAGTGGATCCTGAACCTGTTCAACTGGACTGCGATGCCGTCCCTGGCCGTGTTGGTGCTGATGGGGGCGCTCGGCCTGGCCCTGTCCAATGTCATCTCCAACTCCGCCGCCTGTAACCTGCTGGTGCCGCTGGCTATGGGCCTGGCCACGGGGATCGATGGACTGGAGCCGGTCACTATAGCCGTGGTGCTGGCGCTGGCCTGCTCGCTGGGCATGAGCCTGCCGATCTCCACCCCGCCCAACGCGATTGCCTACGCCACCGGGGAGATCGCCACGGGTGACATGGCCCGGGTCGGCATCATCATTGGCGTGATCGGCACTATGATCCTGGTTACGCTCATGCCCCTGGCCTGGTCGGCGATGGGAATGCTATGACTCAAGAACCCGGTGCCGTAGGTCCCTCGTCCGCCGCTGCCGAAGACTACGACCGGTTGGTGGTTGCTGTCGTGTCACCAAGCTCGCTGGGCACCCAGGCGGCCCACGAGGTCACCCCTGCGGTGCACGCCCTGGCCGACGTCGTGCGTGTACGTACTCTGGCGGAACTACTCCGGTGGGCGGGCACAGAACGCCCAGGTCCTGTTCAAGAGCCGCCGCCTTCCGCGGGCGACGGCGCCGCCCCGGAGGTTGCCGGCCGCACGGCCCCGGCTACGGTGGCGCTGATCGTCGCCACCGACGAGGTCGGCAGCCTCGACGACGTCGCCGCCGCGGTGGCGCATTACCCCGCCCTGGAATCGGCTCGCATGGTACTGCTGACCGAGCGCGCCGAGCTACACAACCTCGGCCGTGCCATAGATGAGGACCTGGTGCGCGAGGTGATTGCGGTGCCCTGGACGCCCGGAGCTATTGGGGAGCGTGCCCGGGCGCAGATCCGCCGCTGGATGCGCGACCACCTGCCCGATGATGATCCTCGGAGGCGTGACGGAAACGGGGGGCACTCGCCGCTGCTGGAGGCGCTCACGCGTCATTCCGATGCGCTTACCGCAGAGCTCATTACGGCCTGCGAACAGGTCCTCGGGCCGCGTCCGCGCCTGCGGCTGCCCGCAGGGGTGCGGCTGACTCATCAGGGGCAGATCGTGGACGGGGTGTACGTGGTGGTGAGCGGGTCGGTGGCGCTGACCCGGCACACCCGAGTAGGTGAGGTCACTCTGCACCATGCCACCACGGGCCGCATCATCGGCCTGGTGTCCCTGGCCAGTCATGGACGCGCCTTTGTCACGGCCACCACCACCACTGATGTGGAGCTGATCCTGCTGTCTATCGAGCAGCTGGACCGGGCGCTGCGGGAGAACGAGGTCACCGAGCAGCTGCTGGCCGCCCTGATCATTCGCTCGCTGACCAAGCGGCTGGCGCGTTCGGAGATCCTGCAGGTGGAGAAGATCGAACTGGCGGCGGCACTGGACGCCGAGCGCTTGCAGGTGCAGGAGGCGCTTACGGCTCTGGAGCAGGCACGCCTGGAGCTGCTGGCCCAGGAGCGCTTCGCCACCTTGGGGGAGCTGGCCGCCGGCGTGGCCCATGAGCTGAATAATCCGGTGGCTGCGCTGCAGCGCGCCAACGACCACTTGCATGAGGACTTGGCCGCAGTGCTGGCTACGCACCCTGATGGGGAGACGATCAGCCGGGTGGCCGTCGCCGCGCGCACACGGCCCGCCGCGTCTACGCGTGCAGAGCGGGCTGCCCGTAAGCGGCTGGAGGAAACCGTCGGGGATCGGGAACTGGCGCGCCGACTGGTTGCCGCCGGGGTTGACGCCGACGCGGATCCCGGTGCTGTGCGTGCGCTGGCTGCGGACCCTCAACGCCTGGCTACGGTGGAGGCGGCTGCGGCCATAGGCCGCGCCGAACGAAACATGCAGCTGGCAACTAAACGTATTAGCGGCCTGGTTGCGAGCCTGTCCACCTACGTGCGCCCGGACGGCGAGGACATGGTTGACGTCGACTTGCGGGAGGTGGTTGAGGACGCTCTGCGGCTTACCGCGCATCGCCTGGAGGGGGTGGAGATTCAGCGGGACTACCCCACCGAGCCGGGCGTGCTTCCGCCGGTGCCCGGTCATGTTGGCGAGCTGGTCCAGGTGTGGACAAACATCTTCGCTAACTCCGCCGATGCCCTGGCTGCCCAGGCGAAGGACGCTGTTCAGGCCGGAAGGGACCCGCAGCCAGGCCGGGTCGCGGTGCGCATCGGCCCGGTGGCCGGGGGCGTGCGCGTGCAGGTGCAGGACAATGGTCCGGGCATCGACCCGGATATTTTGCCGCGCATTTTTGAGCCCCGGTTCACCACCAAGCACGGCCAGGTACGCTTTGGGCTCGGGCTCGGCATGGGGCTGGCCAAGAGCGTGGTGGATGCGCACCGCGGCTCCATCACGGTGGACTCCCAGCCCGGCCGTACCCGTGTGACGGTGGTGCTGCCGGTTAACCCGGCGGTGGTGCGGGGGGACAGGGCCGTCGGGCCGGATGCCCCCGGGGCAGGGTTACGTAAGGTCGGGGTCGGGCATTCACATGGAGAGAAGTCGCGTGACGACTTTCAGTCACTCAAGGGGAAGCAATGAAACTGGTCATCCTGGTGGTCGAAGATGAGCCTGAGGTCCGTGACGCCGTCGTCGGGGACCTGGCGCCGTTCGCCTCGGCTGTGCGTATAGAGCCGGCCGAGGACGTTGCGGATGCCTGGGAGGCGGTTGCGGATGTCGATGACGACGGCGATCTGCTCGCGCTGGTACTTGCTGATCACCGCATGCCGGGGCGTAGCGGTGTGGACATGCTGGTAGAGATGAACACCGATGAGCGTACCGCTGCCGCGCGGAAGGTGCTGGTCACCGGGCAGGCGGACCAGGCCGATACGATTCGTGCGGTCAATGACGCGGGCCTGGACCACTACATCGCCAAGCCGTGGCAGCCCGCTGTGCTGGAGCAGGTGGTGCGTGATCAGCTGACTGACTTCGTGCTTGAGGCGGGCATCGATCCGCTGCCGCATATGCGTGCCCTTGATCGGGTGCGGGCCCTGGAGGCGGTGCGCTGAGGCGCGCAGCAACAGTGGTGTGACTCGCGGTCCCGGCCCGTCGGGTGTGCGCGGGGGTGGCCCCGTGTGAGGATGAACTTATGAGTGACGTACGCCAGGCGGTGACCGGCCGCTCGCAGGGCGAGTCAATCGCCTTCATAATCGCAGTACTCGTTGTCGGCTGTGCGGGCCTGTACTACATCGGATCACTCTTCGGTCCGGCTTTCTTCGCCCTGACGCTGGTGATCACCGTACGCCCACTGGTGTCCTGGGCGACCCGGCGGCACGTGCCCAGGCCGTTGGCGGCAGTAATCGCCATCCTGATTATCTTCGCGTTCGTCATAGGACTGTTCGCGGCCCTGGCGATTGCTATCGTGCAGCTGATTGAGACCCTGCCCAACTACTCCGCGCAGTTCACCTCGATCTGGGACAGCATGCGCTCCCTGCTGGAGCGACTGGGCGTTGACGAGTCCACTCTTATCGATCAGGTGTCGCAGTCGGTGGACCCCAGCCGGATTGTCTCCCTGGCGCAGAGCCTGCTCGGGCAGCTGTCCAACCTGGGGTCGGTGCTGAGCGTACTGGTGCTGACTGTCGTGTTCCTGATGTTCGACACGGCCCGTATTGAGGTACGTTCACGCGCCCTGAGTCGACTGCGGCCGGGCATTGCGGCGGCTCTGGGCGGATTCGCCTCATCGGTGCGCTCATACTGGCTGGTGTCTACCATCTTCGGCTTGATCGTCGCAGTGCTGGACGTGATCGCGTTGTGGTTCTTGGACGTGCCGATGGCGGTCACCTGGGGCGTGCTGTCATTCATTACTAACTACATACCGAACATCGGCTTCATCCTGGGCTTGATTCCGCCGGCTCTGATCGGTCTGGTCGACTCCGGGCCGTGGACCGCGCTGTGGGTGGTGGTCGCCTACAGTCTGCTGAACTTTGTCATCCAGTCGCTCATCCAGCCGAAGTTCACCGGTGACGCGGTGGGACTGAACACGACCACGACCTTCCTGTCCCTGCTGTTCTGGAGTCAGATCGTTGGTGCGCTCGGCACTATTCTGGCGGTGCCGCTGACCCTGTTCGTCAAGGCGCTACTGGTGGACTCCGATCCGCGCTCGCGGTGGGTGAATATCTTCCTTTCGGCCGGAGACACCGATGCCGACGAGTCTGAAGACGCCACTCGCCGGGATGCCGGCGATCGTGACTCCTCCGGCTCAACTTCCAAGGGCCGGGAGGCCGTGGTGACCAGTGAGGGTGAAACCACGGCAGGGACTGAACCGGCCTGTTAGCGGTTCCCATGGTTTTCACAGCTTCAGCGGAGCGGCTTTTCAGATGCGGCGGGTTATATGAGTTCTGCCGCCGGACGAGGCGGGCCGCGAGGGTTGGGGAACCCGATGACCGGCCCGGTTCGAGGTCGGTCCGGGTACTAGGGAGCCCGGGCCGGGCGCTCCGGCGAAGGAGGGCGCTCCCCCGGATGTGGGAACCCGGGCGCGGAGCCCCTCACTGACGAAGGCCCTCGGGCCGGGCAGGCGCCCGCCCGGGGGCCTCGCCATCTTCTGGTTATCAGAGCGAATGCGTGTGTGGTTCGGGCGTGGTGCTTTTGGCCGGCGTGTCGCGGGGGCTTGGCGTCAACCTCCCCGGTTTGGCCGGGCTCCTTCAGTTGGGCCGCGTTCTTGCGCTTGGACCGTCTGAGAGTGCCTGCCAGGCGGTCCAAACTGACGCAGGTGCCTCTCAGCGCTCGGCGTGACCGTGAATGAACGGCGTGAGTCGGCCTAGCACCCCGTCAACGTGCGGCGCCTCCAAGTGCACGTGGGAGAAGCCCGCGTGGTTGATTGTGTCGGCTGTGTCCCGGCACGGGTCGCATCCGTGATCAAGCAGGCGGGTGATCGGGCTTGCGAACCTCTGGATGCGGCGAGCAGCCGACCCGGGCGCGGCGGCTACGTGCTCGTAGAACACCAGCACGCCCCCGGGGCGCAGCACCCTGACGGTCTCGGTCAGGGCGAGCTCCGGGTCGGCCACCGAGCACAGAACGGTGGAACAGATGACCGCGTCGACGCTGGCGTCCTCCACGGGCATCCGTTCTGCGGGTGCCGTCAGCAACCGAGAGCGGGGTCTGGACTTCACTGCGGCCGCCAACCTACGCCCCGGTGCGGGTTCTAGTGCCAGCCAGTGGACTGCGGGATGCAGCATTGATGCGGCCGTTCCGTTGCCCGCGCCCATGTCGAGGATCGTGCCGCTCAGAGCGGGCAGGACCCGCTGCTGCCATTGCTCCCGTCC
The DNA here is from genome assembly GCF_009930875.1 of Actinomyces sp. 432. Taxonomy (NCBI): domain Bacteria; kingdom Bacillati; phylum Actinomycetota; class Actinomycetes; order Actinomycetales; family Actinomycetaceae; genus Actinomyces; species Actinomyces sp. 432. The sequence continues at coordinate 44,759 of NZ_CP025249.1, forward strand.
GAGCACGGCCGACGATGACGGTCCCACAACGCTCATGTCGCCACCCTACCGTTACTGGCAGTGCGTGCCCCGCTCAGTCCGCCAGGCTCACGGGCACGCTTATGCCCTCGACGTCGGTGAGTCATCGGTCTAGTCCTGGGTGGGGTCGGTGGGGGTTGGTGCGGGGTCTGGTTGTGGGGTGGTTTTGTGAAGTGGTGGTTTGCGTAGGGCGGTTGAGGCTGGTTGTGGGAAGGATGCGCGGCGTAGGGCGGCGGCCTTGTCGGGGTCCCAGCCGGGGCTGGGGGTCGACGGCGAGGGGGCGGGGTTGGCTGTGTCTGTGTGCTGGTGGGTTGTGTCTGCCAGGGGGTGGTGTTGTTGGCGATGTCGGAGGCTATTTTGGTGGGGGTCCAGGGTGGTGCTCTGGGGCTGGTGGAGGTCTGCTGTGTTTGGGAGCGGGGTTCTAGCGATACCTGGCCATTGCGCAGCTGGTTGGTGAGTTTGGGGGAGTCGGTCAGTACTGCTCGTATCAGGATGCGTACGCCGGGGCGTTGGTCGGCGGGGATGGCCAGGGCTGCTTGTTCGAGTGCGGTGGCCATGGGCTTGCCCTGGGAGCCGATGGAGGAGTTGACCGGCTTGTGCCCCATCGACGGGTGTCCGCTAGCGCTCATCCCGGGTTGGGAGGGGCCGAAGGTGATCTGGTCGGATTCGTGCAGCACCACCAGGGCAGCATTGATCTCAGCCGTCTTGGCTCGCGCACCCGGCTTGGAGAACCGGTGCACACGTACCAGTTCGCGCATGACCTGGTTCATGAAGTTCTCGCGGGCTTTTCTGGTGGCCTCGGACATGGGCTCGCGGCCTTGTTCCCGGTAGGTGCGTATGCCTTCGAGTAGGCGTTCAGCACTAAGCAGCGAAAGCGCTGAGAGTTGGCGGTCCAGCTGGCGGGTGAACTCCTGCGGCTCCGCCCTGGTGCCAGGTCCGCGCCCGGTGTGGAAGAAGACCTCCACCGGTTCGCTGGAGTGCCAGGGCAGCGGGCTGGTCGGAGCGGCCGCCTCCCCCTCCCACACCAGCACATCCCGCCCACCGGCGCGCCCTGGGGTAAACATATCCGCAGCCGGCAAGCCTGTGACGGTGTTGTTGGCAGGGATGGGGTTGTCGGGGTGTATGGGCATCAGGAGTCGGCCTCCGAGGTGCCGGCGTCCCCGTCTTGGTCATCTGCGCCACCGCCGCCGTTGTCGGTGGTGTTGGCGATGCCTGCGGCTATGCCGGAGACTGCGTCGGAGAAGTCCTCTACTAGTTGGTGTTCTTGGGCTTGGGCGAGGAAGGTCAGGTGGGCTGTTGCGTCCTCGATGCCCATCTGGCTGGTGCTGGCCTTGCCGGTGAAGCAGTAGGCGGGGGTCAGCCCGTAGACCTGGCCTGGGCCCAGCAGTCCCAGGTGCTCGATGGCCCAGTCCACCAGCAGCTGCCCGCTGTCATGATCCTCAAACGTGTCTTTCTGCGCCATTGTCAGCGTCAGGCAGCCCATGCGCTCGCGCATTACCGGGTCGGCCATGCCCCGGGCGTTGCCGGCGTTTGGTCGTATCCAGCCCAGGGTGGGGGTGATGGTGAGTGCGGGGCCGGAGACCTCCCCCCACAGCTCCATGTCGCCCATGGCGGTGCGCGACAGGCACCACCACTTCTGCTCGGGGAAGGGCACCTCGGTGTTCTCGAGCCAGGCGTCCACTACCGGCTGCCATTGCAGGGGGTCGGTGAACCACCAGCGCCCGTCCCCGAAGCCGTCGAAGCCGAAGCGGCGCCACAGCTGCAGCACCGAGGCCGGCAGCACGTCCCTGAACCGCTCCAGGTGCTCCCGGCTGGCCGGGCGGCCCGCCCCCATAGGAGACCAGCCGTTGTACTCAAGCTCATCATCCATCATGGCGTCCACCCACTGCGGGGTGGCGTGCAGCCACGCCTCATGCCAGGCGGCATCGTCCATACCTGCAATCATGAACCCAACCCTACCTAACTAGTAACGCTAAGGTCTCATCGGCCCTGCGCCGCTGCTACCGCCGCCGTTGTCACAGGCCCCGCGCCGCCGCCGCAGCAGCCCCCAGCCAAGCCCGCTGCGTAACGGGCCTGAGCGAGCCGTACCGGAGCACGCCGTCGACCATGGCGGGGTCATAGGGAATGGTGCGTGCCTCGCGCGCCAGGTCACGGTAGCCGTTGACGACGCGTTCAATGTCATTGCCCCGGGCGCGAGGGTCCGCCTGGGTGACTACGACCACCGCTTGCCGGGCGAGGTCGGCGCCGTGCTGGTCCCGGTTGGTGAGGGCCTCGAGCAGTAGGGCGCCGGCCTCGGCGTGGTCGTCACGGGTGGTAGTAGCGACCACCAGCTGGTCGGTGTGATCGATCATCCGCAGCCACATGGGGTCGGACTCGTCGTTGCCCGAGTCGACGAAGATCAGCCGGTAGTACTTTGAGGCAACCTGATGGATTGCATCCACATCCGAGGCGTCCACGCGCTGGTCCGCCGATAGGGCTGTGGGCTTGGAGCGCAACACGTCGAAGCGATCGCGGGTCTGGTGATGCACGAAGTGGGCGAGATCGGCGGACTGAGCTCCGGTGCCCAGGAGCCGGTCAACCTGGGGCAGCAGTTCCAGGACGGTGGCGTCGTGTGGTCCTTGCTCGGTGCGCCATCCCAGGGTTCCCCGGGTCTGGTTGTTGTCCCAGGTAAGCACACCGGCACCGCCGTAGCGGGCGAACACCGCGGCGAGTAGCACGGTAGTCGGGGTCTTGCCGGCTCCTCCCTTGGCGTTGACGATCGCGATCGTGCGCGGACCTGGCCAGTGCTGGCTGACTGCCTGCACATCGGCCCGTTCGGCACGCTCGGTCTCGCTGGGACCCACGCGGATTCCTAGCCGTGCGGCAACTCCTCGCCATCCCTGCGTCGCGGGCTCCTCGGTCTGCTCCCGCACCAGGAAGGACTGCCGCGGTCGCGGTGCCTGTTCAGGAGCGGGAGAGACGGGCATTGATGGGGCGGGCGGCTGAGTCAATGCCTCAGGCGGGGACGCCGGCTCGGGCTGTGTATGTGGAACCGTTGTCTGTTGAGACGTTGGTTCCACTTGAGCTGTCGGTTCCGACGCGGTTTGAGGGCGTGAGTGTGGCCGGGCCGGTGTGGTTGGGTCGTTCTCGACGACGCCGTCGGCGTGGATGATCAGGGGCCATTGACCGTCCGGATCGTTGGTCACGGCTCGCAGCGGGCGGCCGAGTTGTGCGGCGTGCTGCGCGATCAGCGCGATCACTTCGGGACGAGCGGCGTCGATGCTGTCGGCGGCAAAATGATGTGCCCGTCCACCGATTGACACTTCTGCCGTGCCATCGGCGTTAATGATCGCCTCCACGCGCGGCCAGTCGGCGGGTTTAGTTTGTTCAGTCATAGTCTTGTCTCCGTTCCGTCGTTATCAGTCGCCCAGCGTTACTCCGACTTGGGCCATGTAGGGCACCGGGTCAGTGGGGGAACCGTCCAGGTGGACTTCGAAGTGCAGGTGGCATCCGGTGGAGTTCCCGGAGGAGCCGACCAGCCCGATTTGTTGGCCGGCAGTCACCTTGTCGCCCGCCCTGACCTGGATGCCGTTCTCGTACATGTGCAGGTACGAAGTCTCCACACCGCCGCCGTGATCGATGGTGATTATGCCCGTGCCATCCACCATTCCCGCCACGGTGACGGTTCCGGACTGGGCGGCCCATATGGGGCCGCCGCAGCCGCCGCCACCTAGGTCGGTGCCGGCGTGTAGGCGATAGACACCGGTAACCGGATTAACGCGCATGCCGTACGAGCTGGTCACCGGGCCTGCGCCGGGCGAGGCCCAACCGTCATGACTCACCGTGGTGGTCGAGGTCGTGCTGCCCTTGGTGGTGCAGGAATCGTCTGCTGCGGGGACGCTGACCTCTCCTGAGACGTCTAGTGACAGGTGTACGTGGTCCATGTGGTTCTGGGTGTCGCTACCACGGTCTTCCATCAACTTCCATGCGTCGGGTGGATCCCCGGCCATCCAGATCCGCTGCTGCCAGATGATGTAGTAGACCGTGAGGCTTTCGGCGTTCTCCTGCAGGTAGGCGGCCAAGCGGTCGCCCACGGCCTTGCCGTCGGGAAGGTCGTTGATCATGAAGTCCAGAGCGCGGCCGGCGGGGTGACCATAGGTCATGTCGTCGTAGGGGCTCGTCGCATCTCGATATCCGCCTACGGTCTTGATGCCGAACATCGGCCCGACCTTGTTCGCAACAATCGCCGTCTGCGGCTGAACGTCGCCGAGAGCGTACTGGTTGGAGCCCTGGGCGGCTTCGGCGGCGTTGATGCCCTGGACGCCGCTGAGGCCCTCGACGACGGTGACGGCGGCCGGCCAGTGAGACTCGTAGACATACGGGTTGGCGTTGGCCTGGACGTGGTGCGCTACGAGCGTGGGCGCAAGTGACTCACGGTCGTCAATACTTTGGAGCACCCTGAAGAAGTTTGTGGCGGAGGTGTACGGGTCCATCCGGTCCTCCTCGCTACCCCAGGCGCCGTTGGCGCGCTGCTGGAACAGACCGCGGGAGTCCGGGCCCACTGCGTCCCCGTAATCGAGCACCATCAGTCCTGACTCGGCCATGGCAGTCATCACGCCGATGGTCTGGTCTCGTGTGGTCAGCCCGAGGTCATGTCCGGCCTGGATGATGTAGGCGGCGTTGACGAGTTGCTCGTGACCGTATCCGGCTATTGGCCCCTCCGGTACCGAGCCGAGGTTGACGGATCCGCCCGCCTGTGAGCTCACCGAAGTGCAGGTGTCTGAGTCGTCGTCGCCGCCCAGCAGCACAATACTGATGATCAGGGGCAGAACCATAACCGGTACCAGGCAGACGATGATGAGAGCGGTAGTCGACTTCTGGTCCACTACTGCTACGCCTCTTCGACCGGCACGATGCGATTGGCCAGCCACGGGGCGCTGCCGCTGGTGCGGATTACCAGGACGTCGTAGCGGCCGGCGTCGGTGGGAATTTTCACAGTCGCCACATAGGCGCTGGCGTCCTCAATGATGGATCCGGAGCCAGTCAGCTCGTGCACGGGGATGTTCGCGGGGTCGACGTACACGTAGACTTCGGCGGCCTCCTGGGTTAGGTGCGGGTCCAGGCCTGCCCACCAGGTGTCGTAGTCGAGTTCCGGGTGTGCGAACGCTTCCAGGGCCGCCTCTGCCGCGTCGATCGCAGCCTCGCGCGAAGCATCGTCCCACACGGCGGGGTCTGGGGATATGGTCTGGCCGGTGTCCTCGTCAACCGAACCCTCGGGGGCGAGAGTGAACTGACTCGGATCGGGGCGCTTGAAATCGGTCGCGGTGGCAGAGGGCGATGGCGGTACCGGCGTGGTCGCTGTGGAGCTGGACGTTGCCTCAGGTGGGGCATCCGTACTGCATCCGGAGACGATGGCCGCTAACGCCGCAAGCGGCAGCAGCAGGCGCGAAGGGGTCCATGTCAGTTCTCCCATGCGTGATCCTCCCTGTGGCTGCGCGGACTGGCCGTTGGGGCGCCGAGGGTGTCCGCATGCTGGTTGGCGCAAGTTGGCGCTACGATATCTGGGTAACGTTGTGCTATAGCAAACTATATTGCAGTGATCTTGTCAACCTTGTTGTTATTTGGTGGAGTGTGTACACTCGCTGCCATCACCCCGCTACATTGGTCGAATCATTACCGAGGAGACATGTTCCTGTGCCGTACACTACCAACCCGTGGCTCGCGCAGAAGAAGCCCGATCCAGAGCCGGAAGCGCCGGTTTCGGACGAGACTCCTGCGCTCACTGGGCCTGCCGCTCCGCAGGAACACGTGTCTGCGCCCGAGCGTGGTCGGCTCCCATCCTGTGACCGCCCGGGTGACGTCGCTCTGTGGTGGGTGGGGCGCACGGAGGAGCAGGCGAGTCGACCCTGTCCGCGCTGGTGCCCGAGTGGCGGGGCGGCGGACACTGCTGGCCCAGGCCGCCGGACAACGAGCGTGCGCGCGTGGTGCTCGTGTCGCGGTCCAGCGCTTACGGACTGCAGGCTGCTCAGAGCGCAGCCACCCAGTGGGCTGCGGGTGCAGTCCCGTATGTTGAGCTCCTCGGTCTGGTGATCATCGCCGATGCACCGGGCCGGCTGCCGCGACCGTTGCGGGACCTCGCGCAGGTGGTAGGTGGCGGCGTGCCCCGTGCCTGGCAGTTGCCCTGGGTGGAGGCATGGAGATTGGGAGAGCCACCCGAGCAGACGGAGTCGCCTCGAGCTGTGCGGCGGCTCATCAAGGACTTGCACCTGCTGATCAACACAACCGATGTGGACGCCGATGGCGTCGGCAAACGAAAGGAACACTGATGGCTATTGCACATGTCACACAGGTCATGACCGAGGCCATGTTGTCACTGCCTCTCGATCTTCCTGATCCGGAGCCGGTCCAGCCGCCTGGCACCGAGGGCTTCACCTCGATCATGGGGTGGGCGAAGTGGATCGCCCTGGCGGTATGCATACTCGGCTTGTTCGTTGCCGGTGCGCTGATGGCAATTCAGTCGCGTCGGGGCGAGGGCGGAGAACACGTTGGCAAGATCGGTATGGCGCTCGGAGGCGTTATCGTGATCTCTGCGGCCGCTTCGCTCGTCGGGTTCCTCGTCAGTTAAGGGGCAGGCCAGCTCAGAGGAAGCCGAAGGCGCCGGCGTCTCCGGCGCGAGCGTGTGCGGACTGTCCGGTGGAGTCATGGGGCAGGGTCGCCTTGCGAAGGCGATCGACGTCGACTACTCGGAAGACCAAGGAGACATTGCCTGTCCCGTCTCTGAGCAATACGGTCTCAGTGCCACTGCTGGTTCCGGCTATCGCTGTTGTTTTCAACGATCCACCGGGGTGACGCCATCGATCATCTATTCTCTAATTTGGGAGGGCGGGGAATGGAAGGCCGATGCCAGCGTAACTGCGCCGTTTATTCTTGCGGCGCTTCCCGCTGCGTCGGGGTATATCACGTGGCGGCGTGATGTCATCATTAGCCTGATTTGAGTATGGTGAGCGGACACAACTCATGAGCCCTGTCCGCCTGAATACAAGACTATGAGCGAGGAGTTAAGTACAGTGACGAATGAAAATAACAACGCAAAGAACAGCGAGCACGGTGCGTTCGGCCGGCCGGGGTTCATCGCTGCCGCGCTGGTCGTCGTGCTGATCGCGGTGCTTGGGATCGTGGTGGGCGTGACCAATGTGCTGCGTGACGACCCCGCGCCGGAGAGCGCCTCGGCGGTATCGACGACATTGGCGCCAACGCCCTTTGCGTCCCCGGAGCCTCCGGCAAGCAACGAGGATTCAGCCAGCACGAGCGTGTGCGGGCTAACTGGTGAGGTGACGGAGCGTGCCCGCCTCGCGAAGGCGCCCGACGTTGACTACTGGGACTATCAGGGTTCTGCGGCGTATCCTGTGTCGGCGCAATATGGTCCTGCGGCGACCGCCGATGCCGGCTATCGGTACTGTTTCCAGCGTTCGCCAGAAGGTGCGGTTTATGCTGCTGCTTATGCGTCGATTATTGGTGCCGATCCGGATGTGGCAAGGCAGTTCTTGGATTATTTTATCGCTCCGGGGCCATATCGAGATCAACAGCTGTCTGAAGACTTGTCGGAGGATGACGGCTCCGCGGAGACCGGACGGCTGCGTATAGCGGGATTTCGGTTGCTCTCCTATGATGGGAATGAGGCCAAGGTTGACGTTGCGGTGGCAGTTTCTCTTCAAGGGCAGTCTTTTTATATGTCGGTAATTGCTCCACTTGTGTGGTCGGAGGGAGATTGGAAACTGCCCTCTGACGCGGAGGATGTAGGTAGCGCAGAACGTATACCTGATATCACAGGTTATATTTCATGGAGTCAGTGACATATGATGTGCGGTTTTCGCGAGTGGACTACGGACTTTGTTGGTTGCTCGGCGTCAAAGGTGGTTGGGGGTGCTGTTGGCAACCTCGCGAACGCGGTGATGGAAGCGTTCGGCAGGGCGGTCGCTTCCGTGGGAACAATCTGGGTTAATGTCGGCACGCCGGACTTGACGGACTCTGGTGGTATTGAGTCCGCTATATCGGCAGATGAGATCCCGCCGAATAGTCTCAATCTCGAGAGGGTCATGGACTATGTGGTGTGGGTCAGTCTTGCGGTCGCAATACTCTCGTTGCTGATACTGGGTGCCATGATCGCCACGCGTATGCGGGCCGGAGAAGGTGTGATGGCCGTCGGGAGGGTGGGCCTCATCCTATGCGCGGTCGTATTGATATCCGGCGCTAGCGCCTTGGTGGGCGGATTCATTCCTACCCGGCCTAGCCGCGTCGGCGGAGCGGCGCTGTTCCTTCAATCGGCTCTGTGGTGGTACATGGGCGCGACAGCAATTCTCTCCGTGATCGTCGGCGGTGCGCGTATGGCGTGGGAGCAGCGTGCGGAGCCGGGTCGTGAAGTGGTGAAAAGTCTGCTGACGTTGGTGGTGGTCGCGGGTGCCGGGGTGACTGTGGTCAGCATACTGATCCGGTCGGCCGACCTGTTCTCGGTTTGGATCATCGACAGCTCCCTGGACTGCAGGGTATCCGAGGCAGGGTCTACCTGCTTCGGTGAAAACATGCTGGTGCTACTCGCGTTCACTACGCGGCAGTCGGTCGATTCCTTGGGGCCGATGCTCATCATTATTCTCGGTCTGATAGCCGTCCTAGCCGCCGCGTTCCAGGTGGTGCTGATGGTTGCGCGCAGTGGGATGCTGGTCATTCTTACAGGCATCCTGCCGCTCGCGGCATCCTTCACCAATACGGAGATGGGTAAGGGCTGGTTCAAGAAGTGCGTCTCCTGGCTGGTGGCCTTCGTCCTGTACAAACCCGCCGCTGCGATCATCTACGCCACCGCTTTCCAGCTTGCAGGTACAGATGTGTTCAAGGATGATGGCAGCGGGCTGTTGGCTGTGCTTACGGGTCTCATGCTGATGATCCTGGCGCTTTTCGCCATGCCTGCACTCATGCGCTTCGTTACGCCCATGGTCGGCTCGATGGCTGCGGGTGCCGGTGGCGGCGCACTGGCGGCCGGTGCACTGGCTTCGTTGCCTAGCGGTGCTGCTCAGCTGGGACGCTTGGCCTCCGGCAGCTCCTCGGGTTCTGATGGCCCCTCGGGCGCTAGCGGTAGGAGCGGTTCCGATGGAAAGTCCGGCACGTCTACGCAGGCGCCCACTGGCGGCGGTCAGGGCGAGATGAGTCGGCAAGGGCAGGCCGATGGCGCACCGCAGTCTGGTACGGCTGGCAGCAAATCGGGTGGAGGTGCCGGCGCTGCCGGAGGTAAGGGAGCGGGTACGGCAGGTGCGGGCGCGGGAGGCGGAAGCGCTGCCGCCGGTGGTGGAGCAGCTGGAGGCGGTGCTGCCGCCGGTGGAGCCGCTGCCGGTGGTGGAGCAGCCGCAGCAGGTGCGGCCGCCGGCCCAATCGGAATCGCCGCCGGCGTCGCTGTTGATGTGGGCAAGAAGGCAATGGATACGGCGGTGGGTGCGGCGCAGTCGCTCGGCGATGCAGCAACCGGTGAAGGAGGTGGTCCGGATGGCAGCCGTTGAGACGCGCAGTGGACCGAGAACCTACGGGAACTGGCAGCGGCCCGCATCCCCCGGAATTCTCGGGCTCGGTTCAGTGGGCACGGGCCTGCTGCTGGCCGGACTGATCATCGTGGTGATCACCGTAATGGTCTCCGACCTGCTGCACGCGCTGGGAGTCGCCGCGCTCCTGGGCGTGCTTATGCTGGCGGTACTGACCAAAGACGCCCACGGCAAGAGCCTGATTTCCCGAGGCGGAGCGCGCATCGCCTGGTGGTCGGCGCGCTCGCGGGGCCTGACCATCTACCGCTCGGGCCCGCTGGGACGCACGCTGTGGGGTACCTACCAGCTGCCCGGGCTTGCTGCTCCCACCCGGCTGAGCGAGCACAGGGACTCCTATGGGCGCAAGTTCGCCCTCCTGTACACCCCGGCCACAGGCTCGTACTCGGTGGTCATCGGTGCCGAGCCCGACGGCGCGGCGTTGGTTGATCAGGAGCAAATCGACATCTGGGTCGCAGACTGGGGGCACTGGCTGGCGAATCTGGGCGATGAGCCTGGGATCGAAGCCGCTTCGGTGACGATTGAGACCGCGCCCGACTCCGGTACCCGACTGCGCCGAGAGGTGAGCACCAACATCGATCCGGAGTCGCCCGCATTCGCCCGTGAGATGCTGCGTGAGGTCGTCGACCGCTACCCGGCTGGTTCCTCCACCGTGTGAGCCTTCGTTGCCGTCACCTTCAGCGCTGCCCCACGATCCGGCGGTCGCAAACGGAAGGCCGAGGAAATGGCCCGTGAGTTGGCGGCCCGTCTGCCCGGGCTGACGGCCGGTCTGCAGGCCACCGGGGCGGGCGCTGCTCACCCACTGTCCGCCCAGGAGCTGTGCGAGGTCATCCGGGTCGCCTACGATCCGGCCGCGGCCACACTGATTGATGAGGCGCATGCGGCAGGTGAGGTGCCCGAGCTCTCATGGCCCGACGTCGGCCCTACCGCCACCCAGGCCTCCTGGGACGGCTACCGGCATGACAGCGCCTATTCGTGCACCTGGTCCATGACGCAAGCGCCGCGCGGCAATGTGCAGTCTGGCATCCTCGCGCGGCTGCTGGCGCCGCACCGAGACGTCGACCGCAAGCGTGTGACCCTCCTTTACCGACCCATTGATGCAGCACGTGCTGCCGCAATCGTGGAAGCGGACCTGCGTGCGGCTGAGTTCCGGATGACCTCCACGGACAAGCCCGCGGCCCGCGACAGCCTCGCAGTGCGGGCGGCTGCGGCGACCGCCCAGGAGGAGGCATCTGGAGCGGGCCTGACGCAGTTCGGCATGCTGGTAACCGCCACTGTCGCCGATCGGGCCAAGGAGGCCGACGCACGCGCCGCCATCGACAACCTTGCGGCCACCGCCCGCCTGCGGCTGCGACCCGTGTACGGCTCGCAGGACTCCGCGTTCGCGGCAGCCCTGCCCCTGGGGCTGGTGCTGCCGAAGCACATCAAGGTTCCGGCCGAGCTGAGGGACAAGCTATGAGCGAGCAATCGTCACGCAAGCAGCGCCAGCTACTCGGTAAGCGGAAGCCGGCTGAGCGCAAGCGTGAGGTGCGCCCGCAGCGGCCGCCCATGCGCGGCTGGCTGGGGCGCGGACGCGGTTCCTCCAGCTACGTGCAGGCCGCCGACGAGTGGCGGGGCACCACCGTGCAGGTGTGCGGTTTGTGGCCATACGCGATCGGCACCGGCACACCCATGGTTGGGGTGCCCCTCGGGCGCCACATCCACACCGGCGCCACATTGTGCTGCGACCCGATCTCCTGGTTCCAGCGGGCCAAGCTGATCTCCAACCCGAGCGCATTTGTGCTGGGCAAGCCCGGACTGGGCAAGTCCACCATCGTGCGCCGAATGGCCACCGGCCTGGCAGGATACGGCGTCATGCCGCTGGTCCTGGGTGACCTCAAGCCGGACTACGTCGACCTCATTGAGGCTCTGGGCGGGCAGGTAATCACCCTTGGGCGTGGTCGGGGGTACCTCAACATCCTGGATCCAGGCGAGGCTGCCGAAGCCGCGGCTCGGCTGCGCCAGGCCGGTTACACGCGTGAGGCAGCGCAGGTACTGGCCGACGCGCACGGCCGCCGGCACACCATGGTTTCTGCCCTGCTCACCATTTTGCGTTCCTCGCCACCCACCGACCGTGAAGAGACCATCATCGACCGGGCACTGAAGTATCTGGATGCCCACCACGACGGCGTCCCCGTCCTGGGCGACTTGCTGCGCGTGATCCAGGAAGGGCCGGCAGAGGTGCGCGCAGTCGCGCTCGACCGCGGCGACGACGCCCGCTACCAGGCCATCACCGAGAACCTCGAGGCCTCCCTCATTGGCCTTGTGGGCGGCGGCCGCCTGGGCGAGACCTTTGCGCGTCCCACCACCAATCCGATGCGGCGAGACGCTCCGGTTGTCTACGACGTCTCCGCGATCGACGACTCGGAGATGGATCTCCAGGCAGCCACACTGCTGGCCTGCTGGTCGGCCGGATTCGGCACCGTCAACGTCGCCAACGCACTGGCTGATGCCGGACTTGAGCCGCGCCGCCACTACTTCGTCATTCTGGACGAACTATGGCGGGCCCTGCGCGCCGGCCGCGGAATGGTCGACCGCGTCGACGCCCTCACCCGTCTGAATCGCCAGCGCGGAGTTGGCATGGCCATGATCTCCCACACCATGAGCGACCTGCTCGCCCTGGCCAACGAGGAGGACCGGATGAAGGCCCGGGGGTTCGTGGAACGCTCGGGGATGGTGATATGCGGCGGACTGCCGTCGGCGGAGATGCCTCAACTGACGGCCGCGGTGCCGTTCTCCCGCGCCGAGCAGGACATGCTCATCGGCTGGCAGGACCCGCCCGCCTGGGACCCGTCCACCGGCCGCGAGGCAGAGCCTCCTGGCCGTGGCAAGTTCCTTGTGAAAGTCGGCGGCCGTCCGGGTATCCCCGTAAACGTCCAACTCACAGCCACGGAGCTGTCCATCAACGACACCAACAGGCTCTGGCACGAGCAGTCGCGCGTGGGCAGACGATCCGAATCCGCAGTTCCGGTCCAGGAGGAAGTAGACCAATGAGTACCGCTAGTAACCGCCGTCGCGACCCTGGGGGCATGTCCGGCGAGGTCATTCTCCTGTGGGTAGCTATCGTCCTGGTGGCCATTGTGGTGGGCGTCGTATATGCCGCGATGCACCTGGGGCACCGTTTGGCGGGCACGGGACTTGAAGTACCCGGCAACCCCTTCGCCGTGGCCTTCGGTCTGCTCGGAGGCGACTTGCCCTGGCCCGGATCCGCCGGTTGGTGGGTGACGGGTGGTATCGGAGTCGTTGTCATCGCGTTCAGCACCCTGGTGGGATTGGGCGTGCGTCGTCTGCGGCGTCGTCACTCACGCGTGGACCGTGCCGCCAACTATATGGGGCGGGGGCGTGACGTCGACTCCCTGACTCGGAAGAGCGCTCAGGCGACGGCAAGGCGCCTGGGCGTCGCGGCTACCCCGGGCGTGCCGATCGGCCGTGCCCTCAACGGCGGCGACGTGCTCTACGGCTCATGGGAGGACATGCACATCGACATCTGGGGACCGCGCACCGGCAAGACCACCTCGCGGGCCGTCCCCGCGATCCTGGATGCGCCGGGAGCCGCGCTGGTTACCTCCAACAAGCGTGACATCGTCGACGCGACTCGGGACGTGCGTGAGGGCTCTGGCCAAGTTTGGGTGTTTGATCCCCAAGGCATCGCCCTGGAGGAACCCACTTGGTGGTGGAACCCGCTGAGCTACGTCACCGACGAGGTGCGCGCGGCGAAACTGGCTGAGCACTTCGCCTCCGGCTCACGCGACCCGGGCGCCCGTACCGACGCCTACTTCGACCCGGCCGGACAGGACCTCCTCGCAGGGCTGTTGCTGGCTGCTGCACTCGACCACCGCGCAATCACGGATGTCTACACCTGGCTCACCCGTCCCACGGATGAGACGGCCGTGGACATCCTGCGTGATCACGGATTCAATCTGACCGCTGACCAGGTGGCCGGGGTGGTCACCGCCCCCGACAAGCAGCGTGGGGGTGTGTTCGGCACCGCTCAGCAGATGGCCTCATGCCTGACCAACCGTCAGGTCGCGCGCTGGGTCACCCCACAGGGCGCGGTAGACCCCCGCCCGCAGTTCATTCCTGAGGACTTCGTGCGGGATGGCGACGGCACGCTCTACTCGTTATCGAAAGAAGGGCGAGGCACCGCCGGCCCCCTGGTGACGGCCCTGACCGTCGCCGTCGTCGAAGCGGCCGAAGAGATGGCGGCCAGGTCCCCCGGAGGACGCCTGACCACGCCACTGCTCGGTGTACTCGACGAGGCTGCGAACGTGTGCCGCTGGCGCGAACTCCCGAACCTGTACAGCCATTACGGCTCACGCGGAATCGTCTTGATGACGATCCTGCAGTCCTGGTCTCAGGGCGTGGAAGTGTGGGGCGAGGCAGGAATGAAGAAACTGTGGAGCGCGTCGAACATCAAGGTGTACGGAGGGGGTGTCGCCGAGGCGGCATTCCTGGAAGACCTCTCCCGGATGGTCGGCGACTACGACCGCGTATCGTCCTCAACCTCCTACTCTCGAGGAACGCAACGCACCGTCTCCCGCCAGCTGCAGCGAGAGCGCATCCTCGACGTCGCCGACCTTGCCGCCCTGCCGAAGGGACGTGCGGTCGTGTTCGCATCCGGTGCGCGACCCACGTTGATCCGCACCACCCCCTGGATGTCCGGTCCCCATGCAGACGCAGTGAGGGCATCAATCGCCGCTCATGACCCGCGGGCCGAGCGAACCATCCTGGAAGCGGACAGCGAATTGGCTGTTGTCGAAGCCAATGTCGAGGAGAAGGAGACGTCATGAGCGAAGGTGAATTGCTAACGGGCCAGGCGGCACTCGCTGAAACCGGTGGACCGGGCGGAGGCGCCGAGGAGTTTCAGCCCTACTTCGGTAATGTCGACGAGTTCGTGCGCGACTTCCTACGCAACATGTACCGGCGGCGGATCGACGGCAGACACCGCTGCTGGGCCGCAAGATGGTGGCAGTATGAAGAGGCCGTAGCCCGGCTGGAGGCGCTGTGGCGGGCCTGGGAGTACCTGCGACTCGATCCGACGACGGGCATGAGTACTTGGTGGCGCGATCACGCCGACTACCACATGGCCGTGCTGATGGATCCGGATGGGCCGTTCTCAACCGCTGCTTTGGGGGAGGAGAATCTGTCCAAGAAGGGCGATCCGCTTCCGTACGTGGCTCCGCCGCCCGGCATGTTCGACGACTGAATTAGCATGGTGGACTGGCTTGGGGCGGCTCGCTGAAGCGGTCTGCTAGTGGTGTCAGCGCTCCGGTCCGTTTGTGTTGGTGGTGTTGGGGTGGTTTCGGTGCGGGGGCGTGTATCTGGGAGTGTTAATACCCAGGGTTTGGCGGATGCGGGCGGCGGTGGTCGGGTTGGTGGCGGAAGGTCGCCCTTCCCGGCGGCTGCCTGGCGCTCGGCGGCGGCGTCTATTAGTGCCGCGTTGCTGAGGTTCTGCGCTCCTAGGGACTAGGGAGGAGTTCACGCCTCTGTCCCCGGGGATTGGCGTGCCGCCCGCGTCCCGGGAGGGCTTCAGGTTGCCTCCCAGGACCTGGTCGGGGTTGTGCAGGATCGCTACCTGCCGCATAGCCTCACGCGCCCAGCGTTCCGCATCATTAGGAGACATCCGAGCGAACCGCTGACCGTAATCAACGAGTCGCTTGTAGAGGTCTCTTCGTGCTTGTCGTGTGGCTTCGTTGCCTTGTCTGCCTTGTTGTTTGAATAGGTCGCGGGCGGCCAGGTAGTCTTTGGCGGGCATTTGCGCCAGGACCTGGTATTGGCCGTCGAGCTGGAACTCGAACTCGGCGCCCTTGGTCTGTAGGTCGCGGCTGCGGCCGTTGTGGTAGACGGTGCGCACCATGGTGCGGTTGTCGCGTGCTGGTGGGGGCTGGTACTGCTTGGCGACCGCTCCGGGGTCCTCGGCGCCCAGGGCGTGGCGGAAGCCGTGCTCGTCGGGCAGGGCCATAGGGCCGGGGGCCGTGTTGCCGCTGGCCGTCATGACTCGCTCGCCTGGCTGAGTGTGGAGGTGGCGGGGTCGGCGCGGATAATCGGGGCGATCTGGTCCCAGTTGGCGCCTACGGGGTCGCTGATGGTGATGTCGCTCTGCTGTGCTTGCAGGGTCAGGTAGGTGTGGGCGTCGGTGATGCGCAGGTTGTCCACACTGATCGGTCCACCCAGGACCGGAGGAAGCACAAACCCATACACCTGGTCGGCACGGACGGGGCCCAGGCGCGTAAGCGCCTGGGGCGGCAACGCCCGCTCAGACACATCCTCAGGCTCATGGGCGTAGTTGAAGGCCTTTCCCCGAACATGACGCGTCCAGCCCGCTCACGGGCCTCTGTCTGTCCCCTTGTGTGACGGGTTAGCCGGTTGAACTCGATCTTGTTGTAAATGGGGTCAATCTGGAGACAGTCCCCGGAATATTCCCCCCACAGGAACATGTATCCCATGGCGTTGCGGGCTAGGCAGTGGAAGGTGTCGGTGAAGGGGAGTTGGTCTTGTACTGGGTTTAGCCATTCGTGTACTACTGGTGCCCAGGCGATGGGGTCGGTGATCCAGAACAGGCCGTTGCCAAAGCCCTCGAAACCCAGGCGCCGCCAGGTATACAGAATCGAGCGTGGCAAGACATCCGCGAACCGCTCGAAGTACTCCTCCGGCACGGGTGCAGCAACACCCATCGGCGCCAGGTCCATATCCTCCGGAGCGATCAGGTCCTGCTGAATACGCGCTTCGGTCAGCGCGTCCTGCTCGGCCGGGTCGGTCGGCTCGGGCACCGGCGTGAAATCCCAAAAGTCCGCGGGACCGGTCCCGCCCTGCCCGGGAGCAGTGTGCGGAGTGTCGTCGTCCATCATGAGTTTCCTTTCCGCGCTATCGGAGTCGGGTCCGGGTCGGCGCGGATAATCGGGGCGATCTGGCCCCAGTTGGTGCCTACGGGGTCGCTGATGGTGATGTCGCTCTGCTGTGCTTGCAGGGTCAGGTAGGTGTGGGCGTCGGTGATGCGCAGGTTGTCCACACTGATCGGTCCACCCAGGACCGGAGGAAGCACAAACCCATACACCTGGTCTGAGCTGACCGGACCTAGGCGCGTAAGCGCCTGGGGCGGCAATGCCCGCTCGGAGGCATCCTCAGGACCCTCAACGCTACGATCCGCGGCACCAGTGAAAGCTGTTCGTCCTTGTCGCTGGCGCGCCGCTGGGTCGTTGAAAGACTGTATGGCGAGTTGGTCGATGATCACTTCACTGTAGGTGGGGTCGATCTCGATGCTGTGGCCGGTTTGTTCGCCCCACAGGAACAGGTTGCCCATGGCGGAGCGGGCTAGGCAGTGGAAGGTGTCGGTGAAGGGGAGTTGGTCTTGTACTGGGTTTAGCCATTCGTGTACTACTGGTGCCCAGGCGATGGGGTCGGTGATCCAGAACAGGCCGTTGCCGAAGCCCTCGAACCCGAACCTCCGCCAGATGTGCAGGACCGAGCGGGGCAGGATGCCCGTGAACCGGTCGAAGTACTCCTCCGGCACGGGTGTGGCTACGCCCATGGGTGCCAGGCCGGCTCCTGTGTCCGGATCGATCAGGTCCCGGTCGATGACCTTATCGGTCAGCGCGTCCTGCTCGGCCGGGTCGGTCGGCTCGGGCACCGGCGTGAAATCCCAAAGGTCCGCTGATAGCCCTTCGCCATTGTCATTCATGCCGACTCTCCTCCCGAGTGACTAGCAAACCGTGACCTTGGTGAGACTACCATCAGCGTTCGAGGCCGCGCCCTGGCCGGGGTGATTTTGGTGTGTAGGGGCGTGGGGTGTTGACGTTGCGTAGTACGCCCTCACGGGTGGGCGACTGTCTTGACACGGCGGAGGCGGTGGAGCTCTTAGCGGTGGCTGCTTGGAGTGTGTGTGGTGGTCTGATGGCGGCGAGTACGGGGTGTGGTGCGGAGTAGGTGTGGGTGTTTCCGTCGCGGTCGGTGTGGTCGATGACGGTGGGGCCGTATTCGGTGCGGTGGGTGACTAGTAGGTCGGTGTTGGTCAGGGTGGTGCTGGTGGTGGCGAGCCGGTGGGTCGCTTGGGCGTTCTCGATGCACCGGCAGGTGCGGTTGTGGCCGGGGCCTGTGGTGAAGGTGGCGGTGACGGCTGTGGGTGGGGTGTAGCGAGCGGTGGGGTCGCCCTGGGAGCGGGGCCCGGCCCACCGGTCCCGGGCGCCCTTGAGGCACATGTGCTCGGGGGTGTCTACCGCCACGATGGTCACCTGCGTGTAGTCGGCGGCTTCCAGTTCGCGGATCAGGCGGGAGCCCTTGTTCCTTCCGATCAGGGTGCCTTCGATCTTGACGTCGAATCTCCTGCTCAGCAGGTCGTTGCGGGCGAGGTCGGCGGTGTCGGTGGACAGGGGGTGGACGAGGGTGGCCAGCTCGCCGCGGGTTATGGGGTGGCCGTCGGCCAGGGGCTCGGCGGCGTGGGTGGCGATGAGGTTGTCCCAGTGGGTGCGGGCCTGGGCCAGCAGCGCGGGGCTCACGTCCAGGCCGGGCACGGGGTTGCCCAGGAGGAGCTGCTTGATGTCGTCGGCGTCGATGGTGGTGTAGCCGTCCTCCTCCACCCCTACCTGCTTGGAGCGGGCCGGTCCTAGGACTTTGCGGGTGGTGGCGACGGCCTGGGACTTGCCGGCCCCCGGGGAGCCGGCCATGATGATCGCCCGGCCCCCGCGCGAGCCGTGGTCCCTGGCCAGGGCCAGGTAGGCGTCGGAGATAGAGTCCTGCAGCTGGTGCCAGAACGTACCCTCGGCAGGTTCTTCGGGCAGGGTATGGTCGGGTTTCAGGCGGTCGATGATGGCCTGGACCTGGGTGGCTGTGGTATCCAGAACCTCCTGGGTGTTCCCGGTGTACCGGGTTGGGGGTGTCACTGTGGCTTCCAGCCCTCATCCCAGGGCATGGGGTCGTCGGGCGGCTTGGGCATCGGATCGGTGATCGCCTTAAGCTCGGCGTACTCCTGATCGGACAGCAGACCGTCTCGGCGCAGGTTTCGTATCTCGTCCCAGGAGCCGCGCTCGTAGTCGTCGTAGTCGCGGATGCGGCCGAAGGTGTAGGGCCAGGTGCGCAGCCGGTCCATCATCTCCCGGCTGCTGATCTGCCCCAGGAAGCGCCGGAAGCCCAGCTCCTCCGGGGTCTCGGGACGCACCGGCTCCCCCCGCTCCATCTGCTGGCCCACGTGGGCCACGAACCTGGGTTCGGAGCCGGTGCGTTCAATCACCTGTTGGGGGGTCAGTCCCTGCCGCAGCAGCCGCTGAATCTCCCGATCACGATCAAACCGTGCCAGAACCTCGGCAGCGGTCTCCCGCATGTCGATACGCAGAGGACGGCTCCAGGTGTGCTGCGGCTGCCCCGGTTGCGGAGCCGGTGGCCACTGCGGCATACCAGGCTGCTCCGGTGAGACCCGGCCGCTCATAAACAATCCTCCTGACCCGGACGCTAAGGAAATCGTTACTGTGACCTTATCGACACCACCCAGGCCAGTCAACCGGGCAAGCGGTCGATGATGGCCTGGACCTGGGCGGCGGTGGCGTCTACAACCTCAGGCGCCGGGGTGTTCCCGGCGGTGGTCTGGGGTGTCACTGGGGCTTCCAGCCCTCCTCCCACGGCAGGGGATCCCGCGGCGGCTAGTCGCGGACGGGACGGAAGGCTGCTCGACCTCAGCCCTCGGCCCGGCCTTGGCGCCAGTAGCCCATGAAGGCTACCGCCCGCCGGTTCAGGCCCCGCTCGGAGACCAGGTGGCGGCGCAGGGCGCACACGGCACTTGCTTCTCCGGCCAGCCATGCGTACACGTCCGCCCGCATGAGGGCGGCCCCGCCGCGCGCGGTGCGCGGAACCTCCCACAGCAGTTCCCGGTCGACGTCGATCGTCTTGACCTCCTGTGGCTGTCCCTCCGGGATGAGCTCGGCCGCCGCCCGTCTCACACCCGCTACGAGCCTTTCTCCATGCGGGCCCCCGTCACGGGCAAGCGCGCGCACCTCGATACCCGGATGCGTCGGCAGGTAGGCGACATCGGCCGCCGCAGGCAGCTCGACTACGGTGATGCCTCGCGCGGACGCGGGCAGCTGCTCCAGAATCCTGGCGATCGCCGGGGCCGCCGTCTCATCCCCGCCGATCAGGAACCTGCCGGTGACGGCCGGAGGCAAGAAGTCCACCCCGCCGGGAGGCGTGCCGGCCGGCTGCGCGCTCAGCCAGGCCCGCGAGGGCCCCAGCAGCACCGCCGACGCACCCGGGCGGGCGCTCCCCAGCCAGCGGGCCGCCGGGCCCAGCGGCGCGTGCACCACCATGTCGACGTCAACCTCGGCCCCGGTGGATGTACCGGAGAGGCTTGCGTCCCGGTCCCTCGCGAGTCGCACGCTGCGCGTGGTGTAGGTGCGCAGCGCCGGGCGCCGGTTGGTCGGCAGAGCCCGCCAGTGGTCGTACCAGTCCGCCCCCGTCGGCAGGTGCGCGTAACCCCCGTCCGCAGCTGGCAGCACCAGCTTGATCCGCTGGTCCCAGCCGGGATCGCCGAAGTCCTCCAGCTCGTCCCCGGTGAAGGTCACCCGCCGCAGGTGCGGGGTGACATCCATAATCCGCTCCACCCGCACCGGGAAGAACCGGAACGGGACCGGACTCGTCGCGGTGCTCACGACGCCGCCTCCGCGTCCGCTGCGCCGACCACGTGGTGGCGTCCCTTGGGCAGCACCAGCGGCGTGGCCGAGACCGGATCGGTGATCACCTCGGCGTCCAGGCCGAATACCTCCCGCATCAGAGCCGGACTCACAACCTGCTCCGGCGTCCCCGCGGCCACTACCCGTCCTTCCCGCATGGCGATCACGTGATCGGCGTAGCGGGCGGCCAGGTTGATGTCATGCAGCACCATGACGATGGTGGTGCCGCGCTCCCGGTTCAGGTCGGTGAGCAGGTCCAGCACCTCCACCTGGTGGGTCAGGTCCAGGAAGGTGGTGGGCTCGTCCAGCAGCAACACGTCGGTGCGCTGGGCCAGCGCCATGGCGATCCACACCCGCTGCCGCTGCCCGCCCGAGAGCTCATCCACGCTCCGGTCGGCCAGCTGCGCGGTGCGGGTGGCCGCCAGCGCCTCCTCCACGATGAGCCGGTCCGTAGCGGAGGCGGAGCGGAACAGCCCCTGGTGCGGGTGCCGGGCCCGCCCCACCAGGTCGGCGACCACGATCCCCTCCGGCGCGATCGGCTGCTGCGGCAGCAGCCCGAGCCGGGTGGCAAGGCGCTTGGTCGGAATCGTGGTGACATCCCGGCCGTCAAGCAGCACCGAACCGGACATCGGCGCCAGAATCCGCGCCATGGTCTTCAACAGGGTCGACTTGCCGCAGGCATTCGCCCCCACGATCACCGTGATCGCGCCGGTGGGGAGGTTCAGGTCCACGCCGTCGACGACGGTGCGGTGCCCGTACCCGGAGCGCAGCTCCCGCGTGGAAAGGGCGCGCGGCACGGCCCGACTCGGTTCGGCGGCGCCTAGAGGCGCTGTCGCCACCGAGCTGGCTGTTTCCGTGCCGACGACTGCCGCCGAATCGCCTTCAGCGGCTGCGCTCCCGGCGACGGCTGCATGCGCGAGAGCTTGAGCATCCGCTGCACTCATGCGGCTGCCCCCTCCTGATTGAGACGGACTACTTGAAGCAGCAGATACGGTGCCCCAACGATCCCGGTTACCACCCCGACCGGAAGCGCCGTCGGGAAAAAATACTGACCTGCCAGGTCCGCTCCCAGCACGATTGCCGCTCCCATAAGCGCCGACGGCGCCAGCAGTGCCCGATCAGTGCGGCCCACCAGGCGGGCGGTGACCGGTCCGGCCAGGAAAGCCACGAAGGCAATCGGGCCGGTGGCCGCCGTCGCGCAGGCCGCCAGCGCCACCATGGACAGCAGGAGCACCAGCCGGGTGCGGCCAACCGCTACCCCCAAGGCGGTGGCCATCTCCTCGCCCAGTGACAGGGTCGTCAGGTCCCTGCCCATCCACAGCAGCACCCCGCCCAGGATGACGACGGCGCCGGCCAGAAGCGGCACCTGCTCCCAGCTCGCACCGGCCAGCGACCCCGACAGCCAGCGCACGGCGTCGGCGACGTTGTAGATGGAGGCCTTAAGCTGCATGTAGGAAATCAGCGAGGAGAACATGGCCGAGACCCCGATGCCGATCAGGATCAGGCGCCCGCCCTGCGGGCTGCCCGCCCCTGACAGCAGGTAGATGACCAAGGCCGTGCCCAGGCCACAGCCCAGAGACAGCAGGTTCACGCGCATGCCGGACCAGCCCAGCACCAGGATCGCGAACACCGCCGCCGTCGACGCTCCGGAGGTGATGCCGATGATGTCCGGACTGGCCAGCTGATTGCGCAGCATCGTCTGCGAGGTGCGGCCGGCCATCCCGAAGGCCGCGCCCGCCAGCAGCCCCAGCAGGGCGCGCGGCAGCCGCAACTGGCCGACGGCGAAGGAAGCCCCCGGCACCTGGCGGCCCGCGATTACGGCGATCACGTCGGCGGGGGAGTACCAGGTGGGGCCGGACAGCACCGTCAGCCACCACAGTGCCGCCACCAGCAGCGCCAGTGCGGCCGTGACCGCCAGGTAGCGGCGGTGACGACGGCGTCGGCCAGGTGCGGTGAACCCGGGGGCCTGGGCGTCTGGGGGGAAGCCGGGTATGGGGCGGGCGGTAGCCGCTCCCGGAGCATCCCTCGCTGCGGAGGGCGCGGACGCCGTACCGGCGGGGGCACTCACAGCTCACGCACCTTTGCACTGCGGGCAATCGCGATGAGTAC
Organism: Actinomyces sp. 432; assembly: GCF_009930875.1. Lineage (NCBI taxonomy): Bacteria > Bacillati > Actinomycetota > Actinomycetes > Actinomycetales > Actinomycetaceae > Actinomyces > Actinomyces sp. 432. The sequence continues at coordinate 67,137 of NZ_CP025249.1, forward strand.
CGGGGCACCCACAAAGGCGGTCACCACGCCCACGCTCACCTCGCTCGGACGGGCGATCACCCGCCCCACTACGTCAGCGAAGGTCAGCAGCGCCGCCCCGCCCAGGGCCGACAGCGGCAGCAGCCAGCGGTTATCGGGACCGACGAGCATCCGCACGGTGTGCGGCACCATCAGCCCGACGAAGCTGATCGGGCCGACCAGCGCCGTCGTCGTCGCACAGGCGATCACGCCCGCGGCCGCGGCCAGCAGGCGGGTGCGCCCAACCTTCACCCCTAGGCCCACGGCCATCTCCTCACCCAGCGCCAGGGAGTTAAGCGGCCGGGCGACGACGGCAGCCAGGGCGGCGGCGAGCAGGAGCAGCGGCGCGACTGTTGCCAGCGCCGCCCACGTGCCCCGGCCCAGGGAGCCGACCTGCCAGAAGCGGAAGTCGGTCAGCCCCTCGGCCCGCGGCAGCAGGATCGCACTGATCAGGCAGGACAGGGCCGCGCTCGTGGCCACCCCGGCCAGGGCCAGCTTGACCGGCGTGGCACCGCCGGGGCCGAGCGACCCGATGGCGTAAACGAAGACGGCGGTCGCCCCCGCGCCGGCCATCGCCACCCACAGGTACTCCCACAGGGAGGAGATATGAGCGAAGGCGATGGCGACGACGATCGCCAGTGACGCCCCGGTATTGATGCCGAGGATGCCCGGATCGGCAATCGGGTTGCGGGTGACTGCCTGCATGAGCGCCCCTGAGGTCCCCAGCGCCGCGCCCGCGACCACGGCGGTGGCGGTGCGCGGCACCCGCTCGGCCACCGCCAGCGCACCGAGGGACTCACCGCGCCCGGCCAGACCGCTGAGGATCTCGTCAATGCCCACCACGCGCGCGCCGAAGGCGATCGAGCAGACGACCGCGAGCGCCAGCAGGATGAGGAGGAGGCCGAGGGCCGCGAGCGGCCGACGGGCGTGACCTCGTCGGGACGACCGGGCCTGCGCCGGCCCGGCGGGAGAGTCGGGTGCGGTAATCGGCGGTGGCCCAGGACGGGACGGGGCGAGCTGGCTATGGGCGGTCACTGGTGTTCGCTCAGGCTCGGGCGGCGTCTGCCTTGTCAGCGGCGGCGGCGATCAGAGCGACGTAGTCCTTGATGCCCCACGGGATGGACAGTGGGCCGGGGTTGGTGGATGCCGACAGCGGGGTGCCGTTGCCGACGAACGCGACCGCGCCGTTCTTGATCGCCGGGATGGTGCCCACCAGGGGGTCGGCCTGCAGTGCGGCCAGGTCGGACTCCTCCCCGTACATGATCATCACGTCCACGTCCGCCACCTGGTCCGCGTTCTCGCTGGAGACGTCAGTGTAGAAGATCTCCGGGTCGGCGTCGGAGACGGTTTGCACGGATGCTGGGATGGTCATGCCCAGGTCGGTCATGAAGGCGGTGCGCGGGTCGGCGGTGGTGTAGAAGCCGATCGTGGAGGTGTCGGACTCACTCAAGTAGAAGAAGGCCGCCGACTTGCCGGCGATCTGCGGGTGCTGGCCGACGGCGTCGGCGATTTGCTGCTCCAGGTCGGTGACCAGGGCCTCGCCCTGCTCACTCATGCCCATGGCCTGGGAGTCCAGGCGGATCATCTCCCGCCACTTGGTCCCCCAGGGCACTCCCGGGTAGGCGATGGTGGGGGCGATCTTCGTGAGGGTGTCGTACTCCTCCTGGCTGAGGCCGGAGTAGGCGGCCAGGATGACGTCGGGAGCGGTCTCGGCGATAGCCTCGAAGTCGTAGCCGTCGGTGTCGTCGAACAGGGCCGGCTCAGCGGCGCCCGCGGCCACCAGCTCGTCTACCTTCTGCTTAGTCCACTCCAGCATGCCGGAGCCGTCCGCTACGCCCCATTCCTGGCGCGACAGGCCGGCGGGCATGACGTCCAGGGCCAGGGCGACGTCGTGGTTGCCCCAGGCGATCGCGGTGAAGCGGGAGGCGCCGGCGGGGATGGTGGTGGTGCCGAAGGCGTGCTCGACGGTGATCTCCTGCGTCGTGGCTGTGGCGCCGTCGTTGGATGCAACATCGGCGGGCGCGGACGCGGGGGTTGAGTCGGAGCCGCAGGCGGCCAGGAACGCGGCGGCGGGAACGGCCAGGCCGCCCAGCAGGAAGGACTTACGGTTTATGGTCACAGCGGTTTGCTCTCAGTCGCGGGCAAGTGAACAGCTAGAACACTAGCTGAGGTGAGGCTGACCTCATAGACGGGTTGGCGTGCGATGCCCCACGCCGCTCGTCCAGGCCGGGCGAGACCGGCGGGAGGCAGGTACCAGCGCCGGGGACGACCAGCCCGCAGGCCGGGTAGGACTCGGTTGCCGGGAACGGCGGGACCCGTACCTGCGGTGCTCGCGAACCTGGCCCATCCACCGAGCCGATCGCCTACGTTTACTCGGGAGGATGCCACGCAGCCACGTAGGCCCGCATCCACCCGAGACGCGAAGGAGCGAATATGAGTCCGCAAGGCAACAATGGTCCGGGCGAGGACACCGCAATCGACCCCCGCGAGGCGGAGGTGCGGCGGCGTATGGCCGCCCAGGAGCTGTACCTTGACGAGGGCCCGGGACTGGAGGCGCTGACCGAGCAGCGCATCCACGGCAAGGAGCTGGCCGCCGCCTACAACGCCACCTCCCCGCGCGACGCAGCCGGGCGCCGTCGCCTCTTGGAGGAGATCTTCGGCGAGATCGGTGAATACGTGTGGGTGGAGCCGCCGCTGCACGTCGCCTATGGCATCCATACCCGTGTGGGCTCCCCCGTGTACGCCAACGCGGGCCTGCAGATAATCGACGACTCCCCGGTGACCATCGGCAACCGGGTGATGTTCGGGCCGCGCGTGATGATCGCTACGGCCGGTCATCCCATCCATCCGCAGGCGCGCGATCACGGTCAGCAGTTCTCCGCCCCGGTGGTGATTGAGGACGACGTGTGGATCGGCGGGAACGTGACGATCCTGCCGGGCGTGACCATTGGCAGTGGCTCGGTGGTCGCCGCAGGCGCCGTCGTGAACGCCAATGTGCCGCCCATGGTGGTGGCCGGCGGCGTGCCCGCTCGGGTGCTACGCGAAATCACCGACGCCGACCGTGACTGGTCCTACCGGGCGCCGCGTACGCTGCCGGTGCCCGGCAGGCAGTCAGGGGACGATCGCGCCTGAGGCGCCCGGCGCACGAAGTCCTGTCTCGCGCACCACTTCCGCTCTCACGTACGCGTTTCAGAGCTGGCCGACTGCCAGAACCGGGGCAACCTCCAAAACGCGTACGTGTGGCGGGAACGCGTACGTCAGAGGCGGATCAGTCCTGGCGGGCGAGGTCGGCGGCGCCGATGAGCCCAGCCTCCTGGCCCGAGGAGGAGATGACGATCGGAATCTCGGGGCGGTGGGCGCGCGCCGTCAGGTGCTCGGCGAAGCTCTTGCGGACCGGGTTCAGCAGGATGTCGCCGGCCTCGGTCAGGCCGCCGGCCAGCACAACGACCTCGGGGTCGAGCACGGCGCACAGGTCGGCCAGTCCCAGGCCGAGCGCGCTGCCCAGGTGGGCATAGCACTCCAGGGCGGCCGGGTCGCCCTCGCGGGCGGCGGCCGTGACGGCCTTGCCGGATATCCTGTTCTGGTCGCCGCCGGAGAGCTCAATGATGCGGGCGGCGTAGTCGGGGCGGAACTTGGCCAGCTCCCAGCCGTTGACGCCCAGCGCAGTGCCGGAGGCGTAGCGCTCCAGGCACCCGCGCTGGCCGCAGCCGCAGGGGCGCCCGTCCGGGACGACGTTGATGTGGCCGATCTCCGCGGCGAATCCAGCGGCGCCGCGCACGAGGTGGCCGTCGATGATGACGGCGCCGCCGACGCCCGTTCCCAGCGTCACCACCAGCACGTTCTTGGCGCCCTCGCCGCCACCGAAGCGGGCCTCGGCCCAGCCGGCCGCATTGGCGTCATTCTCAACGACTACCTTCTTGCCTGTGCGGGCGGAGATCTCATCGGCGATGCGAGCGCCGGTCCAGTCCAGGTTGGTGCCGTAGACCATGGTGTTGCGATCGGAGGAGGTGAAGCCCGCGGCTCCCACGCCGATGGCCTCGACGTCGTAGCGTGAGGCGAGCTCGTTGGCTACTTCCGCGATGGTGGTGAAAATGGCTTCGCGGCTGGTGGCGGGGGAGTCGCGCCGTACGGTCGCCAGTACAGTGCCGTCCTCGTCGACGACGCCTGCGGCGATCTTCGTTCCACCGACATCCACACCGATGCTCAGTGCCATGGCTGTTCTCCTTGTTTTTGCTGCGTTTTGGTGCCTAACCGCCGCGCGAGGGCGTCGGTGCCCCCAGTGGTTGCCGACTCGCGCCGACCTCGCGGGGATCTACGGCCCTATTGTTGCAGCTGTGATGGGGCAGGCCAACCTCCGGCGGCGCCGGCATCGGCACGCCCCGGGCGCAAGCCCCTCACTCGGCTGCAGCGGCCTGCTCGAGGATGGTGGCTCGGATATAGTCCGCGGGCACGTAGCCGGAGATAAAGGCGTCGTTGACGATGAAGAAGGGAGTGCCGGTGATGCCCAGGTCGTAGGCGTGCTGCTTGGCGTCGTCGACCGCCTGCACGGTCTGCGCGGCGGTCATGTCGGAGCGGAACTGCCCCAGGTCGGGCACGCCCGCCTGCTTGGCGAAGGCGACCAGGGAGTCCTCGGTGTACTCGGGGTGCTCAGTCGGGTCGGTGGCGGCGTATACGGCGTCGTGGAACTCCCAGAACTTTCCCTGCTTTCCGGCGGCGAGGCCGGCCTGCGCAGCCAGCGGGGACGTCGCAGTGATCTGGGCGAGGTCGCGCCACTCCACGCGCAGGGTACCGTCCTCAACCAGGTCCTCCAGCGCAGGGTCCACCTCTTGCGCGAACTGGGTGCAGTACGGGCAGGCGAAGTCGGAGTAGACCACCATCACCACTGGGGCGTCGACGTCGCCCTTGGCCTGGACGTCACCGGGGTCACGCCTGACTTCCCCGTGCAAGATCGCCAGCAGGTCGGGGTCGGTCTGCGAGGGCGCGGCGGCCTGGGCCGTCGTCGTCTGCGCCGTATCGGCTGCCGAAGCCTCCCCAGTCGCCGACGCGCCTGCGCCGGACCGGTCGGGCCGCATCGCCAGGATGATCGCAATCACTGCGAGCAGGATCGCAATCACGATGAGCAGGGAGACGATGACCGGATTGCTGCGGGTCCGCTGGCCGGATGCGGTACCGCCGGTGAGTGACGTCATGAGGGCAGTCTTTCAGAGCCGACGGCGACGCCGCTTGCCGCCGGGCCCTTCAAGAGCTCGCGTTAGGCGGCATCTCGGTAAAGGGCACGGCTGGCTGAGCGGCGTCGGCCGCCATATCGACCGACCGGCACGTAACGTCTACCGACCTCGGCGCAGGGGGTGGTGAGTGGTCAGGCCCCCGCGGAGTCGTCGCCGTCGGAGGAGGCGAAGCGCTGCATCATGTCGGTCAGGCTGGTGCCCGTCAGCGAGCGCATGACGGCATCGAGCTGCTCGACGTTGCCGGCCACCGCCTTGGGCAGCGCGGAGGCGCCCTCGGTGGAGATGATCGACATGTCCTTGACGCTGCCCAGCGGCTCGGCCAGGGCGCGGGCGATCTCCGGCGCCTTGTCCAGGATCATCTGCTGGGTGGCGGCCCGCCCGTACTTGGCCAGGGCGTCGGCCTTGTCGCTCATGGCCTTCGCCTCCGCCTCACCGGCGGCGCGCACGGCCTCGGCCTCGGCGCGACCGCGGGCGGCGATGGCCTCGGCCTCGGCCTGCGCCTGCGCGGCGGTGGCGCGGGCCTGCGCCTCTGCCCGGGCGACGGTGGCCTGCGCCTGCGCCTCGGCGTCCAGCCGGGTGCGCTCGGCCTCGGCCTCGGCACGGCGAATCGACTCCGCCTTGGCGGCCTCGGCCTCCTGCTCGCGCTGGTAGCGGGCGGCGTCGGCGGGCTTGCGCACGGTGGAGTCCAGCTCACGCTCGGTCAGGGCGGCCTTGGCCTCGGCGGCCTCCTGCTCGATGACGGCGATCTCCCGCTTCTTGGCGGCGCGGGCCAGCGGGCCGGCGGAGTCGGCCTCCGCCTGCGCCTTGTCGGTCTCCGCCTTGAGCTGGGCCTGGCGCAGCGCCAGGTCGCGCTCGCGCTCGGCGATCTGCTGGCGCGAGGACACCTCGGCGTCCTTGGCCTCCCGCTCGGCGTTGGCGCGCGCCACGCGGGCATCCTTAGCCACTCGCTGCTGCTCGGGCACGCCCAGGGAGTCGATGTAGCCGGAGGCGTCGGTGATCTCCGAGATCTGCAGCACATCGATCTCCAGGCCCATGTTGGCCATAACGGACTTGGCGTCGTCGAACACGTTCTGCTGAAGGGCGTCGCGGTCGGAGATCAGGTCGGTGACCGTCATGTGGCCGATGATGGAGCGCAGCGAGCCGATCAGGGCGTCACGGGAGGAGTCGGCGATCGCCTGGTCCGTGTTCGGCTTGCCCAGGAAGCGCTTGGCGGCGGCCCGCACCTGCTGGTCGGAGTCGCCGACCTTCACGGCGGCGACGGCGGAGACGGAGACGTTGATCTTGTTCTCGTCCTCGGCGGTTACCTGGAAGCCGATGGTGTTCTGGGTGAAGGGCAGGTACTGGATGGACTGGATGATCGGCAGGACGAAGTCGCGCCCACCGGGGCGGATGATCTTGACCTCGCCGTTGCGAGTGGATCCGGAGACCAGGCCCGTCAGGTTGGAGGGCACGACGACGACTCGGGAGAGCATGTAGGTTCCCAGCAGAATCGCCAGGACGATGACGGCAATGATGGCGTAGAGCATTCAGCCTGCTTTCGTTGATTCTTGTGGTTGCTTTGGCTTTGGAGGACGAGGCGTGGCGGTCGGGGCGGCGGACGGTTGCCCCACGGCGTCCGGCCGCTGCGGCTATCCGGCGGGAGCAGGCGGACGATTCACGGGACGTGAGGTCGGCTCGGTGGGGGCGGGTGGGTCTATCCGCCCGACGACGAGTGTGTCATCCGCGGTCGTGTCCACTACCCAGGCGACGGCGCCGGTCCGCAGGACGTCGTCGGAGCGCGCGGGCAGGGTCGCCTGATGCCCGCGGGAGGTGGCCATGACCTCGCCGCGGCCGTCCTTCCACCACACCACCTGCACTTCACTGCCAACCAGCTCTCCGACCGTCAGGGGGGTGGCGTTGCGCGGCATGGAGCGGCGCAGTCGCCGCCACACGGCGCGCGTGACCGCCCCGGCGACGACGGCGAGTCCCAGCGGGACGCCGATCAGCACCGGCGTGGACAACCGCTCGCCGGCCAGTGCCTGCACGCCCATGCCGACGGCGCCGAACACGCCCAGAGCACAGGCGAGCACCGGCAGGGAGCCGTCGAACAGCAGGTCGTCCAGGCCGTCGAAAAGGCCGTCGAGCAGTAGCGAGAGCGCCAGGGCACCGCAGCCGAGGACGGCGCACCACATGAACAGGGACATGTCCGCCTCTCCGGGCCGGTATGGCCGCTCGACTACCGCGTTGCTTACGCCCGGATTGTTACATAGCGGGAGGTTATGGGGAATGCCCGTCCCACGAGCCGGGCAGTGTGCCGATGGGGAGTTCTGCCCACCGCGCCCCGCCGGGTCTCAGGAAACCCGGCGTGCCAGCTGGTAACCGCCTTCGTCCAGCACCAACTCGTATACGGCCCCGTTTTGCGACTGGCCGGTGGCCCAGGCGGCGGCGTCCGTGGGCGGGTTGCCTCCCCAGGCGGAGGACAGGGAGTCCACGACCACGTAGTCGGTGTCGACCTCGGAGGTGCCCACCCAGTACACGGTGTGGTCGGGGACCAGGTAGGCCAGCAGGCCCAGGTCCGTCTCCACGCTGGCGCCGGCGGGTATCAGGTCCATGACCTGCGCAGCCGCCTGAGCACGGGGCGACGGGGCGCCATAGCCGGAGCGCGTTATGGACCACAGTGGCAGGTCACGGAGCGTGAGCAGGCCGGTCGCCAGTGGTAGGACGACGCCGAGGGCCGCCGCCCAGCGGGCCCACATCGGCACGGCCGACCAGCCCGGCGTCGCGTGTGGCGCCTCCGGGTCCGGTTGCTGCGTGCCCGGGGTCGGCGTGCCCGGCACTTCGGTGGCCGGTGCGTCGGGTGCTGCCTGGAGCCGGGCGACGGCGTCGAGCAGGGCACCCAGCGCAATCGGGATCAGGATCGCGTTGTAATGCCAGTTCTGCCAGCCCCAGTAGAACTCGTTGGAGGACAGGAAGCGCCAGGAGAGGGTGGGCAGCACCAGCGCCATCCAGGGGGAGGTGAGCCCAATGAGTCCCGCCGTGCCCACCAGTGCGCCGAGGGTCTGAAGCTTGACCTCGGAGGAGAGCAGCCGGGCGATGAGGCTCGTGTCCGCGCCTCCGCCCCCGGTCAGGCCGTACTCCCAGGTGCCTGAGGGACTCAGCGCCGGCAGGAGGACCAGCACTGTCACCAGGAAGGCCGCGGCGCCGAACAGGGCCACCAACACGCCCAGGCGGGCGGTGCTCAGGCGCCGCCACCAGGCCGGCCCGCGGTGCGCGGGCTGCTGCGCCGCCCCTGCCAGCCGCGCAGGGCGATGGCCAGACCCGCCATTAGCACCGTCAGCCCCAGGTCCTCCTTGATCAGGACCAGGGGGGCCAGCCACAGCGCACAGCTGCGCCAGCGCCCCTCGACGAATGCGACTGCGGCCCAGGCCAGCAGCGGCACCGCGAAGGCGATCTCGTGGAACTGGGAGGCCACTGCCCCCTGGAAGCCCCAGGAGAGCACATAGAACAGCCCCAGCACTGTTGCGGCCAGACGGCCCAGCAGGCGGGTCGCCAGTCGGGTCAGGGGCCAGGCGGAAATGGCGAGCAGCAGGTCCTGGACCACCAGGAGTGCCAGCGGGGTGGGAAACAGCCGCCACACCGGGCCCAGCAGTACCAGCAGCGGGTGGAAGTGGTCGCCCAACAGGTTGTAGCCCTCACCCTTGATCGGGACGACCGGCGCCTCCAGGCGTGAGTAGGCCTTGGCCAGCTCGGAGAAGATCGCCAGGTCCCAGCTGGGCACCTGCATGGCGCGCCACTGACCCACCGAGTAGACGATCATGGCGGCGGCCCCGACGACGACGGCCAGAGCGGCCGGAAGACCGTCAAGCAGCCGCGTGAGCGGTCGGTCAGGGCGGAGGCGGGCAGCGGTCATCAAAGCGAGCTTACCCAGGCGCCGTCGGGCGGGCGGGGATACCGGGTGATACCGGGCAGGTCGGGGTGCCCTCCGGCCGAGGGCGCGCAGCGCTCAGTGCAGCTTTACCGTGCCGAAGACGATGTTGGTGTGGTGGGGGCGCCGGGCGTCTGGGATGAAGTGGCGGTAGTCGACTGTGACGCCGGCCTCCGCGAAGTCCTGCAGGAGGTCATGCGGCGTGACCAGGAACAGGTCTGAGGTGCGGGTCTCCTTACCGCGGGCGAAGGTGACCTGCCGACGGCGGTGCGCGTGGTCGATCCGCTCGGTCAGGGTGATGCCGGGGCGGGCGGTGAAGGTGGCGTGGGCCGGTGCTTCCGGGCGCACGTGCTCGGCGGAGAGAATAAGGCGGCCACCGGGCGCCAGGTGGGCGGCGGCCAGGCGGATGGTTGCGCGGCGCTGATCCGGGCCCAGGGCGGTGATCGACCCGGCTGATATGCACACGGCCTTGAAAGGCTCGTCGAAGAGGAAGTCCGTCATGTCGGCCCGGCGCACTTCAACGCGTGAGGCCAGACTAGCGCGGGTGGGCTGTAGGTCATGCAGACGCGCGGACAGCAGGTCGAGTGCTTCCCGCTGGGAGTCCGTGGCCAGTACGCGGTGGCCGGCGGCGGCCATCGGCAAAGTGACAGGCCCGACGCCGCACGCCAGCTCCAGCACGCGCAGCTCGGCCAACTCCGGTTCTTGAATGAAGGAGAGCAGATCCAGAACGGATTGGATCTCCGTCTCGTCGCACAGGGAGAGCAGCGGCGTGCGGGCGTCGCTGTGACGGGTGCGGTCATCGGTGAGGGGCAGTGCGGTCATCGCGCCTCACCGGTCCCGCGGTGGCGGTTGCCGTCGCGGCCGCCAATGTGTGCGGAGGTTGAGCCCGTTAGGCCGCGTGTTGACCGGCTGGCGCTGTGATTCATGTGGTTGCTCCGGGGATCGGTTTGAGGATCGACGCGTTAGTGGTGCGCCGACGGTGAGTTCGGGCGTGATCGGGATGACCCTGGCCCGGGCGGTTGCTAGTGACGTCAGGTATTCCACTCCCGTCGGGAGCGAAGCCAATCGGCCGATTGGGGGGATCGATAGGCGGAGAGCGGGCGTTTGGGGGGAAGGTCGGGGCAGAAAACAGCGGCGGCGTGTGCCCGGAACCGTTCCGGGCACACGCCGCCGCCGTGATTCGCTCGGGTCACCCCCAGCCCCACTTTCGATAGCCGAGGAATACGATCCAGGGGTTGTATGCGGCGTAGACGCCTGCGGTGTCGATGAGGCCCATAATTCGGATCCAATCTGTTAACGGGCTGTAGTTGATGAGTCGCTAAGGACGGGTTCTATGCTTACCCATTTCATGGCGGACGGTATCGCCCAAATGGCTAGGCCGATTGGGGGAGTCTCTAGACCAGGCCCGCACGCAGGGCGTAGACGACGGCCCCGACGCGGTCCTGCACACCCAGCTTGGCGATCAGGGCGGAGACGTGCGTCTTGACGGTCGCATCGCTTACGCCCAGGGCGCGAGCGATCTGCTTATTGGTCTTGGCCTCCACCATAAGGGTCAGCACCTCGACCTCCCTGGGGGAGAGCGTGATCCCCGGGGCAGGGTCTTGGCCGTGGTCTGAGGCTGAGATGGTGCTGTGGAAGCCGATGCAGCTGCCGTGCTTCGTTCGGGCCTGCCGGTGATGATGGACGAGGAGCTTGGTGAGAGCACCATGTTGCCTGCGGCGACGTGCCGGATGGTGGCGGCCAGTGTCTCCACCGGGTCCTCCTTGGCGATGAAGCCGCGTACGCCGGCGGCGAGGGCCCGGTCCATCACCGAGTCGGCTACGAAGGTGGTCAGTACGAGTATGGCGATCTCGGGGCGCTCGCGGTGCACGATATTCGCTAGCGCGATGCCGTCCAGACGTGGCATCTGCACGTCCACCAACAGCACTTGCACCTGAGCATCGGGTGTGTCGGAGCGCAGGATGTCGAGGGCATCCTGTCCGTCTCCGGCCGCCCACCTGACGTGGATGTCGTCACTGGCCGCGTTGGTGAGCAGATCGGTGAGGGCGCGGCGCACGAGTGCGTCGTCGTCGACTATGCCGACGTGAATCATGAATTCCTCTCAGGGGCGGTGGGTATGGGGTGGAAGTCGGCGAGGGGAACGGTGGCGGTGACCATCCAGGAACCGTTGTCGGACAGCGTGGTCAGGGTGCCTCCGATGGCTGCGAGGCGCTCGCGCATGCCCAGGATTCCGGTGCCCGAACGCGGGAGGTGCGCACTGGTGTCGCGAACCCGGTTGGTGGATACCAGTCGGATCACCTCTGGGCCCAGTGAGAGCGTCATGGTGACGGGGGCGTGGGGATCGCCGTGGCGGATGATGTTGGCGCCCATCTCCCGAGCCACCCGGGACAGGGTGCTGGCTTGAATCCGGGTGGGGACGGCATCACCCAGGTGCCGGTAGGTAATGTCGAATCCGGCTGCGGACACGTCCGCGCTGATCGCGCCGACGGCGGTGCTCAAGTCGCTGACCGCATTCCCCAGGCCGGTGGTCGTAGAAATGGACTGCTCTTGCTCCGAGGCGGGGCTGCGCAGAGTACGCAGCAGCAGGCGCAGCTCGTGAAGCGCATCTGAGGCGGTTGCCTCAATGGCGGTGAACTCATGGCGGGCGTGGTCCGAGTAAGAGGCATCGGCGGCGGCCCGCTGGGCGCGCAGGGCGGTCTGGGACATGGAGTAGGCCACGAGGTCGTGCATCTCCCGGGCGATCTCCAGGCGCATCTCCTCCAGCTGGGCATCCGCCTGCTCGGCGTCGGCCAGGCGGGATGCCTCAATGAAACGCACCAGCGCGCCTAGCGGAACCAGCAGGGCGCCCATAAGCGCTGTGTACCACAGTGTTCCTAGGCTATTTCCCATTTGGTTTCCCGGCGCGCTCAGCGACATCAGTAGCACGGCCTCGCTGAGAAGCGTTGTGAGCAGCACCGAGAAGGCCGGCCATGGTGGGAAGAAGCGCCCCAGGAAGAACAGGAAGGCCAGGTTGCTGATGGTGATGTCGGAGAAGTTCGCGGAGGGTATCAGGAGCAACAGGAGCCAACACACCAGATACGCTAAAACGCCGGGAACGGGGTGTAGTGGGATGAGTGTTATGAGCACCATAGCGGCCACCATGAAGGCGACGTCAATGGGTTTTGGCGCCTCCCGAATGACAACCTGGTTGCCGATCAGGTTCGCCAGCCCGACGATCGCTCCAATGATGACGTACACGCGGCGGCGGGACATGGGCTCAGGGGGTTGTGCAAGCCCGCTGTACGCGCGTGCTGTCAGGGAGGCGATGGCATCGCCCAGCACCATCATGCACCCCCTCCGCCACGCAAGCTGTTATGTAGGTCACTCTAGCAATGGTTGCCGAGAGCGCCCCTGAGTCAGACATGACGGTTATGACATTAACTCTGGAGTGGGTGCGATACGGGTGAATCACGGCTGGGATCACAGTGGTATCGAGCACGTGGTTGGGCGGCGGCGTCCGTCGCCTCGGACGACTCAGCCGCGTTGGCGCGGGTGCGGTTCTTGGCGCAAGCGCCGAGTCCGCGAGCAGGGCGGCGTCCCCGCAGGCGCGAATGCCCGAGGAGGGATGGGTGACGGGAATGGTACTTAGTTGAGGGGAGACTGCGCGCGAGGAGCGGTAGGCCGGAAGCGTCCTTGGGCCAGGAACAACCCCCACGGTCCGTAGGGAAGTTCCAGGTGACGGATGTGGGCCAGCTCAGCAAGCACCGCGTACCTGCCGTAGATCCAGGCGAGCACGGCTGCCAGCAGCAGGATGACGGCGCAGGTAATGGTGACCTGGAGAGGGTTCAGCATCTGTCCTGCCGCCACCAGTAGTGCGGTGCCGACGGCTGCGCAGGCGCTGGCGGTCGTCATGGTCTGAATTATTGCCTTGAGCGTGCTGAGCAGGCCGGCGTCGGTAATGGTGCCGCCCATGGCTGCCATTGAGGTAAGAAAAGTGCGGTAGCGACGTCGGGAAACGAAGAAGATGATGACGGCGGTGGCGAGACTGCCGACTATCGCGCTGAGGATCTCGATGGTCATCAGGGGACTCCTTCAGGATGGCGTCGCTCCGATCCTCACCGCAGCGAGGACCGGGCGCATCCCCCGATTGGATGAGCCGATCGGGGGGCATGACCGGAGACACAGTAGTCTTTCGGGCGGTGTCAGGCGCTCTGGGGCAGCAACCGTGCCGACGCGACCTGACACGGGCGGCGCGCGCCGGCGTGGCGGTGCCTGTGCCCTGGTCGACGGTTCGTACGTTCACGCGACGGTTCGTGTGTTCTGTCCGGCGATTCGCGTGCCCTGGTCGACGGTTCGTACCTCGTGGTGACGGTTCGTACGTTCTGGTCGACGATTCGTACCTGGTGGTGACGGTTCGTACTGTAGGGGTACGTAGCGTCGTCGAAAGGTACGAAGCGTCGGTGTAAAGGTACGAACCGTCATGCGAAGTGCCGAAGCGTCGCGCGGGGCGCACGAGCCGTTCCGCCCCCCGACGTCGGCGCCCGCCGTACCGAAGATGTTCTCATCAGCCCCAGAACGTCCTCATCAGCCCGAGTACGACCTCCGCGCGGCGAAGACGACCTCGTGAGCCCAAAAACGTCCTCGGCGCGGCGAAAACGTCCTCGTCAGCCCGAGATCCTCCACGATGTGGAGGGTTTGGGGAGTATGAGGTCGTATTCGGTCGGTGTGGGGTGGTCGAGTACGACCTCATACGCCCGAAGACGTCCTCGTGAGCCCGAGAGCGTCCTCGGCGCGGCGAAACTTCCTCATCAGCCCGAGTACGACTACCCGAACGCGACCCTCACACCACACCGCAGTCCGGGCCCCGCCCCAGCACCCTAGAACACGAAGAGCCGGTTTACGGCCCTCATCGACTCGGCTATAGGTCCCCGTGCCGCTGCAGGCGGTGCAGGCTCAGCCAGCCGACTGGGATGGGAACCCAGAAGGTGACCAGGCGGTAGACGACTGCGGTTGACAGCGCCACGCCGTTGGGAACCCCTGCCGTTACCAGGCCCGCGGTCAGTGCCACCTCCACCGGGCCGATGCCGCCGGGTGAGGGCACCACGGACCCGACGGTGTTCGCAGCCAGGTAGGTGATGGCCAGCACCGAGAAGGACAGCGTGTGCCCGAACGCCCACAGGCTCGCCCCGAATGACAGGATGTAGCTCAGGCTCAGCAGCAGCGTGCCGCCTATGCCCAGCGCCAACCGGCCCGGGTTGGACATGACCCACACCAGCCGCGGCCACACCTGCCGGTAGGTCGGCTCGATCTTCTCCCACACCCAGCTGCGCACCTTCGGGATGAACAGAGCGGTGGCGACGACGGCGACCAGGGCGACGGCGATCACCAGTACCCACCCGCTGGGCAGGGTCAGGCTGGTCGACTGGCCGGTCGTGGCGGCGACGATAATGAGCAGGACAACGGTGACAACGAACTGAACCACCTGCACCAGGGCCACGGTGGCCACACCGATCGCGGTCGGCACGCCCTTGCGGGCCAGGAAGCGCAGGTTGATCGCGGCGCCGCCGACTCCCGCGGGCGCCACTAGTGAGACTACCGAGGAGGCCAGGTGCACCTCGGTGGACTTCCACAGCGGCAGCTTTACCGGGCTGAATGCCACTAGTGCCAGGCCGGCACCGACGTAGGTGGCCAGCGAGAAGATCAGCGCCCCGAGGATCCACCAGAGGTTCGCCCCGGCAACGGCGTCGGTGATCTGCTCGATGTTCATGCGGGCCAGCAGGGTCCACAGCGCCACCAGTCCCACGATCGCCATGATGACGGTGCGTGGGGAGAAGCGGGTCAGCTTGGCGGGCTCTGCGTGCGCCGTCGGCGTCAAGTCCACCAGGGCGTCGCGCAGTTCCTGGAGCACCTTGCCGCGCCTGCCCATGGCCTCACGGGTGGCTGCCGGCAGCACCACCTGCTGCAGCATGGGGGCGATGGAGGCCAGCTGCTGAGTGGTCAGGGAACGGGAGGCGGCGGTGATAGCGCGTTCCACGTCAGTCAGGGAGGCCGTCAGCGCCAGGACTTGGGCGAGGTCGACCCGGCGGGACAGCTCGGAGGAGATGGTCTCCCCGGAGTCCCACCCGAGCAGCCAGACAGCACCTGAGTCGTCGAGTACGACGGCGGCCGAGTCTAGTTCCCGGTGTGCCAGACCGGCCTTGTGGGCGCGGCTGACCTGGTCCCAAAGGTCGCTCAGCACGTCATCGCTGATCTCATCGAGGTCCGCCAGGGCACGGGCGCCGCGGACGTGGTCGGTTACCAGCACCACGGACTCATCGGCTTCGGCTATGCCGACCAGGGCGGGGGTGCGTACGCCGGCGCGACCCGCCTCCAAGATCATCAGGGCTGCATGCTCGGCCGCAGAGCGCACGGACAGATCCCGTTCCGGCGACAGCCCCTTCACCCGCACCCGGTCCCAGAGGGTAGCCAGGAAGCCGGCAACCTGCCGGTCGGCGTCAAGGACGGTGACGTCCCTGCGCACCCCCGCGCTGTCCCAGACGGCATACAGCCGGTGGGCTGAGAGCTGACCCTCAGTGAGTGCGGCGGAGGAGGCCTCTGCCAGAATGGCGGCCAGATCGACGTCGTGGGCGGGGACGATGGTGGAGGTGTCCTCCGGAGGTATCGGGGCGGTCGCTTCCGGCTGCGGTGATGCGGGTGGGTCCGTGCCCGCGTCTTGGGGGTCGGCGGGGCCGGCTTTGGCGTCTAGTACGGCGGGGCTGGTAAGCGGGGTCTCGCGGACGCGCTCGGTGTAGCCCAGCGGTGCCGCGGTCTCAACCGTCCAGGCGCGGGCGTCGGGGGCACGGTCCATGCGCACCACGCGGACGGCGTCGATTCCAGCGCGGCGCAGCGCGCGCACCAGGGCTATGCCGTGGGCACGCGTGTCATCGACGCCGAAGGCATAGCGTACGGCCAGCCCCGGCAGGCGGCCCAGCAGAATAGAGATGACGGCGCCCGGAAGCGTGATCGCGCTGCGGAGAACCGCTAGGCCTACCACGATCCAGACGGCGGTCCAGGTGTAGCGGATTACAGGGGAGGAGCGGCGGTCCCCGGCGCCTGTGAGCAGTCCCGCCAGGGTGGCGAATACCGTGGAGATCCCGACCCGGGCCGTGCCGGAGGCGGTCACGGTCAGGCCTGAGGCGAGGATGGCCGGGCCCCAGGCGTCCAGTGCGTGCAGGCTCAGCCAGGCTAGTGCGAAGCCGCCTGCTCCCGCCAGCAGCGCACCGCCCGCGGTGTGCCAGGCGCGGCGCAGCAGGCTGTGCATGATGACCACTACCGGCACGGTGAAAGTGAGCAGGCCCTCGACGGCCTGGAGGGGGAAGACGAGGATTCGGCGCAGCACGACGGCGAGGGCGTTCTGCACGTCTTGGGTGACGCCGGTGGTGGTGGCGTGGGCGTAAGCGGCCAGGATGACCATGAAGGTCAGGCCCAGCCCGGCGACAACCAGGTCGAGCAGGTCCTCTGCCCGCCGCAGGCGGCGCTCCGGAGCGTCCACCAGCAACGTCGTCGAGCGGGGGACCGCGGTGGCGGCGGGGCTCGGGTAGGCCTGGTCTGATTTGTCGACGACGGGGGTGACGCCGATGCGCGGGATTCCGACCGGTGACGTCGCCTGGACGCGGTCCGGGTCCTCCGGGGGCGGGGCATCAGTCATGTCGGTGTCAACCTGTTTGCCTACGGATAGTACTGCCCTGTTCGGGGCGCAATGAGCCTACCAGGCGGACCCTGGGATACCGCGGAACGAAGGGTGGAGGTCGGCCGGGAGAGCTGCCGGGAAGTGGGCATTCGCGAACCGGTGTGGTGGTGCCGGGGCGGCGTGGGGTGATGTGTGCACCGCAGCAGACGTGTCGGCCGAGTCGACCGGTGGACTCGGTGGGACTGTATCCGCCGATCGGGGGTCCGATCCGCTTAGCCGATCGGCCGATGCTGAGCACTTCGGTCGCTGGCAGACTTATGGGCGTCGGCACGGAAGAGAGCCGAGCTGGCTAGTCCCTGAACCTCCCTGGTTAGTTCGGGTCCGGGCCCCTCAGCGGGGCTCGGACCCGAACCGCTTTTTGGGCCGGGGCTCAGGCCGGGCTGGTCTGCCGCCCGGATGAGTTACAGGCGAGCGAGCAGGTCCGCCATCTCCTCCTCCGCCAAGTGCCAGGATGGGTCTGCGGTGAGGGTGCCGTCGGTCAGCAGGAACCGCATCTCGGCGTCCGGTAGTGAGGCGACCTGGAGCTTGATGGCGTGCGGGCCGTCTGCTCCGTCGAAGGCGCGCAGGATGGGCTCGGCCTCGTCCAGGGTCAGGTCCTGCTCGTAGATATTGATTGCGGGCAGCCCGTCGGCGTAGCCGGGGCCGACGGCGTCCAGGGTCACGATCGGTTCGCGGGCGGGGTCCTCGGCGCCGCCGGGAAGAGCGGCTAGCACCGCGTCGAGGGGAACTCCAGACAGGTCGACGTCGGAGGTGGCGCTGATCGTCAGGGATGTGCTGCCGACTTTGAGGCGATCCTCGTAGGTCAGGGTGGTGCCGTCGGCGGCTGCCGGTGGCGCCAGGACGGCGTCGGCGGGGAGGGTATCCGCGTCGATGTGGCTGATCGCGATTGCGTCATCGGTCTCCAGCGGGATGCCCACCGCGCCGATGGAGCCCTGGTTGAGTCCGGCGGCGATGCGGAGCCGCTCGCACTGGAAGTCGAGCTCTGAGTGCGGGCGCACGAGGTCTACGTCAATGGCCGTGTGCAGGTCCTCGCCGGCCGGTCCGGTGCCGTTCCAGCTGATGAGGAGGGTGGCGTGATCCAGTCCCTCAACATTTGCTGCCAGGTCGGTGTAGGCGGACTGGATCAGGGCGGTGGCGTCCTCGACGGGGGTGTTCTCCTCCAGTGTGAGGAAGGTGCGTACGCCCCAGGACTTGGTGGAGACATGCTCGGTGTCGACGGTCGGCTCGCTCATTACGGGTGCGCGGCCGGTGAAGTAATCGGCGAAAGGCGTCGTATCCGGCTCTTTCGTGGGTGTCCGCAGCCACCTGCGCACGCCGACTCCGGTCACGACTACGGCGGTGCCAAGACCGAGGATGATATCGCGGCGGGTATGGCCGCGTTGCTTGCTGGGGGCGGCGTTAGGGGAGGGAGGGGGCGTCTGTGAAGTCACCGTCGCAGAATATGGGTGGGGTCTGAACCGACTCAATGCGCTGGCATGGGCAGTGCTCCCCATATTCTCCGCACTCACATCGCCTGCCACTTCGACCGGTCCCGGTGGTTATTTCGACCGACTGGAGGAACTACCAGAGACTCGGGTCCAGCGGAGGGACGCGGTCCAAGTACGGGGCCGGGAAAGGAAGTGTGTCGATCACGGCGGACCTGCCCGCCGCCGGCTGGCGCCCGGGTGTTGCGCAGGGCCGTACTTCCCGGTTTGCGTATACCAGACCTTCCGACTCTCGGGGCGTGTTGGAATCCGGGGCGGCGTCGGGTGGGTGGGAGCCTGCCCGCCCACGGTCTACCGTTGGAGCCGATCCTGGGCTCTCCGTCCCACGGGGCGCCTGGGGAGCGGCACCCACCCCCGCCGGGGCGGCAACACCCACCGTGCCCCAAGCACACTCACAAACCGGGAGAGCCCCTTTGCGGTTGTTGATCGGGCACTGCACCTGTAGTCGCTGGAATGCCTGGCCGCGGCCCTGTGAACACGCAGAAACATCTAGGAAACTCCTACCCTGATGCCGACTTGCTGGACTCCTGGCCGCACGGGGCGGCACTCCGCCCGCATAGCTCACCCTCGGTGCTGCCTCCCGCGCGCTGGAACGGGCCCGGTCTCAGCGTTCCGGATCAACTAGACGATCGTCGGCTCTGGCTCCTCCTTAAGTCTCATAAGCCTGAGCCGTTCTGCTGATGGGAAGCACCACGGCCGGTGAGCACACTTATTCCTGTCAGCAACGACAACCGGTGCGGAGCCCACAGTATCCGCACCACTCAATCCGCACCACTCACACCCAATCTGAAAGGAATACCCGAATGGACGCCAAGTTCACCTCCACCCCCGCCGCCAAGAGCGACCTGCTCGACGAGATCACCGAGCAGGACTATGTCACCGCGAACGGCGGATTCTTCCCCTGGCTGTCGCGAAAGCTCGGGAACACCGGCTACGTCTGCACCCTTACCAAGGAGTGCCAGAGGATGTGCAACTAGTCGCCCTCGCACGGCGATTAACCCATCAGCAGTGACAGGCCGAGAGGACACGACTATGACGCATGAGAACCTGACCGGCACCTACACCGCCTCCGAGTTGGAGGAGCTGAATGACATCAGCGCCTACGGCGGAACAACCCCCAGCTCCTGGCCCTGTGGTATTGGCATCACGACCACCGTCTGCCCCACCGCGGCGTGCTCGAGCAAGTGCCGGTGACCAACTTCTGAGGGGAGGGAGGAAGTAGCGCTCCCTCCCTCCCCTCAGTGCTCCTGCTCAGCATCTCCTCCTTGACAGAAAGAGACCTCCGCATATGACGACGCTGGACGCCACCGACCTCTTCCCAGAGCTCGACGCCGCACGCCTGAGCGATTACCTCGAGCGCATGAGCGAGGTCTCGCTCCCACCCTCCAACCCCGGTGGCAACATCGGTCCGCTCATTCTTCCTCCCCATCAGGAATCCAAGCCCTTCCAGCATCTGTACGAGGCCATGGAGGCCGCCACCTACCACCCTGAAAAGGAGTATGCCCACCGAGGCGATCTCTTGACTGCCGCCAGGCGCGTCCGGCGCCGAATCGTCCTCGACTCCTTCGACGGCATCCTCACCCGCCCCCTTGTCGCCATCCTCAGAGAGGCGCGCGATCAGGGGGAGCTGCAGGCGGCTACTCCGCGCGGCCGCTACCGCGAGTTCACCGGGCGCCTGGCCGCCAACTCGTCCCTCATTCGCTCGAGGTTTCCCGTTGCATGGACCATGCTGACTACTGTCATGAGGAACACCGAGGACTTCCTTACCGAACTCATCCAACGCCTTGAGCAAGACTGGGACGCGATCACTAGCGGGCTCGGCATCCCGCCCACCGACACCGTGACCAACTTTGAGACGGGAGGCGATTGCCACCACCACGGCCGTCGCGTCACCACTATCACCACCTCCAGCGGGGCTCGATTCGTCTACAAGCCTCGCTCGGTGGACGGCGAATGGGCCTACGAGCAGATCGTCTCCCGCCTGGCACCTGTCATTGGCCACTACCCCTCTGCTCACGTCCTCCGCAGAAACGGCTACGGCTACGTCGAGTTCGTCGAGGCTGACGACGGCGGCAAGCTGGTAGAGGTGGCTGAGAAGGTTGGCGGTCTGTCCGCCCTGTTCTACGTCCTGGGCTGCAACGACCTGCACGCGGAGAACGTCCTGCTCACCGCGGACGGCCCTGTCCCCATAGACATGGAGACCATGCTTCACCCCTACGTCCCCAATCAGGACGGAGGCAGCGCCACAGCCCCCAACGAGGCCAATCGACTACTCGCCCAGTCAGTGTTCGGTACAGGTGTCCTGCCTATGGTTGTCGCGCGCCCTGAGGACCCCGACTCCTACTACGACGTCGGCCTCCTCGGCCCGCAGGAGCAGGTCAACGGCGGGGCGTTCCGCCGCCACGCCGTCACCAACCCCTTCACGGATCAGATGTCCGTCGTCCTCACGAAAGAGCAGGTGGGGCCGGAGCCGGAGCGTCATCGCAGCACCGACCTGGAAGAGGTACGCGACTGCTCAGACGCCTTCGCCTCCGCCTTCACCCGAACCTACCGCGCTCTTATGGGCAGCCGCGAAACGCTGATCAACGTCGTCGCTGACTGCTGCTCGGGCCTGCGCCTGCGTTACCTCCACAACCCGACCCAGTTTTACGCTCAGGTCCTGTCCACACTCACCTCCCCGCTCTCCGCGGGCTCGGCCGAGCTCGCACGGATGCTGGCTCTACGCGTCGGCCTGACGGGTACTTCACATACGCGACTCATCACCGAGGAGGTGAGCAGCCTCCTGGAACAGGACATTCCCTACTTCACTACCGACACGAGTAAGTTCCACGTCCTCGACGCCGCCGGTGAACGAGCCCTCCTACCACTGGACCAGGCACCGATTGACACCGCGCTGGAACGGATCCGGGCACTGGACGAGTCCGACCTGGCCCGTCAACTGCGCCTCATCCGCTCAGCCTTTTGCGGAATCGTCCCCGACGAGTCCATCGCCCCGACGGCTCGCCCGGCGCTCACCCCCCGCCCGGCGACGCGAGCACCGGGTGAGGACCGCTTGACGCTCACTGACCTCGCGGCGGACATAGGCGGGCAGATCGTCGGTCGTATGCTCACCGACACCGACCCTCGCCGTCCGATGACGTGGATCGGCCCCCTAGCCTCGGTGGAGACGGCCCGACCCTGGCCCCCCGGCGTGCTGGGATACGACCTCTACACTGGCCGCCTGGGCACCGCCCTCGCCCTCGCCCGGGCAGGTCGTGCGCTCAGCGACACGAACCTGACCCGCGCAGCCTCCCAGGTCTTTGAGGCCACCATCGACATGGTGAGCGATATTCCTGAGGCCGCCTCCCCAGTACGAGGGACTTACGCGGGCGCCGTCGGCGTGGCGTGGGCCCTATGGGCGGCAGGAAAGGTCCTGGAGCGCCCCGAATGGTGCCGATCCAGCGGTGATCTCCTGCGCCACTTGTGGAGTAGCGCCCGTCCCACCGACCCGGCAGACGAGCTTGACACGATTAGCGGGGTCATCGCCTCCTGGCGTGTGAGCCAGATGCTCGGCGTCACGGACCTCGCACTCGACCACGACCTCGATAAGGCCCTGGCCACCGTCATTGACGGCAGCTGGAAGGACACGGAGGTCTCCCGGCACTCCGGCTTCGCCCATGGTACAGCCGGAGTCCTCTACACCGTTGCCCAGCACCCTCAGGCGCAGCGCTACGTACCGACGCTCTTGGAGCACTTGGGCACCTTCTGGGACGAAGACAGCCGCAACTGGTACACAGCCTCGGACCACAGCCATGTCAACCACGGCTGGTGCCACGGGCGCGCCGGTGTGCTCCTCGGCCTCGCAGCCGCCCGGCTCACCCAGGGCCTCACTTACTCCCACCGGGCCGAGCTGACAGGGCTGGTGGCCGATATCGCCACCGACGGAGCAGCGTACAACCTCACCTACTGCCATGGCTCGCTAGGTGACTACGACGCCGCCCGCTGGCTAATCGACCGCGGCGCATGCGCCGATACCTCCGTCCTGACCCGGATGGAGGAGGTCCTCACCCCACAGGCCATCGCCCGGAAGAGTTGCGATCCGCACAGCCGCTACTCCCTCAGTGATGGCCTGATGGTCGGGATCGCCGGCTCGCTCCTCCACCTGGCGGAACGCATCGACCCCACCATCAAAGTCTCGCCGACGACGCTGGAGGTCTACTCATGAGGCACCGAGTCCCCGTGCGCATCCAGGTCTCTCAGACCGAGTGCGGCCTAGCCTGCTGCCTGGCCGTTCTGGAGCACCTGGGCTGCTACCGCTCCTTCACTGACGCTCGTCGCTGCCTGCGACCGGGCAGGTCCGGACTATCCATCATCGAGCTGCAGGACTACCTGCGTGACAACGGCTGCGAGGCTCGCTCCTACCGGGCCGGAACCGGACGGCTGACAGAGCTGCCGCTGCCGGCGATCGTCTTCTGGGAGAAGTCCCACTTCGTCGTCCTGGAGCACCTCGGCCGCCACCGGGTCGGGCTCATGGACCCCGGCCTGGGCCGCAGGACGGTCTCACGTGCCGCCTTCGAGGAGAGCTACTCCGGCGTGGTCCTCACAGCCACACGAGGCCCCGGTTTCCAGCCTCGACGGCGCCAGCCGCTGCACCAATGGCGGCTGCCGGGGCTCACCTGGGACCTCGACCTGGCTAGCACGGGAGTCATCGCCGCGACGACGGTGTTGACCTACCTCGTCACCCTCGTCATGCCGATGATCACAGCCCATCTCGTCGATCAGGTGACCGGCGCACCCGCAGGTGCCGGGATGTCAGCCCGTACCCTCCTGCTCGCCACGGCAGCCGCAGTGGTGCTCTACGTCGCCGTGGAATACGTGCGCACCCTGGCTACCTCACGCGTCGTTAGGCGCCTGGGAGCCGGGCTCATGCAAACCTCCTTCGGGCACCTCCTGCGTCTGCCCCTGTCCTATTTCGCCACCCGCGTGCCCGGCGAGCTGATGCAGCGCCTCGCCGGCGTCAACTACCTGCGCGACACCCTGTCCAGCCAACTGGTCTCCTCCCTGTTCGACCTGGGAACAACCGTGGTCGTCCTCGGCTACATCTGGGTCGTCTCACCCCAGCTCGGCTTGGCCGCAACGGCGATCCTCGTCCTCCTCCTCACGTTTCTCCTCCTCACCCGCCAGCCTCTCAGTCGGGCTATCGACGAGGAGATCACCGCGCTCATGGAGGCTCAGGGGGTGCAGTACGACGCGGTCTCCTCCATCGCCCAGATCAAGATCGGCGGCTACACGACGACGATGGAAAGCAAGTGGCGCAAGGAGTACGACCGCTCCCTCACCGCCCTCCACAGCAGGATGCGCTGGCAGAACGGGATCGTGGGTTCGGTCAGCGCCGCGTTCCAACTCTTCGGCCCCTTCACCCTCCTGCTCTACGGCACGACGCTTCCCACGACCTCCCTGGGGCAGGCTGTGGCCGTCTCCTCCTTGGCCGCCACAATGCTCGCCGGCGTCTCAGGGCTGTTGGGCGCCTACACCGACTTCATCACCTGCTCCAATCACCTTGACCGCCTCGAGGACATCATTGATACCGCGGCCGAGCCGACGGGCGGTGGGCGCAGCGTCATCAGTGACGGCCGCATTGAGCTGGAGAACCTGTCCTTCCGCTACGCCAACGAATCCGTACCGGTGCTGGACGGGGTCAGCCTGACGATCCGCGATGGCGAGATGACTGCATTGGTGGGCCAGTCCGGCTCCGGCAAGACCACTCTGGCAAAAGTCCTGTGCAGCCTCTACGCCCCCTCCTCGGGACAGGTCCGCATTGGAGGCCACCTGCTTGAGGACTACGACCGGGACGTGCTGCGCCGGCACATCGGCTACGTCCCGCAGGACGTTACCCTCCACAACGGCACCCTTATGGAGAACCTGGCCCTCGGCAGCGACATACCCGAGGAGGAGATCGTCCGGCGCTGCCGCTCCCTGGGCTTCCTCGACTTCATCGACAGCCTCCCGATGGGCTACTACACCCAGGTGTCCGACCTCGGCGCGAACTTCTCCGGCGGACAGCGCCAGCGCCTCGCTATCGCCCGGGCGCTCCTGCGTCACCCCCGAATCATGGTGTTGGACGAGGCGACCAGCGCCCTGGACCGACTGAACGAGCACCGCGTCAACAAGGTCCTCCGCGACCTGGGGTGCACACGAGTCGTGATCGCCCACCGCCTGGAGACAGTCCGCTCCGCCGACACCATCTACGTCATGGACTCAGGCCGAGTCGTCGAGCACGGCACCCACCAGAGCCTCATCCAGGCCAACTCCATTTACGCCGCCCTCTACAAGAAAGGTGCCGCAGCATGACCGCCCCCGCCCTACCAACCACACAGACCCTGACCTCCGCCTTCGACGCCTTCCACCCATTCCTCCAGACCGTCACGAGGCAGGCCCTCCAGCAGACCAGGGCCTCAGCACTGGCTGCCCACCTCATACGCAGCGTCCAGGACAAGGTCCTTGAGGAGGCTTCCCGAATCTGGTTCCGCGCCCTCCTTGAGGAGTTCCACGAGTTCCGTGACAACGCTGGGCTTCCCATGCAGGCTGGATCCCAGGAGGCCCTGCGGCGCTACGCCGCTCACCTGTGCAGGGAGGAGGTCGTCGCAGACCTCCGGCTGCGTTGGCCGACAGCCGACCAGCTCCTGCGCACCCGCGCCTCGATGCACGTCGCCAACGCCTCGCAGCTTGCCCAAGCCTGGGAGGAGGACCGCCAGCACCTGGTTTCCTGCGGGCTCCTCCCACGCGACTTCGAACCGGAAGCCGTCACCTTGGGCAAGGGGGACAGCCACAACGGTGGCCGGTCCGTCACTGTTCTGTCCAGCGCCGGCGGTGAGCGCATTCTGTTCAAACCGCACAGTGCTGACGGAGACCTTCTGCTTGCGGACCTTCTCGCGCTCGTGAGCCGATACTGCGGTGAGAACCTGACTGGCTGCGTCCCCCGTACCCTCGCCAGCTCCTGGGGCAGTTGGCAAGAGTTCGTCCCTGCCCTGGAGCCCACGACGCCCGGCGAGGTGAGTCAGTATTTCTACCGCTTCGGGCTCCTGGCCGCCCTCCTGACCGCCATCGGCGCAGGGGACCTGCACCACGAGAACGTCATCGTGCGTGGGCCCAGTCCGTGCGTCATTGACACCGAGGCGCTCCTTCAGCCCGGCACCGTGGAACCCTCCAGTCGTCTTGGGGACGTCCTCCTCGAGGCGGGCGAGAGGTCTCCAGGTTCCACGCTCATGCTTCCCATGCGAGTGAGGGAGGGAGCCTTCGACATCCTGCTGTGCGCATTGGGGGTTCCCTGGGAGCAGGTCTCCCGGAAGTCGACCTTCGCCCTCCTCGATGACGGCACGGACGCCGTGCGGATGGCCCGCTCCGAGGTGCAGATCGACCATGAGGCCAACGTCGTGCGCCTATACGGCGAGGTTGTCGACCCCGTCGACCACATCGACCGCATCACTGCCGGATACCTGAGGATGCATGCAGCCCTGAGGGAGTGCCAGGAGGAGGTCGTGTCGCTTTTGCAGCAGTCCGGCTCAGGGACGTTCCGTGTCGTGCTGCGCCCTACGGAGACCTACACGAAGCTCCTGGACGCCTCCGTCCAACTGAGCGCGCTCCGCGACGCCCGGCAGCGACAGGGGATTATCTCCGTCCTGCGCGACCAGGACTACCACGACGACGGGGCCGTCGGGGCGCGAGAGCGGGAGGACCTTGCCAATTTCGATGTCCCGGCCTTCCAGATACGGGCCGACGGAACACGACTGCTCCACCATGGCCAGCCGGTATCTCGCCCCTACTTCGCTGCGAGTCCCGTCGCAGCGGCGACCACCTCGCTCCGGCGCTTCTGCCAGCGCGACCCGCTCTTCCACCACCAGGTTCTCGAGACCTCGCTCGGCGAGCTCGCTGCGGGACAAGGACGTCCCTACCCCGCACCTCTCATCGAGGGAGTGCTGGAGGAAGACCCGAACCGCTGCGCGAACGGTATCCTGAGGCTCCTGGAGTGCACGGCGGTGCGGGGGCTGACCGATGATGGTATGGGTGCCTCCTGGCTGTCCCACCTCGGCCACGACGACCTGGAGACTTTTGAACTCGACCGGGTCATGTCGTTCCACGACCTCGGTGGTCTCATCGCTACGCTGGTCTCCAGGCACCCCGGCTCGCCCTTGGCACGGCAGGCACGAGCCGCACTGAGCACCCGGCTGGTGCCCCAGGACGAGTCGGCCGGCACCCCGGTCCTGTCGGTGTTCGCCGGGCCGATGCACGGCTGGCTTTCAGATGACGACACGGCTGCCGTCCCACCTGGCCCCCTCGCGCTCGCCCGCCTGTGCCCACGGCCGGAAGACATCGATCTCATCACGGGCCTGTCTGGCAGCATCCTCGCTGCGGCGAGCCAGCCCGACCAGGTAGATGACCGCCTCGTGGCCGCCCTCAGTCGGCTGGAGGAACTGCTGCCGGAGGTCTGCTGGGAACGGGACTGGTACAACCTCGCCCACGGGGAGGTAGGGGCCCTATGGGCCCAGGTCCGCGCACGCCACGCGCTCGGCCTTGCGGTTGACGAGCCGCTGACCAAGATTCTTCGCGGCCTGCAAGGCTGCCTGGAGGACCCCCGGCTGGGCGCGTCGTGGTGCGCAGGCGCCTCGGGCGGATTGATCGTTCTGTCCGACCTGCACCGGATGGGCCTTGAAGCGCCGCCCTCGACCGCCGGGGCCCTCGCCGCCCGGATCAGCAGCCAGGCTCTGGGAGAGGACCCCGTTGACCTGTCCGTGTGCCACGGGGTGAGCGGTTGCATACAGGCTCTTCTACTGGCCTCAGAGACGGGCCTCGTTCCCGAGGGCATCACCCGGGCCGGCTCACTGTGGGTCGAGGCCGTAAGCCGGGCCCGCTGCCGCGGCACCCAGACCGGCGCGGTCGGCCGCACGACCATCCAGGGCTACATGCTGGGGTGGGGCGGGCTCCTGGACACCATGCACCGGCTCACGCGGGGCCCCGGCACCTTTGACGCAGTGAGCCTGCGCCCCCGTCTGCCCGCCCCGCAGCATCATCTGATCGGAGGCCCCGTTAGCCCAATGTCGGCCGTCACCCCGAAAGCGGCCTGACAGACACACAACCACTGACTGTCCAAACAACACCCAGCATTCCAAACCATTCTCAACCAAGGGAGTATCACCATGTCCATTGTCCTGACTGACGTGTGCCAGGCCTATTCGGGCTTCGAGCTGCGCGACGTGTCCTTCGAGGTCTCTACCGGCGAGATCGTCGGTTTCCTGGGGCCAAACGGTGCGGGAAAGTCCACCACGTTGCGCATCCTGCTGGGTCTGGAGCGCCCGGCTCGGGGCACGGCTCTTATTGAGGGGACCCCTTACGCGAGGATGGCTCAGCCGATGCGCACCATCGGCTCCATCCTCGACGCCCAGTGGATCGCCGGGGGCCAGACGGTGACGCAGTACCTGACCTGGCTGGCGATCGCCGGGGGCCTGGACCGCTCCCGCATCCCCCTGCTGCTAGAGCAGGTCGACCTGGCTTACGCCGCCAAACGACGTGTCTCGCGCCTGTCCCTGGGCATGCGCCAGCGCCTGGGCCTGGCCGGAGCGCTGCTGGGCGACCCGCGCTACCTCGTTCTGGACGAGCCGCTCAACGGACTGGACCCCGAGGGCATCCGCTGGTTCCGCGACCTGCTACGGCAGCTACGAGACCAGGGCCGGGGCATCCTGTTGTCCTCCCACATCCTGACCGAGGTCTCCGCCGTGGCCGACCGCGTCGTCATGATCTCCGACGGGCGCGTCACCGGAAGTGGCAGCCTGAGCGACTTCGAGGCGGAAGGCAGCTTGGAAGACGCCTTCTTCAAGCACCTCGCCCCCAAGGAGCGGTGATAGCGATGCGACTGTTCATCAGCGAGATCTACAAGCTCTACACCTACCGGTGGCCCGCACTGCTGCTGGCCGGGGCGCTGGCCGTCGGTGCTCTCCTGGACATCTACCTCGCTCTGGCATACGCCTCCTCCTCCGGCTCATACGTGAGCACGGCACTGAGCTTCAACGAGCTCGTCTGCCGCCTGGCGTGGTTCACCCTGCCCATCCTGGTCCTGGCCGGTGACGCACGTGATGGCATGCTGGCCAGTGTCGTCCTGGTCCGCCCGCGCCCGCGCGCGATCCTGGCCGCCAAGCTCGTCTCGTCCCTCGTCGCCGCCCAGGTCAGCGCCCTGGGGTCCCTGGTCCTCATCGCGGCCTTCATGCCGCTGGGAGGGTGGCCCGACGCCGCCGCCGCCCTAGCTGCCTTCGCCCCGAAGGCCGCTCGTATGATGGTGCTGCCCCCGCTGGCAGTGTGCTTCGGCTTTGCCGTCGCCGTCCTGGCCAATTTGAGGTCACTGCCGTGGGTGGCGACGGGTCTGGTCCTCTGGAGCCAGGTGATCGAGAAGCTCCTCTTCACCGTCGTGGGTAACCTCGTCCCTCCGTCTGTCGGGGCGCTCCTTGCCCCGTATTCCGTCGCTGTCACGTGGTTCTACGGTGCCTGGGGCGAGATGGGCCTGCCTGCCTTTGACACCTGGGGCTTCTTGCCGCTCCTGGTCCTGGCCGCCCTCACCTGTGCGGCTGCCGCCGTCCTCCTCACCCGTACCGCCGACCCGGCCGGACGACCCTGGGGCCTACCCACCGTCGCCCTGACCACCGAGGCCGTGGCCACTACGACCGCATCCGCGCGTTCCACCTCAGCCGCAGCGGCCCCTATGCGCTCGGCGGCGGCTGACGGCGCCGCCCGCTCCCACCTGGCAGGACCACCCGCCCCCACCACCAGTGCCAGGGCCTCCCGCAGTGGTCTCCTGGGTGATGTCCTGGCCTGGCTCCGGGCCAGCATGAGCTCCCACGGCGCGCTGCGGCGCACACTTCTCCTGACTCTGCTTACCGGCGCCGCGAACGCCGCCATCACTGCCGGAGTGGTGGTCATCTTCGAGATCTCCCTGACCTCCTCCGGCGCCCTCAGTGATGCCGAGTCCGCGATCGGGGCCGTCGTCAGCGGCTGGGGCATGCTCTGCCTGCCGCTGACTCTCCTGACCGGCTCGTGGACCTACCTACGGCTCATCCAAACCCGCGAGCTGGCCCTGGTCTACACGGCTCTTCCGCGTCGCAGCGCCGTCATCACCGCCTGCGCGGTCCATGCCGGCCTCCAGGCCGCGGTAGTCACCCTGGTGTCCATCGCCGCGGGTCTTGCTGTCCTGGCCTTTGCTACCAGCGTCAGTGCTGTCCTGGCCACTGCCGGACTTACCAGGATGCTGGTCGCCGCCCCCCTGGGCGCCGTCCTCGCCCAGCTCAGCGTCATCGGGGCCGCCGTCCTCATCCGCCGGCCCATCCCCGCCCTGGCGGGCGTGGCCGGCTGGCTCCTGCTGGCCGAGCCTCTCCTCCAGAGCAGCAGCCCTGTCATGGAGCGGGTAGTGGGCAGGCGCACGATCACCGCCCTGGTCAACAACTTCGTCAGTCCCAGTTCCTTCGCCGACGATCCCCTGAGCACCTCCGCGGCCCTCATGTGGCTCATCGCGCTTGCCGCCGTGCTTGTCACCATGGCCGTCGTCGTCGAGCGACGGCGCCCCGGAGTCATCGGGAACTGAACTGGATGGAGCAGCACCCGCGCACCCTTTCAGGTGTGGCCTTGGCCGGCGACAGCCTCGCCGACCAAGGCCACACCTCTGTCCGCACGGTTGGCACGAGCGGTAGGCAGCGAGACCGCCCCGCGCTCTAGCCCTGCTCAGCTGCTCTCGCGGTCTGCAACTTTGAGAACGACATCCTGGAGGCCGGCGCGGCTGAGACCATGCGGCATGAGGGCCAGGGGCTTAAGGACCTCAAGGACTGGCAGGTTACGGTCCCTGAGGCGGCTGAGCTTCTTCCAGGCCGCCTACCTTTCTCCCGACCTCACCTTCCAATCGAGCACCAGTGGCGAGAGCAGCTCATCACGCAGGCTGTCCCCTTGCCTGCCCCGGGCGGCCGGGCTCTACCGATCCACCTCCCCAGAGTCTCCCGCACCCTCGGGGGAGTCTGCTTGCAGCTGTCCTACCGGCATGCTGAGGTGTACGCCTTGCTGCCGCACTACCGGGGCGCGCTCCTGCAAGTCGTCGGGACTGAGGCCTAGCGGTTGTAGGGCATGGGGTCGTCGTCGCCTGGGACGCGCAGAGAACAGCCCGGGGGTAACCCGCTCACGCAGCTCCTCAGGGTACTTCCCAGGTTCCACTCGTGACAGCGACCTCGACGCGCGCTCACTGCCTCCATCAAACCCGGGGCGCAACGTCCTAACTATCAGATTACGGGAATTGGAAGACATCCACCCAAGTCCAAACACAACCTTACAGTCCAGTGGTGCGGTAGTTGCCGGAGACCAGGCCCTGCACACTCTTCCAGTCCTAGGAGTCAGGTGGGGTCGAGGTCGTCTGTGGTGGGTACGGACTGACCGAGGGCGTTGGCGATCAGGGTGGTGTAGGTGCCGATGATTCGGCAGGTGGGGGTGCTGGGAGATGTCGAACAGCTCGGCCAGCAGGTCCTTGCTGGTGTTGTGCCGAAGTTCCATCACGGTCAGTATCACGCACTGATAGATGCCCAGGGCACGACAGCCCGCCTTTGGCGGGTCGCCGCGGCTGTTCAGGACGGCGCACATCATGGGGGGCTGGTGGTGGTCAAGCTTCGTGCTAACATTCATGGCTAGAGGTCCGTTCTGCGAGGATTTATTGATCCGTCAATAAATCCTCGCAGAACGGACCTCCCTATCGCTCACCTATAACGCGCGTGTTGCGGGTCCCCTGCACCCCCATGAATAACCCTCCCGGCACTCCATTCCTTCGGGATCCGTCCATCAATAGGACGCACTGGGGTGTGTCGGTATCACGTGTAGACGGTTAGCAGCACTTTGGAGTGATTGAGCAGAGCCATTTCGGGCCTGGGAGTGAAGTGGGCGAGATGAGCATCGGCGATGCGCTTAGAGAGATGGTGGATTGGGCAGGAAGAGTTGGCTCGGCAGGCGTGGCGACGGAAGGACTCGCCAGCCCCAGGAGCGATACAGACATGGCGATGGCAGAGAGGGTGCGAAGGGAACACATGTGCGGTGACTTCCTATCGGTTGTGGATCCGGTGGGATAGTCGCATCTTGTCCTACACAGCTGTGTGGCCTGCTCATCATTGAGTCCCCGTTCGATTCCTCCTTTTGAGGGAGCCCGACGAGACATAATGAGGAGGGGTGACTAGCCGCCGATGCCCCGCTTGTACGCCTCGGTGACGATCTCCAGTCGGCTACCCACCCCCATCTTGCGCATAAGCGAGGAAACGTGAGTTTTGACGGTGGTCTCCGCAACGTTCATCTGGCGTGCAATCTGGCGGTTGGTGCGTGCCTGACACAGAAGCCGAAGCACTTCCCGCTCTCGCCCCGATAGATCGAGTTCCGCGGTGGAACCGGTACTGGGGCGCTGGCCGCGCACGTAGCGTTCCAAGACGCGGCTGGTGGGTCCGGGCGAGAGGACCTTACCGCCCCCGTGGACGGTCCGAATTGCCGCCGCGATCTCGGCGGCAGGCGTGGTCTTGAGAAGGAAGCCCGAAGCGCCGGCGGCGATTCCTCCATCGAGGAAGGTATCGTCATCGAAGGTGGTCAGTAGGAGTACCCGAGTGCTGCCCCCGGCGGCGAGGATCCGCGAGGTTGCTCCAATGCCATCCAGAACCGGCATCTGGATATCCATGAGTACGACGTCCACCATGTGGTCGTGGACAAGATCAACCGCTTCGGCGCCATTGGCGGCGGTGGCCACTATTTCGATGCCGTTTTCCTGAGCGAGGAGCATGGATAGCGAGTCGAGCACGATGGCGTCGTCGTCCACGATGGCGACGCGGATCGGACTGGGCTGGATGTTTTGGTTCATGGTTTGCCCTTTTCGTTGTTGGGTGTGAGGGGGAGGGTGGTGTGGAGGATCCATTGGTGGTTGGTGTGTTTGGTGGTGGTGGTTCCTCCGAGGGCGTGGGTGCGTTCCTGGATGCCGAGGATGCCGAGTTTGGATGAGGTGGCGGGGGTTGTGTGTCGGGTGTCGGCCAGGGGGTTGATGGCGTGGAGCTCGGCGGTGGTGTCGGTGATGTTGAGTTGGATGGTGCATTGGGCGTCGGGGGCGGCGTGTTTGATCATGTTGGCGACGCATTCGTCCAGGATGCGGGTCAGGGTGGTGGTCAGGGTGGGGGTGAGTCGGGTGGTGTCTCCTTGGTGGGTGACGGTGGCGTGGAGGCCGGCTTGGTGGAGGTTGTGGCGGGCTTGGGTGAGGGTGGTGGTTAGGTCGGGTGTGGGGGGTGCGGGGTCTAGGGGGGTGTTGGTGTCTTGTCTCAGGAGGCGCAGCATGGTGCGCAGGTCGAGGACCGATTGGTGGCCGGTGGTGATGATGTCGTCTAGGGCGGTGTTGATCTGGTCGGTGTGGTTGGGGTTGTGGAGGTGGGCTTGTGCTTGTTGGGCGCGCAGGACGATTTGGGTGTTGGCGCGGGCGAGGGTGTCGTGGAGTTCGCGGGCGATGAGGGCGCGCTGCTCGCGCAGGGCTTGGGCGTGAGCGGCCTGGGCCCGGGACACGTTGGCGTCAGCAAGCCGCAGAGCCGAGGCAGCGCCAAGACAAAGGATGAGCCACAACACCTGTGACAGCAGAGCGTAGGACATGTCGTGGCCTGCTTGCCAGGCTAGGAGGTTTCCGGCCGCCATGGCCACCACAATCACAACGGCCTGCCAATAACCGCCCCGACGAACAAGGACACAAGTTGCGGCGGTCGTGGCTATAACAGTTCCAGTGAACTGGTCGCTGGCCGTTGCATGTGCGGCGCCTGCTGCCAGGATGATGGTGGCGGCCAAGGGGTTGCGGGGGATCAGCAGCAGCGCCCACGGCACCACCAAACCCACTACGGTGGTCAACCGTATGCCGGCGTCGACCATGTTGAATACGGCAATAACAACACTGGCGGCGGTCAGTAGACTCAGGCCCCAATGGGCGTGCAACCAGTCCCATGTGCGACCCCGCCGACGCCTGTTTCCGGGAGCGTCTGGCGCATGTTCCTGAACCGCGTTGGTTTGTGTGAGGGGGAGGGTGGTGTGGAGGATCCATTGGTGGTTGGTGTGTTTGGTGGTGGTGGTTCCTCCGAGGGCGTGGGTGCGTTCCTGGATGCCGAGGATGCCGAGTTTGGATGAGGTGGCGGGGGTTGTGTGTCGGGTGTCGGCCAGGGGGTTGATGGCGTGGAGCTCGGCGGTGGTGTCGGTGATGTTGAGTTGGATGGTGCATTGGGCGTCGGGGGCGGCGTGTTTGATCATGTTGGCGACGCATTCGTCCAGGATGCGGGTCAGGGTGGTGGTCAGGGTGGGGGTGAGTCGGGTGGTGTCTCCTTGGTGGGTGACGGTGGCGTGGAGGCCGGCTTGGTGGAGGTTGTGGCGGGCTTGGGTGAGGGTGGTGGTTAGGTCGGGTGTGGGGGGTGCGGGGTCTAGGGGGGTGTTGGTGTCTTGTCTCAGGAGGCGCAGCATGGTGCGCAGGTCGAGGACCGATTGGTGGCCGGTGGTGATGATGTCGTCTAGGGCGGTGTTGATCTGGTCGGTGTGGTTGGGGTTGTGGAGGTGGGCTTGTGCTTGTTGGGCGCGCAGGACGATTTGGGTGTTGGCGCGGGCGAGGGTGTCGTGGAGTTCGCGGGCGATGAGGGCGCGCTGCTCGCGCAGGGCTTGGGCGTGAGCGGCCTGGGCCCGGGACACGTTGGCGTCAGCAAGCCGCAGAGGAGCGGCGACACCCATACAGATGGCAATCCACAACACCTGGCTGATGAACAGGTCATTCATCATTGTTCCCGCCTGCCAGGCTAGGAGGTTTCCGGCCGCCATGGCCACCACAATCACAACGGCCTGCCAATAACCGCCCCGACGAACGAGGGCGTACACGGCGAACCATCCGGCCATGACCAATCCGGCTTCCCTAGCGTCTGCGAGCCCGTAAGCCGTACCCGCCGCCAGGATGGTGGTGGCGGTCCAGGGATTGCGGGGTATCAGCAGCAGCGCCCACGGCACCACCAAACCCACCGTATCGGTGAGAGTGAACCACTGGAACAGCACCGGCAACGCGGAGAAGGCCAGGCTGAAGGCCGTGAAGACGCTGAGTTCACGGTGGGCGCGCCACGCAGCACGAAGTCGACTCGGCGCGACGTTGAGTGCTGGGTGAGGCAGGGCGAACATGGGTGGCCTTTCAAGACTGCGCACAGACTAGCCCACATCATGAGCCTCCTACCAAGGTAGGAGAGGTTGTGGCGGGAAGCCGGAACAGCCGAGTCCCGCCGCTGTGTCATGGTCGAGCCATCGAAGGCTTGAACGTGAAAGGGGACTGTTGTGCAGCCGGTGGTTGTTCTCGGCGTGTGCCGTTCATATGCGGGACACCAGGTGCTGCGGGACGTGGATCTGGTGGTGGAGCGGGGGTCGTTCCATGGTGTGATCGGTCCCAATGGTGCTGGTAAGACGACGCTGGTTGAGATCATCCAGGGTGCGCGCCGTGCTCAGGCGGGCAGTGTGGAGCTGCTGGGTCGGGCACCGTTGCCGCGTGATCCGCGTCTGCTAGTGCGGGTGGGGATTCAGCCGCAGGCCACGGCCTTCTTTTCTCGTGCCACGGTGTGGGAGCACCTTTCCGCCATCGCCGCGATATTTGGCGCCTCACAAGCACGGGCTGAGCAACTCATTGAGGCCATGGATCTGGGACACGTGCGCAACTCGCGTGTGGAGCGGGCCTCTGGTAGTGAGCGGCAGAAATTGGCGGTGGCCTCGGCGATGGTGCATCGGCCGGAGGTGTTGTTCTTGGATGAGCCGACGGCGGCTCTGGATGCGACGGCTCGTCATGACCTGGTGGGCTTGCTGGCATCGGCGCGTGAGGAGGGCACGACGGTGGTGTATACGACTCACCATCTGGAGGAAGCCGAGCGCCTGTGCGATGTGGTCACCATTCTTGATGGTGGCCGGGTGGTGACGACGGCATCTCCGTCTGCTCTGGTTGCCGGTGCGGGTAGTGATGCCTCGGTGCTGCTGCCCGGGGCGGCGCCGTATTTGGATGTAGTGACCGGCCTGGATGTGGTGACAGCTGCGACCGTGAGTGCGGGCGGGTTGGTGATTCACGTGCGTGACGTGGGTGAGGTGTTTGCGGCCCTTGGCGCGGCGGATGTGCCGACCGCAGGCGCGCAGGTGCACAGCCCGACCCTCGAGGACGCGTTCATGGAGCTCACAGGGAAGAAGTACGAGTCATGAGCCCCTTCAAAGCCCTAACAGTTTCCCTGGCGCGCACCAGTCTGCGCGATCCGGCCACCATGCTCTTCTCATATGCATTCCCTCCGGCACTGCTGGTTGTCCTTGCGTTGAGCATGGGTGACCAACCAGGGGTGGACGGCCATGACACCGTTGACTTCATCAGTCCCAACGTCATGGGCTTTGGAGTGGCATTTGTTGGCATGTTCGCCGGCGCCACAACTATTGGCGAGTGGCGGGAGAAGGGAGTCGGACGTGTCCTGCGCAGTGCGCCAATGCCCGTGAGCTCAATCCTCGCCTCGGCGCTGGCCGTCGCCGTCGTCTCCGCACTCGTGCAGGCGGTGCTCATCGTGCTCACCGGGTTTGTGCCGACGGTCGGTGTCACGCTGTCGCCATGGGCAATCCTAACCGTGGTGCCAGTGTTCCTGGGGACTTTACTCTTCTACTCCCTGGGCATGCTCTTCGGCCTGGTGCTGCCCACCGTCACCGCAGTCTCCCTGGCGGTGATGATTGTGGTCCTGCCTATGGGTTTCGCCTCCGGCGCGCTGCTGCCGTTGGAGATTCTGCCGGGATGGATGCATACGCTCGCCAACTTCCTGCCGCTGACCTACCTGCTCGACGCGTTGCGCTGGCCGCTGACGGGCGTGGCCGAGCTGAGTGACGCGCTGATCGGGATCGGCGTCACTGGCGTCGTCGGGGCGGCGCTGTTTTGGGCCGCCACCAAGCTGATGCGCTGGACGTGAGATGCCGAAGCGAACCGACCTCGGCGCGTCCCGCGTCGACTGCTTCCCGGCAGCTACTTTCCGGCCCTGCGCAGGCGCAGGGAGTTGGTGACCACGATGACGCTGGAGGCGGCCATGGCGGCGCCGGCGATCATCGGGTTGAGCATTCCGGCCGCGGCCAGCGGAATCGCGGCCACGTTGTAGGCGAAGGCCCAGAACAGGTTCTGCTTGATGATTCGCAGCGTGTCCCGGCTGATGCGGATGGCCGTCACCACGGCATCCAGGTCAGCGCGCACCAGCGTGATGTCCGCGGCCTCAATGGCCACGTCCGTGCCCGACCCCATGGCGAAGCCCAGCCCGCGCGTACCCGCCTGAGCCAGGGCCGCGGCGTCATTGACGCCATCGCCGACCATGCCCACCACGTGGCCCTCGCCTTGCAGACCGGCGATCACGTCGCGCTTGTCGCCCGGCAGCACCTCGGCGCGCACGTCTGCGGCGTCGATGCCGACCTCCCGGGCCACCCGGTCCGCGGTCCGCCGATTGTCGCCGGTCAGCAGCACCGGGCGCACCCCCAGTTCGCGCAGTGCGGCAACCGCCTCCCGGGAGGAGGGGCGCACCGTGTCCCGCACCGCCAGCACGGCGCGGGCGACGCCGTCCACGGCGAGTACCACGGCGGTCGCCCCGGACTCCTGCGCGGCGGCGACGGCGCCGGTTGCCTGTGCGGGAAGGTCCACCCCTTGCTCCGCCAGCCAGGCCGGTCGGCCCACTCGGACCCGGTGGGCGGCGCCGTCCAGCGTCACCGTGCCGGACACTCCCCGCCCCTCGTGGTTGGAGAAGTCCCGCACCGCCGGCACCTGCTCGAGCCGTTCCTTGGCGGCCTCGGTGATTGCCCGGGCCACCGGGTGCTCGCTGGCCGCCTCCACACTCCCGGCCAGGGCGAGGGCCTGCAACCGCGTGCTTTCGGGGCCGGGGCGGTGAAGCCCCTCTCGGCTACCACCCGCGATCCTCGTACCTCGGATCGCTCCCGCCAGCCCCACCACGCCTTCGAGCGGCTCCCCCGCCCCGGCTGAGTCCGGTCCGACCCCTCGGCGCCGGGTGCTGGGGATGCGGAGTCCTCCGCTGCTTCCACCCCGCCGTCACCCTCGGCGTCCCAGGTGACGATCCCGTCGGCGTCCAGGCGCATGCGGCCCTCGGTGACGGTGCCGGTCTTGTCCAGCACGATCGTGTCCAGGGTGCGGGTGGACTCCAGCACCTCGGGCCCCTTGATGACCACGCCGAGCTGGGCGGCGCGCCCGGAGCCGACCAGCAGCGCCGTCGGCGTCGCCAGCCCCAGTGCGCAGGGGCACGCGATCACCAGCACGGATACGGCCGCCATGAACGCGGGCTGCGCCGGGTGCCCCAGCGCCAGCCACACCGCCGCCGTGGCCAGCGCCAGCACGATCACCGCCGGCACGAACACCCCGGAGATGCGGTCGGCCAGCCGCTGCACCGGTGCCTTGCCGGCCTGCGCCTCGGTGACCATGGCGCCGATGCGCGCCAGCGTGGTCCCCGCGCCGACCGCCGTCGCCCGCACCAGCAGCACGCCGGAGGTGTTAATGCAGCCTCCGGTGACGGCGTCGCCGGGGCCAGTCTCCACCGGCACCGACTCACCGGTGAGCATGGAGGCGTCCACCGCGGAGCGGCCCTCGATCACCACGCCGTCGGTGGCGATCTTCTCGCCCGGACGCACCACGAACAGGTCGCCGGCGGCCAGGGCGTCGATCGCCACCGTCTCCTCGGTGCGGGCGGCCTCGGGGAGGGGGGCGCCGTCGTCGTCAAGCACATCGACGGCATCTGTGGAGCCGGTGGGGGAGGTCAGCGTGACCCGGGTGGCCTGGGTGGCGCCGAGCTTCAACAGGGCGCGCAGGGCGTCTCCGGAGCGGTAGCGGGCGCGCGCCTCCGCGTAGCGGCCCGCCAACAGGAAGGTGGTCACCCAGGCGGCGGACTCGAAGTACATGTGCACCTGATGCCCCTGGGCGCGCGGGAGCAGCTCCATGCTCATATGCGCCCCCAGCTGGCCGGCGCCGCCGAAGATCAACGCCCACAGGCTCCAGCCGGTCGCGGCGATTACGCCCAGGGACACGAGCGTGTCCATGGTGGAGGCTCCGTGGCGCAGCGCCCGGAGAGCGGAGCGGTGGAAGGGCCAGGCACCCCAGGTGGCCACCGGCAGAGCCAGCGCCGCCACCACCCACTGCCACCCGGTGAACTGCAGCGCGGGAATCATCGAAAGCGCCATCACCGGGATCGACAGCACCAGGCAGACGACCAGGCGGGTGCGCAGGTAGGCGGCCCTTTCGGCCTGGGACTGGCCGAGCACCGGAGCCGGTGAGCTTGCGTCTGCCCCGGCCGGCGCCGGTGCGGACTCGGAGCCGGCGGACGCGCCGGATGAGACTGCGGTGGAAGAGTGTGTTTCCGCGTCGGTCGCCGCTGCCGCATCGGGTCGGGGCGCTGCGGAACCGGAATCGCCGTCGGTCGGCGCCAGGTCGGTGCGGCCGGTGACGGTGGCCGTGTAGCCGGCTCGCGCCACCGCATTGATCAGTTCCTCATTGCTCACCGGTGCGCTCAGCGTGACCCTGGCGGACTCGGTGGCGAGATTGACGGAGGCCTTGACACCGTCGAGCTTGCCCAGCTTCTTCTCCACGCGCGCCACGCAGGAGGCGCAGGTCATCCCCCGACCGCGAGGTCGACGGTGGCCACCGGCGTCGAGCTGGGGGCGGCGTCGGTGGTGGCGGTGTGAGTCGGCTCAGACATGTGTTGATCGGCCTCCAGTGTGAGCTCAGGCGGCGTCGCGTTCGATCGCGTCGAGGGTGTAGTCGCCGGCCTCGTCGATGGCCTCGGCCAGGGCGGCATCCGACAGGACCACATCGGAGACGACCGTGGCCACGGACTGCCCGCCCTTATTGAGGATGACGGAGACATTCTTGACGCCGTCGAGGGCCTCCAGCTCCTCGGTGACGTGGGCGACGCAGTGGTCGCAGGTCATCCCGGAGATCCTCAGGGTGGTGGTGCGGTCGACGCCGTCGGCGGTGAACTCGGACATGATGGGCTCCTTGATCTCGGTGTGTGGGTCTGGGTCTGGTTTGCGAGCGGCGAATGCCGGTGCCGGCGGGCGCCGCCCGCCGTGCGGTCAGGACTTGACCAGGCGGGCGATCGCGTCGGAGGCCTCGCGGATCTTGGCGCGGCCCTCCTCGTCGGAGGACTGTGCCGCGTGCAGCACGCAGTGGTTCATGTGATCCTCGAGCAGGCCGAGGCTGACGGCCTGGAGTGCCTTGGTGACGGCGGAAACCTGAGTGAGTACGTCGATGCAGTAGGCGTCCTCCTGGACCATGCGCGAGATGCCGCGCACCTGCCCCTCAATGCGACTGAGTCGCTTGAGGTAGTCCTCCTTGGTTCCCGTGTATCCGGCCATCGCTCCTCCTGCCCGTACATGGTGCACGTGGTGTCGGCCGATCTGAAGCGACCGACAACCGTCACAATACCCCTAGGGGGTAGGGGTTGCAATGCCGCAGGGCAGGAGCGGCAGGGCAGGGGACTCGGTGCGGCGGGCGGCGCGGGCTCGCCACCAACGCTTACTGCGTCCCCCTTCCTTCCCCCTTCGCGTCCTGGTGCACAGGAGTTTGCCGCACGCCGGAGGGAAAAGGCTCGGAACGGGGTGCAAAGCATCGGGGAAGGCGGCGGATTCGGCGGCTGGTACCCGATGTCTGAAATCTGGCTACCTGCGGCGATATTCAGTGGGGGAGGCGGCGAGACCCGGGGTTGCCTCTTGCGTGGTGTCACAAAATGCACCACTTTCATCCGCCTCGCAGCAGCGTCATCACTGCGATCCGCGTCATCACGCGATTCTCGCCGATGGGCTCGCGGGAGTGGCGGTGAAAGTGGTGCATTCAGTGACAGCGATGCGGGTGGTTCCCCGTATCGAGGCTCACGTCAGGAGGGGAATGCGGGCGGGAAGGGTAACTGGGCCTCGCTGCGCCAACTGTGGGATGCTGGTCACATGAGCGAGCAGCGTGCACCCGCGGAAATGAGCGCCGCCGACACCTCCGACACGTCCTGGGCCCCGATCGGCTGGGAGCCGGCTGACATCGGCTTCGATGACGCTCCCTTCGGCAGCGTCCTGGGCGACCCCCTCATGGGCTCGCCCATATTCGATGTTTCAGTGCTCGACGCCACGCCCTCCGCCGGCGCCGACGATGCCAGACCGCGCCCCGCCCAGGTGCCCCCCGCCTCGCATCCTGCTGCGGTCGCCCCACCCGGCAGCAGCGCACAGCAGCGGCCCGCACCGCAGCATCCCGGATACCCCCAGCCCGCTACCCGGCCGCCGGTGCAGCCCTCCTCGCGGAGTACTCCGGGCTACGGGCTGCGGCCAGCGGCGGCCGCAGGCGTACCGACTCCAGGCGGGGGACCGGTGCCGACCCCCGGAGCGCCATCACGATCCGCGGCCGGATACGGCGCAGCGCCGCGGATGCGGTCGGCCGCTGTGGTGGCCGGCGGCGCCCCCACCAGCCGGAGCGCCGGAATGGCCTCCACGCCCGTGCCCCGCCCTCCCGCCCCGAACCCCTATGCACCCGCGCAGGCGCAGCCGCTACAGCCAGTCGCGCAATCCGCCTCCGTCCACGGCCTGCCGCAGCCGCGTGTACCAGGGCAGGGCCCGTACGCGCAGGCTCCATCGCGGGGTGCCCCACCGACTTCCCGCCGGGAAGGCCAGACCGATGACACTGAGGGCATCAGCGGTTTCGTGCCCGCCGGGATCTGGTGGGCGATCGCCTTCCTGCTTCTGATCATCTTCTCCAACATGTGAGGCGTCGCGGGAGCGCGTCTCCCGGAGCGACGCGGGGGAGGCCGCGATCAGGCGTCCAGGTGCCGGACCAGGTGGGCGGCCAGGCCCGTGTAGGTGGCGGGCGTCAGCGCCAGCAGCCGCGCCTCGACCTCGGCGGGCATGCCCAGGCCCGCGATGAAGTCCCGCATGGAGGCGGCCGTGACCCGCTTGCCGCGCGTGAGCTCCTTGAGCCGCTCGTAGGGGTCGGCCATGCCGGTGGCCCCGGCCACCGACGCCGCGCGCATGGCCTGCTGTACCGGTTCGCCCAGGACCTCCCAGGTGGCGTCGAGGTCCTCCGCCAGGCGGGCGTGGTCGACGTCCAGCCCGGCCAGGCCGCGGCGAATGTTGTCGATCGCCAGCAGCGAGTGGCCGAAGGCCACGCCTACGTTGCGCTGCGTGGTGGAGTCTGTCAGGTCGCGCTGCAGCCGGGAGGTGACCAGGGTGGCGGCGAGCGTGTCCAGCAGGGAGCAGGAGATCTCCAGGTTCGCCTCCCCGTTCTCGAAGCGGATCGGGTTGACCTTGTGCGGCATCGTGGAGGAGCCGGTGGAGCCCTGCGCGCTCAGGCGCTGGTGGAAGTAGCCTAGCGAGATGTAGGTCCAGGCGTCGGTGGCGAGGTTGTGGGCGATCCGGTTGAAGCGGGCTACGTCGGCGTACAGTTCCGCCTGCCAGTCGTGGGACTCGATCTGGGTGGTGAGCGGGTTCCAGGTCAGGCCCAGGGACTCGACGAAGGCGCGTGCGACCTCCTCCCAGTGGGCGCCGGGCACCGCGACCACGTGCGCTCCGAAGGTGCCGGTGGCCCCGTTGATCTTGCCCAGGTACTCGGCGCCCTCCACCCGCTTGACCTGCCGGCGCAGCCGGTGGGCCAGCACCGCCAGCTCCTTGCCGAGGGTGGTAGGGGTGGCCGGCTGGCCGTGGGTGCGGGCGAGCATGGCCGCGTCGGCGTGCTCGCGGGCCATGGCGGCCAGGTCGTCCACGAGCCCGCGGGCCGCGGGCAGCCACACCTGTGCGACGGCATCGCGGATGGTCAGCGCGTAGGCGAGGTTGTTGATGTCCTCGCTGGTGCAGAAGATGTGGACGATCTCGTGCACCTCGGGCAGCACCGTGGTGCCCAGGGCCTCGGGGGCGGCGTCCAGGCGCCGCTTGAGCAGGTACTCCACGGCCTTGACGTCGTGGCGGGTGACCGCCTCGATCTCGGCCAGCTCGGCGATGTCCGCCGCGCCGAAGGCGTCCACGACGCCGCGCAGGTAGGTCTTCTCGGCGTCGGACAGCACGGGGGCGCCGGGCAGTGCCCGGAGGTCGGTGAGGTGGATGAGCCACTCCACCTCCACGCGCAGGCGCGCCCGGTTCAGGGCGGCCTCGGACAGGTAGTTGACCAGTGGTGCGGTGACGGCGCGGTAGCGGCCGTCGAGCGGGCCGAGGGCGATGGCGGGGGAGACGGTGGCGAGGTCGACCATGACGCCGATTCTGCCAGGCGTGGCCAGCGGCGGAGACAGGTGTCTCAACCGGGTCGACTCAAGCGCGAAAGTAGGATGCCTCTGCGGACCCCCTGAGCGTTCGGGGTGGTTTTGTCCGAGATCGGCAGTAACGCTGAATCCGACGTTCCGGAGTCACCTCATAACCGCATGATTTCAACGATCTTTGAGGCGCCTCATGGCGCTGTTAGCTCGTTCGTGCCGATCTGCGACATTCCGGGCCCCGCCTCGAGCCGGGGAAGAGCAGAGAAGAGCTCTGTAAGGTTCCCCTTGTCGACGACCATGTACAGGAGTGTACAAGAGGCGGGTGAGCTGCTCGCTGCCGGTTCCTACGCCGGACAGCGTTCGCCCGAGCCGGTTGTAGCCGCCAACGGGCTGGCCGGCCGCGGCGGCCTAGCATTGGGGTCATGTCCGAACAAGTACGGCGGCTGAACGCGGGCGACCTGGCAAGTAGCGAGATGCACGTATTGATGCGTGCGGCCGCCGGACTCCCCGGGACCGAGATCCGCCGGATTCTCGCGGAGACCGCCGACGACGCCGTCGAGCGCCTATGGTCCGGGCGGCCCAACGACTGCCTGCCCCTGGCCGCCGCGTGGCGCGGGTGCGAGCGGCCGGACGGCGGAGAGGATGACGTCATGAGCGAGACTGCGAGACGGCCTTCGCCCGAGCCGAGTTCAGACGACGTGCCCCAGTGGATCAACGACCTGGTGCCGATCGCCGCCCGGGCACGCGCCCTGCTGCGAGCGGGCGCGCCCGCGCTGCTCGTTGCCGTGGCCCTCGTCCTGGCGATCCCGCAGCTGGTGGCGCATCCCTTGCCGTGGGTGGCCGCGGCGTGCGTGGCGCTGGGCGGATACCTTGCGCTGCGGCACGGCGGACTTGCAGTGCCGACGGCGGGCGTATCGGCCATTGGCGGTAATGCCGCCGGGCCGCGGGCAGTATCCGGGGCGCCGGCCGCGGTCGGCGCTGGGCCACAGTCCTCGGCCGGGGGTTCGGCCGCGACCGCCTCCGGGGAGCTGCGCCCCGGCGGCCGCACGGGCGCAC
Organism: Actinomyces sp. 432; assembly: GCF_009930875.1. Lineage (NCBI taxonomy): Bacteria > Bacillati > Actinomycetota > Actinomycetes > Actinomycetales > Actinomycetaceae > Actinomyces > Actinomyces sp. 432. The sequence goes on from NZ_CP025249.1 coordinate 110,822, forward strand.
TGCTGGCGGTGCTCGACCTGGTGCTGTCAGCCGTAGGCCTCGCCCTGTGGGCCGGCCTGGCACTGGCCGGAACCGACCGGGCGCTGCTGCTAGCGGCTATCGCTGCTGCCGGAGGGCTTGTGGCGGGCGTCGGCCTGGTTACCGTCATGGAGCTGGTCGGGCGGCGCCGTACCGGCGTGGTCGCTGCGCTCGCGGCCGTCACACTGAGCGTTGCCGTCGCAGTTGCCTGCGGCCTCACCCCGGCCGCGCCCTCCTGGTGGTTGGTGCTGGGGCTGGCGGTGGGTGCGGACGCGGTCGGCGCAATCGCCCTGCGCGTGGCGGTCCGCAACGACCGCCGCTCTGCGCAATTGGTTGACGCCGCCTGAAGCAAGCGCCCGCACCTTTGCGTCCCGCCCCTGGAGCGTCCGACGGCCTAGTGCTGCCTCCCGCCCGGGCGGCCAGCAAAACCCACAGGTAGTGTTCGTACGCCCGTGCGTCTGCCGCGTTCACAGCCACCCTGCGGGCACCGCCTCGGTCGCTCTACCGTCGAGGCCATGTCCTCCTTCCTTCTTTCAATCGCAGCGGACAAGGCAGAGGTTGGCACCGCCTTGGTTCCCGCCACCGTTCCGACCGACTGGACCGGCTCCGCCGCCTCGGCCTGCCAGACCACCCTCGATGAAGTAGTCACCCTCGTAGGCGGGCTCGATGCCCTCATGACCGACGCCCAGAACGCCATGACCCTACTGGAAGCCGCCGAGAGCGAGGAGGGTTAATCATGACCGTAAACACCACCAGTGGTGTGTCCGCCGCGGACCAGTACGCGCTGAAGTCGTTGAATCTGCGCACCCCACTGGCGAGCTACGCAGACCCCAGCAGTGTTCCGGTCGGTTCCGGCCCCCTCGGGCAGGGCACCGGCGCCGGATCGGTTCCCTTCGGTGCCACCGCGTCGGGCGGGGACCAGGACGATATGGTGTGCCGCAGCGGCGACCCGGTCCTCGGCGGGGGAACCTCCCCCGGTTCGGGCCCTTACACCACGGACGCCGCCCTGCCCTACCCCCTGACCTGGTCCGGCATGCCCGCTGGCACCGGCGTCGTCGTCAGCGGCGGAACCTACGGGGTGAACACCAACGATCTCACCAGTTTCGCCACCACTCTCTGCACCGCGGCCGACTGGCTGGAGGATGCCCGTGACCTGGCACTGGCGTGCCTGACGGACCTGCGCTGTGACGGCTTCGGGGTCATGATGTACAGCCAGCCGAACATCGGCGCGAACGGCTCCTGGAACTTCGGCTTCAATTCGGCGCATGAGGCCATCACCTCGGGTGGTGCGCAGTGCTACTCCCCGGTGTCCGACTCGTGCGCCACAGAGCGCGCCAATGCCATCGCCGCCCTGCAGTCACTCACCAGCGGTGCCGGCTCCCTCGACGACGCCGCCGACAGCCTGCGTACGCTCGCCACTGCGGTCACCCTCAGCGCCGCCACCTACACGGACACCGAGTCGGGCATGAAGGGTCGGTGGCTCCTGATGCTGCAGACCGCCCGCCTGGGGATCAAGTTTGGAGGCGGGTCTCATGCAGTCATTGCGGCGGGAATCGTAGGCGCACTGGCGGTGCTGAGTGCGGACGGCGCCGCCCTGCCCGACGGCATGGATGATGCGCTCCAGGGCCTTGAAATGCTGCTGGGCGACCCAATGCTCGATGACTGGGTCAACACCGACCTCATGATCCTCCTGGCTCTGGCGATATGGGCGAAGCAGGCCAAGACCGGCCTCGAGGCCGCGTCCATCGAGACCTACATCGGTCAGGTAGCCGAGGAACTGGACCCCGCGATCTCTGCCATGCTGCCTGACCAGGTGCCCGTCGGCAGCCGCATGGTGGACACCGCTTCCCTGACACCCATGCAGCGCGTGGTCTACTACCTGGCCGTGCGTGCCGAGCAGTCGGGGGCGTACCGCTACGGGGAGCCCACTGGCGTGACCGTGACCCCGCACGGCGGACAGTCCGTCACGGTCCCTCCCGGCGTGCGCGACCCCTTCGGGCTCGGGACTGCCGTTCCCGCGGTAGCCGCAGCGCTGCCGCAGTCGGGCACCGGCCCGCAACCGGGGACGGTCGCTGAGGTCATCCGCTACTCCGACGACATGAAGGGCCGCGACGAGGACACCTCCTCCGGCGTGGTCTCCATCCTGCGCACCGACCACGCCGACGGAACCACCTCCTGGCTCGTCGTGGTGCCCGGCACCACCGACTGGGGCAGCGGCAACACCAACCCGCAGGACCTGCTGACCAACCTGCAGGCGGTATCCGGGCGGCCGACCGACATGGAGACCGCAGTGGTCACCGCCATGCGTGAGGCCGGTATAGCCCCTGGCGACAAGGTCGGCCTGTACGGGCACTCCCAGGGCGCGATAACCGCCTCCAACATCGCCGCCGACTCGGCAGTCGCCGAACAGTTCAACATCACCAACCTGCTCACCGCCGGGGGCCCGACCGCGGGCGCGAACCTGCCCGAAAGCGTCAACGCCATCCACCTAGAGAACACCGGCGACGCCGTGCCCGCGCTCGATGCGGCGCCCACCCCGCGCACCCCCACCCGCACCGTGGTAACCATCGACACCCACGCGGCCGGCGTGGACGGGTACCCTCACGCGCCGCAGATCTATGCTGACGCCGTCGACGGCATGCACGGAAACCCGCAGATAGACCAGTGGACCGAGGAGCTCGGAGGCATCACCGGAGCCGGGGAGGACGGGGCGAAGACCACCGAGATCATCTTCGACATCACGCGCGACAGCCCTGAGACCACCTGGGAGCAGGTGGCGCAGGGCGTCGGCAAGCAGGGGTGAGGTGCGGCGCGGCGAGGAGCAGGGCCCGGGCAGCGGTCGCCTCAGTGCTCACTTCAGTGCTTGCCTCAGTGGCCGTTTCGGTGGTCGCTCGGCCCCAGAACGCCGACGATTATCGCCGAGGCGACCGACACGATCAGAGAGCCCACGATCGCGGTGCCGAACGTGGCCACGTGCAGTCCCAGCGTCAGTTCCGCACCGGTGCTCACGCCGGCCAGTACGTCCGTTATCCGGCTGGTCAGCATGAGCATCGCCCCATTGACCACCAGTGCGAACAGCCCGAAGGTCATCACGTACAGGGGAAAGGCCAGCACGCGGGCCACGGGCTTTATCAGCGAGTTCACCAGCGCCAGTACCAGGCCCACCACCAGCAGGTTGACCACGGTCAGAGTCAGGCTCGGTGTGCCCGGCACGGCCATGCCTGGCAATAGCGCAACCGCCAGCCACAGGCCGCCCGCGTTTCCGAGCGTGCGAACAATCAAGTCCATGCGTCCATACTCCCAGACCCGGGTCCCGGCGGGAACGGGATGCGGGTCACTCAGGCCTGCGCTGCGTGCCAGGATGAGGGCATGACCCCCGTGCATCTCCGCTCCGCCGTCCAGACTCTGCCCGCATATGTTCCCGGCGCCCGTTCCACCGGGAAGGACGTAGCCAAGCTCTCCAGCAACGAGCTGCCCTACCCGCCGCATGCCAGTGTGCTGACCGCCCTGACGGCAGCCGCGGGTGGCGCCAACCGCTACCCGCAGATGGCGGGGGACGCGCTGGTGGAGGCGATTGCCAGGCGGCACGCGGTGGCGCCCGAGCAGGTGGTGGTGGGCAACGGGTCGGTCGCCCTCATCCAGCACGTCCTGGACACCGTCTGCGACGAGGGTGACGACGTGGTCCTGCCGTGGCGCTCCTTCGAGGCCTACCCCATCTGCATCGCAGTCGCCGGCGCGCGGGCCGTCAAGGTTCCGCTCACGGCCGACGGCCGACACGACGTACCCGGCATGATCGCCGCCATTACTCCCCGCACGCGCGCCCTGCTCGCCTGCACTCCCAATAACCCCACCGGTCCGGCACTGACCGCGGATGAACTCGCCGCGCTGGTGGAGGGCGTGCCTGAGCGAGTGCTAGTGATCGTGGATGAGGCCTACCTCGACTTCGTCACCGACTCCGCGGTTGGGGATGCGCTCACGCTGCTGGAGGAGCACCCGAACCTGCTGGTCAGCCGTACCTTCTCCAAGGCGCACGCTCTGGCCGGCCTGCGTGTGGGGTACCTCGTGGGCGAGGCCGGCATCATCTCCGCTATCCGGTCGGTAGCGACGCCCTTCGGCGTGAACCTGCCGGCGCAGGCAGCCGCGGTCGCCGCCCTGGAGCCAGAGGTGTTGGGCGAGACCGCCCGCCGCGCCGCAGCCGTTGCGGCCGAACGGGATCGGGTGCTGGCCGCGCTGCGCGAGCAGGGGTGGGACGTGCCCGACTCGCAGGGGAACTTCTTCTGGCTGGCTGTCGGGGAGGAGACGAGCGCGCTCGCGGAGCACTTCGGGGCTGCCGGGATCCTGGTGCGCCCCTTCGTCGGCGAAGGTGTGCGCGTATCCATCGGCACCCCTGCTGAGAACGACCGCGTGCTGGCCGCCACTGCCGCCTGGCGTGCGCGCTGAGGAGGGTGGGTTGTTCAGGTCCCGAACGTGCATGTAGGCGACTCGCCGGACCGATGGGGCAGCTCCGGCCGTCCGTGGGGATGGCGGTGTTATGGGTCCTAACGGCCCGTATAGTGCAGGCCGCTCCGGCCATTTGTGGGGATGGCTGGAGTCGGGCAGCACCACCACGTCCTGCTCCAGGTTGCCCCTGCCGTCTGCGGGGATGGCGCCCTTCAGTGAATGGCGATAGTCAGCAGGAACAACAGGCAGAAAACGATCTCGGTGATGCCCATGACCCGGGGACGCAGCGGGGCTCGGCGGGCACGCACCAGATGCCACTGCCATAGCGGCACGACCAGGGAGCGCACAGCGAACACCAGCCACAGTGCGGCATGCGCCCACGGCAGCCAGCCGCCACTGGCGAGCCACACCGTGCCGGCGGCGACGAGTGCGTGCCACGCGACCGTGCCCGCCAGTAGCGGCCGGTTGAAGCGCTCGCGGATCATCGACTTGATGTAAGGCACCGTCCCGCAGAAGTAGGCCGCTGTCAGTGCGGTCACCAGCCACATCCATGCCCATCCCGTCAGCTCGCCGTTGGGGGAGGCTCCGGGCAGGCTGGTGGCGTCGGGTCCCGTGCCTAGGAATCCTCCGCGTCCGCCGACTCCGAGCGAGTAGGTGACTGCCGCGATGAGGGAGGCGGCGATCGTGGTAGCCAGTCCCGAGAGGAGTGAACGCTCTCGGCCGCGCCAGGACTCCCGTAGGGCGACTGCGCACAACGGCGCCAACGGCACCGCCCACTGCAACAGGTATGGGGCCACGGATAACGTCACAATGCCAAGCAGAGCGGTCCAGCTGGTGTAAACCGCCAGCGGAGGCAGCGCCAGTGCGCGCCGACGCGGGGAGCGGGCGCGGGCCCACTGTGACCAGGCCCAGTAGGTCAGGTAGGCGCCCAGCCAGGCGGGGATGAACAACAGGTTCACCCAGCTGAACCCGCCCACGACCCAGCCCATGATCGGAGGCAGCAGCAGCATGTAGTGCGCGCCGTGCTGGTTCGGCATCCAGGTACGGCGGCCGGTTTGTGCGCTCGTGCGTGCCGAGGCTGGAGAGCCCGTCCTGGGCGCGCCGGGCCGTGGGGATGCGGCGCCGCTGCGCCCGGCCCGGGTGGACGCTGGGCGCACCGGCTCTCCCGTCGCCAGCAGGAGGTCGTCCTCGGGGCCGGGGCGCGACTGCTGATGCGGAATAGGGCCGCGCGGCCCGCGCCCGCCCGCCGGTGCCGAGCCGACTGCGGCGGAGTCCGTGTCCGCGCCTGGCAGCCCGGAGACGTACTCGATGTGGCGGTCGGAGGGGCCTGAGGGGCGCTGCTGAGTCACGCAGGCAAGCCTAATTGGCCCGGATCTGTCATGGAATGCACCACTTTCGGGTGTGGTGCGTCCTGGGGGTCACGGCGATCGGCGTGATTCTGCGCCTGGGTTCCAGGCTTGTGGGCCGGGGACAGCGTACGCAACGTGAATGTGGTGCATCCAGTGACACCGGGGCCGGTATCTGCGGATGGGGCGGGTTGGCAGGAGCGTCTGACGGGCGGGCGGCTGCTCCGAAGACGGGCCAGGCGGTGCAGGTTTTCCACAGACCACGTCTGTCTGTTGAGTGTTGACGATTATGTTTGACAGTATTTGATTGTGGATTGTGTTGATAGGGAATCTCGTCTCGTGGCTGACCTCAGTCGCTGCGGTGCCGCGCGGCGCGCAAGTGTGTGCCGTGACCGCTCCGACTGGCGCGCCCTCGCGAGGCTGGTTGAGGGAGGCAAGGTCGTTTCCTATCCCCAGGGGGTAGTCGCGTTGCCGTCGACCGATCGGGCGACGGTCGTGGCCAGGCGCGTCGGTGGCTTGCTGACTTGCGGGCACGCGCTTGCGCACTACGGAATTCCCCTGCGCCGAGAGCCAACTGTTGTTCACGTCGCTGTTCGGCGTGGGCGCAGCCATACCCCGTCGGGAGTGGGGCGGGTTGTTGTTCACCGGATTGAGGGGCTGGCGCCGCAGGACCCGCTGAAGCCGCCGGTCGCCGATCCGGAGTCCGTCCTGCTGACGGTGATGCGCTGCGCTGACGAGCTCGATGCGCTGATCGCACTGGATGCCGCTCTGCGAATCGGGCTGGTTGACAAGACCATGCTTTTGACCAGGTTGATGGGCCCGCGTAATGGTCGCCTGAGATCCCTGCTGGGGCGGGCTGATCCTCGGGCTCGTTCCCTCTTGGAGACGATTGCTCGGTACGACCTGCAGGAGGCCGGGCAGGAACCAGAAGTAGCCGCCGATCTCGGCTTCGAGGTGGATCTACTCATGGGGCGCCTGGTCATTGAAACAGACGGGTACGCCTACCACGGCGACCGGGACTCCTGGGAGAACGATCGTCGACGCGACCAGTCGTTGCTGCGGCGGGGTTATGTGCCGCTCAGGCTGACCAGTGCTCAGGTGCTCTCGCGGCAGACCGTACAACTCGTCGAGCCGGTGGCCCGTCGTTTGGGCTGTTGGCGCGAGAACTGAACACGGGGTCCGGCGATGGGACGTCCCATCGCCGGACCCCGGCTGTGTTGTGGCGTGGTGCTGTGCCTACCGCGCGGCGGTCAGCCGCCGAGGGCGGCGGAGACCACCTGCTTGGCCTCCTCCTGGACCTGCGCCAGGTGGTCGGCGCCCTTGAAGGACTCGGCGTAGATCTTGTACACGTCCTCGGTGCCCGAGGGGCGCGCGGCGAACCAGGCGTTGGCGGTAGTGACCTTGAGCCCGCCGATGGGGGCGTCGTTGCCGGGGGCGCGCACCAGGCGGTCGGTGATCGGCTCCCCGGCCAGCTCGGTGGCGGTGACGTCCTGCGGCGACAGCGCGGCCAGCTTGGCCTTCTCCTCCTTGGTGGCGGCGGCGTCGATGCGGGCGTAGGCGGAGGCGCCGAAGCGCTCCACCTGCTCCTCGTGCAGCTGGGAGGGGGTCTTGCCGGTGACGGCGATGATCTCACTGGCCAGCAGGGCCAGGATGATGCCGTCCTTGTCCGTGCTCCACACGGTGCCGTCCTTGCGCAGGAAGGAGGCGCCGGCGCTCTCCTCGCCGCCGAAGCCGACGGAGCCGTCCAGCAGGCCGGGCACGAAGTGCTTGAAGCCGACCGGCACCTCCACCAGCTTGCGGCCCATGGCGGCCACGACTCGGTCGATGAGGCTGGAGGACACCAGTGTCTTGCCGACGGCGGCGTCCACGGGCCAACCGGGCCGGTGCGTGAACAGGTACTCGATGGCAACGGCCAGGTAGTGGTTGGGGTTCATCAGCCCGTCGGGGGTGACGATGCCGTGGCGGTCGGAGTCGGCGTCGTTACCGGTGGCGACGTCGTAGGGGGTGTTGCCGTCGGCGTCGGGGGTCATGGCGTTGCGCAGTGAAGCCATGGCGTTGGGGGAGGAGCAGTCCATGCGGATCTTGCCGTCCCAGTCCAGGGTCATGAAGGACCAGGCAGGGTCGACCTTCGGGTTGACCACGGTCAGGTCCAGCCCGTAGCGCTCGCCGATGGCGCCCCAGTAGTCCACCGAGGCGCCGCCCAGGGGGTCGGCCCCGATGCGCACGCCGGCGTCGCGGATGGCATCCATATCGATGACGTTCTCGAGGTCGGCCACGTAGGTCTCGAGGTAGTCGTGCTTGACGACGTAGTTGCCGTCCAGGGCCTCGGCGATCGGCACGCGCGGCACATCGCGCCAGCCGTCGGCCAGGAGCTCATTGGCGCGCGCGGCGATCCAGCTGGTGGCGTCGGAGTCGGCGGGGCCGCCGTGGGGCGGGTTGTACTTGAAGCCGCCGTCGCGGGGCGGGTTGTGCGAGGGGGTGACGACGATGCCGTCGGCCAGGCCGGGGCCGGTGGTGCGCACGCCGGACTCGGTGCCGGCGCCGTTTGCCAGCAGGATCGAGTGCGAGACGGCGGGGGTGGGCGTGTAGGAGCCGCGGGCGTCGATCGCGGTGGTGACGCCGGCGCCCGAGAGCACCTCGATGGCGGTGCGCCAGGCCGGCTCGGACAGGGCGTGGGTGTCGCGGCCGATGTAGAGCACGCCGTCGGTTCCCTGGGAACGCCGGTACTCGACGATTGCCGCCGTGGTGGCGACGATGTGAGCCTCGTTGAAAGCGGTGTCCAGGGAGGAGCCGCGGTGGCCGGAGGTGCCGAAGACGACCTTCTGGGCCGGGATCGCGGGGTCGGGGACAAGTTCGTAGTAGGCGTTGACGACCTCATCGACGTCAATGAGGTCCTCTGGTTGGGCGGGAAGTCCTGCGCGTTCGTGCATGGGTGCAGTGTGTCACGGACCACGGGGCATGTCCCGGGAATCCCGGAAGTCGGACGTATTGGTCTTGCTGGAGCGGGCAGGGCGGCGGTCCGTGGGGCGGCGCGGGCCCGCCCGGGGCGACCGGCCGCGGCGCGTCATTGGTGCCGGTCTCGGCGTGTTACTGGTGCCGGTCTCGCGGGATGGCGGGCTGTGGCGCGCGGCTAGGATGCCGACATGTCGACCGCTGTACAGACCGCCATTGCCACTACCAGCGCCCCGGCCGCCGTCGGACCCTACTCCCAGGCCGTGTCCACCGGCGCGGGCAGCGGCGCCACCGTCTACATCTCCGGGCAGGTGCCGCTCGACCCGGCCACCGGCAAGCTGGTCGACGGCGGCATCGTGGCCCAGGCCGAGCGGGTGCTGACCAACATCGGCGCAATCCTTCAGGCCGCCGGCCTGGGGTACGAGCACGTCGTCAAGACCACGGTGCTGCTGGCGGACATCGCCGACTTCGCCGCCGTCAACGAGGTCTATGCGCGCTTCTTCACCGGCGCGGTGCTGCCCGCCCGGGCGGCCTTCCAGGTGGCGGCGCTGCCGCTGGGCGCGGGCGTGGAGATCGAGGCCGTCGCGGTGCGCCCCTGAGGGGCGCCGCCGACGCAGCCGCGGCGCCCGCTACTGACAAGCTACTGACAACTACTGTTAATTTCTTTACAGTAGGTCTGTGAAGATGGCTGCGAGAGAGCCGACAGGCAAGATCGACATCGATGCGCTGGCGGTGGCAGAACCGCGGCAGCGCGGGGTGCTGCTCGCTGGTGCGCCGGAGACCCAATGGTTTGAACGCAAGTCGGTGCGCGTCGACGCCAAGCGGCTCGCTGCCGCGCTGATCGGCATGGCCAATGCCGAAGGCGGCATGGTGGCTGTGGGGGTCAGCGAGGGGCGGATTGAAGGTATTGACGGCGAGACCCGCAAGGTCAACCGACTGCGCCGGGTCCCGGTTGATCTCATCGATCCGCCACTCGTGCTCAGGGTGGAGGAGATGCCGGTCGAACGCTCCGACCACACGCAGGACCATGTCCTGGTGTTTCTGGTGGAGCCGAGTCGTCACGCCCATCAACGCACCGACGAGGAGGCCTTCATTCGGGCGGGTGACTCGACCATCACGCTGAGTCGGACAGCCTGGCAGGAACTCGTCTACGACCGTGAGGCCGATGCCTATGAGGCGCAGCCGGCTCCAGTCGGCCTCGAAGGTGTGGACTCGGCTCGTGTAGACGCACTTCGGAAGGTCATTGGCGCGGAAGGGGATGACCTGCACGTACTGCGCGCACGCTCTCTAGTAACTCCCGATGATCGATTGACGGTTGCCGGACTGCTCCTGGTGGGGGTGCACCCGCAGCGTTTCCTCCCGCAGGCACTCGTGCGCGTGCTGCGATACCAGGCCGATGAGACCGGTGTGGGATCACGCCAGACGATGGTTGCCGATGGTGATCGCCGCCTGGAGGGCACGATCCCGGAGATGATTGAAGCCGCCTTCTCCTTGGTCGAGGAGTGGGCTCCACGCCGTCGTGCACTCGGCGTAGATGGCAAATTCGGTCCGGTGGATGTCATTCCTCGCGAGGCGTGGATGGAGGCGATCGTCAACGCAGTCATCCACCGCTCGTACTCGATGGCTGGTGACCACATCCGGGTCTCGATCTTCCCACATCGTATTGAGGTCTCCTCGCCGGGCCGTTTCCCCGGACTGGTCGACCCGTCCCGACCGCTTGAGATCGCCAGATATGCGCGTAACCCGCGTATCGCGCGCGTCTGCTCGGACCTGGGATTCGCTCAGGAACTGGGTGAGGGGATTCGTCGCATGGTGGGGCAGATGCGCCAGGCAGGTCTCGGCGATCCGGTGTACCGGCAGACGTCGACGAGCGTAATAGTGAGTCTGGATGCCGCCTCGCGAATATCGACGACGGTTGCCGACCGGCTTGGCCGGCCCGCGCTCGATGCCATGGCGTTGCTGCGCAGCACCGGGCCGCTCGGTACTGCGGACATTGCTGACGCGATGGGTGTCACCCGCCAAACGGCGTTGAAGCGCCTCAAGGCTCTGGAGGCCGAGGGATTGGTGATGCGCACCGGTAGGTCGCCGCGAGACCCGCGATCTACGTGGGTCATCCCCGGGGCCTGACCAGCAGGTACGTACGGCCGAAGATGTGGATTCCGCAGGTACCCGCTACTGACAAGCTACTGACAACTACTGTTAATTTTTTAACAGTAGTTGTCAGTAGTTGGCGGTCCTGGTCGGTGGACGCCGGCCCTTAGGCCCAGTCCTCGACGTCGGTGGTCACGTCCCGGCCGGAGGCGGCGGCCTGATCGATGGCGCAGGAGAGCAGGTGGTCCTGGCAGGCCTGCGCCAGCGGGTAGGGGGCCGGGCCCTCCTCCCGCACCCAGAGGCCGGTGTCCTGAAGGATGGTGGCGACGGCGAGGTCGTCCTCGCTCATGCGCGTGCCGACCCACGGGTTGCGGTAGAGCACTCGCCCGTCCAGGCTGGCGTGGATCAGGTCGTTGCCCTCGAGGTTCAGGTCGCGCCCGGTGCGCCGGTACTCGATCCGGCTGGTCACCGCCCCGGCGTCGGGCACCCAGCGGGTGACGGCGTCGTCGACGATCTCCCCCAGGGTGCCGCGCACCAGCACGCGGCGGGACAGCAGTGGGTTGTGCCACTGATTAGAGGTGAACTCGTAGACGCCGGTGCGGCCGGAGTCGAAGGCGAGAGTGGCGAGCACCGTCTGGCCGGACTCAACCGCCGGCACGGCGCTCCAGCCGTCGCGGCCGAGCGGCTGGAGGAGCGGTACCGGGAAGCTGCGGGCGGTGACGGTGACGGGGCCGGCGAGCGGGGCGGCGTCGTCGGCGAGGAAGTGCCGCAGCAGGGAGACGGCGTGGTAGCCGTGCGTGGAGGAGACCTGCGCCCAGGCGGGCGTGCCGATGGCGCCGGCGCGGATGGCCGCGAGGCGGGCGGCGTGACCGGGCATGCGCGTGTACTGCTCGGCGACCTGTACCAGGCTGGAGGCGCCGACGTCGTGCCACAGGGAGCGCAGCGAGTCGGGGTCGGGTGCGGGCGGAGTCTCCGCCAGGACGGGGGTGCGGCGGTCCACCAGTTCACGGATGAGGTCCGGCATGGCGGCCCAGCTCGCCGACGGCACGACCAGCTCGGGGGAGCGGGCTCGCAGGCCGTCGAGGGAGTCGGTGGTGGCGACGCCGAACTCCTCGGCCAGGGCCGCGCGAGCCTCGCCGCGGCGCGCCAGGACGCCCACGCACTCCAGCCGCCCGGGGGCCATGGTGGCCAGGCGCAGGAAGAAGCGGGCGCGCCAGCCCGCGCCGACGACGCCGAAGCGCACCGGCCCGCCCGACGGCGGGGCCGGGCTCTGGTCGGGCATGGGGGCGCTGTAGGGGCGGGTCGTCGCGGGCGCGGAGGGGTGGCGCGGGTGGGCGGGCGTACGTGCGGCCGGGACGGGGGCATGGTCGGTGGTGTGGGCGTCGCTGCTCACGGCGGTCTCCTCGGGCTGCAGACTTCATCGTCGAGACGGCAACGACGCTATACCCCGGGCGAGGCGGAGGCAACGGTGCGGCGGTAGGCCTGTGTGTACCCCGTAAGTGCGGTGGCAGTTACCGCGTCGGCGATTCGCCAACACGCCTGGAACCCGTTCGCTGCGCGGGTGCATGACCCACTGCTCTCAGCGACGACTTCACTCAGGTCACTGACGTGCTCACTCTAGAAAAAAAGACTCTCACTGTAGAAAGTGAGGCTCTCACTGACGTGCACTGAGGTCGTGACTGACGAGGAACTTGAGAAACACGTCGTCGCACAGGGCCTGGAACGGGGAAGCTATAAGCGAGTCGGCGACGCGGACAAGCGCCTGACCACGTACGAGGTACACCTCCTGAGGACTCGGAATGTCAACGATCATGCCGATCGCCAGCCTGTTGGCGGGCGGACCTTCGCAGATCTCGATCCGGACCTGGTGAGCCGCACGGTGGAAAGGGTGCGGGCAAGCGGCTCGCGTGCACTCACAGGGCTTGCCCCGGATGATCACGTATCCGCACTGCAGAGGCTTAACGCTCTTACGGTCGACGGCACTCCCACCCTGGCCGGCTATCTGGCTCTCGGTACTTACCCACAACAGGAGTATCCCCAGCTGACCATCGATGTAACCGTTCATCCTGGTACCGCCAAGTCTCAGGACCCCACCGTCAGATTCCTAGACCGCCGTAACTGTGATGGTCCACTGCCGCAGGCAATTGACGATGCCGTACACACCGTCATGCGCAACCTACGCACGCGTCGAATCGTTGAAGGTACCCGTGGCACCGACATTCCCGAGATTCCGGAGGACGTCCTGCGGGAGGCAATTGCCAACGCGGTCATGCACCGCGACTACTCCCACTTCGTTACAGGGCAGCAGGTTGCTGTCAATGTGTATGCCGATCGCGTCGAGGTCATCAACCCTGGCGGCTTCTGGGGTGATCGCACCAAGGAAAACGTCACCGATGGACACTCTGCGTCACGTTCTCGCGAGTCTTGTCGCCGACGGTCTCCTGGTGGGTATGAATGACGGCCCCTATGCGCTCGCCGATCAGACAAGGAGCGTTGAGGCGACGGGAGCTGAGTGGGAGATCCTTGCCGTCCTGAGTGCGGACGAAGCTCTTTCCGTTCGGGATGTAGCAAAGGCTACGGGTAAGACGCTAACTGCGCTTCGGCCGGTGTTGCGGGAACTTGTCGAGCGTGGCTTGGTGGTCGCGACGGCGCCGCCTACGAGCCGCCGCCGTAAGTACCTGCTCGCAGGCATGTGACAGTCGCCCAAAGTGTGAGCTGGCCGGCGGGGCCGGGTTGTCTCTCCCGGTCCCGCCGGCCCGTGGCGTCGAGGGGAGCCTCCCCGGGGTTCCCACATCCCGGGGGCTCGCGCCTCCTTCGCCGGAGCGGAACGGCGCGGGCTCCCATGTACCCGGCCTGTCCTCGGTGGTGGGTCGGTCATCGGGCTCCCCAACCCTCGCGACCCGCACCGTCCGGCGGCAGAACTCATATAACTCTCTCGACCTGAACGGTCACCCCCGGCGGACCTTGGAAAATACGGGGAAGTTGTGTCCGCCCGGGCCGCCCCCGGTGTATGCCCGGTGTATGCCCCGTGGGCCGCGCCCGGTGTATGCCCCGTGGGCCGCCCCGGTGCAGGGCCCGTCGGCCTCCTCGGCGCTGGGCGGGTGTACTGCGAACATTTGCCCTCTGCTACGACGTTTTGCACCCTGGTGTATGGCAAATACCTGCACACCAGGGTGCAAAAGTTCGTAGTAGGCGCTAGGCCTGTCCGCCCGCCGCCTGGCGCCACCTCCCGCCGCCCGCCGCCACCTCCCGCCGCCCGCCGCCACCTCCCGCCGCCCGGCGCGCGGGCAGCGCTCCCCATGTCCCGGCCGTGCCGGTACCGTTACTGTTCTGCAAGAATGCTCCGGAGGTGCACGTGTCCGACCTGATCATCCGCTGGGGTGGCCTGCGCGCCGTTGCCGCCCTCACCGTCAAGTCTCTGCTCATCGTCGTGCTCGGCGTATTCGTGCCGCTGTACGTATTGGACCCTTTCGGCGCCACGTACGCCCCGGCGGTCGAGATCCACGATGAGGCCGACGCGCTCAACGATGACGCGCTCCGCCCCGCCCTGGAGGACATCGGCTTCCGCCGCGACATCCGCCTGGCCGTCTTCACCACCAACGACGTCGACCGCTACGCCGAGTCAGACACCGTCTTCAACGACGCCGTCCTCGACTACGCACTAGAGCACGAGCCGTCGTGGATCTCCACCGCAGACCCCGACGTCTGGGCCGACGGGCTCGTGATTCTCGCCGTCTCGCCCCGGGGCCGCTGGGTCGGTTGTTACTTCGGCGAGGACGTCAAGGTCGACCTGCGCACTCAGCAGAATATCCAGGACGCCGCGAAGGGCTCCTTCCGCATGGCGCGCTGGGAAGCAGGCCTGGAGGCCATGGCACAGCGCACCGCCGACTCGCTCGGCAGGCCGATCGCGTCCACGGAGATGGCGTTGTACGTAGCGTTCATGAGCCTGGCCGCCGCCCTTACGCTGTTGGCGTGGATGTTCTGGTCCCGCCATGAGGCGCGCGACGCCTACAGGCAGGCCCGCCGCCACTTCACGCGGATCACCACCGACTATGACGCCACCCAGATCCGCGCCGGCACCATCCCCGCTGACGACGCCCACGGCGCTCAGGTGCTGGCCCGCTTTGCCTGGTTCGAGGAGCGCTATGCGGGGCTAGTGCGCATGTTCCGCGACTTCGGCTCCCCCCGCGGCGCCCAGTGGTTTATGGGCGGTCGTCGGCGGCATGCCCAGAAGCTGGCCGACAGCGCCACGGAGCTGGACAAGGTCGACGACGTCATCGCCGCCGCATCCGCCTTCCTCACCTTCGGCCCCGGCTGGGACAAGGCTTGGGAGAATGAGAAGGGGCCGGTGCGTGAAGACCTCGCCTCCTACGCAGAACTATGCACCTACGTTGCCGAAAGCACCCGGCTGGCAAACGTGAGCTTCGACGTCGAATCCGACCGCGCCTGGATCCGGAGTCGTGAAGACCGGCTCGCGGCGATGACCTTCGACCTGGTACTGCGCAGGCTCACGCCGTCGGCTGCCCTGAGCGAACTGGACACGATTGCCGCGGATGTGCATCACCGCTGCGAGACCCTAGCCCGGCGTGCCCTGGCGGCGGACACCTCGAGCCTGGGCCGAGAAAGGCTCAGCCGCTACGAAGACGATCGCCGGTCGGGCGTCCACCGCAGCGGCGAGTCCGACTACCAGGGCTGGTGGTCCGCTTCCCTCAGCGGCCGCGTTTACTACAACCCGGCCACCACGATCCGCATCAACTCCAAATCGGTGGGCCTGCGTGCGCCGGGCCTGTCCGCCTCCGGCGTCGGCCCGGTGCCGCGGTTCTCCCGTCCGGTTGCCAACCTGGTGACCGGTTACAGCAGGGCGTCCACCTACACACCCCCTTTCGCGAGCGGGGATGGCTCCTTGGGGTTCTCCGGGTCCGGCTCCTCAAGCCACTTCAGCGGCGGCGGTGGTCACAGTGGCGGCGGCTTCCACGGCTCCGGCTCCTCCTCCCGCTTCTGAGCGAGACCAGCAGTGTGCAGTCAGCAAGACCAGGGGTGCCCGTGTCCAATCTGATCGTCCGCTGGGGCGGCCTGCGCGCCGTCATTTCGCTCGCCGTCAAGTTCTTGATCGTCGTGGCGCTTGGCCTGGTGATCCCGCTGTACCTCGCAGCTCCCTTCGGCGCCACCCACACCCCGGCGGTCGAGATCCACGATGAGGCCGAGATTGTTGACGACGACGCCCTCCGCTCTGCCTTGGAGGGCGTCGGCTTCCGCCGCGACATCCGCCTGGCCATCCTCACCATGGACGACGTCGACACCGAGACCGTCCTCAACAACACCGTGGTCAACAACACTGCCTTCAACGACGCCGTCCTCGCCTACGCCCTAGAGCACGAGCCGTCGTGGATCTCCACCGCGGACCCCGACTACTGGGCCGACGGACTGGTGATCCTCGCAGTGTCCCAGCGGGGCAGGTGGGTCGGCTGCTACTTCGGCGAGGACGTCAAGGTCGGTAAGTACACCGAGGGGAAGATCCAGGACGCCGCCAAGGACTCCTTCCGCACGTCGCAGTGGGGGGCGGGCCTGGAGGCCATGGCCCAGCGCACCGCCGAATCGCTCGGTAAGCCCATCACCTCGGCACGGGTGGCGGTACTCGTGACCTGCCTGAGCATTGCCGCCGCCATCGCCCTGCTGGGGTTGATCTTCCTCTTCCGCCACGTGGCGCGCGACTGCCTGCAGCAGGCCCGGCGGCGCTTCGCCGAGGTAACCGCGGACTACGACGCCACCCAGATCCGGGCAGGCAGCGTCCCCGCCGATAACGCATACGGCGCCCAGGTGCTCGCCCGCTTCGCCTGGTTCGAGGAACGGTACGCGCAGTTGGTGCGTCTGTTCCGCGAGTTCGGCGAGCCCCGTGGCGCCCAGTGGTTCGCCCTGGGCTGCTTAGGGGATGCTGCGGAGTTGGACGACAGGGCTGAGGAACTGGACCGGCTCGACGACTTCATCGCCGCGGCCTCCACCTTCCTCACCCTGGGCCCCGGCTGGGAGGAGGTGTGGGAGAACGAGCAGGGGCCGGTGCGCGAGGACATCGGGTCATATGCCGCTCTGTGCGCCTCCGTCGCCTTCAGTACGTTGCAGGCCAAGGTGAGTTTCGACGTCGCGCCGGACCGTGACCTGGTCCGGGAACGGCGCGACCGGCTGGCGGCCATGACGCGCGAGCTCGCCTCCGGTGCCCTGACGCCGACGGCGGCCCTGGACGAGCTCGACGCGATGGTTGTGGACGTCCACCAACGTTGCGACGACCTGGCTCGGCGGGCGCTGGCGGCGGACACCTCCAGCACGGGTCGCAAGCGGCTGGCCCGCTACGAGAAGGACTACGCGCAGGGCAAGTACGCCGGCGAGGGCGCCGACTATCAGGGCTGGTGGTCCACCTCGGCGCGCAGCGAGCGCCACCACTACGACCTGGCCGCGACCATCCGCATCAACTCCAAGTCGGTGGGCCTGGACGCCCCGGGCCTGTATGACGCGGTTGTGCGCCGGCCGGGTGCCCATGACGTGGGGGCGTACGGCGCGAACTGGCCGTACTCGGAGTCGGGTGCCTCCGGCGTCGGCGCGGTGCCGCTGTTCTCCCGGCCCGTCGACGGCCTGGTTACCGGTTACAGCAATATCGTGTCCCCCTCCTCCGGCTCCTCTTCCGGGTCCTCCTCCGGCGGGTCTGGCTCCTCGAGCGGATTCGGCGGCAGTTTCTCCGGTTCGGGCTCCAGCTCTCACTTCTGAGGCCGACGACGCCGCTGTGAGGCGGTCCGGGGGCGCACGTGGAGCCGGCCGCTTTGGTGCCGGCGCGTTGCCCGCTGCCGGCGGTTGTCGCGGCCCGCCGGGGTCGGTCGCCGACGCCGTGCGGCCGACCGCAGCCGGTAGGCTGGCGCGCATGTCGAAGAAGAACCGCCAGCGGCGTCGCGACGGCGACCGCAAGGCCGCCAAGAAGCAGCAGATCCCCTTCGTGGCCCGCCCCTTCGCCGGGCTGCCCGCCGAGCCGGACCTGGTGGCGATGATGCAGATCATTCCCGCCGCCTCCATGACGGTCCGCCTGGACGCCGACCACGGTGGCCAGGAGGTGCAGCTGGTAACCCTCCTGCCCGAGCTGGCCCGCTCCCTCAAGCGCGCCGACGGCGAGGTGCTCGTGGCCATGCAGACCACGGTCCGCTCCGGGGACGCCAGTCGTGACGTTGCCGCCGCCCTGCTGGAGGCCCTCGACCTCGAGCCCGGAACCGGCCTGTCGCCCAGTGGCCTGCCCGAGCCGGGCGAGCGCCTGCAGGACATCCTCGACCCCGGCTACACCCCCAGCATCGACGTGCGCGAGTCCTTCGACTTCTGGCTCACCGCCGAACAGGCCGAAGAGCCCGAGGCGCTCCGGATTGTGGAGGACGCCAAGGAGGGGATCGCTCCCACCGTGCCGGTGCCCGGCGTCGAGCACGCCTACTGGTGCCGCATGAACGGCAAGGAGTTCGTCCGCTGGGTGCGCGGCGAGGACGAGGACGCCTTCTTCAACGCCTTCGCCCGCATCCATGCCGCCCGGGAGTCCGACCTGGAGGAGGGCGCCCGCTTCCTCGGCGCCTTCCGCGCCTGCGGCCTGGCCATCCCCGTGTGGGAGCTCGTGCCCGGCACCGAGGCCGAGGAACTCACCGCGCCCATGCAGGCCATGGCGCAGCGGCTTGAGGCTGCCCTCGCCGATGACGCCCCGCTCGACGCCGAGGCCCGCCGCGCCAAGGCGGGCATCATCTCCCGCCAGGTGAACCTGTAGGGCGACGAGCAGCCGGCGTCCCGCCGCCCGGACACCCCGCGTGAAGGCCGACCGCGGCGGCCGACGCCGCTGACGCGCCTGCAGCGGCGCGCCCAGAGCCGCGGCGACCGCGGGTCGGCTTTCGCGGCGCTGCCCGGCGTCGGTCTCAGGCGTAGCGGCGGGCGACCGCCACCGCCTGGGGCCCGTAGCCGCCCCCGAACAGGAACACGTGGATCATCAGCAGGTGCAGCTGGTGCAGTCCCACGCGCTCGCGCCAGCCGTCCGCCAGCGGGGACGCCTCGTTGTAGCCCGCCACGATTCGCTCCAAATACGGCTGGCCGAACACGCCCAGCGCGGCCAAGTCCGTCTCCGCATGCGCGCCCTGGGCGAGCGGATCGATGAGCACCCCGACGACACCGTCGGCGCCCACGTCGCTGTGCCGCTTGCGGCCGGTGTGCGCGTCCGCCGAGACGGGACGCGCTTGCCGGGGTGTGGCGTGCCCGTGCTCGGCGCCGTCTCGCTGCGGCCCGCGCCCGGCGGCGGGCGGCGCCCAGGCGGCCACCTCCGCCGTCGGCACCCACAGGACATTGCCGGTCCACAGGTCCCCATGCGTGCGCGCCACGGCGACGGCGGCGCCCCGCGCGGCTGCGGCGCGGCGGGTGAGCTCGGGCTGGTCGGAGTCGAAGTCGCCGTCGGCCAGGCGCTCGCAGACACGCTCCAGGAGGGCGGCGTCGGCGGCGGAAAGCGTGCCCGCATCCCGACCCGGGCGGATATAGGGGGCGATGCGGTCCGCTGCGTAGAACTCGCCCCAGCGGCGCGGTGTGCTTGACTCGACCGTGTGCGGACGCAGACGGATGTTGCTGCGCCCCATCTGGGTGCGCCCGTCCCAGCCGGGCGGGGCGCAACCGAAGGCCGGCGCCCCAGCGGCGTGGGTGACGGCCAGTGCCCGCCCGAAGGCCTCGGCCGCAGTCGGCGTGACATGGGAGTCGGTGAGCCGCGGCTCCTCCAGCCAGCCGTCGCCGGCGCGCGCGGGGACCACGCACGCGCCGCCGTCGGCCATCGCCTGGGCGAGCCAGGCCAGCCCCTGCGCCTCCAGGCGCGTGGCGCCGGGCAGATCGTCCTGCTTGCGGAATACGGGTCTGCTACTCACCGGCCCAGCATTCCATGCGGCTGTGCTCAGGTGGTTGAGGCGCGGTAGACCTCTGCGATCGAGGCCTCCAGGGCGGCGTCGAACTCCGCCTGCGTCTGCGAGGCGTCCAGGCCCTCCAGCAGGGCGCGGGAGAAGCTGGCGATCAGGCCACGGTTGCGGGCCAGGCGGCGGTTCGCCTCGGCACGCGTGTAGCCGCCGGAAAGCGCGGCCACGCGGGCGACGCGCGGGTGGTGCATGATGCCGTGGTAGAAGTCCGTGACCGACGGGATGGTCAGCTTCAGCACTACGTCCCGGCCCTCGCGCAGATCGTCCAGGTGGGCGCTGAGCGAGGCGAGCAGGAGCAGCTCGATGCCGGTCTTGTCCGGAGCGTTGATGTCCACCTCCGGCTCGATGATAGGGGTGAGTCCGGCGTCGAGGATCTGGTTGGCGATCTCGAACTGCTGGTCGACTACGGCGGCCACGCCCTGGGTGTCGGCGTGCAGGATGACCGAGCGCATCTTGGTTCCGAAGGCGTGCTTGTCCACGGCCTTGGCCAGGGTCTCGTCCAGGCGCGGGATCGGCTTCATGACACGGGCACCGTGGGACTCAGCCTCCAGGCCCTTGTCCACCTTCAGGAAGGGGACGATGCCCTTGACGTCCCACAGGTAGTCGGCGGTGGGGCGGCCCTCGACCTCGGAATCCAGGGTGCGTTCGAACAGGATGGTGGCGAGGACCCGCTCGGAGGTGAAGGCGGGGCTGGTCATGACGCGGGTGCGCATGGTGTGGACCAGCTCGAACATCTCCTCCTCGCTGTTCCAGGAATCGGGCTCGATGCCGTATGCCTTCAGGGCGCGCGGGGTGGAGCCGCCGGACTGGTCTAGGGCGGCGATGAAGCCGGCGCCGTGCCGGATCCGTTCCATTTGTTGGTTGCGTCGTTCAGTGCTCGACTGGGTGGGCATGGCTGGCCTCCTGGCTGGGTGGTGCGGGTGCTCGGGACGACGTTGTCGCGGCGTTGGCGGCTGTGCCAGCTCGGGCATGAACAATTGTATGCGCGAACGGTTCTCATATAAAGAGCGGGCGGGCGCAGCGTTGGTGCCGACGGCGTCGGCACCGCTCAGGCGGCGGCCTGGGCTGAGCGGACACCCGTGACGGGCAGCGCCTCGGCGGCGAAGACCTCCCCGGGCGGCCCAAGCACGCCGTCACGGCCACAGATGCCCAACGTGAACCAAATGGTCTCCACCCCATCGGCCAGTCTGTGGCCGCAGTCCTGCATCTGCTCGCCGCGCGAGCTGCGCACCGAGCTTCGCCACGCCAGGTACTCGGCCGGCTCGCCGTTCGGGCCACCCAGGATATTGAGCTCGTACTCGGGCTGTTCCTGCCGCACGGCGTCGGCGACGTCAGCCCAGGTGTCGGCGTCTGGCCGTGCCTGAGCCGGGCCGCCCGTCGCGCAATCCCAATACGCGTCTAGAGCCGCGACGAGCCGCGGTATGGCCGGATCGGTGTTGATCCGGCTGAGCCAGCGCCTCGCCTCGGGTGCGGGCTCGGAGTGAGCCAGGCTGAGGAAGTCGAATACCGCGTCATGCATCGACAGCAGGTCGGTGCAGGGGCCGGGTGCGTGACCCGTACGCGCTGTCCACTGCCCTTGGGTGTTCAGTGCTTGCAGTCCCAGCGCCAGTTCGTACAAACGGCCGAGTCCCACGGCGAGGGTGGTGGTCACCGAGTCGCGATTCGGTTCCGACAGGCCCCCTTCGCGCAGTACACGCACCCCGGTAGTTAGTAAATCGCGTGCTGTCGCGGATCTAAAGCGGAGCTCGAGGTCTTGCTGGGGCGACAGCGTCGGAGCGGTCATGACGTGAATGTTATGTTCTCGATGCGGGATCGTGGTGAGGCGCGCCGTGGGTGTTGCCGTGGCAAAGTGCCGGGGAACGGCGCGCGGCCTGCCCGGGCGCTAGGCGTTGATGCCCAGGGGCATGGCGGGGGCTACCATGGTGATCAGGCCGACCTGGTCGTGTCGGGAGGAAATCGGTATGGCGGAGGCCAGCAGGGTTGATGTGAGCGGTGCCGGCGGACGGGCTGTTCCCGACGCGTTGCACGTGCCGGAGCCGGACCGCGAACGGCCCACAAGCAGCGCGGTGAGTGCGCGTTACGCTGCGCTGCCCAGCCGCGACACCGCGCCGGAGATAGCGCTGCGCCGCGCGTTGTGGCGAGCCGGATTCAGGTACAGGGTGCAGTATGTAGTTCCGGGGCTGCCGCGGAGGAAGGTGGATATCGCCTTCACCAGGCGAAAGGTGGCGGTCCAGGTTGACGGTTGCTTCTGGCACGGCTGCCCGGAGCACTGCGTCCCGCCGACGAGGAATCCGGAGTGGTGGAAGTGGAAGATCGCCCGCAACCAGGCGCGGGACAGGGATACGGACGAGAAGCTCAGGGTGCTGGGATGGGTCGTCGTGCGCGTGTGGGAGCACGAACCGGTCGACAGTGCGTTCGCACAGGTAGTCGCGCAGCTGGCCGGCCCTGCGTAGGGAGACGGTTCAATTAGGGCGAGGTAGTTAGGCGCCTCGTGCTTGAGGATGCGATGCCGATGCACCGGCTGCGAGGGCGGCCGACCCACAGCGTCTCGCGCTCGAGGATGCGGCCGCTCGGAACTACCACGCGGTGGCCGTCCATGGGCGCCGGAGGTCGCGCGCGGTTGCGGGAGACGTGATCCTCGGGCGCGGGCGCTGTCCTCGGATCGACCAGAGCGGACCGCCAGCCGCACCCCCAACACGAAGAGCCGGTAATTACTTCGGTCCGGGTGGCGAAAGGGGAAGAAGCGCTTACGGGTCCCGTGCACCTGCTGCGGCGGCGTCCCGAGGCGGTAGGATGCTCCGTGTGACCGACGATGGAGCACTTGCCTATCCCCCTGACGCTTATGCCAACGACGGCGTGCTGTGGTGGGAACAGCATGATCAGAAGGTCGTTCCTGGGAGCAAAGGGGCCCTGCCGCGTATGGCGGCATGGCTCCGCTGGAATGTTAAGCCCGGGCAGCGCTTTAGTACGCGGGAGTTACGCAGCGTCCTAGGAATTGACCAGGAGCACTTCCAGCGCAGGCAGAGAGAGCTGCGCGAATACGGATGGAGGTACCTGTCGGCCAAGGAGGACCCGTCACTCGGTGAGCAGTGCGAGCTCCTCGAATACGGATGGTGGCCGGGCGAGGGGCCGCGGCCACGTAGGCAGGCCATATCCGCCAAAGTGAGGCGCCAAGTATTCGAACGTGACGGGGGCAGGTGTGTTATATGCGGTCGCGCGGCTGGTGAGTACTACGAGGACGGGTCTAGGGTCGTTCTTACGGCGGGGCACGTAGTAGCGAACGCTCATGGCGGGTCTGCGAGCCTTGACAATCTCCGGACTGAGTGCCGCAAGTGCAATGAGTCTGCGCGCGCCGATACGGGGACCGCGGCAGACCCAAAAGCGATCGTTGAAGCCGTTCGCAGCCTCAAGCGGGCTGACCAGCGCGTGCTTCTGGAATGGATAAGGCGAGGGCAGCGGAGCAGGTCAAACCTTGATCACGTATACGACCGGGTTAGATTGAGTGGGCCTGCGGCAAAGAAAGCAGTGGTGGAGTACCTGCAGGAGCTCGAGAAGCGCGAAGGTGGACGAGAGGCGCGCTGACACCTACCGGGCGCGAGTAGTCGCGTCGGTGGCCGAGAACGCGTTAAAGATGCTGGTGCCGATCGCGCGCGCGACCGGCGGCGGAAACGCGTTGCCGATTTGTCGGCACGCGTTGGTCTTTCTCCCGGTAATCTCCCAGGAGTCGGGGAAGCCCTGGATGCGTGCCATCATTTGGGGAGTGAGGCGAGGGGATCCCTCAAAGTCTGGGCCGGGGGGCTCGTCCGCAATGGTGTTACCTGTTACCCCCATTGCTGCCCATGCCTTGCGCGCGCGTGTTGGTCCAAGGTCTGGGCCGCCGTGCTTCTTTGAGCCACCTACTAGCGTCGGAGCTATTCCGTTGGCTGATGCCGCCCATGCCTCTGCGCCGCGCCATCCGCGCGAGCCCATAAGGTCAACGAGTGTCTCTCCGACCGTTTTTGCGCTCTCTGGGTGCTTGGCCGGCCAGGAAAAATTCTCCCAGTCGTGGTCCTTCAGGGCTACGAGCACGGCGCGCGGCCTAAGCTGGGGCACTCCGTAGTCGGAGGCATTCAGCAGACGCCACTCGCCCACAAAACCCATTGTTGCGAGTCGGGCCAGTATGTGTTCCCGATATGCGCTGAACTTTGGGTCGAGTAGTCCCCGGACGTTCTCGATCATTACCCCTCTTGGGTGAATCTCCTGGACGATGTCGATAGCGCGATCGAACAGGTTGCGCTCGTCCGCGGCGCCAAGTTGCCGACCTGCGACTGAGAACGGCGGGCAGGGCACGCCTCCCGCAAATAGGTCAACCTGGTGCAGGTCCGCGGGTGGCGTCCATGTGTTGAGGTCGTCCTGGATGATGTTCCACTTGGAGCGATTGTGGCGAAGAGTTTTGCAAGCCCAGTCCTCGAGCTCGACCAGGGCTAGGTGCTCGAAGCCTGCCTGCTCGAGGCCGAGTGCCTGGCCGCCCGCACCAGCGCACACCTCGAGCGAGGTGTAGGTGGGACGCTTGTTCAACGCTGTGGCTCCCTGAGCTTGAGAAGTATGTGTCCGCCCGGTTCGAACAACGTGCTTCCCAGTTGTGTTCCCGTGAGAGGTCTTGCGGGATGTTGGGGCTGCGTGCACAGGGGAGTCGAGCGGGAGTGTCGGCGGTGCCGGGGGCGCGATTGCCGCGTAGGTCGTCATGGATGGCTCCTTGTCGTGTCCCGGTGGCTGGCTTGATCATCTGAAGTGTCTCTCGGAAGTCTGACACGAATTCGGGCGAAGCAGGTCTCTAGGACGGGCGACGTCTTCGCCACCCCAATGCCGTGCGGGATCGTGGCGAGGCGCGCTGGGGATCCCGCCTGACTGTGGAAGTAGGGCATTGTGCCGGGACGCCCGAACGTTCCACGACCCCCGTGTGCGTTCCACGACCCCGGGGTGGTCGTGGAACGTACCCCAAGGTCGTGCAGTGTCACCGAGGTCGTGGAATGCGGCCCGGGCGGCGGGCGGACACGCCTGGTGCCCGCCCGCCGACGGCGGCTGCCGACTAGTGCTCCGCCGACTGAACCGGCGCCAGCTTCTCGAGCTCGTGGCGCGCGCGCAACCGGTCGTTGGACCGCTCCACATCCAGGCGCGAGAGCAGGAACAGGATGATGCCGTTCACGATCGCCGGGATCCACAGGTACATGAAGTACAGCATGCTGATGGCCGACTCCGGCTGCACCGGCGCGTTGGCCACGTAACCGCTCATGGCCAGCAGCCAGCCCGCCAGCGCCGTGCCCAGGCCGCCCCCGATCTTCACGCCCAGCGACGTGCAGGAGAACATGAGCCCGTCGATGCGCTTGCCCGAGCGCAGGAAGGTGTTCTCGGAGGCCTCCGCAATCAGCGCGTTGACGGTCCCCTGCAGGGGGCTCATACCGATGGAGGCGACCCCGGAGAACACCAGCATCAGCGGCAGGCTGCCCGCGTAGGCGGCAGCCACCACCCCGAGCCTGCCGGCGACGGCGATGATGTACCCGACGATGTTCACCCGGTACATGCCGCCCACCCGGGAGACCACCCAGGGAGTGGCCAGCAGGCCGGCGATCAGAGGGATATTGATCGCCCAGGCGAACACGCCCAGGAGGTTGGCGTCCCCCAGGATGTACGTCATGAAGTAGATGCCCATGTTCAGCGTCGCGGTGAAGATCTGGGTCATCAGGAAGACCACCAGGATGATCAGGTAGTACTTGTTCTCCAGCAGCAGCTTGAAGGACTCCTTGAACGGCAGCTTCTCGTCGGCCCCGCCGGACGCCGCAGCGTCTGCGGCCGCGGCGCGCTGCGCGTCCTCGGCGGGCATGTCCGAGCGGTCGGCAAGCTCCTCGGGGGACAGCTCCCGCACGGACAGCACCGACAGCGTGTTCACTGCCAAGCCGATAAGCGCGTAGATGATGGCAATGCTGCGCCAGCCCTCGGCGCCGCCGCCCAGCAGCTCCACACCCTTGACCGTGAAGGTCTGGATCAGCAGGCTGGTGCCGAAGGCGAACATGAAGCGGATCGATCCCATCTGCACCCGCTCGGCGCTGTTCTTGGTGATCAGGGCCGTCAGCGAGGAGTAGGCGATGTTGTTGGCCGTGTAGAACACCGAGTTCAGCAGCGTGTAGGCGATGAAGAACCAGGCGTACTTGGCGGTCTCACCCAGGCTGGGCGGGATGGCGAAGACGGCGATGATCATCAGCGCACAGCCGAAGAAGGCCCACAGCATCCAGGGGCGGGCCTTGCCCATCCGGGTGCGGGTGCGGTCCAGCAGGGTGCCGAAGAGGATGTCGGAGAACCCGTCGAAGAACTTCGACAGCATCATGAGCGTGCCGATCACTCCGGGGTTCAGGCCGGCGGTGTCGGTCAGGTAGATCATGACGAACGCGGACAGGAGCGCGTACACCACGTTCCCGGCTACGTCACCAGATCCGTAGCCGACCTTGTTGTACCACTTGAGGTACTTCTTCTCTTGCATCAGTTGACCTCACTGTGAGTCGTACCCGCGAGCGCCGGTTCGCCACGGGTAATGGATGGAAGGAGGAAGAGGTGAATGTCCAGGTCCGCCAGGCGCTGCGGGTCCACCCGGTAGGCCTGCCCCAGGGCGGGTCCGCAGGAGGCGGAGCCGATGCCCGCCATGGCCCGGTCCAGGCACAGCACGGTGGTCTCGCTCGCCCGCAGCTCCACATCGTGGCGGGCGCGGGTGAGCTCCTCCTGGGTGTACCGGGAGGCGTTGAAGGACAGCGGTCCGAGCCCGGCCGCGGTCAGGGAGGCGACGTCGTCGCTGACGGTCACGTAGTCGCAGTCCGCGTGGCTGCCGCCCTCCTGCGGGCGCAGGTAGGGCACGTGCAGGGCGTCGACGTCGGTCTGGAAGGCACCGTGGTAGCTGGCGCGGTGCTTGTCCACGTAGCTCTCGTGCGGGCCGAGCCCGTGGTAGGAGACGGACGTCATGGACGGTGGCAGGAACAGGCGCAGGCCCAGGCGCGGCAGCGGTGGGAATGCCGGGTCGAGCGCGATCCGCGCCTCCAGCTCGATCAGTCCCGTGGGGCTGATGATCCACTTGCCTGCGGCGCGCAGCACCGGCTGTACCGCGGGCGCGCCGACCGACAGCTCCACCAGCAGGACGACGTCGTCGCCCCGCGCCTCGGCCTCCACCCGGTAGGCCCGGGTGGAGGTGCGGTGGTACTGGGCGGTCTCCCACTGCTTGCGTACCTCGGCGTCGTTGTCGGTGGGGCGCGCCAGGTGTTGATCTCCATGGGGCGGGCGAGCAGGTCGCGGCCGCCCACCACCAGCCGGCTGGGCAGGCCGGTGCGGGTGTCGAACTCGTAGTTGAAGGACTCCCCGGCCACCACCAGTGCGGTCGCGTTGGCGGTGCTGACAGTGGGGGCCGGTGCCTTCGCGGGGGCCGACGAGCTCGGCGCGGTGCCCGCCTTCGCCGTCGGGCGCGGACCGGCCATAGCCGACAGCGCCGTCAGTGTCTCCAACACGTGGTGATGGGGCGCCGGATTAGCCAGGGGGACCTCGTCGAAGCCCAGCTCGTGCCCGCGCTCCAGCAGCGGTACCGCGGCCCTGAGCCGGTAGGACACCAGCAGGTGGCAGCGGCCGGACTCGGGCATGCTTGCGCAGCAGGGGATGGTGGCGGTGGTGTGCGGCGGCACCGACTCCGGCAGCGGCAGCTCTCCGGAGTCGACGACGACGCCGTCGCGGCGCACCTCGTAGCGGACCTCCAGGTAGTCGGCCAAGTCGGTGGCGTCCAGGTCGTTGCGCAGCGTGAGTGTGCCGGCGTCGGCGTCGAAGGCGACCACGCGCGCGGGCCGCTGCACGTTCTTCAGCTCCAGCAGCCCGGTGTGGGGCACGCGGTCGGGGGAGACCAGCCCGTCCACGCAGAAGTTGCCGTCGTGCAGGGTCTCGCCGCTGTCGCCCCCATAGAGGTAGACGGGGCGCCCGTCGACGCTCCCGGCGCGGATGGCGTGGTCGCACCACTCCCACACGAAGCCGCCGCACATGCGCGGCTCGGCGAGGATCAGCTCCCAGTACTCCTCTAGGTCGCCTGGACTGTTGCCCATGGAGTGGCAGTACTCCACCAGTAGGAAGGGCCTGTCCGGATCAGACTCCAGGTAGGCGTGCACCTCGTCCAGGCCCGGGTACATGCGCCCGTACAGGTCGATGCCGGAGTAGTCGTAGGTGCGCTTGGAATCGCGGTAGAAGGCGCTCTCGTAGTGGGTGACCCGGGTGGGGTCGGCGGCCTTGATCCAGGCCAGCGCCGCCTCGAAGGTGCACCCGTAGGCGCACTCATTGCCGGCCGACCAGGAGATCACGCAGGGCCGGTTCTTCTCCCGCTCCACCATGGCGCGCACCCGGTCCAGGGTGGGCTCGATCCACTCGGGGTTGTCAGCGATGGGCTCGTTCCAGTGCTCCACCTGGCTCTCCCAGGAGGAGTCGGCCAGCACCCGCACCTGGGTGCCGTGGGACTCCACGTCCGCCTCTGACATGACGAAGAATCCGTAGGCGTCACACAGCTGGTAGAAGCGGGGGTCATTGGGGTAGTGGGCGGTGCGCACTGCGTTGATGTTGTGCTGCTTCATCAGCTTCAGGTCGCGCAGCATGTGCTCGACGCCGACCACCGGCCCGGTCACCGGGTCCGACTCGTGGCGGTTCACCCCGCGCAGGGTCGCGGGGACGCCGTTGACGTACAGGACGCCGCCTGCGGTGGTGACCTCGCGCAGGCCCACCTGCTCGGTGATGGCCTCACCGGGTGCGGTCAGGTGCAGCGTGTACAGGTACGGGTCCTCCGCGCACCAGGGGTGCGGGTCGGTCACGTGCAGCACGGCGGCGTGGGTGAAGGGGGCGGGGCCGGTGTCGGTTGGCCGGTGTCCCTCAGCCCGTGCAGTCCGCTCAGTGCCGTCGCTTCCGGACTCCGGCACCGGCTCGCCGGCGAGGGGCGCCAGCTCGCCGGCGGCGACGACGGCGCCCGCGGCGTCGCGCAGCTCCAGGCGGGTGGTGACGCTCCCTCCGCTGAAGGCTCCGCGGACGGTGACGGTGGCTCCGCCGTCGTCCAGGGTGGTGGTGACGGCGTAGTCGCGCAGGTGGGCGGCCGGCCGGTCCAGCAGGTAGACGTCGCGGAAGATGCCGGAGGTGCGGAACTTGTCCTGGTCCTCCAGGTAGGTGCCGTCGCACCACTTGAGTACGAGCACCGCCAGGCGGTTGGGGCCGGGGAGCAGGTAGCCGGTGACGTCGAACTCGGTGGTGGCGTGGGCCACCTGGCTGTAGCCGAGGTAGCGGCCGTTGAGCCATACGTAGAAGCAGGAGTCGACGCCCTCGAACACCAGGTGGGTGAGCGGGGCCTCGGCCGGTGCGGTGTGCTCGAAGTCCAGCAGGTAGGTGCCGCAGGGGTTGTCCCGTGGGACGAAGGGCGGGTCCAGGGGGATGGGGTAGCGATAGTTCGTGTACTGGTGGTGGTCGTAGCCCAGGTGCTGCCAGCTGGAGGGGACCGGGATGTGGTCCAGGTCCGCGGCGGGGGCCTCGCCCGCCCAGAACTCCTCGGGGACGGCGTAGGGGCCCGGGTAGTAGGCGAAGGCCCATTCACCACTGAGCAGGTGGAAGCGGTCGGATGACTCCCGCTGCCAGGGCGCTGCGTGCGTGGGTGCGCAGGCGGGAATGTAGTAGGCGCGCTGGGGGAGGGCGCCCTCGTGCAGGACGGTGAGGTTCTCGTGGTGCCCGGGAAGGATCATCGCTGACTCTCCTGTGTGCGGCGGCGGGCCGGGCGGCCCGCCTGGTTTGTTGCCCGACGGCGCTGGTGGACGTCGGTGGGGGCGGGGCGCCACGGTGATGGGCGGCCATGCCCTAGCGGCCCGCGTATGTCGACGTTAACATAAGCAGGCGCGGGTTAGGAATACCCGATATCGTAGGTAGTCAGTGTGATCTGACGAATATGTGCGGGAGGATGTGCATTGGCGGTGGCGACGTTATCATTAATCTGTGGGTGGGGTGGGCTCGCGCTTGTGCCCGGGCGGGCTGCTAGGCTCACGAAAATGGACGGGAAGCGACGTGTCAGGGGCGCGCCGTCGGTAGCCGACGTTGCCCGCCTGGCCGGCGTGTCCTCGCAGACCGTCTCGCGCGTTTCAGCCGGCGCGGCCAATGTGCGTCCGGCCACCCGGGACAAGGTCCTGCATGCGATGCAGCAGCTCGGCTACACCCCCAACCGTGCCGCTCAGGCGCTGCGTAGTGGCTCGTTCAAGGCCATCGGCGTGCTCACCCAGCAGATCCTGCGCACCGGCGAGGCGCAGACTACCGACGGCGTGCTGCAGGCCGCCTGGGAGGCCGGGTACACGGTGTCGATGGTGCAGGTGGACCGCCCCCAGTCGGAGGACATGGGCGCGGCGGTGCACCGCTTGGCCGCGCAGGCGGTTGACGGGCTCGTCGTCGTCCAGGCCGGGCGGGCTGGGCGCGAGCACCTGGCGCTGCCGGCCGGCATGCCGGTGGCCGTGTCGGACTCGGCGCTCGTGGGCTACTACCCCTCGGCGTCCGCCGACCAGGTAGGGGGCGTGCGCGCCGCGGTGGGGCACCTGCTCCAGCTGGGGCACCGCACCGTTCACCACATCACCGGGCCGGCCGACTCCCAGTCCGCCCTGATCCGCTCCGCCGCCTGGTCGGCATGCCTGGAGGAGGCCGGGCGGGAGGTGCCCGAGGCCGTGCCTGGTGACTGGCACGCCGCCGCCGGCTATGCCGCCGGGCGGAGACTGGCCGCCGACCCGGAGGTCACGGCGGTCTTCTGCGCCAATGACGAGGTTGCCATCGGACTGGTGCGCGCCCTGCACGAGGAGGGGCGGCGCGTGCCCGAGGACGTGTCCGTGGTCGGCTTTGACGGGCTGGAGCTGGGTGAGTACTGCTTCCCGCCGCTGACGACGATCCGCCAGGACTTCCACCGCGCCGGCGTGGAGATGGTCAACCTGGTCCTGGAGCAGGTCGCCTCCGGGGTGCAGGACGGGACGCGGCGCATCATCATCCCCACCGAGCTGGTGGTGCGTGCCTCCACCGCCCCGCCCGCCCGCTGACCCGCCCCTCGCCGAGGTCGGTTGATATAACCGCCGAGGTCGGTCTTTGTTGCGGCGTCGGCGACGGGGGCGACCTCAATCCCCAGCTGTCGATCGACTTCTTCGGCGGGCATGGAAGAGGTGTTCCCGGACCGGTGTGCGGCTGCGCGATCGGAGATGTGATGCTCCCACGCCGGTGAGGCGAGATCGTGTTCGGGCACCTCGCGTGCATGTCGCCCGGGCCTCTGCGCGTATTACAGGCAAGATAGGGATTATGCGGGTATCGGACCGGGGTGGCGGCCGTTGGCGGTGCATGCCGGTGGCATCGGTGATTCTCAGTGTTTCCGGTGCCGTGCCCGGGCGCGCATGTAGCGCTGCGCGGGGCGGCCCCGGCGTTCGTCTGCGTGCTCCGGGCGACGATTCGTCACTTGGCACCAACGCTTCGGCATTTCCGACGACGGTACGTACCTCTGGGTGCCGAACCGTCACGAGAGGGTACGAATCGTCGATCACAACATACGAACCGTCGCGTCAGATCTACCGCGCACACTAAAGCGCCACCAACTCAACCATCTCGGAATGTCATAAGTGCCGGCCATGGTGTGTCACCCCACCCGGCGGATGAACCGCCGCACTCTCAAACCGGAAGCGCTGCATATCTATATTGCAGGTAACATTGCGGGTAACGTACCCAACAAACACAACGTATACAACGTATGCGCGGCGGGTATCGCGGTATTGAGTCGACTTGTCTGATGTCATAGGTCGTGTACCGTGCGGGCGATGACCAGTGAACAGGATGCCCGCGTGATACCGGCCCGGGTCGCCCGCAGCGGCGACGCCGCGCCCAGGGCGCGCACCCGCCCGCGTCCGGACTCTCCGCCGGTCTACTCAGCCGGGTCGGACAAGGTACTGGCCGCGGGCGCCCGCGAATGGGGCCTCGACGACGTCCTGGACGCCGTCTTCTTCGCCGTCGCCGCGCTGGCCACGCTCTGGCTGGCTTGGCTGCTGCTCGGCTCGGGCACCCGCCTGAGCCCGGGGGCGATCGTCAACATTCTGCTGTTCTGGGCGGTGCTGTCCTACCTGGCTCTGCCCCGCCTGCATCAGATCCTCACCTGGCTGTACGTGCCCGACTACTTCATCGGCCGGACCCGCACCGCTGACGGCCTTCTGGGCGACCCGGTCAACCTCGCCGTGCTCGGTGACGAGGAGGACATCCACGCTGCGATGACGAAGGCAGGCTGGGTGCGCGCCGACCCCATCACGCTGCGATCGTCCTGGGGGATCGTCGTCTCCTCGCTGCTGCGCCGCTCCTACCCGGCGGCCCCGGTCTCCGACCTGCTGCTGTTTGGGCGCAAGCAGGACTTCGCATATCAGAAGGAGGTGGAGGGCAATCCCGCCCAGCGACACCATATCCGCTTCTGGCGCGTGCCCGAGGGATGGGTGATGCCGGGCGGCCGCCGGGTGGATTGGCTGGCCGGCGCGACCTACGACCGCTCCGTGGGGCTGTCCACCCTCACCCTCCAGGTGACGCACAAGATCGATGCCGATATCGACGTCGAACGCGACTACGTGGTCGACGACGTCCGCTGGGCGAATGATGCGGCATTGCTGGAGATATGGCCGGACTTCTTCACTGCCTACCACCACCGCAACGGCGGCGGCGACCGGATCGTCACCGACGGCGACCTGTATGTGCTGGATCTGGATCGTCTGGTTCCCGACTCCGGCGGCGAATTGCAGCAGGCCCGCAGGGCGGAGGCCGAGGTGCGCCGTCGACGCCCGGCGGAGCTGATCGTGGCCATGGGGCTGGTGGTGGCGGTTCTTACCGCTAATGCGCTGAGGCTGTTCGGCGGCGGGACCATTGATGAACTCGTTCGTGAGGTGGACGGTGCCGGCGCCGCCGACGGTCACCGGATCGTCATGACGACGGCGACGGTGACCACCGCCGTCGTCACGCTCGCGATTCTGGGTCTGGCGGTCGCGGTCTGGTTCGGGCATCCCCGCGCCAGGATCGCCCTGATGGTGGTGCTGAGTCTGAACATCGGCTCGGTGATGACCGCGATCTCCGCCGTCGGGGTCAGGCAGGCCGGATGGGGGCTGATCGCCGCCGCGGCGCTGGGAGTGCTGGCGCTGCTGGCGATGACGGCCAGGCCGGTTCCCCGCTGGGAGAGGGCACGTAAGGCCGAGCGGCTGCGGGCACGGGCCGAGTAAGCCGTGAGTGATCTGTGAGGCTCCGGCCGTCTCACATGGTCATGTGCTCGTCGAGCAGGCGGCGTGCAGGTAACAGCCCACGACGAAGGATATGGACGGCAACGCACTCGCGGAGGACCTGAGGGCTTGGATGACCTGCACGAGCCGCGCGGTGAAGCGCTCCGTGCAGGCAGTTCTGCCGAACGCGCAGGGGCCGCGTCGTGACAGCGCCTTTTCGACGTCGGCGCCTTAGGCTGGCCCCATGAGCGAGTACTTCGGGGGCAAGCGGGGCCAGGCCGCACCAGGGGACTCCCGGAGAGCGGACGGTCTGAGCCCTGGACGCCCTTCCCGGGGCGCCGACCGGATTCCGTTTCCAGCGCTGACATTCCAGGCCGGTCCCGGCCCCGAGAACGCTCGCGCGGCCGTCATGTGGCGCCGCCGACGCCCGAGCACGTGCGCTTCGGGCTGCCGTTCAACGACATCCTGCCCCTGTGGCACGACGGCACCGACATCACCTGGCACCGCCCGCTCGACGAGGTTGACTTCGCCTCGATCCTCGGCCTGGGCTACGTGCAGACCGAACCCGGCCCCACCGCGACGCCCAAGGGCTGGCAGGAACTCGTCGAGACCGCCACCCTGCTGCCACCCGCTTCCGACTCCGACGACGGCCCCGTGCTGCGGCTGCGCGCGGTCACACCGTCGGGCCGTCGCGCGATCAACGACCCGGGCGACGGCGCCCCCATCCGCCTGTCTCCGGCGCTGTCGGCCCAGGAGGCCATGGGCGTGGCAAGCGGCTTGGACCGCACCAGCTTTGCCGTCCACATCGCTCGTCTCATGCTGCGGGCGGCGCGCGACGGCGCCATCCTGCTGTTCACGCTGCGCGCCCCCCGCGACCCCGAGGCGCACCACCTGTTGTCCGTGCCCAGCGAGGTGGACGCGCGCCAGGTCATGCACTTCCACCTGGGTACCTTGCTGGACATGGACGACGGCGCCTGGGCGCACGCCAAGCGGTCCGACAACATGACCCTGCTGGACCTGGACATCCCCTACCAGAGCCTGTTGTCCAACAACGGTCAAGGAGGCCAGGGACTTGAACTCGAGCGCCTGACCGACATGGCAAGCCCGGTAGTGGAGTGCCTGCTGCGCCCGGGCTTTCCCTTCGCACTGGGGTTCTCCGTGATCATGCCGACGGGGACATACTCGCCGTGACCGGCACCGATCTGCTGGCCGACGGCGGCTCCGGCCGCCCGCTGGTGCCGGACCTGGATGAGCTGCGTGCGGGTGTGGAGGCCATGCTGCCGGCGCTGTTCGACTGAGGTTGCCCGGGAGGGCGTTGAGGGAGAGGGCGCTTCGGGAGGGCGTTTAGAACGCCGGTTCGCGGTCTGCTACGCCGGTTCGGGGTTTACTACGCCACTTAGGTGTTTGCTGAAGGCTTCTGAGGTATTCAGCAGGCCGTTAACTGGCGTTGTTAACGGCGAAGTGGCGTAGTAAAGGCGCGGCGGGGCGATGGGTGCTCGCGGTCGTCTGCGGCGGTGGCGTCGGCTTGAAACCCCGCTTAGACTCCGCCACCCTCCTGCCATGACCTCACGCCCACACGGCTCCACCGATCCCGCCAACCCAGATGCGGCGGCCCACGCCGCAGTCCCCGACCTGCCCGCGCCGCGGGATCCG
This sequence comes from Actinomyces sp. 432, assembly GCF_009930875.1. NCBI lineage: Bacteria > Bacillati > Actinomycetota > Actinomycetes > Actinomycetales > Actinomycetaceae > Actinomyces > Actinomyces sp. 432. Next base: position 145,556 of record NZ_CP025249.1, read on the forward strand.
GCGGCGCCCTACGGCGTCGTCATGGTGTGCACCGGCAATATCTGCCGCTCCGCCATGGCTGAGGTCGTGCTCATCGACCGCCTCACCGCGGCCGGCATTCCCGCCGACGGTCCCGGCGGCGTCGTCGTCACCTCTGCGGGCGTATCCGACGAGGAGTCCGGCAACCCCATGGACCCCCGCGCCCGGCAAGTCCTGGCCGAGGGCGGCTACGGCGTCGGTGCCGACCCGACTGCGCGGGCTACCGCCGCGGCAATCGCCGACCACGCCGCCCACCGCATCAGCGACGTCGAACTACGCCGCGCCGACCTGGTACTCGCCATGACCGCCGCGCACCACCGTGCCCTGATGCGTCGGGGCGAGCGGCTCGGCGTCGACCCCGCACGCATCCGCATGTTCCGCGAGTACGACCCGACGGCGGCCGGCGCGCTTGGCGCACCCGGACGCGCGGCGAACCTGGATGTGCCCGACCCCTGGTACGGCACCATGGCAGACTTCATCGACACCCTCGACGTCGTAGAACGCGTCAGCGACGCCCTCGCCCCCGCGCTCACGGAGCTGGTGGCCGGCTGACGGTCGTTGCCGCCGTGGGCGCGGCGCGCCCCCGCGCTCGCGGAACCGGTGGGAGCCTCCGGCACACGGTGAGCGGCGCCGCTAAGTCCGGTCCGGACGCCCAGTCGGCATCCCAGTCTTCAACCCAGCCGCTCGGTCAGCCAACCGGTGAGCGTGCCCAGGTACTCCTCACGTACCGGCGAGGGCGACAGCACCAGGTCGTGCACGCCGCCGGGGATCTGCACCACGGTGACGTCCTCGCCCAGGAAACGGGAGCGCTCCACGATCTGCTCCACCGACAGCACCGTGTCGCAGCGAAGCGCCTCCTGTCGCGAAATTCCCGGCCCGCCCGACGCCGTCGAGCAGCACACCAGCACGGGCACGCCGATGCCGAGCCCGTGGTGTACCTCCCGCTGCAGTCGGCGAATGCCCGCCAGGAAGCCGGCCCGCACGGGGAACGACGGCGAGGGCTTCAACGTCAGGTCCCAATCCCACTCACCGCCCCAGCGGCGGTGCAGGGTCCGGGCGTAAATGTCCACCTCAATCGGGCCGGGATCGGTATTCGCGGGGATCGAGGCGGCGGCGTCGGCATCCTCCTGCGCACCCGTGGCGGGGTCCTGGCCGGGTGTGGCGGCGGGAGCCGCGGCAGCCTGCTCAAGCTTCGTGTTCTCACTGGGGTTGTCGATGATCCGGTCCGGATCGCGCCGGGAGAGCAGGTCAATAAAGGCAGAGCCATAGGATCGCACCAGGCCGGAGGAGTTCAGCTGCAACCAGGGGGAGTTCAGCGTGACCGCCTCGACCGAGCCAGGATGGTCCCGGCCCAGATGGCTGCCTGCAGCCCGCCGGTGGAATGGCCGTTGAGCACCACCGTGGAGTGCCCGTGCTCGCTGCGGATAATGCGCAGCGCCTCAGCGATCTCCTCGTCATGCACCCGCAGGTCGCGCACGTCGTGCGGGGACCAGTAACCCACTCCGGCCCGACCACAGGCGCGCAGCTCCAGCGCATAGAACTCATAGCCGGCGGCCAGGAAGGCGTCGGCCAGCCAGGTCTGGAAGAAGTAGTCGTTGCGTCCGTGCAGGTACAGCACGGCCCGCTCGTGGCGGGGGTGCCTGGCTGCCCCGCCGATCCCGGAGCGGGCGCCGCGCCCCGTTGGTGCACGAGCACGGCGTGGTCCGCACCCGGAGCGGCCGGGGACTCAGCCACCGGAATGGTGCGGGCAACCCAGGGCTCCCCAGGATGTCGGTTGACAGCTTCGGCGCAGGCCCGGCCGGCGCAGCGCTGGGGGAGGAGGCGCGGCCGGTCGGCTCCGGCCGCGGGGCAGGGGTCGTCGCGTTCGTGGGTGCCATGGCTGCATCCTGTCACGGACGGCCTCATAGCGGTCGGTCGCTACCGGTGGCTAGTGCCGGCCGATGCGCAACTTCTACCGACCTCGGCGGTTATATCTACCGATCTCGGCGAAGTGATGCGTGCATCGTTTTGCGCGCCCCGCTTGCCTCGGGTGCCACCCGCCGCCTAACGTTGGCGCAGACCATCCAGAGCAACCGAGAGACCTGGCTCATCGACGTTGCAGCAACCCCCGTTCACGGTGAGGGTGCTACCGCCAGGACCGATGGAGGACTACGTGACGCAACCACCTGCATCCGATACACCCGGCACGCGGGTGCTGGACCGGGACGGCGCCGCAGTAGCTGAGCCCATGATCTCCCTGCGTGACGTCCACAAGGTGTACAAGCTCCCGGGCGGGAAGACTGTACGCGCCCTGGACGGTGTCACCCTGGACGTGCAGGCCGGCTCCATTCACGGCATCGTCGGCACCTCCGGCGCCGGTAAGTCAACCCTGGTGCGCTGCCTGACCAGCCTTGAGCGCCCCACCTTCGGGAGGTTCGCGTCGCGGGGAAGAACATGACCGACCTTTCCGCCCGCGACCTGCGCGAGGCCCGCCGCGCCATCGGCATGGTCTTCCAGCACGCCAACCTCCTGGACTCGCGCACCACCGCCCAGAACGTCGCCTACCCGCTCGCCCTGGCAGGCGTACCCAAGGGGCAGCGCCATGACACGGTCGTCCGGATGCTCGACCTGGTGGGCCTGGCAGACCGCGGCTCCTCCTACCCCTCCCAGCTCTCCGGCGGCCAGAAGCAGCGCGTCGGCATTGCCCGGGCGCTCGCGGACCAGCCCCCCGTCCTGTTGTGCGACGAACCCACCAGCGCCCTGGACCCGGAAACTACCCGCCAGATCCTCGGACTCATCCGGGACGTGCGCGACCGCCTGGGCGTCACGGTCGTCATCATCACCCACGAGATGAGCGTGGTGCGTCAGATCTGCGACTCCGTGAGCCTGCTTGAGGCGGGCCGCGTGGTCGAGTCCGGCCCGATTGAGGCGGTCGTCTCCGACGTCGATTCCCGCCTGTCCCACGAGCTGGTCCCCACCCCCGAGATCCCCGAGGGGAGCCTGCCCGACGGCGACGTCGTCATCGACGTCGCGCTCACCGCCCGCCCCGGCCAGCCGGCTGCCGCGCAGGTGCTAGCACTCGCCGCCGAGCGGGGCGCCGACGTCGCCGGCGGCCTGTTCGAGACCCTCGGGTCCGCGCAGGTCGGGCGCCTGGCCCTCACCGCCCGCGCCGAACAGGCGGCGGGCACGCTCACCGCCCTGCGCCAAGCGGGCGTCACCGCGGAGGTGCGCGCATGAACATGCTGGTCAATTCCGTTAATCCTGCTGGAATCCTCGCCCTGGCTGCCAGCGGCGATGACACCTGGTTCAACAACCCGGCGATTCAGCGCAAGCTCGCCCCGGCCACCCTGGAGACCTTCCAGATGCTCGGCGTGTCCGGGGTCCTGACGATTGTGCTCGGCATGCTGCTGGGCCTGGCGCTGGTCACCACCGGCAAGCGGGGGCAGCACGCCAACCGGGCCGTGTACGAGGTGCTGTCCCAGATCGTCAACATTGGGCGCTCCATGCCCTTCATCATCCTGATGGTGGCGCTCATTCCCTTCACGCGCGCGCTCGTGGGCACCTCACTGGGCTGGGGTGCGGCATGTGTGCCGCTGACTATCGGCGCGATCCCCTTCTACGCCCGCCTGGTGGAGACCGCGATCAACGACGTCGACCACGGCAAGGTTGAGGCGGCCCTGATGATGGGTGCGTCCGACCGCCAGATCACTTGGGGCGTGCTGGTCCGTGAGGCCCTGCCCACCCTCATCCAGTCCGCGACGGTCACCCTGATCACACTGCTCAGCTACACCGCCATGGCGGGGACCGTGGGCGGCGGCGGCCTGGGCGACCTGGCCATCCAGTACGGCTACCGGCAGAACGCCTCCGACGTCATGGTGATCGTCGTCGTCCTGATCGTGTTCGTGGTTGCTGTCATCCAGGTGTGTGGCGACATGCTCAGCCGGCTGGTCGACCACCGCTGAGCCTCGACCAGCCGGAGTCCCGGGGCGATGCCCCGACGGCTCGGCTCGTAAACCATGGTGCCGACGCCTCGCTGCGCACGTTCGCGCCAGTCATGGAAATACGCGCAGCCTTCACGACTTCAAGACAAGGAACCAAAGTCATGGGACTCACTATCTCCCGCCGCAGCGCCCTCGTGGGCGGCGTCGCGTCCGCTATTGCCCTGACCCTGGCCGCCTGCTCCGGCAACTCCAGCGGCGTTGACGGCATCAGCGTCGACGGCGACACGGCCACCATAAAAATCGGCGCGTCCTCCCAGCCCCACGCTCAGATCCTCCAGTGGGTGCAGGACAACCTTGCCGCCGACGCCGGGATCAGCCTCGACATCGTAGAGATCGAGGACTACAACATCCCCAATGCCTCGCTCAGCGACGGCTCTCTGGCGGCGAACTTCTTCCAGACCCCCAACTTCCTGGAGCAGCAGAACGAGGAGAAGGGCTACGACCTGGTGGCCATCGCTGACGTGCACATCGAGCCGATGGGTATCTACACCGACAAGGGCTACAGCTCCGTCGACGAGGCCGCCGAGGGCGGCACGATCGTGCTCAACAACGACCCCGCCAACACCGCCCGCGGCCTGAAGCTGCTGGAGTCCGCTGGCCTGATCACGCTCGACCCCGACGTCGAGCTCCACACCACCCTTGACGTCACCGAGAACCCGAAGAAGTTCGACCTGATCCCGGTCGACGGCGCCCAGACGCCCCTCTCGATGGCTGATTCAGAATTGGCCGTGATCAACGGCAACTACGCGCTCGGCGCAGGCCTGAACCCCAGCGAGGACGCTCTCGTCCTAGAGCCCAGTGGGGAGTCCCCCTACGCCAACCAGCTCGTGGTGCGCAGGGCCGACAAGGACAACGAGTACCTGCTCAAGCTCGCCGGACTGCTGAACACCGAGGAGCTGCGCACCTACATCGAGGAGACCTGGACCGACGAGTCCGTGGTCCCCGCCTTCTGAGGCGCATCCGCTACCCGCGGGCGCGGTGGGCTGACTGCGGCTGCTGTGCGGGTGGTGGCGCTCAGGCTGACAAGGTCGTGTTCGGTAGGCGTCGGCCTGCCGGGCACGACCTTGTCATCTCCGAGCATCCCGAACGTGGAGGGTATCGGTGAGGGCGGCTTGCCGAGCACAGGACGTATTCGGGCTTGTCCGTCGGGTTGCGGGTGTGGGCTCGGCCGACTCCCGGCCTCGTGCTTGGACTTGGGCCTGGGCGGGGACGATACCGTTGACATGGTGCCTACATGCGTTGGCTCCGAGTAGGCCGCGTACCTTAACCGCATGGCCACGAGGTTGGCCGTGCCCCTGCCCGATCCAGTGTCTGACGGGGTGCTGCCCGGGGCGTCGCCCTTACCGCGGCTCACCCGGAAGACTGGAGGACTCGGGTGGCAGGTAGCGATTCGCGCGGTGGCAGACGGGTGAGCTTGATCAGGAGGCGGGGCGGTAGCCGATCAGCGTGCCGGTGGCCGGGTCGTAGCCGATGGCGTAGTCCTCGGCTACGAGGTCGAAGAGGGCGCCCGAGCTCGTGTCCATCCCGGGGAAGGTGATCTCCTCTCCGGTGTCGGCGTTGTACATCAGGCGGAAGGTCAGAACATCCTGGGCGTCGGCGGCCCCGAGGCCGGCCGTCATTACGGTGCGGTCCTCAGAGATATGGATTGCTGACAGGCAGGAGAGGTCGTCGGTGAACTGCGTAACCTCAATCGTTCGTTTGTCAATGACCTCAACCGACTGGGCGCAGTTGTTGTCATCGCGGTTCACTATGCCGAGCAAGGTCTCGGTTGAGCCGTCGGCGAATCGGTCCTTAAGCTCAGCCTGCGAACGTGCCCTGTAGGTGTTGATAGCCGACTGGTTATTGGCCAGAGCCTCGCTGTCCGCATAGGAGTCGATTGGCTCGCCGCCTTCAGGGGGAAATGCGTAGACAGTGTTCCGGTTGCTGAAGTCGGTCAGATAAATCATCCAGCCATCGGTTGTCGCATAAGTGCCATACCCGGCGATGTTCTCCTCCGGGAGCGGGATGGTGAGGGGAACCCGCTCACCGGTGTCGATGTTATGTATGGTGCGGTTCCCGAGAATGCAGTACCGTTGCCCATCACGTACAAATACCGTTTGGTAGAAGTTCGACACGTACTGGAAGTAGCGCTCGGGGTACTCCATAGTTGCGGTCCACTGCGGTGTATCCGGCTGGTCCTCGCGATACGCGGTGCATTTGCCGCCGGAGGCGCAGGCCATGGCAACGTCCTCGGCGATCATCACGCCGTCGCTGGAGGACCAGGGAGCCTCTCGGGTCTCGCCGGTGTCCAGGTCATACAAGGTGGTGTCATGGATGAGAGTGTTCTTCCCCCACATGAGGTAGGCGGGCTTCATGGGGATGTCGAAGTCGTCGCCCGTGTCCCCCGCATCCGTGGAGGCATCGACCTGAGCCGACCAGGACTTGGCTGCGCCCGAGTCGGACAGCGCGTACGCCGTGAGCGTCGCATCCGCGGGATTGTCCCCGGTCTCAAGGGTGAGTAGATGACCCGGGACAGTTATGACCTGGGCGTTGGCGGCCACGGTGGTGGTCCAGGTCTGCTCAGCCCCGGCAGTCCACTCCGGGGACGGTGAGATGTAGGTGACCAGGTCGGTGGCGGCCGGTGTGGCGTAGTCCTTTCCACGCCCCAGCGCCAGGCCGCCCCCGAGCACGACGCCGAAGACCAGCAGCCCCGCCAGAATAGCGGTGCCGATAGCTCGCGGGCTGAGCCGGTCCTGGTCGGCGGGCGCAGGGCCAGACTGCCCGGGGAACGGCGTCGGGGAAGTCATGGTCTCGATGCTAAATGCTTCGGTTGCCGCACAGAAGCGGGCGGGCACGGGTAGAGGTGCCCACCGGCCCGACGGTGCCGTGCCTTTAAGGGTGCCGCCTTCAGTCCACGATGCCGTACAGGCGGTCGCCGGCGTCGCCCAGGCCGGGCACGATGTAGGCGTGCTCGTTGAGGCGGTCGTCACGGGCAGCGGTGACCACGGTTACATCGGCCCGGTCGCCGATGGCCGCCTCCAGGGTGGCGATGCCCTCCGGCGCGGCGATCAGGCAGATGGCGGTGACATTACGGGCGCCGCGCTCCAGCAGGTAGTTGATGGCGGCCACGAGGGTGTGGCCGGTGGCGAGCATGGGGTCGACGACGAAGCACTGCCGCCCGGACAGGTCGTCCGGCAGGCGGTTGGCGTAGGTCTCCACCTCCAGGGTGTCCTCATTGCGCTTCATACCCAGGAAGCCGACCTCGGCGGTGGGCAGCAGCCGGGTCATGCCCTCGAGCATGCCCAGCCCGGCGCGCAGGATCGGCACGACGATTGGTCGCGGCTCGGCCAGGTGCCGACCGGTCGTTTCCGCCACGGGCGTCTTGATGCGGATCTCCTCCGTGCGCACGTCGCGGGTGGCCTCGTAGGCGAGGAGAGTGACCAGCTCGTCAACGAGTTGGCGGAAGACGGCCGAGGGGGTCTTCTCATCGCGCAGGACAGAGAGCTTGTGGTCAATGAGCGGGTGATCGGCAACGTGCAGGCGCATGGGTCAAGCCTAGATGAATCGTCCCCCGGGGGAGGGGCGGTCGGCCGGGTCGGCGCGACGGCGCCTCCTGGAGGTGAGTCGGCTCAGACGGTCTCGGCGGCGCCCAGGTACTCCAGCCAGCGCTCGTAGTGGTCCAGGACGTCGTGGGCGACCTGCTCGCGCGACCAGTCCATCACGTCGTAGCCCTGACCGCCGCCGCGGGGGCGCACCTCCAGGCGGACGGTGAGGTCGTCGGCCTCGTGGACTACCACGCCGAAGGCCGGCACCGGCGCCTGCACCATGCGCACGGCGTAACGGAAGTGGGAGCCGGTGAGGCGCTCGCCCTGCGTCTCGGTCGCCTGCACCAGCGTGGGCGGGGGCGTGACCACGAGGGTGGCCGAACCGAGGAAGTTGCGTACGTCGTCGGGGTCCTGCGCCTCGGGGCCTGCGACGACGACCTCGGCCACCAAGTCCTCCTTGCGCAACTCGTCGGCGACCGCCTCCAGGGCTGGGACTACGCGGTTGGACATGGCGCGCTGGGCGCGGGCGGGGGAAACAATGTCGAAGGTGTGCGACAGCCGGTCGCGCCAGGGGATCCGGTTCATGCCGGCGGCGGTGCCCGTGGCCCCCAGCAGGCGGTTGCGGTTGGCGATGCCGCGGGCCTGCTCGCGGGTGGCCTCGGTGCGCATTGCCCGCCATAGCCCCGCCATGACGGCGATGATCACGAAGGAGAACGGCAGGGCCATCACGATCGTTGCCTGCTGGAGGATGGGGATGCCTCCGGCCACGAGCATGGCGATCGTGAGCACGCCGGTCAGGGCCGCCCAGAAGATGCGCAGCCAGGCGGGTGCGTCCTGCGGGTCACCGTGGTAGGTCGGCAGCGCGCGGCTGGACAGGTTGGCCATGACCAGGGCTCCGGAGTCGGCGCTGGTGACGTAGAACAGGATGCCGATGAACAGGGCCAGGGCGATCAGGAACTTCCCTCCGGGCAGGTAGCCGAGCAGCGTGTACAGCCCCTGCTCCGGCTGCTCCACCGTCAGCTCGGCGAACTCGAGGTTGCCCGAGCGGATCAGGTCCAGGGCGCTGTTGCCGAAGATCGACACCCACATGGTGACGTAGGAGAAGGGCAGCACCAGGGAGCCGACCACGAACTCGCGCACGGTACGGCCGCGCGAGATGCGCGCCAGGAACATGCCGACGAAGGCGGCCCAGGTGATCCACCAGGCCCAGAAGAACAGTGTCCAGCTGTTGAGCCACTCGGTGGGACGGTCATAGGCGTAGGTCTCCAGGGTCAGGCCTGGGAACTGGGTGACGAAGTCGCCGATATTGCCCACCAGGGCATCAATCAGGAAGGAGGTGTTCCCGGTCAGCAGCACCCATAGGGCCAGCCCGACGGCGAGCAGCACGTTGATGTTGGATAGCACGCGTACGCCCCGGTCGACGCCGGAAACGGCGGAAACGGTGGCCATGAGGACGCTCAGGGCGATCAGGCCGATCTGGGTGGCGGTCCCCTGCGGCAGGCCGAACAGGATGGTGAGGGCGACATTCAACTGGACGACGCCCACACCGAGCGAGGCGGAGATGCCAACGGCCCCGCCTACCAGGGCGGCGGCGTCGACGACGTCGCCGAGCCGACCGTCCACGCGTTCGCCGAGCAGCGGGCGCAGGGTGGAGCGAACCGCCAGCGGCTGGTGGCGGCGGTAGGCGAAGTAGCCAAGTGCCATGCCGAGGATCGAGTACAGGCCCCAGCCGCTGATGCCGTAGTGGAGCAGGGTCAACACGATGCCGTTGCGCGCCGCCTCCACGGTCTGGGCGTCACCGGTCGGCGGGCTCATGTACTGGGCCACCGGCTCGGCGACCGCATAGAACATGATTCCCGTACCCACGCCCGCGGCGAAGAGCATGGCGGCCCAGGAGAAGGTGGAGAAGTCCGGGGTGGAGTTGTCCGGGCCCAGGCGGATCTTCCCGAACTTCGACAGCGCCAGGACGATCACGAACAACAGCGCTGCCGTCACCAGCAGGATGTAGAAGGAGCCGAACCAGCGTCCGGCCCAGGAAACGGCAGCATTGAAGGCAGCTGAGACCGTCTCCGGGGCGATGATCGCGGCGCCGGCGATGGTGGCGATGATGGCTGCTGAGACGGCGAAGACCACCGTGTTGAGTCTGCGCTGCTCAGGGGCTGCGGATGCTAGTGGTGTTGGCTGATTGCTAGTCGTGCTAGGGGAATCAGACACGTGGCACTCCTTGATGCAGGGTATGCGTCACCATTGTGCTGTTGATGCACTGCTGGTGTGATCGGCGTGCACATGGCCTTCAACGCGTGACCATGAGGACGTTTACAAGATTGTGAATCTTTCAGGGTTTGTGCGCGTCCGCAAGTGAGGGCCCTGGGGCGGCTGCGTTGGGTGGACTTGACAGCCGCATGAGGTCAGCGATAAATGGGCGTCGGCGAGATTCTTCCCACATTTCCCTTCCGCGCCTCGCAAACTGCCCGATGATGCGGCCCCGTTGAGGCGCCGGATTGGGCTCTGACCCGATCGTGGGGCGGAAGTGGACTGTGGCAGGGTGGGGGCGTGACTCTTCCAGGTATCACCCAGCGGCGCTACCACGGCGCCATGCGTCGGGCGCTGGCGCTGGCGCGCGCGGCGGGCGAGTCCGGGGAGGTGCCCGTGGGTGCGGTGGTGCTGGCACCCGGTGGCGCAGTGCTCGCCGGGGCGGCCAATGCTCGTGAGGCGCAGAACGACCCGACGGCGCATGCCGAGATCCTTGCCCTGCGGGCGGCGGGGGCGGTGCTGGGCAGTTCTCACCTGGATGGCTGCACCCTGGTGGTCACGCTGGAGCCGTGCACCATGTGTGCAGGTGCTGCTCAGTTGGCCCGCTTGGAGCGGGTGGTGTTCGGCGCGTGGGAGCCGAAGACTGGTGCATGCGGCAGCATGCGGGATGTGCTGCGTGATTCGCGTGCCAATCACCAGGTGGAGGTGGTGGCCGGGCTGTGCGCGCAGGAGTCCGAGACGTTGCTGCAGGAGTTCTTTGCCTCACGGCGCCCCGGGTAGTGCAGCGGACGGTTCCGGTACTGGTCGGCCGGGGTGCCGTGAGCGACTTCGCAGGCCGCGTGGGTGCGCTTGGGGCGTGCGGGCATGTAGGCTCTCTTTCGAAGGTAGCGTGTCCGAGCGGCCGAAGGTGCAGATCTCGAAAGTCTGTGTGGTTCATAGCCACCCTGGGTTCGAATCCCAGCGCTACCGCCAAACCGATCCCCGGAATCCAGGCGAAAAGTCGGAGTCCGGGGATCTTTTCATGTAGCGCTTCCCCGCCGTGGGGACCCAGTGGGTACAGCGGAACGGGTACAGCGGAACAAGCATCGCCCCGGTGCTATGCGCCCGCCGACCGTTGTCGGCACAGCTTCGGGTTCCTGCCAGGGCCTGGTTCGGTGCCGCCGCGCAGCCATAAAGTCAGCGCCATGACTGCGACGAATCCGCCCGTGCACCCGGCCGACTCCGAAGACGCGTCGATCGAGCTTTACCGCCGGCTGTGCGACGCCATGGTTGCGGCGGACACGGCCGCCATCGACGCCCTGCTCACCGAGGACTGCGTGCTGACCCATATGACCGGCTACCCCCAGCCCAAGGTCGAGTGGCTGTCCGACATTCGCGAAGGCACTCTGGCCTACCACGCCTCGCAGTTCGTCTCCGCAGAGACCGGAACCTCCGACGGATTCCCCGTGGTCCGCGGCCGCTCCCGCACCGAGGCTACGGTTTGGGGCGTACACGGCACCTGGAACCTGCAGATCCTCGGATACGTGGTCCCGGATTCCGCTGCCGGCACCGCGCGCAACCCGACCGGGTGGCGCTTCCGCCGCCTGGACGCGAGCCGGTTCTAGACGGTGTCATGAAATGCACCGCTTTACGCCCAGCCGTTGCCGTATCTGCCGAGTCACTCGCGGGATCATGCGATTAGGCGTACCTGAAGAGGGTAGGCACTTGGAAAAGTGGTGCATCTGGTGACAAGGGCGAGCTCCTAAGGCGAAGGGACACCGCTAGCTAGGGCGTCTGCCGGTGCCGCGGGTGGCCGGCGCCGTCCACGGGTCCTCCGGCCAGGCATGCTTGGGGTAGCGCCCGCGCATCTCAGCGCGCACCTGCGGGTAACCATTCCGCCAGAACGAGCGCAGGTCATCGGTGATTGCCACCGGTCGCCGCGCCGGGGACAGCAAGTGGATCACCACGCCCACGCGCCCGTCCACGATCCGCGGTGTATCAGCCCAGCCGAAGCACTCCTGCACCCGCACCGCCAGCACCGGACGTTTCAACGCCTCGCCTCGCTCGTCCACATAGTCCACGCGCACCTGCGAGCCCGACGGCACCTGGAGCCGCTCCGGCACCAGCTCGTCCAGTCGCGCTGCCGCCGGCCAGGGCAGCAGGGCGCGCAGGCACTCCGTCATATCCAGTCGGCTCAGGTCGAAGCGCCCGCAGGACTTGTCCGCCAGCGCCTGCACGCCCGGAACCAGCCACTCGCGCGCCCGCGCCAGGAGTGCCGCGTCCCCCACCTCCGGCCAGGGTTCGCCCAGCTCCCGGTGCAGGAGCGCCAGCCGCGCCCGCAGCTTGGCGCCGCCGCGCCAGGGCAGCACGCCAAGTCCCTCGTCGCGGCACCGCTTGATGACGGCGTCCGCCACCTGCGCCGGTGTCGGTGCCCCGACGGAAACGGCGGTCAGCGAGATCGCACCCAGACGGCGCACCCGTTCCACCCGCAGCCGGTCCCCGTCCCAGCGGGTGTGCGCGTCCTCGGTCAGCCAGGCATCGGCCACCTCCAGCGCGAGCGTCTCATCAATCGGTGCAGCCGCGCGGATCGTCGCGTCTGCAGTTCCCGGGGTGCGGTCTACGTCGGCGACCGACAGCCACAGGGCGGAGGCCAGCGCAGAGCCAGGCGGTAGTCGCAGCCCGGTCCCGCCGACGCTGGCGTAGCTGGCCGGACGCCCCGCGGCGGGCACGGGCCCGCGCCGGCGGGCAATCCACTCCGGGTGCGCCAGCGCCGCAACCAGCCCGACGGCGTCAGCCGTCCCCGGGCCAATCAGTCCACTCATGCCGGTGGCAGCGTCGTTGGCCGGCTTCGTACCGGCCCCGCTGCGCTCTGCGCCAGGCTGGGCGGTGGCGGCTGCAAGCGCGGCGGTGGATTTCCCGGCCGAGTGCGTACGCGCAACCTGCTCCAGGCGTCGCGCCTCCTCCCTCCAGGCTCGCTCCTGCGGGCCACGGCGGACGCTGCGCGCCAGCGCGGTCAGGTCGGCTTGGGGTGCGCGCAGGTCGGCGGTCAGCAGCGCTGTAGCCTCGGCGGCGCGCCGCAGGCCGATCGCGCCGGTGGCCGCCAAAAGCGCCCGCGCCAACCGCACGTCCGCCGGGATGGCGGCCACGGCGCGGCCCAGCGCGGTCACGGCGTCGGCGTCAAGCAGGCCCAGGCGGCGCAGCGTGGCGGTGGCCGCCGCCAGTGCGGGGGCGGGCGGCGGGTCGATCCAGGCGAGCCCCTCCCCTCCGGGCACGCCCCAGGCGGCCAGCTCCAGGGCGGTACGGGTCAGGTCCGCGGTCAGGATCTCGGGGTCGGCGCGGCGGCGGCTCGCGCCCAGTCCACCTGTGTGCAGCAGCGGTAGACGGCGCCAGGCCCGGTGCGCGCTGCCCGCCCGGCCCGCTGGATCCCGGCCGCTCGGGACTCGCCAACGGTAACCAGGCCGGACATGCCGCGTGCCACGTCCAGGCGCGGCTCACGGGCGAGGGTGGCGTCCACGACGATGCGTACGCCCGGAACCGTCAGGGAGGACTCGGCCACGTTGGTGGATACGATCACCCGCCGTGCCCCGGCCACCGGCGCCAGCGCGGCGTCCTGGGCAGGGGCGGGCAGGCGCCCGTGCAGCGGCAGCACCCGAACGGTAGGTGCGTTACGACCGGCTGCGCTTACGGGCTGTGCCTCGTCGCCCCGGACGGCCTCGCGCAGCCGGGCGACGACGTCGTCGACCTCGCGGGCGCCGGGCAGGAAGACCAGCACATCCCCCTCCCGCTCCGCCAGCGCGCGCAGCACTGTGGCGGCCACGTGCGCGAGGAACTCTCGCGGCACCCCGCGCGGACCGAGGCGGGAGGTGCCCGACGGCGGCGGCGCCCAGAACTCCTCAAGCGGGTGCAGCACGCCGGGCACCTCAACCACCGGTGCCGGAGTGGCGGCGCCGCCTAGCAGTACGGGCAGGCGCGTCAGGTCGGCAGTGGCGGACATGGCGACCACCGTCAGGTCCTCGCGCAGGGCGGCGCGCGCATCCAGCAGCAGCGCCAGCAGCAGGTCCGACTCCAGGGAGCGCTCGTGCACCTCGTCCAGGATCACCGCGGACACGCCGGCCAGCTCCGGGTCGCCCTGCAGGCGGCGCAGCAGCAGTCCGGCGGTGACCACCTCAATGCGGGTGCGGGCCGAGGTGCGGCGCTCGCCGCGCACCGCGTAGCCGACCGTCTCACCGACATCCTCGCCCAGCAGGGAGGCCAGGCGGCGGGCGGCGGCCCGTGCGGCCACGCGTCGAGGTTGGGTGACGATGACGCGGTCGGGGCGATGCGCGTCGACCTGCCCGTCGGCGCCTACGACAGGGTGGGCGAGGGCGTCTGCTACCAGGGGCGGGACGAGCGTGGTCTTGCCGGTGCCGGGCGGAGCGGTGACCACGACGGCAGATGCGGGTTTGCTGGTGGTGGACGTGGATGTGGCGACGTCGGACGTGGATGTGGGGAGGGCGGTCCGCGGCGATAGCGGGGTGGTGGGTGTCGGCTGGTTCATGGCGGCGCCTGCTGCGGCGTCGTGGTCCGAGCCAGGCGTGAGCAGTGCGCGCAGTCGGGGTAGGGCGGCGACGACGGGCAGATCCGGCGGGTCGGCCAGGAGTCGGGCGACGGGGTCCGCGGTCTGCTTCACCCGCCCATCATGCCCGCATCCACGGCGCGCGCACCTACCGCGAGCGCATGACGCGGCTGTATGACGTGCGTTCACTGGGCGGCCGCCCCCATGTGGCGTGTGACGGCCGGAATCAGAGAGCGGCGCTCGCCGTCTACTACGCCGGTTGGGCGTTAACAACGCTACTTAACGGCCTGCTGTATACCTCCCAGCCCTTCAGCAGGCCGTTAACAGGCGTTGTTAACCCCGAAGTGGCGTTGCAGACGATGAGGTGGCGTATTAGGCGGCCCAGCTTCCGGGTGCGGGGATGCCAACAACCGACTCCGGCACGGCAGGTAAGCAAACTTGACACGGCTTCGGATGTAAAGCATGCTAGTCATGTCAAGGGTGCTGGACATTCAGTGCGCGGCCGTGCGGCCGTGACATCTGGTCCTCCTGCCTGAAACCTGAAAGTCGATCCGAAAGGACTCCTGCATGAACTGGTTCGCCTCGCAAACGATGAGGACCCGCCTGACTGTGATTGCCGCTGCGGTGTTGCTGGTAGGCGCCGTGATCGCCACGGTCCTGCCCGATCAGCGACGCTTCGTGCTCGAACTCGGACTCGGACTGACCATCGGCGGTGCGTTGGCGGGTGTGCTGTATGGGCTCACCCGACATTCAGTCCGACGCCGCCGCGAGACTGGGGCGGCGCCGGCGAGCTCGGCGGAGATGGCCGGCCTGTGGGCGCTCCTTTTGCAGCTCGGCCTGGGTGCCTCCCTCGCTGCCCAGCTGGTTGGCTCTACGAATGGAAGTCTCGTGCTCAGCGGCGCAGGCATCGCCGTTCTGCTTGTTAGCGTCGCCGGCAATGCGGTGGTCATCGCCGCCCGGAGACAGGTGAATGGGAAAGGGGAGGCGTGAGCCGTTCTCCCTGCGCTAGGGGTCAGCCGCCTGCGGCATCAGTCTGCGGTTCCGGATCGTGGCAGGCCCTGCCTCGCGCGCCAGGGCCTGCCGCCGGAGCCTTCGCTACTATCGTGCTGAAGCTACAGAGGAGTTCGACGATGGAGAACGACGTGCGCGCCCTGCGCGAGGCCAGGGGTCTCACCCAGGCCCAGCTGGGGGAAGTCGTCGGCGTGTCCCGCCAGTCCATCAACTCCATTGAGAAGGGCCGCTACGACCCGTCCCTGCCGCTGGCCATTGCCATCGCCCGTTACTTCGGCAAAGCAGTCGAGGAGATCTTCCATGCCTGACCTGCCCGACGGCTCCGGTACGCCCGCCGCCGACGCTCCCGGCAACCGTCATGCGCCGGAGCATGCGTCTGAACGTGGCAACTCGCGCATCCCCGCGGCGAGCAACCCGCAGGCGGCGGCGAAGGCGGCTCGGCGGCGCAAGACAAGGACTTTCACCGCAGTCCTCTCTATTGTCATGCTCATAGTCCTTACGGTCGCCTGGGTGTATGACCCCGCGCGCCGCGAGGCGGACTCCCTGAGTGGTTACGTCAGCGGTGTCGCGATGGGCATCTTCGCCCTCTGGCTGATCGGCAGGTGGGTGCGTCGGCGCGGTGGCAGCTCCTACTCGCGCGCGCTGGACGGCACCCAGGACGAGCGCGATGAGCAGATCTGGAAGTCCGCCTGGGCGATGACCGGGAAAGTGGCCTGGTACGTGGTCCTGGGGGCGGTGATCGTCGCGCTGCTCGGTGCGGAGATCGACCTGGGCACTGCCGCCGTCGGCGGCATGTGGATCAACATCGTGATTCTGTACGGCTCGCGCTTCTACTACGAGCGCACTATGTGAGCGGGTCCGCGCTGCGCGCACGTAGCGTGCCGCCGCGGCCATGCGGCCATGCGGCCATGCGGCCATGCAGCCATGCAGCCATGCAGCCATACGGCTGCGCTTGTGCGACGCGCCGAGCCGGTGCTGCCCGTACCCGGGTCTTCATCCGGGAGTAATCGGCGCTGATGTGTGTGTGGGATCGGGGTTTTTCGTTGAAATAGTGGGGGATGATCGGGGTTGATTGGGGATGGGGCATGATTCAGCATGCCCGCGTTAACAGGCCGCGTTGTGTGGTATGCGGCTGCGGGATGATTCGTAACGGTTCCACCACCGCCCGGCACCCGCGCTGGAGGTGCAAGGACTGTGGGGCCTGGACCAGCCGAAGCCGCCGCGATCAGGCACCCGCTCAGGACGGCACCACGCCCAGGCAGGTAGAAGACCTCACCACGTTCGTGGCGTGGGGGACCGGCACTCGCTCCCAGGCCGACGCCGCCGGCGGTAGCGACAGGGCGTTTGGCCGCCGGACGGCCTGGTGCTGGGACGTCCCCGTCCCCAAGCCGCCGGCTACCGGCCAGGTGCACTCCCAGGTCTTCATCGACGGGATGTGGCTGGCCCACAAATGGGTGCTCCTGGTAGCCCGCAGTCCCACACACGTGATCGGCTGGCAGTGGGCCGCGTCCGAGAGCGCTGCGGCCTACCAGGCGCTGCTAGCCGACCTGGCCCCGCCCGACCTGGCAACCACCGACGGGGCCGGCGGCGCCCTAAAGGCCATCGCCGCCACCTGGCCGGGCACCCCCATCCAGCGGTGCCTGATCCACGTACACCGCGACACGGTCCGAGACCTGACACTGCGCCCCAAGACCACCCCGGCAAGGCCCTACTACGCCACTCCCGCAAGCTGCTGAGCATCTCCACCACCGAGCAGGCCACCGGGTGGCTGGTAGCCCTGAGCGACCACACCACCCTGTACCGGTGCTGACTGAACCAGCGCACCACCGCCGAGCAGGGCCCCGAAACCGCCGCCCGCACCGGCCCCAGGCGGTGGTACAACACCCATCCCCAGAGGAAGGCCTCGGGACCCGCGAAGGCTGGGCCGGACGAACCAGCTAGAACACCGCGACACGCACCAACCGCACACACACTCGCGCCGACAACCCCGCAACTGCCACCACGCCACTAGATCCACCCCGGGACGGCGCCGGGACAAAGCCGGGACGAAGCACGGCACACGCATCCGGCGCCCGGACCGCTTACCCGCCCCGTGTCTTGCACGACCTCGGGCCGCGTTCCACGACCTTGGTGTACGTTGCACGACCACCCCGGGGTCGTGGAGGACGCACCAAGGTCGTGCAGTATCACCCAGGGTCGTGCAGTGTCGTGCAGTGTCATGCAAAGCCGCCCAGTCCCCGACGCCGGAGGCCACCACTAGCGCCAGTACGCACCCCGCAGGATGGGGCACCACACCCACCCCCGAAGAAGGCCTCAGGACCCGCAAAGGCCGGGCCGGACCAACCAGCTAGAACACACGACACGCCGGTCTAAAGCACCACGTTTGCGCCGATAACCCTCATCCGGGGGTCGGATCCCGCGCGTAGCCGTGGGGGCTGCGGGGGCCGGTGGGGTATTCATCCCGCGGACGGAGTCGAGCCCCGGGCCGGGCGGGTAGGCTCCTCAGGAAGACGAATGCACGACGCACAAGAGGGAGCACCCGTGGCCACACAGCCCGCAGCCGGAGTCTGGGACGAAGACCCCGACGGCGCCTCGATCGTCCTGGCCACTGGCCGGCAGCGTCACGACCTCATGGTCGTAGCCGAGCCCTGGCTGCTGGCCGAGCTGGACGAGGCCTGGGGACGTCCGGTCTCCCGTGTGCGCCTGTCCTTCCTGCCGGGCGTGTCGGCACCGGCAGGCCCCGGCCAGGAGGACGCCCTGTGCTCCTACGACCGTGATGGCCGCGGCGTGCTTGTGGCGCGCGGCCGCACCAGTCTCTTCGAGGGCAAGCCCGCCCGCCGCACCACGGCCCTGGCGCGCATCGCCCCCGGCGCAGGTGTGCGCGCGGCCCTGCTGGTCACCCGGGCGGTGGGACTGGGCGGCTGCGCCCCAGGGGACCTCCTTACGATCGGCGATCACCTGAGCCTGGCCGGCGTTCCACTGTTTCCCGCGACTGTCCCGCAGGAGGCCGCCTGGGATCAGGCTCTGGCCACTGAGCTCGCCGGCCTCGACGGCGTGCGCGACCCCGCCGTGGTTGCGCTTACCCCCGGCCCGGTGCGCCCAAGTCCAACGGAGGCTCGCGTGTTGGCGGCCCTGGGTGCGGACGCCGTCGTCACCGATACGGTCGCCGAGGCCATGGCCCTGGCCGCCCGCGGTGTGCGCGTGGCCGGGCTGGCGTATGTGGACGCGGTGGCCGACGGCGTCGGCGCTGATCGCTCCGCGGCGGGCCGCCGTGCCGCCGCCGCGCCGCCCCCGGCCGAGTTCCAGCAGGCGCCCGCGCCGGACGTGGTCCTGGCTGCGGCGGAGAAACTGCTCGCCGCCCTGTAGGGGGCGCCCCGCGGCAGTGGTGATACGTGAGACAAAGGGGTGAACAGAGCCTGGTGAGGAAATAGTCTCTGCCCTGTGAAACCCTTCCTCATGCTGGCCGCCCGCGCCGACGATGAGCCCGCCGACGCCGAATACGAGGCCTTCCTGCTGCGCACCGGACTCGACGAGTCCTCCCTGATCCGCCACCGCCTCGAGGCCGAACCCATGCCGGAGATCGACCTGGCTGACTGGTCCGGCATTATCGTCGGCGGCTCCCCCTTCAACGTCTCCACCCCGCAGGAGCGCAAGAGCCCGGTGCAGCTGCGCGTCGAGGCCGAGTTGGACGACCTGGTCACCCGCGTACTAGACGTAGACTTCCCCTTCCTGGGAGCCTGCTACGGGCTAGGCCTGCTTACCCGCCACGAGGGTGGCGTCGTGGACGGCACCTACAAGGAGGAGGTCTCCTACCCGCAGGTGGAACTGACCGAGGCCGGGCGCGAGGACCCGCTGCTTCAGGGGGTTCCGGCGGCCTTCCGTGCCTTCGTGGCCCACACCGATGCCGTCACCGTTCCGCCCGCCGATGGAGTCGTACTGGCCGGCTCGGCGTCCTGCCCCGTGCAGCTGCTGCGGATGCGCACCAACCTGTACGCCACCCAGTTCCACCCCGAGCTGGACGGCAACTACCTGGCTCACCGCCTGTCCTTCTACGCCGGCCACGGCTACTTCGACGACGACCACCTGTCCGAGGTTCAGGAGGACGTGCGCCGCCAGGACGTCTCCGACTCGTGGAAGGTGCTGTCCAACTTCGTGGCGCGCTATTCCCGCTGAGGGCACCGTTCGGCCGGGGCGTAACCGGCGCCGACGGGCGCGTACCGGCATGGACACGACTGTGGCACGGTGCCAGGATGAGTGAAGCCCGTGGACGGAGGTTCACGGAGCACCAATGTGCGAGGAGGGGCGCGTAGGTCGCGTCCCGCGCACGGAAGAAGGTTGAATCATGTCCCGCATCGTCATCGTCGGCGGCCATGGCAAGGTCGCCCTGCTGCTCGCCCCGCTCCTGGTTCAGCGCGGCGACGACGTCATCTCCCTCATCCGCGATCCCGCGCACGCGGACGACGTGTCCGCCACCGGCGCCACCCCGCTGGTCGTTTCTGTGGAGGACGCCAGCCAGCAGGAGCTTGCGGCGGCCTTCGCAGGGGCCGACGCCGTGGTCTGGTCCGCCGGCGCCGGCGGCAAGGGCGGCCCGCAGCGCACCGAGGCGTTGGACCGTGAGGCAGCTATCCGTTCCATGGAGGCCGCCCGGGACGCTTCGGTGTCTCGCTACGTGATGGTCTCCTTCGCGGGTTCCCACGGGCAGGAGCCGGTGCCGGTGGATCACCCGTTGCGCACCTACGCCATGGCGAAACTGGCAGCGGACCGCCACCTGGTCTCCTCCGACCTGGACTGGACCATCCTCGGCCCCGGCCTGCTCACGCTTGACGAGCCGACCGGACGCATCGACGTCGGCCGCTTTGACGGCGGGGAGCAGGCGCCGACCTCCCGGGCCAACGTGGCCGCCGTAGCCGCTGCGGTGCTCGCCGACTCCGCGAGCATCGGGAAGGTGATTCCCTTCCGCGACGGCGAAACGCCCATTGCCGAGGCGATCGCCGACGTCCCGGCCGAGTACGCCGACTTGGACAGCTGAGCCGGACTGAGAACGGCGGGCCGACTCCGCGCCGACCTCTGCCGCCCGCGTGCCTGTACACCAGGTCCGCGGGCGGCCTGCATGCAGGCGGATCCGTGGCCCGGGCGGCAGGCTCAGGCTATGAGCCGTTCGGCCAGTGGGGCGAGGAACTCGCTGGTGCCGCCCTCCACGCGAATCGCGGCCAACTCGTCCACGGCCGTCGGGCCGCGGTTGATTACTACTAGTTCGGCGCCGCCGGCCAGTGCCTGCCGCACGATCCACAGGCCCGTGAGCACCGCCAGGCTCGAGCCCGCCACCAGCACGACGTCGCAGTGCCGGGCCGCCTGCATAGCCTCATCCATGACGGCCGGCAGGCTCTCACCGAAGAAGACGATGTCCGGCTTGAGCAGGCCGCCGCACTGCTCGCAGCGGGCCGCCTTGAAGTCGCAGGCCTCGGCGGCGGCCCGGTCGGCCTCCGGGGTGATGGCCACGCGGGCCGGGTCGGTTTCACGCGGGTAGTCGGGGTTCAATGCGGTCAGGCGCGTGTCCAGCTCCGCGCGTGGGGTTATGCGCCCGCAGTCCAGGCATACGACCCGGTCGTAGGCGCCGTGCAGCTCCCACACGGCGCGCTGCCCGGCGCGGGAGTGGAGCCGGTCGACGTTCTGCGTGGCCGTTCCCGTCAGCAGTCCGGCCTCCTCCAGCCGGGCCAGTGCCACATGCCCCGGCGTCGGGACCAGCGGCTCCAGTAGCCGCCAGGTGGAGTGATTGCGGGCCCATACCCACCGGTACCACACCGGGTCGGTGACGAATTGCTGGAAGTCCACCGGCTCCACGGGGGTGGTGCCCATGCCCCGGTAGTCGGGGATGCCGGAGTCAGTGGAGATACCCGCGCCGGTGACGGCGAGGGTGCGGCGGTCGGCCATTACCTCGGCGACGGCTTCGACTGCTGACTGCGTCACGGGTGGTCACGACCGATCCCTGAGCTGGAGGGGCTACTCCTCGCGGCCGAAGTGGCTCACGAAGTTGCGGATGACCTGGCCGGCCACGTGCTCCTGCGAGCTGCGGGCCTCCGCCAGGATGTTGTCCACCAGTCCTGGGTCCCCGTAGCCGGCGTCGGAGTAGACCGAGACGCGCTGGGCGAAGCGCTCGGCGTCGAGCTCCGGATTGAACTGGGTGCCGTAGACGGCCTTACCGACCCGGATCATCTGCACCGGGCAGTCCGCAGAGCTGGCCAGCAGGGTGGCGTGCTCGGGCACCTCCACTGCGCCCTCGTGGTGGCCGACGAAGGCGCTGAAGGTCTGCGGCATCCCCGCCAGCAGCGGGTCCTGGCGGCCCGCGGCGGTCAGGTAGACGTCAGTAGTGCCGAGCTGCTCGCCGAACTCGCGGGAAGTGGCGGTGCCCAGGTAGCCGGCGAGCACCTCCAGGCCGAAGCCGGTGGCGAGCACGGGCACCCCCTCCCTCAGGGACACGGCCAGCAGCTCCCGCACCTGCTCCTCCACGCGCAGCTGGGTGCGCGTCTTGGCGGCCTCGGGGGTGGAGATGTCGTAGGGGCTGCCGCCGATGAAGACGCCGGAAACGTCCTCGGCTGAGAAAGAGCCGGAGTAGTCGACCTCCTCCAGGAGGATGTGCTGGAGGTATTCCGGCTGGAGGCCGCCCTGGGCGAGGAAGGAGTCGTATTCGCTCTGCGCGGCTTCAAGCTCGGGACGCGTCGAGACCATGATGAAGGGCTTCACGCGATTACCATACGGGTTTTCTTGCTCGTGGAGCGCGCCGCGCACGGGTGGGGCGGCCCACCCGGCGATGAGGGCGTACCGGCTCACTAGCGGGGCGGCTGTGGCTCACCGGCGCCAGGCGGCGTGGGGTCAGCTCATCTGGGTGATCAGCCACCACAGCCATAGCCAGCCGGCGGTGGTGGCTGCGCCGACGACGATTGCGAACCACGCCTGTCCGTGCCCGGTGTCGTAGCTGTCGCGTATGCGGCGCAGCGCAAAAATACCCAGGCCGAGGGCGAGTAGGCCCACGCCGGGGATGGGACTGAGGACGGCGCATACGAGGGCGGCGACCGCGGCAGGCTCGGTGCGCTGCCGGGGCGCCTGGTAGCCGGGGCCGGCGAAGATCTCCCGCGGATTGAGTTTCTCCGTTCCCGGGAAGACGAAGTCGGCTGGGACGATCCGGGCGGGGTCGACGACGTCGGGTTGCTCGGGGCTCATGACTTCATCGTGCCACGGATCGACCGGTCTGGGACTGCACGCGGATCAGCCCGCCAGGTGGGGTCGGGGAGCGAAGCGTCAATCGTCTGTGCCGACGGTGTTCTCGGTGCCTGCCCCGCTGCCCGCCTCGGCCGCCTCCGTGGAGGTGGTGGCGGTGACGCAGCCGGTGGGGGCGGAGACCACCTCCCCGGTCTTGAGCTGGCCGATCTCCTCCACGGAGAGGATGCCGGTGGAGTACTGCTCGCCCAGCACCACGGACACAGCGGGGTCGTCCGCGTCCTGTGTCTCATCAATCTGCACGACTACGGAGCCGGTGAAAGCGCGCGCGAGGGTGTAGGCATTGGTCAGGCCGGCGGGGGACGTGGTCAGCTGTACGTCGCCGCTGTAGTCTCCCTTGGGCCAGTCCGCCGTGTTGTTCACAGTCAGCCCGGCGTCACCGAGGGTGTCGGCCACGCCGCCGGCCAGGCCCATGGTGTTGGTGCCGTTGTAGACGTTGACGGGGATTGACGTGATCTCCACGGTGGTGGCGTCGGTGGGTGGGCAGGGCTGCACCAGGGGCGTGGTGTCCTCCTCCGCGGTTGAGAAGCCCGGATCGTAGATGGCAGGCAGTATGCCGCTCCAGACCATCAGGCCCACCACGGTCACTGCGGCCATGGCCGTCAGCACACCGCCGATCACGATTGTCTGCCGGCGCTTGAGGCGGCGCCGGTACTCGGCATAGGGATCGGCGGAAGTGCTCACGCCCTCAGGGTAGTGGACGGCTCGGGCTCGCGGGGCGTTGGCGGCGCAGCACCCTAGTGCGAACCTGTTCCGATACCGGTGCGCGATACGGGCTAGCCGCGGCCTGGTCCGCTGGTGGGCCAGTCAATGGCGGGCCAGTCAATGGTGGCGCGCCGCCACTGCTCCTGGGCGGCGCGAGTCGGCCTCCACCGCCCCTCCTCGGTCACGCGCCACCACCAGGGCTCCGGTACGGGCAGGACTGAGCCCTCGCTGACTGCTACACCGTGGAACATGATGCCGACGTCGATGGGCACCTGGGTGAACACGTCGCAGCGTTCCTCCCAGGGCACCAGGAACTGGTTGATGACGTACGGTGGCTCCCAGTCCCGCGGGAAGTCGACCTGGAATATGCGGGTGAGTTCGCGCGCGTCGGCAACCAGGCTCGGTCTCACGATCTCCAGGCTGGGGCGGAGGTCGGAGAAGTCCGTGAAGATGGCTACGGCGGCGTTGTCCGCGGTACGGGTGTAGGTGGCGGTGATGTCGCGGGCAAGCGCCAGGCTGACGACGTCCAGGACCTCAGGCACTTCCTGGGTGACTGCGGTGATAATGCGGGGCACTGCTGCTACTCCTTGAAGTCTGAGAAGTCCGAGTGGATGCGAGCTGACGTATATGGGGCGTATGGGGCGAGTCAGGTCTGCTGCGCGGCGGGGCCATGGTTGTTGGGCGTGCTGCCCTCCACCCCGAGGGCGCGCCTGACGTTCCCGGCGTCGCCGTCCAGGGTGTGCACCAGGTTCAGCAGCGGGCCCCAGTCGGCGTCGAAGTTGGATTCAAGGGGCACCAGCAGGCCGCGGCGGCGGCCGTAGCCGGCGGTCTGGCCGCCGTGGGCGGCGGCCACTCGCGCGGCGTCGACGCCGAGCTGTCGCATACCCGGGGCGCCGATGAGCACGGCTAGGGGCGTGGGCGGGCGCCTCACGGTCACTGGCAGGGAGGTATCGGCGCGGGCGTAGGTGCGCATGGCGAGCGCGAACTGCGGCTTAGCCTGCTCGGCCACTGCCCGGAACAGTGCCATGGCCCGGTCGCGGAATGCGGTGGGTGGTGTGGCCCCGGCAAGGTTCAGCTCCACGTACTCCTCCAGGCCGTTGTTGGTGCGGGAGGCGGTGAGGGTGCCAGTAAGGGTGCCGTTGTAGCCGTGGCCGGCCAGCACCAGGTGGACGGTGGGCATGTGCGCGCGGCAGAAGCCTGTTAGCGCGTCGCGGTCCCAGAATGCGCCGGCAGGCTCGTAGCCGCCCCAGGAAAGCTCGGCGTCGGGTAGCAGCTGCTCGGTGACCAGTTCCACGACGCCGCCTAGCCGGGTGCTGCGACGGGTGGGGTGATAGGCGGAGATTGACACGGTGAGGATGGGGCGGACGTCTCGCTGCACCATGTGCCGCGGGGATACCGTCAGCTGCTGCTGCTCCAGGACCTCGAGGGTCTGCCCGAGCTGCGGGATCAGGCGGCCGGAGCGCAGCTCACGGTAGGTGGGGCCCTCCTGGACGAGCACGATGGTGCCGGTTGCGTCGGTGAGGCGGTCGAAGGCGGGAGTGACGGTGCTGTTCTCGGGGACTACCAGGATGGTCCGTTGGGAGCTTCCGGCGGTGCGGTGCAGCAGGTCCGCCAGCGGCTCGGTCAGGGCGACGACGGGGCCGGGGAGCCTGGTTACCCTGGCGCGGTTGCCGATCTGGGCGTCGAGCATAGGGTGCGTCATCTTGAAGGTGGGCTGCTCGGCCCGGGGCCCGCCGGGCAGGGCGAATGTTCCATGAGGCATGGGTGGGCGTGGCTCCTTCCGGGGACGGGCGAAGAGGGATTGCGGTGGATGTCGCGGCGCGCCGCACCGGACTGAGTTCGCATGGGTTGTGCGCACCGACTCGCGGCAGACGTTACTCTTGCGTGACTGCTGACGGAGTGCAATGCTACGCGACGTAGCCGCCCCGGCGGCCCCGCAGTCCCGATTCGGTACTTGTATCGGGCTGTATTACACCTGCAATTGATTCCTTCCTGAGGGGCACAACACATGAAGTTCGACATGGGCGCGTCCACGCTGACGACGCTGACCAAGCAGACCTCCTCCTCCAATGAGGACCTGGGCGCGCTGGTCAAGGAGCTGGTCGCTGCGGCGGAGCCGCTGGAGGGCCGCTTCAACGGCAGCGGGCGGGCCGCCTTCGACGGATTCAAGGCCCGCACGGATGAGGTCTCGGCAGAGCTGAACGCCTCCTTGGCGGCTGTTCTGGGTGGTATCAGCGGCATGGACATCGCATTCACGCAGGGTGAGCAGGAGATGGTGGATACCACCCGTGCTGCCGAGGGCTCGGTGAGCTTCGACTCCGCGCGCTTCGGATCTGCTCGCTGAGTCGGCTTGGAACGACCTGCCGGTAGGCGTCGGAGAGGCCGACGTTGATCAAGAAGACTTCCACGATTGAGTAAGTTGTGTCCTCAAGGAGGGACGAGTATGGCCAACCAGATTGACAAGCGCTCCTACGACGTCGGCGCCTCACAGGAGGTGCAGGCGAACTTTGAGCGGGTCGCCTCGCGGCTCGAGAGCCTGATCAACCAGCGTGACAGCGACGTCAAGACCGCCATGGCCCAGTACCAGGCCGATGGCGTCTCGGATGAGTACCAGGCCAAGGAGCTGCGCTGGAAGAATGCAGCGGGCGAGGTGCGGGGGATCATTGCCACGCTGCGGCAGTCGATGCAGACCACGGATGAGGGCGCTCAGTCCACGCTGCAGCGCGCCCGCCAGGCCGTGGATGAGATCGGCTGACGGCGGTGTCGGCCTGGGACATCGATCCTGACGGCGTGGCGCAGGTGCTGTCTGATGAGCAGGCGCTGGTGGACTCCACCCCGGGTCAGGAGGGCGATTTCACCACCTCCCTGAACGGCGTCAGCGATGAGTTGGGAAACGTGGTCACGCCGTGCGCCGAGGCCAGCGGCATGGGTACGGACTCCAATGGGGAGGAACTCATGCAGTCAGCGCTCGTGGCTAAAGCGGTCATCGATTGGATCGATACGCACAAGCCGGACTTCGAGTCCGTCACCACGACGATCAGTAACGTGTTGAACAACGCCGTTAAGGCGGTCAACGCCTACCAGCAGCACGATGAGGCGTCCGCGCTGGAGTTCCAGCGCCAGGCCCATTGATATCCCCCGACGTAGTGAGTTGACCCTATGGCTACCCCCTTTGATGAGACGAAGATCCCCGCTGTGGACTTCGACGTCGACTCGCTGAGCACTGCGGCGACGAACCTGAAGACGAAGGCAGGTGACCTGCGTACCTCCGGCTCGGACATCAAGACCAAGTGGGCGGGCATCCAGAACGTGTACAAGGCACCCGAGCAGGAGACCTTGTATGCCGCCATGGATCCGGTGGCGACGGACACCGACACGCTGGCCTCCGCCCTGGAGAGCATGGCCGGATATCTGTCCACCTTTGCGGAGTCGATGTCCGGCATCAAGTCGCGGGCACAGACCTTGAAAGCGGCTGCGGCCGCCTTCAAGGCGAAGATCAAGGACAACCCGGAGTGGGACCATGATCAGGACCTGGTAGATGAGAACAACGGCCTGGTCATCACTGCCAACGGCATCCAGGTGGACATGTGGGATGCTGAACGGACCTGCGCCAACAACATCCGCGCCCTGGACGGCCTGGAGGGCTATCACGCCAACCCCACGGGTGACGACGACGAGCTCGGCTACGGCTACTCGGAGATCCCCGATGACGCCGAGGGCCAGGCTTGGGGCAGCCCGGTGGACCGGCAGGACGCCTGCCCGAAGAAGGCTGCGGTGTCCACCAAGCGTTTCCTGTGGGACGGGCTTGTGTGTGAGGGCCTGGGCGGCATGGTCAACGGCGTGCTGAATCTGGGCGGGGCTGAGTTCGAGGGCAGTGACGGCTTCACCCACGACGGCGAGCGTTTTGCCGCCACATGGCGGGGCATGAGCATGCTGCTCGGCTTCACCTGGAATGAGGACGGCAGTTATGCGGGCTGGCATCCCTCGCCTACGGCAACGGGCGCTTGGAAGGAGACTGCAAAAGGCTTCGTCTGCTGGGACGTGTGGGAGGATGACCCGGCCCGCGCAGCGGGCGGATTAGTGTTCAATGTCCTCTCCCTCGCACTTCCAGGTGCAGGCATCGCCACCAAGGTCACCTCCGGCGCCTCGAAGACAGGTAGGGCCGCGCGCTGGGCTGCTGTGGTGGGCAAGGTGCTGAACTACCTGGACCCGCTTGGCATAGTGGTGGACATTACGTTGGGCAAGGGCTTCAAGGTTGTTCTGGGCAAAGTTGATCTGGACTTTACTGATCTTGACCTGCCTGGCCGCAGGGGTAGGGCGGACGGCGCCACCGACGCCAGTGTCGACGTCGACGCTCGCACCGATCTGCCTGACACGGGTGTAGATGTTGACGGTGGAGTGCGGAGCTCACGTACCCACGGTGATGGGAGTAATCAGACTCCGGATCTGGACGGGATTGATCTGGGCCGCAGCGACGTGGATGCGCCCGGCACGCGGCGTACCCCGGACATGGACGCCGCTCCTGATGCGCCCGATGCTCCGCATGCACGCGGTGGTGATGGGGGCGACGTGCCGGAGGGCGGCCGTAGGCCGGATGCCGATGCGACGCCCGACGGTGGCAGGGGTCCTGATGGGGATGTGAATCCGGACGGGCGCACCCCCGATGCGGATGCGCCTGATGGGGTGCGTCGGACGCATGACGGTGATGCGGCTTCTGATGGCGGCCGCACGCCGGACGGGGATGGGGCCGCGTCGGATGGGGAGCGCTCGCCGGAGGTCAAGGACTCGCCCGACACCGAGCAGCGCACGCCGGACTATGACCCGGATAAGGATGCGTTCAACCGGGAGCATCGTCCCAGCACGGAGCAGACGGTAAAGGTTGATGCCGACAGTCCGCTGGTGCCTAAGCCGACTAAGCCCTTTGCCAAGGGTGTGGACTTGGAGCCGAACACCTGCTACGAGGTAGAGGGACGCGGAAAGTACTACACCAACGACGCCGGTGAGATTGTGCATGTGGAGGCGGACTCGGCGGTGCAGCGGCAGACGTGGATGGGTCGGACGTCCACGACGATGAATCCGGATTTGAAGGATCCGTTGCCGAATGCGACGTATACGGTGGATGGGAAGTTCCACTATACGACTGATGATTGGGGTCGTACGGTGCGTCTTCAGGTGGATCGTCTGGATGTGGTTGATGCTGATGCGACGTATGAGTCGAGGGCGGTGCAGCGGCGGATAGGCCATTATGGTGATGGTCTGGGTGGTGGCTTCCAGGGTGGTCACCTTGGTGGTAAGCGGTTCGGTGCGCCGCCGGAGGACATTAACGTGGTGCCGATGAAAGAGTCGGTGAACGGTAATCATCCGGGTAGCTTCTATGAGTTGGAGCAGAGGATCGCTGACAACCCGGGCAACTACCGGAACATCGACATCCGTATCGAGTACGACGGACCGCCCGCAAACGCCGACTCAGTGACCAGGCTGGGGGACGTGAACCCGGTAGACAGAGTACCGACGAAGTTTGCGGTTGAGTGGCTCGATGGGAATGGGATGTTGCAGTCAAAGGAGTTCGGAAACGCTAATTCGTAGCCACGTGAGTTAGGCGTAGAGAAAGGTTGAGGGCATGAAGAAAGTCGATCCGGATGAACTCTTTAAGCGCGTTGAACTTGAGTTCCGAGCTTGGCTCGACGAGACTGGCGCGAACAATGCGAGTATTGAGACTAACGGGATTGGTCTCACGCAATCCAAAGTTGCTTGGCTTGTTCGCGACGGTGCCAAAGAGTCGGCGAGGATTCCTTGGGAGTTAAGCTCGCCGCAGGGCGATCTTCGCCGCGCTCAGGTTGTTCCTGGTCGTGGGGCGTGGACGTGGTGTCACTTGTGGATGGATGCGTCTGATGGGGTGTTGCATCAGGAGTGTGATTGGATGCGTGAGCCGGATTTTGGTTCGGTGCCTGCGGGTGCGGGTGAGTACGCGATTGAGCTGGACATCTATCCGCGTGATCCTGAGTATATTCCGGAGTGGCTGGCTGAGCGTGCTGCGGCGTATGAGAAGCGCAAGGCGCGTAATGCTCGTCGTCGTGAGGCGCGTCGTCGTAAGCGTGAGCAGGAGCGCGGCGAGTGAGCTGAAGCGGCGGCGGAATCCTGGTGTGTCCAAATCCATGACAAACACGCTCGGGGGCGTTGACTTCCTGGGAGGAAACGTTGGAATCATGCGGACGCCGGATTGGCTTCGGTGGGTGTAGACGGTGTTTGTCATAGATTGTGACAGGCTCCAGGCGCACACGCCTCCACGGCCACCCACCCTAGGACGGTAAGTCTCGTTGGAGGTGACGGGGGCCAACGCGACCGCGGACCCGATTTGGTGTCCGGATTCGGGACAAGCGGCGGTGCCGGCCTCGGCCGGCGGCAGCAGAACCGCAGAACCGCGTGATTTCAACTACTTCTGCGCAGGGGCCAGGTGGCAGGTGTCTAGGTGTCCCGGAGTCGTTTGTCCGGGTCCCGGACACAAGCTCGGCCCGGAGCGGCTGGAACGCAGCTTGGAAATCGTTTCGGACGATCGTGACGCATGTGACCCCGCTCTGGGATGCGGTGCGTCTTCGTTCGCGGTAGTGTCGTTTTGGTAAACGCCGATGCCAGTTTGACCCGAGCAGAGTAGAGGCAGGAACTCATGACCGAGTGGTCCTTCGAAGCACAGATGCAGGCCGTCGAGGCGCTGTCTGACGCCTGCGCACGCTGGATGCGCTCCGCCCACGTGGAGGAGATGTCCATCGAGGTCCAGGCCGTGGGCACCCGCGCCGGCGTGCGCAGCCGTGCGCTGCGCTCCTCCGGGCTAATGCGCCGCGGCGGTTGGGAGGACAACATCGTGCCACGGGAGGTCGTCGAGCCCGCCGTCAAGGTGCGCATCGCCATGGCCCGGCCCGGCGGCGGAGCCTGGACCAGGGGCGTGTTCACCATGAACAAGCAGGACTACCAGCTGATCTCCGACTTCGACTACGACCACGAACCCGTCCTCAACCCGCCCTACACCCCCGAGGATGTCGCCCAAGAGCTTCAGCTCTTCCCCGCGACCCCAAAGCGACCCCGGAATGGATGAAGCAGAGCCGGTGAGCAGCCCCTACCCTGACTATCCCGTCTCGCCACAGTTTCCCCAGCAGCGGGCCTCGGTGCCGCCCACACAGGCTCAGCCCGTACCCGGCGGCCCATACCCAGCGAACCAGGTGCCGTACCCGGTCCCGCCCGGGACACCGCAGCAGGTGCCGCCCCCGCCCTATGGCGGGCCGTACCACCCGCAGGCGCGGCCCCGGCCAACGGCCGCAATCGCTTGGTTCATGGGGCTATTCGTATTCGGCTTCTATCCCGGCGTCGGAGCGATCATAACGTCGGTCATTATGATCGCCGTTGGCTTGAACTGCCGTAAGGATCCCGAACCTGTGCGGACGAATGGCACGGCCGCCGCGAGCTGGGGAATCAACTATCTACTGGCTACCATCGTGTTCCTCGGTAGCTTCCTTGTGTACTTGTTCGCCTTCATGCCTGATGACGGTTCAGACGACTTCCTACCGTGGGGGCTGCCGGTTCTGGCCTGGCTGCTCATCTCCCTGATCCACGTGATCATCTGCATCGCCTTCGGCGTCCGGGCGAGCCGCGGCAAGGTCGTGCCGTTCCGCGGCATCCCCTTCATCAAGTAGCCGGGCACCCCGGCCTCGGGTCGGCATGAAGCTCACTCGCCGGTCGGCGTGAAGTCGCCGACCTGAACCAGGCGCGGCTTGCGTCCCCGACGCACCCACCAGCCGCGCCCGGGCCGCAGATGCTCCGCCCGCACACCGCCGATAAGCGCGCCCTCGCCGCGGTCACCGTCCATGATCAGGCCGGTCGCCCCGGTGTCCCGCAGCGCCTGCAGCAGCTGGTCGTACAAGGCCCGCGAGGCACCGGCCACCGGCCGGGCCAGCACCACATTCAGGCGCAGATCCCGCGCCGAGGACAAGAACGGGATGACCGGCCCCAGTGGCCCGTTGCCGCCTGAGGACAGGATGTCATAGTCGTCCACCACCAGCACGATCCGCGGCCCTTCCACCGCCTCACCCGCCGCCAGGGCATCGGAGCGGCGCTGCAGCTCCTGCGCGATCGACGCCGACAGCCCGCCGGCCAGCGCCGTCGACGTCGCGTGCCCACCCAGGAACGCCTCCGGGCAGGCCCCGGCCGTCGTCCGCCGCACGTCATAGACGCCCACCACCAGCTCATCGGGCGTGTGCCGCTCCACCAGCGACTCGATCACGCCGCGCAACACAGTGCTCTTGCCGCAGCCCGGATCGCCCAACACCAGTAGATGCGGGTCACGCCCTCCAAGGTCCAAATTGATCGGCGTCATCGTGTCCTGGAACAGTCCCAGCGGCAGTAGCTCCGGTTCCTGCTCACCGTCGGGCAAGTCCGCCGGGTCAATACTCTCCGGCAGCATGCGCACGGGTGCCGGCAGCGGCCCCGACCACGCATCGCCGATCTGCTCCGCCAGCGCCTGCAGGGCCGCACCGACGCCGTCCGACAGGTCGGCATCCTCGACCACCGGCAGCGCCACCTGGGCGAACAGCCTGTCCGTGCGCAGCACCCGGCCCGGCGTATCCGCCCGCAGTGTGGCCGAGAGCTTGCGCGCCACCAGCGAATCCGCCGGATCGTTCAGCCGCAGCTCCAGGCGGGTGCCCACCAGCGACTGCTGCGACATGCGCAGGTCGTTCCCGCGCGACAGCGTCATCACCGCATGCACCCCCAAACCACCGCCACGCCGCAGCACCTCATCCAGCGGGTCCTCCAGCTCCGGGAAGTCCGAGCGCAGCAGCCCCAGACCGTCCACCAGCAGCACCACGTCCGCGCTGGCCAGCTCGGGCAACTCGCCCGCGGCGTGCCGGGCGCGCAGCACCTCCAGGGAGTCGATGTGACGGGCGGCCAGAACCCGCTCGCGCTGGTCCAGCATCGCCACCACCTCCTCCAGTACGCGGCGCATGCGCTCCCGGTCCCCGCGCGTGGCCACCCCGCCCACATTCGGCAGCGCCGCCAGCCGCGACAACCCGCCTCCGGTGGCATCCACCCCGTAGAAGGCGAGCCGATCCGGGGCATGGGTCAGTGCTGCCGCCGTGGCGAGCGTCCACAGGAACGTGGTGCGGCCGCTCTGCGGCGCCCCAACCACGGCCACGTGCCCGCCGCCCACAGTCAGGTCCGCCAGCCACGGCTGCTGGCGCTGGCGGGCGGGATCATCCACCAGCCCCACCGGCACCCTGGGTCCGGGACCTAGAGGGGCGGGCGCCCGCAACCCGACGGCGTCGCGCCGCAAAGGTCCGCCAAGCACGCTCGTCAGCGGCAGACGGGCAGGCAGCGGCTGCAGCCATACCGGCGCCATGGGCTCAGCGGTCCGGCTCAGCTGAGCCACCACGGCATCCACCACCGTCTGCCGTGTGGTGTGCCCCTCCGGGACGACGGCCTGCGCCGCCGTCGGCTCCTCGGCCTCCAGGCCGTTGTACACCGGCAGCAGCAGCGGCACCTGCTCCTCACGGTCGGCAGGGGCGGGCTCGGCCTCCACCTCCTCCACCGGGCCGGAGACGTAGCCGGCCCGGAAGCGCGTGAACACGCTAGTGTCCACCTTCAAGTACCCGTACCCGGGGGAGGCGGGCAGGTGGAATGCATCCGGCACCCCAATCACCGTGGAGGACTCCCCCTCGGTGAAGGTACGTAGGCAGATCCGGTAGGACAGGTAGGTGTCCAGACCCCGCAGCTTGCCGCCCTCAATACGCTGGCTTGACAGCAGCAGATGCACGCCTATGGACCGGCCGATGCGCCCAATCGTCAGCAGCAGGTCCACGAAGTCAGGATTCGCCGTCAGCAGCTCCCCGAACTCGTCGATGATGACGAACAGGTGCGGCATGGGCGCCATCTCCGGATGCTCCTCGCGCAGCCGCCGATAGTGGGCGATATCGGGGGAGGAGCCAGCATCCCGCAGCTGCTTCTGCCGACGCACCACCTCACCGGCGATCGAGGCGCGCGCCCGCTCGATGAGCCCGGCGTCGTCGGCCAGGTTATCCATCAGCCCCACCACGTGCGGCAGGGAGGCGAAGGGCGCGAAGGCGGCGCCACCCTTGTAGTCAACCAAGATCATCGACAGGTCCTCCGGGCCGTGGCCGACGGCGAGCGCAGTCACCAGGGTGCGCAGCAGCTCGGACTTGCCAGAACCGGTCGCGCCCACGCACAGCCCGTGCGGCCCGACCCCCAGCTGGGCCGACTCCTTCAGGTCCAGCAGCACCAGTTCATGGTTGTCATCGGTTCCCAGCGGCACCCGCAGGAAGTCACGGGCCGAGCGGGGCCGCCAGGCCGCGGGCACATCAATGCGCCTGGGATCGTCCACTCCCAGCAGGTCAGCCAGCGAGGTGGCGGAGGTGTCTTCCACTTCCCGCTCGGCGGCCGCCCCCAGCGACAGCGGCGCCAGCGCCCGGCACACGCCCTCAGCGGCCGCCGGGCCCAACTCGTCGGGGGTCACCACGGTGGGCGGGATCGGGGCGGCGTCATTATCGATCCTGCCTGAGGCGTCAGTGACCGGCCGCAGGTCCTCCACCAGCACCGTGCCGTCCTCACGCACCGTCAGCCGCAGCGACGGGTCGGAGGGCTCATCCAGACGGTCGGTGACCAGGTGAAGGACGGTCGCCCCCACGTCCTGCGCCCGCAGGGAGGCGTCGGGGATCGCCAGGGACTGGGCCGGCCCCTCGGCGTCGACGACGGCGAGCAGCCGGGTCCGACGCCGCTGCGCGCCGCCCGTCCCGATTCGCGCCACCTGCGCAGCGGCCTTCGCGGCGGCGGCGATCTCGGGCCGCAGCACCCGCTCCAGGTCCTGCTGGTCCGCCCCCACTCGACGCATCGCCACCGGACCGTCGAAGGCACCATGAATGCGCAGGTGGGGGAGCCGGGCCACGCCCTCCCACACCCGCGCCACGGACTTGTCATAGGCGAGCGCGATGTGCAGGTCCTCCGGGGCGTGATGCACCGCCGCCTGCACCAGCAGGGTGCGGGCCAGGGCGCGGGTGACCTCCCGGGGACCGATCAGTGACACCTCGCCGGCCGCGTCAAGATCAACGGTGGCGGGCATCGCGTACTGCACCGCGTAGCTGTCCACCAAGGTCTGCGCCTCCCGCACCAGCAGGGGATCAGCCTGGGCCACGGCGTCAGAGCGGGGCATGGCTGCGAGCGGATGAGGCAGGTCGGCGGTACCCAGCCGCAGCCGCAGGAAGTCACTATCGGTGCGACGTCGCTCCCAGCGCCGGTCGGGGGAGATCGCCCAGGAGGCCAGCGCCTGCGGGGCGGGGTGGGCCTGGTAGGCGTGCTTGCGCAGCTGACCGGCGGCGGCCTCCAGGACGCCCGCGGCGTCCGCGAGCGAGTCGAGGTAGCGCTCGCGGTGCTCACGGCGTTGGCGGGCCTGCCCGTTACGGCGGGACAAGGTGGCAGCCAGCATGCCGATCATGGTCACGAGCATCACCACCGAGCCGAGGATCGCGAAGATCAGGTTGGACCGCAGCAGCGTCATCATCAGCATGGATGAGCCGGCCCCGGCCAGGGGCAGCATCATCTGGAACGGGAACCCCTGACCCGCGCCGGTATCGGACAGCTGCGGGGGCGCGGGCAGCACCATCGGCTCGGGCAGCTCCAGCGGGCGGTGCAGGCGCCCGGGGCGGTGGACGGTGCGGATCATGCCTCACCTCCCGCAGCGGTTCGTGCAGTGCCTTGCGCAGACCGGGCAGCCGCATCCACTGCGCGCGCGGCCAGTGAGGAGAAGGCGAAGCTGGTAGGACGCCGCAGGGGAGTGGGACCGGGACGCCCCAGCGCGGTGTCATACGGGACTAGCACCTCGTCGGGGTGCAGGCGTGGGATGAGCGGGTGCCCGGGGGAGGTGGCGACTACTGCGTGCAGCACGACGGGAGACCGGCGCTCCAGGCCGGGGCAGCGGGGGCCGTGCCGGGTAGACCGTCAGCGGCGTCGGCCTCAGTGCTCATCACACCGGCCGGGCGGTTGGGCAGGGCATCGTTGAGCACCTTGTTGAGCCTCCCTACGAGTATGCGGCTGCGCTCGACCTCGCGGCGCCGTGCCGGGGACACCAGCACAATCGCGTGGTGAAGCTGGGCAATCTCCGCCAGCGCGGCGGGGGACAGGAGACCGAACTCGGTCAGGCAGGTATCGAAGAAGTGCCCCAGCTCGCGCCGTGCCCTATGCCACGCCTGTAGCGGTGCCATGTCCGCCGACGTGGCCCGCAGGCAGGAAGTCAGGCCATCCGGCCCGCAGCCAGCCGCGCCGCGTAGCACCGGCCCGCTCTCCGCTGGAGGCACCGCGGCGGGCACAGGATCCGCCAGGGGCCAGGAGCGGGAGAAGGGCAGCTGGTCGGCGGCGGAGTCAGGGCCTGGCGATGCGGACAGCAGCAGCGCCGGCGCCCGCCTGGCGCGGGTCAGCGCCCCGGTCAGCTGCAGGGCCACGGTGGTGGCCCCACATGCAGGCACCAACGGCACCACGGCAATACGGCAGGTCAGCGGCAGCGGCTGCGTCAGGTCCCGATGTGTCTGCGCAGCGGCGCGGCGCCACGCAGGCGCCCCGGTCAGCACCAGGGCGCACAGGTCAAGTGGGCGGCGCAGGCGGTCCATAAGGGCGGCGTCTGCGCGGCGCTTTAGCGCGCTCCGCAACTCCGGCGCGGTCATGAGAACAGCCCCAGGAGGTGGGTGAAGAGCCCGTCGAGGCCGCAAAGCAGCGGCACCGTGGCGATGGTGGCCGCCGCCTCCAGCATGTCACCCAGGCGGCGCAGGCGCACGCGGGTCTGATCGGCGCTCTGGTAGAGGGCGGCTGCCGCCAGCACCAGGACGACGACGGCCAGCAGCGCGCCACGCTGCGGCCACGGCAGCGGGGAGGCCAGTATCAGCGGCGCCGGCAGGCAGGCCAGCCACAGCGCAATGACCTCTGCCCGCAGCGGGAAGGCGCGTGAGCGCAGAGCTGCGGCAACCACCACGGCCACGGCCAGCCAGTGAGCCCACGGATCCTCCTGCCGCGCCAGGCTCGCCGTCGCCCATGCCAGCGCGGCTGCTGCCACCAGGCAGGAGACCAGCAGCGAGTCGTGGGCGGCGGACAGGCTGCGCCGGGCACGATCGCGTGGTGGCAGCACCCCGGTCAAGGCCGTGTCATCCAGCCGGGCCGCACCGGAGACCAGCAGCGCGACCCACGGCAGGCAGCCTGCCAGTACCAGCGCGAGCACCGCCAGGACGCCGTGGGCCAGCTTCGTGGTGGGGCTCAGGGCGGCCACAAGCATCCAGACGCCCTCGGCGCCGAGCCCGATGGCGGCTCCCGCGATCCAACCGGGGCGGTCGAGCGCCAGTCCCAGGGCGGCCGTCACCAACAGGACCAGGGCCAGGGCTGCGAGCACCCCGGATTCGGTTCCGATCCTCGCCAGGGTGAGGCTCTGCGCCGCCAGCAGCCCCAGCAGCAGGCAGGCGCCCAGGACGTCGGCGCCCGACGGGCCGGTACCGCCACGCCGGAGCACGACTACGGCGGAGAGCAAAAGCAGGCTCACAAGCGCCACCCAGGTGTGCGCCGTCGGCGTGAGTGCTTGGAGCTCGGGCCAGGTGGCGAGCGCGGTTAGAACGCCGATGAGGATGCCGACCCCGAGCGGACGGTCCGTGCGCCGCCACCTACCGGGATGCGCCTCGGTGAGATCTGCCATGGCCTCGCTCAGGTCGGACACGCGCGCGGGTGGCGGAATCTCGTCGTCGGCCACAACGCGCAAGACCTCGCCGTCGAGCACTTCCTGGGCGGCCAGGTCCAGCTCGGGGTCCACCAGGCGGCCGTCGGCGCGCACAAGGCGCAGCGCCAGCGGGGTGCCGGAGTGGCTGGACTGGTCGCCCAGGAGGGACAGCAGCGTCGGCATCTGAGTGCCGACCGGCTCGGTGGAGGGCACAACCAGCTCGGCCCGCGACCGGTCTGCCACAAGGGTAATGCGGGTGTAGGGGATCATTGCTCTGCTTCCTGGGATGCCTGTGCCGCTGCATCCGTCGGCTGGGGAGGTGCGGGCGCCACGGTGGCGCTGTCCGTGGGGGTACTTGTGCTTCCGCCCGGGGTACTGCGGATCGAGTCCAGGTGCGTGGAGACGTAGGCGTAGCCCACGCAGCCACTGCACGCAAGGGCAGCGACCACGAGTGACGCGATCAGCCGGGGCGCCTGAGCCCGGCTCCTCCCCGGCGTGCGGCCACGTTCCAGGGCGTCGCGCAGGCGCGCATGGTGCACGCGCGCGGAGTCGAGGACCGCCTGCTCGTTCTCACGCGGCATGGGCGTTGTCCACCTGACTGGGTCGGCTGGGCGGCGTCACCGCGCCGCATGCGGTTGGGGCTGGTGCCGGGTTCATCCGACCATCCTTGAGGGGGTTTCGGAGTCGGGGTCCGTGAAGCCCAGGTCTTGCCGGGCGCGCGCACGCTCCCGCTCCCTCTCCTTGGCCCTGAGCGCCTTACGGGTGACGCGGGGTGGGGCGGGTGCCTGCGGCAGGGGCTCGGTGACCGGTTGCTGAGCGGGCTCGGGAGGCGGTGGGGGTGGAGGTGCCGGCTGCGGTGGCACAGCGGGCGGCAGCGGCATGGATGTCGGCTGGGTTGCTTGCGCCGGCACTGCGCGCAGCGCAGGCGGTGTCTTGGCGGGTGAAGGTGCGGTCGTGGCTGGCTCGGCCGGCGTCGGCGTGATCATGGGAGATGCCGGGGGAGCTGCGATCCGCTGCGGCTCGGCGGGCGTCGGCGTGATCATGGGAGATGCCGGGGGAGCCGTGATCCGCTGCGGCTCGGCCGGAGGCTGCGGGGGCGCAGACGCCGCACTCGCCTCCAGGGCTCGGGCGGCCGACGCGTCAAGGTCGTCCAGGGTCCCGCGCGACGGATCCGGGCCCTGCCGGACGTCCAGCACAGCGGCGCCGGCCGCTGCGCCTAGGCGCGCAAGTGGCAGCAGGGAACGCGCCGTCCCGGTGGGGAGCCCGGCGTCGGCGTCGACGGTGCGCAGTCCCAGCAGGCGGCCGCCGACAGCTCTGCCGTACAGGCAGTGGCTCACGAGCTGTGCCAGGAGCAGGCCGAGCGCCCCCAGTACGAGCGCAAGCCTGAGCAGTGCCGGCCCCGGCACAACTAGGCCGACAGCCAGGGGTAGCAGCACGATGGCAAGGTCAATCGCAATACTCTCCGCAACCACCTGCCGCGGTGCCGGTCGGCAGCCGACAGGGAGTGGCGGCATTGCCGCGTATGGAGTCTGTGAGGCCTGTGAGGTCAAGTTCTACCTCCTTCACCCGGGTCAGGGCTGTTTCGGGTGACGCGGGGGCCGCCACCGAATGACAATCGCGTTTCGATTACGAGTATGGCACGGATGTGCTCATAGTCGTATGTGGGGTTGCATGCATTGCCGACGGCGAGCGCGTCGCAGGGTGACGGGGTAGTGGAGAACTCAGGCTGCGGCCAGCGCCATATCGCCGGGGCGGATCCAGCCGCGGGCGCGCATGAACTCGCTGATGGCCAGGGTGAGCACCGCCGGGGCCACGAACTGGAACAGCACGATCGTGGCCAGCAGCTGTCCTGTGGGCATGGCGCTGCTCATGGTCTGCCAGGTCATGATCTGACCGACCAGCCCGGCCGAGCCCATCCCCGAGCCGACGGCGTTGGACTCCAGGTGCAACAAGGCGGTCGCCACCGGCCCGAGCAGCGCCGACGCCAGCGTGGGCGGCACCCAGATAAGTGGTCGGCGCAGGATGTTCGGCATCTGCAGCATGGAGGTGCCCAGGCCCTGCGCCAGCAGCCCGGACCAGCGGTTCTCCCGGAAAGAGGCGACGGCGAAGCCCACCATCTGGGTGGTGCAGCCGATCGTCGCTGCCCCGGCGGCGATGCCGGACAGTCCCAGGATCACGCCGAGGGCCGCCGAGGAGATCGGCAGGGTCAGCACCATCCCCATGATGACGGCGACGATCACGCCCATCAGCAGCGGCTGCCGCTCGGTGCCCCAGTTGACCAGCTGCCCCAGCGCCGTCATGGCGGAGGAGATGGGCGGGCCTACCAGCAGCCCGACGCCGCCGCCCACGACGACGGTGGTCAACGGCGTCACCAGGATGTCCACCGGCGTCCTGCCGGAGACCAGGCGGCCGACCTCGATGGCCACGCACGCCGCCACGAAGGCGCCCAGTGGCTCACCCGGGCCGCGCAGCAGCAGGGCGGTGCTGACGTCGTCGGTCAGGATGGCGCTGCCGGACAGCAGGCCGGACGCCTGGGCGCCGACCTGCCCGACGGCGGCCGCGGAGATGGTGACGAAGGCGTCGGCCCCCAGGCGGCGGGCCGTGCCCAGGCCGATGCCGGCGCCGGTGATTGAGGAGGCCACTCGCCCCATCAGCACGATGAGGCCGCCGACCGTCCCGGGGATGAAGGCTCCGATCTGGGTGAGGATCGTGCCGATGATCAGGGTGGCGAACAGGCCGTGCGCCATGCCGGTCAGGCCCTCGATGAAGAAGCGGTTGCCGAAGGCGCGCAGCCAGTCCAGCGGGCCGTGCCCCTCGGCGGCGGCAGCTGAGTAGGGGGCCGTGGCGGCCTTGCCCGTGGCGGTGTTGTTGCTGGTGGCGGCGGACTTGCTGGCGGGGATGGGCTTGGAGGATGCGGACATGGGGCCTCCCCTGGATGGCGGGACGGCGTGGGAGCGCGCGTCCGCGCTAGGTGTCAAGACACTCAAAGGATAGCCGAGAGCCGTCAGGTGTCATGACACAAGTTGCGTGAGCCGCCTCTCCCGTGCGCGTGGCTAGGGCGTGCGGCTGGGCCAGCGGGGCGGAAAACTGTCCGAAAACGGCACAAACGTCCCGGGGCTACCGTGTCTTACCTCGTGAAACCGCACGATCTCAACGAATCGCCGCCGTCGAACAAGGGGGCGCCGACGCGTTTATGCCGGATTCGGACATTCGCCCTGCGGAGTCAGCCGGGGGATCAGCGCAGAATGCCGAGTTCGCTCAGGCGCGACTCGATGGTGTCCAGCTGTGCCTCGGTGTCGGCCTCGATGGTGTGCGCGTGCCAGCCGTTGGTCAGCTCGGACAGGGTGGAGGACTCGGCCATGCGCTCGAGGAAGAGATCCAGCTCGGCGTGGTTGTGTATGAGCAGGTCCACGGTGATCTGGCCGTACAGGCGGTGCTCGATGATCGTGTCCAGCGCGGTGCCGCCGGCGTCGATGATCGCGGCGAGCTCGGCGGCCACCTGGTCGCGTCCGTGCTGGACGTGGAAGACGCGGCGCGGGCGGGAGCTGGGGCGGGCCAGGACGTAGCCGCGGTTGGTGGCGCGGATGGCGTGGCCGGCGGCGCGCAGCAGGGCGACGTCGCCGACGACGATCTGCCGGGAGACGCCCAGTTGCTCGCCCAGCCAGGCTGCGGCCAGCGGGTTGGTGGCGTCCTTGAGGCGGGCCAGGATCGCCTGCCGGCGCTCGGTTGCGTCCATGGTCGTCTCGCGGTCCTCTCCTTGGTGGGCTCGCTGCCGTGCGGTCGGCCTGTGTGAGGCGGCTCATGGGAACGTAGCACGGTTGAGGGGAAGTTGTGGGGGAGACGGAATGGACTGGGGTGATGAGCGGCGTCGGCGCGGCGGGCAGGCAGTCGCGACACGCCGGGCGCGGGTGCGGTCCGCGAGATTTTTTCTCCGGCCAGTCCCCAGGCTGGGGACTGAGGGCGCGGTGTGACGCAGGGGTGCCTGTGGGTAACTCGGGCCAAGGGGGCGAATTCGTGTCAGACCCCGCGAGACCATGAACTAGCCGATCCGGCGTCGCGTTGCCGCCGTGGCGCCGGGGCGGCGGGCGGGGCGGCTGTGCCCGCTCCACAACCGCATCCACAGCGTCAGGCGCGCTGTCCACAGCTCCGGAGGGTCTATGCACAACAACACGTCAGACACATCATCTTGGGGTGGTGGCGCTCCTCGACCCCCAGGGGTAGTGTTTTGAGCAGCAGGGGCGCTTGCCCTCCCGAGAACTACATGGGTGTGATTACAACCGGGTAGGTTCCCGTCCGCTGGGGCCGCCGGAGTGCACGCGCACCCGAACCATCAACCAACCGCTCCAACTACTCGCTGCCAGGAAGTGACCGACATGGCCATCACCGTCTACTCCAAGCCCAACTGCGTCCAGTGCTCCGCGACCTACCGCGCCCTGGACAAGGCCGGCCTGTCCTACGAGACGGTTGACATCACTCTCGACGCCGAGGCCCTGGAGCAGGTCCGCTCCCTCGGCTACGCGCAGGCTCCCGTGGTCATGGCTGGCGGCGAGCACTGGTCTGGCTTCCGCCCGGACAAGATCAAGGCCCTGGCCGCCGCCGTCGAGGCCGCCGCCATCTGAGTGGGGCCAGGCGTTCGTGAGTGACCGCCCCTGCTCGTCTACTTCTCCTCTACCTCGGAGAACACCAGTCGCTTTGTTGAGCGGCTCGGCTACCCCAGCGCACGCATTCCGCTGCGCCCGGGGATGAGCCGCTGAGCGTTGACGAGGACTACATCCTCGTCGTCCCCACCTACGGTGGTGGCGCCATCAAGGGCGCCGTGCCCAAGCAGGTCATCAAGTTCCTCAACGACCCGCACAACCGGTCGCTGTGCCGCGGCGTCATCGCCTCGGGCAACACCAACTTCGGCGAGGCCTACGGCATCGCCGGCGACATCATCGCCAGCAAGCTCAACGTCCCCTTCCTCTACCGGTACGAGCTGCTCGGCACCCCTACCGACGTCGAACGCGTCAAAGAAGGATTGGACAAGTTTTGGCAGAAACGCTGACGGCCCCGGCGAGCACCGCACCGAAGACCACGGTCTCCCCGGACCTCGACTACCACGCCCTGAACGCCAAGCTGAACCTGTACGACGCGAACGGCATGATCCAGTTCGACGCCGACCGTGAGGCCACGCGCCAGTACTTCCTCCAGCACGTCAACGACAACACCGTCACCTTCCCGTCGCTGGAGGAGAAGCTGGACTACCTGGTGCGGGAGGGCTACTACGAGCAGCAGGTGCTGGACCGCTACCGCCCCGAGTTCGTCAAGTCCGCCTTCAAGGCCGCCTACGCCTACGACTACCGCTTCGAGACCTTCCTGGGCGCCTTCAAGTACTACACCTCCTACACGCTCAAGACCTTCGACGGCAAGCGCTACCTGGAGCGCTTCGAGGACCGCGTCACCATGGTCGCCCTGGCTCTGGGCGACGGCGATGAGTCGCTGGCGCTGGACCTGATCGGTGAGATGATGTCGGGCCGCTTCCAGCCGGCCACCCCCACCTTCCTCAACGAGGGCAAGGCCCAGCGCGGCGAGCCCGTCTCCTGCTTCCTGGTGCGCATCGAGGACAACATGGAGTCGATCTCCCGCGGCATCAACTCCGCCCTGCAGCTGTCCAAGCGGGGCGGCGGCGTGGCTCTGTTGCTGAGCAACCTGCGGGAGATGGGCGCCCCCATCAAGCGCATCGAGAACCAGTCCAGCGGCGTCATCCCGGTGATGAAGCTGCTGGAGGACTCCTTCTCCTACGCCAACCAGCTGGGTGCGCGCCAGGGCGCCGGCGCCGTCTACCTGCACGCCCACCACCCGGACATCCTGCGGTTCCTGGACACCAAGCGGGAGAACGCGGATGAGAAGATCCGTATCAAGACCCTCTCGCTCGGCGTCGTCATCCCGGACATCACCTTCGAGCTGGCCCGTGCGAACGAGGACATGTACCTGTTCAGCCCCTACGACGTCGAGCGCGTCTACGGGATGCCCTTCGCGGACATCAACCTCACCGAGAAGTACCGCGAGCTGGTGGCCGACGAGCGCATCCGCAAGGACAAGATCAACGCCCGCCAGTTCTTCCAGACGCTGGCCGAGATCCAGTTCGAGTCCGGCTACCCCTACGTCATGTTCGAGGACACGGTCAACCGGGCCAACCCGATCAAGGGCAAGGTGGTCATGTCCAACCTGTGCTCGGAGATCCTGCAGGTGTCCGAGCCCAGCGTGCTCAATGAGGACCTGTCCTACGCGCACGTCGGCAAGGACATCTCCTGCAACCTGGGCTCCCTGAACATCGCCAAGACCATGGACTCCCCGGACTTCGCCCGCACCATCCGCACGGCCGTGCGCGGGCTGACCGCGGTCTCCGACCAGACGGAGCTGGAGTCCGTGCCGTCGATCAACCGCGGCAACCGCGAGTCCCACGCGATCGGCCTGGGGCAGATGAACCTGCACGGCTTCCTGGCGCGCGAGCGCATCCACTACGGGTCGGAGGAGGGGCTGGACTTCACCAACGTCTACTTCGCCTCCGTGCTGTTCGCGGCGCTGACCGCCTCGCATGAGCTGGCCGTGGAGCGGGGAGAGACCTTCGTCGGATTCGAGGACTCCAAGTACGCCTCCGGCGAGTTCTTCGACAAGTACCTGACCCAGGACTTCGTCCCGGTCACCGAGCGGGTTCGGGAGGTCTTCGCCGCGTCGTCGGTGCACGTGCCCACGCGCGCGGACTGGGCGGAGCTGGCGGAGAAGATCAAGCGGGACGGCATCTACAACCGCAACCTCCAGGCGGTGCCGCCCACGGGGTCGATCTCCTACATCAACCACTCCACCTCCTCGATTCACCCGATCGTCGCCAAGATCGAGATCCGCAAGGAGGGCAAGATCGGGCGCGTCTACTACCCGGCGCCCTACATGACCAATGACAACCTCGAGTTCTACGAGGACGCCTACGAGATCGGGCCCGAGAAGATCATCGACACCTACGCCGCCG
This sequence comes from Actinomyces sp. 432, assembly GCF_009930875.1. Classification (NCBI taxonomy): domain Bacteria; kingdom Bacillati; phylum Actinomycetota; class Actinomycetes; order Actinomycetales; family Actinomycetaceae; genus Actinomyces; species Actinomyces sp. 432. The sequence goes on from NZ_CP025249.1 coordinate 189,609, forward strand.
CCACCCAGCACGTGGACCAGGGGCTGAGCCTGACGCTGTTCTTCCCGGACACCGCCACCACCCGCGACGTCAACCGGGCGCAGATCTACGCCTGGCGCAAGGGCATCAAGTCGCTGTACTACATTCGCCTGCGCCAGGCGGCGCTGACCGGCACCGAGGTGGAGGGCTGTGTCTCCTGCATGCTGTAAGGCTGTGCCCGAATGAGGCCGTTGAGTTGAGAGCGCTCCGGTGGTGGCGATTCGGACGTGAAGGCGGCTATCGGGCGAATCCGGTACGCGAAACCCGGCTCGCCCACCGTCCGGAAGGCTGCCGGGTCCACTTCGCAGAGCTACTGCCCTGAGCGGTGCGTGGCTTACTTCGTAAGCGCCAACCGGCGCAGATGCCAGTTTCGTGGCGGGGCTACTCGTCGGCACCGAGGTGGAGGGCTGCGTCTCCTGCATGCCGTGACGCGCGAGTCGCTAGGCGCTCACATGACCGGGAGAGGTGTCAGTGGCCTAAGCCGGGTGTGTTAACTACGCCGGTTCGCGGTCTGCTACGCCGGTTCACCGTTTACTACGTCGGTTCACCGTTTGCTACGCCACTTAGCCGTTTGCTGAAGGCCTCTGAGGTATTCAGCAGGCCGTTAACTAGCGTTGTTAACGGCGAAGTGGCGTAGTAAAGGCGCGGCGGGGTGGTGGGTGCTCGCGGTCGTTTGCGGCGGTAGTGTCGGTGCGGCGGGGACGCCTGGAGGTGACGAGAGCGGTGGTTGCGAGTGTTGCGTGTGATGCAGTTGGGGTGTGTGGGGTTGGTGTGGCGCCTGCCGGGAGGTTACAATTCGGTCTACGGTACAAAGATAGGTGCATTTTGACCCTGACTTTTCTGCATGACTTCGTTGAAAGTTGGTGGCTGGAGGGGGTCTGAGGGGTGTCGGTGGCGCTTGGCTTGTTTTCAACGAAAGGTGGTAGTTTTGGCCTGGTGCCAGTCGGTTCCGTGGGGTGCTTGCGGAGCCGGTGGCGATCCCGGGCCTGGAAGTGGCGGTATGGCGCGGTTTCCAGGGGTAGGGGTCAGGAAGCACCTCGCACCTCAAGGTGCATTAAGACGACTCTGCGGCGGGCGCTTCGAAATCGAGGATCTTGTCAGGAAGCACCTCGCACCTCAAGGTGCATTAAGACACCTTGTTCATGGTCGGGATGATTCGCATGGGGCTCCGTCAGGAAGCACCTCGTACCTCCAGGTGCGTTAGGACTATTTGCGGGTGGCCGCTGTGGTGTGCGGTGTCAAAATTGATGACAAACGCCGCGCGCACCAGCGGACTTCGGTCCGAGCCTGGCATGGTTCCAACGATTCGTTCGTGGCTGCCGGCGTCGTTGGCGCCGTTTGTCATCGATCCGGACACCGCCGGCCGTTGCCCGGTGGATTTCCGTGGCGATGGCGGGCCACTGCGCTTCGTCAGGAAGCACCTCGCACCCTTGCGGGCCTGTTGGTCTTGGGTCTGTGTCGTCGATGCTCACCAGTCGCTTTCGATGCCGGAGCCCAATGATGCGATGTGCTGCCCATGTGCTGACGACTGGCGAATGACGGGCCGACGTGCTTGAGAGCATGGGATGGACATCCAAGATGTGCATGGGCCCGACCCACGCAATACGAAATACGACCTTGGGGTACGTTTCACGACCACCCCGGGGTCGTGAAACGTACCCCAAGGTCGTAAAACGTCACGAAGGTCGTCGAGTCTCCCGCCACGGTCGTGCGGCACGTCGCCTGCAACCGCCAACCGGGGGCCCGACCCTGCCGGACACGTCGGGCACTTCGCCAAGGCCCCGCACTACCTCCCCAGCCCTTACGGCCCCGAACGACTCATTTGTCCGGATCTTCTGGTTCGTGGGAGTGGTGGTTCATCCGGTGGTGGCAGGTGCGCGTCCGGGTGAGTTGGCCTGCGGGGACCGGCGTTTGTGGCGTGCTGACAACGGCGCTTGTGGCGTGCGGGTGCAGACGGTTGGCCTTCGGGGCTGTGCTGGCGCGGTGGTTGGTAATGTTCCGAGGCAGGTCGGTCCGTCTGTTCCGGCCGACGGTTCGTACATTCTCGCGACGGTTCGTATGTTCTGGTCGACGATTCGTACCCTGTGGTGACGGTTCGTACGGTAGGGGTACGTCGCGTCACCGAAAGGTACGAAGCGTCGGTGCAAAGGTACGAACCGTCATGCGAAGTGCCGAACCGTCGCGGGAAGCGCCGAACCCTCACCCCGGGACGCACGGGTGAACCGCCCCAGGCCGCGGGTGGGTCTCGTAGTGTGGTGGCAATTCCCGCGAGGGGTTCCCTGTGGTAGGGGGCATCGTGGGAGCCCAGATTCTCGACCAAGATTCACCAGGAAGGTTCACCCACGATGCCCGAGAACAAGTCTGCCGTGTCCACACTGATCGCGGAAGTCCTTGCGGACCCCGACCTGGCCCACAATGATGTCTTCCGCCGGCTGCTTCAGGCCGGCCTGCAGGACCTCGTGGACGCCGAAGCCTCCGCGGTGATCGGTGCCGACAGGTACGAGCGCACCGAGAGGCGCACCAACCGTCGTAACGGCACCCGTCCCAGAAGGCTGGCGACCACCGCCGGGGAGGTTGACCTGGCCATCCCCAAACTGAGGCAGGGCTCGTTCTTCCCGTCCCTGCTGTCCCCGCGTAAGCGGGTGGACAAGGCCCTGTACGCAGTGATCTGCCAGGCCTGGATCGAGGGTGTGTCCACCCGGAAGGTCGATGACCTGGTTAAGGCCCTGGGCAACGAGTCCGGGATCTGGCAGGGCGACCGTCTCGCGGGTCTGCAAGGACATAGACGAGGGCGTGCACGAGTTCCTGTCCCGACCGTTGGATCACACCTGGTTCCCCTACCTGTTCGTTGACGCCACCTACGTGGACGTAAGGCTGGGCCACCGGGTCGTCTCCCAGGCCCTGGTAGTGGCCACCGGGGTCTCGGCCCAGGGCAGGAGGGAGATCCTGGGCACGGGGCGTCGGGGACGCGGAGACCACGGACTTTTGGACCGCTTTTCTGCGGTCCTTGCGCGAGCGGGGGCTGAAAGTGCCTACCCAGGAGGACCCACAGGGGGTGGTGCTGGTAACCAGCGATGCCCACTGGGGCATCAAGAACGCGGTCAAGGCGATCCTGCCGGGCGCCTCGTGGCAGCGGTGCCGAGTGCACTTCGCCCGCAACATCGGCCTCCAAGCTCGGCTCGGCCCGCTCCAAGCCCGTAAACGCCCTGATTACGACGATCTTCGCTCAGACCACTGGCGAGGCCGTGAAGGACACTTACAAGCAGGTCACAGCCTCTCTGCGTTCCTCGTTCCCTGAGATAGCCGACATGCTGGCCGAGGCCGAGCCGGACCTGACCGCGTTCGCCGCCTTCCCCAGGGAGCACTGGCCCAAGATCTGGTCCAACAACCCCATTGAGCGTCTCAACCGTGAGACCGGGCGCCGCGCGGATGTGGTCCAGGTCTTCCCCGACCGAGACTCCGTCACCAGACTGGTCGGTGCCGTCCTACAGGAGCAGCACGAGGAATGGCAGTACGGCGAACGCCGCTACCTGTCGGAGACCTCCCTGCGCCACCTCACACGGATCCTCCACGAACAAGCCGAAACCACCCACCCCATCATGGCCATCACCGCCTAGAACATTTACACCACACCAAGAGACTTGACCCAGGCCGCGCCCCCTCGCAGTGCTGCGTGGCCCGCACGGTGCCGTGGGCGTGGTCCGTACGTGGTTGTCTTTAGCAGGCCGTCCCGGTCACGCCCCGCCGGCCCGGTCACGCCCCCCGCCAACACGGCCGGACCCCACCGGCCCGGTCACGACCTTGCCGTCCCGAACGTGACCACCACATCGCGGACCGCCCCTGAACACCACACCCGCAAACTGGAAGAGCCGATAAACCGTGGAAGAGACGGCCCTGCCTCGACCGGAGCAGCGCCGGGAGGCTAGTCGTCAACGTCGGCGCGCTCGCGCAATTGGCGGATCGTGGCCAGCGGGTCCTCACCCTCGGGGAAGCCGCGCAGGCGCCAGTACATGGCGAGCACCGAGCCGGTGATCGTGTGCCAGAAAGTCGCCACCGCGCACGGCGCCGCCACCGCGGCGCCGAGGTAGGCGGCGGCCAGGGTGGAGCCGAGTCCGGCGTTCTGCAGGCCGGTCTCAATGGAGATGGTGCGCCGGTCGCGCCGGGATACCCCAATGAGGCGTGCCACCGCATAACCCAGGCCGTAGCCGATGGCGTTCTCGACGGCGATCGCCACGAACATCAGCATCCCGGCGGTGGCGATCAGTGCCTGGCTGCGCGAGACCACTGCGGCCACCACCCCGGCGATGGCAATCACCGACACCCAGGGCATGATCGGCTGAACCCGCGCCACCTGCCGGTGGGCGAACATGTTGAGCAGCAGCCCCGCCCCCACTGGCAGCAGCACGATCTGCACAATGGACAGCGCCATCGACCCCGCGGGCACCTCCATATAGGTACCCGCCAGCCACAGCGTGAGCAGCGGGGTGACCACGGGGGCGAGCATGGTGGACAGCGCGGTCATTGACACGCTCAGGGCGGTGTTGCCCTTGGCCAGGAAGCTGCACACATTGGACGTCGTACCGCCGGGCACGCAGCCGATGAGGATGATGCCAACCTTCAGCTCGTCCGGCAGCGGGACTACGTGCGCGACCGTCCAGCCGACCAGCGGCATCACCGAGAACTGCGAGAGCACGCCGACCACCACCGGCACCGGCCGCCGCGCGATCAGGGTGAAGTCCGGCACCGAAAGGGTCATGCCCATACCCAGCATGGTCACGGCCAGCAGCGGCGTCATGTAGTTGGACAGGGGCACGAAGGTGCTGGGGGAGAAGAAGGCCGCCAGGAAGGCCGCGAACATGATCAGGGGGAAGACGGTGACCGCGATGCGGGCACTGCGTTCCTGACGCGCATCCTCGACGCCGGTGCGCCGGGCCTCGGTGTGCTCGGCGGCGCCGCGCTGGGCGTCGGCACGGTCGGCCTCGTTTCCACCTCCTCGGCGGAGGCCGAGCTGATCGGTGGTGGGCGGCGCGGGCCGCGTGCTGGCGTCTTTGGCAGAGGGGGTCATGGGATCCTCGGAATGCGGGAGGCGGGGTGGGTATCCGCCTTCACGGTAGGTCCCTCCGCGCGCCGACGGCGCCGCAGTCCAACCGGCGGACGGGCGCCTCGGCGCAGTCAGTGGGCGCCCCCGTGCCGCGGTCCGCCGCAGCCTAGGGACGCGGAGGCTCAACGCGTGGGAGTTCGGGCGCCGTGACCGCCACGCACCCGCCCGCACGCGCATACCCTTGACCCATGCGAGCCCAGCGCATCACCGACACCATCGCCTACCACGCCGAGGGCCCCTGCTGGTGGGAGGCCACCGGCCGACTCCGCTTCGTGGACATGCTCGCCGGCGCCGTCGTCGAACTGGACGAGGCCGCCCCGGGCGGGCACCGCCGCCTGCCGGTCGGGTCCGCCGTCGCCTCCGTGATCCGGCCCCGCGTAGGCGGCGGTGCGATCGTCGCCACCGAGCACGGGATCTCCCTGTCCCGCCGCGAGGACCTGAGTGACCTCGCCCCCGCGGCGACGCTTTTCGCGGACCCGGCCGTGCGCACCAACGAGGGCGGCTGCGACCCGGGCGGTCGCTTCTGGATCGGCACCATGCCGTACGCGAAGACGCCCGGCGCCGCCACCATGTACCGCTGGGACGGCCTGGGCACGGAGCCGCTGACCGCCTGGGGCGGCGCCACCATCTGCAACGGGCTCGGCTTCTCGCCCGACTCCCAAACCGCCTACTGGACGGACACGCCCACCGGCACCATCGTCGCCATGGACTACCGGCCCGACGACGCCGACCGCGGCGGCCTGACCGATCCGCGCCCCTTCGTGTCTATCGACCCCGCCGCCGGTCATCCGGACGGGCTTTGCGTGGACGCCGACGGCGGGGTGTGGGTCGCCCTGAACGGCGGGGCGGCCGTGCACCGCTACGGACCCGACGGCGACCTGGACGCCGTCGTCGAGCTGCCGGTGCGGCAGGTCACCGCCTGCACCTTCGGCGGCGACGACTACACAACCCTGTTCATCACCACCTCCCGCGAGAACCTGCCCGACGACGTCGAACCCGCCGCCGGATCGATCTTCGCCGTCGAGCCCGGCGTGCGCGGACTGGCGCCCCTGCCCTTCGGAAAGTAGGGCAGGGGCGCAGCCGGGCGCCGGGCCGGCCCGGTTCAGCCCTGGCGGTGGAAGCGCTCCTTGAGGCGGGCGACGCGCTCGTCCCAGTTCTCCTTGCGCTCCTGCCGACGCTCCTGGCGCATTACGCGCGTCGCCTCGCGGTGGGCGGCCTTGGCGGCCTCCTGCGCCGCCTCCAGCTCCGCCAGTACCTCAGCGGCGGGACGCCGCACCACCACGCCGTCGAGCGGGGCTACCACCCCGTCCAGCACTTCCTCCGCGTACTCGCGCGCCTCGGCAAAGATGGCCGTCGTGCCCGCGGGCAGGCGCGAGCTGAACTCGCCGATGGCGGTCTCGGCACGGTTGACCCGCTCGACGTCGACGAAGCCGCCCGCCAGGGCGCCGGCGCCCCAGCCGAGCAGCATCCCCAGCGGCCCACCCAGGATGCCAACCACCATGCCGATCAGTCCGCCGGAGAACGCGCCGTCGCCGATGCGGGAGTCCGCGCCCTCAGCCAGGTGCAGGTGGCCGTCCGGCTCCCGCTCAGCAATGATCGCGGCAGGGACCGATACCCTGCCCGCCTGCGCCGCCTGCCGGATGTCGCTGAGGGCCTCGTAGGCCTTACTGGACTCCGCGAAGGTGATGACTAGGAAGTTGTGCGCCGTCATGTTTTCCGTCTCCTGTCCGGTAGTGGTTGAGGATCCCCTGAGGATCGATTACGTAGAAAGTAAACAGCTAATGTTGTGCTAGCGCGCCGGAGTTGGAGCTGAATTCAGGGATCTGGAGTGGTTTTCATAGAGTTGGCTCAGTATTATCCGGGCGGCTTCCCGGCATGCTTGAAGAGCACAGTAAGAGACAGGCGGAGACGGGTGTGGTGCACCTTGTGAATTCATGGGTTCGGTGGGGCCGCAATCAGGTCGTAAGAAGGACTGCAGGTAACTATGCGGGTGTGGATCCACTACTGCGCAACTGTCTGCTCGTACTGGCGTTCGTGCTCATTGGCGCCTGTTTCTCCGCGGCGGAGATGGCGCTGGTATCTCTGCGCCCCACCCAGGTCGACGAGCTGGCTCGGCGCGGCCGCTCCGGGAGCGCGGTGAAACGCCTGACCGCTGATTCCAATCAGTTCCTTTCAGCCGTCCAGGTGGGCGTGACGATAACCGGGTTCTTCTCCGCGTCCTTCGGGGCCGCCCAGATCGCCCCTGCGTTGGCGCCCGCCCTGACCGCCGTCGGGGTGGGCGACGCGACCGCTGCCGCGATTGCCTTCGTTGCGGTCACCCTGCTGATCGCGTACCTGTCGGTTGTGGTGGGGGAGCTGGTGCCCAAGCGCATTGCCATGCAGTCGGCCCGGACCGTTGCCCTGGTGGTGGCGCGACCGCTCGCGGCGATCACCGGGGCTCTGCGCCCAGTGATCTGGCTGCTGGGCGCCTCCACCAACGGCCTGCTGCGGCTACTGGGACGCGACCCGGCGGCCCGGACCGACTCCGTGGGTCTTGGCGAGCTACGCACTCTCATCCAGGCGCAGGAGAGCCTGGGGCGGGAGGAGCGGCGGATGGTGGTGGATCTGCTGTCGGTGGGGGAGCGCACGGTGGCTGAGGTGATGACACCGCGCCCCGAGGTTGAGTTCGTTGACGCGGAGCTGCGGTTGGCGCAGGCACGGGCCGCACTGTCCGGTCTGGAGCACTCCCGCTACCCGGTGCGCCGGGGACGGAATGACGACGACGTCGTCGGCTACGTGCACCTGCGCGACCTGATCGCCCCCGCCGACGAGGCGCGCACAGTCGGCCAGATCGCGCGCGACATTCTGCTGCTCCCGGCTACGGTGCCCGTGGTGTCCGCGCTGACGCAGATGCGCGCGGCCAGTGCGCATATCGCCCTGGTTGTGGACGAGTACGGCGGAACCGATGGGATCGTCACGGTGGAGGACGTGGTTGAGGAATTCACCGGGCAGATCGCCGATGAGTATGACCGGGAGGAGCCCGCGGTGGTGAGCCACGACGGCGTCGTCGTAGTCACCGGGCTCATCTCCCGTGCTGACCTTGCCCGGGAACTGGGCCGTGAGCTGCCCGACGGCCCCTTCGACACGCTTGGTGGCTTCATCATGGCCGAGCTGGGGCGGATGCCGAAGGTGGGCGACGTGGTTGCCTGGGAGCGCCTGCGTCTGAAGGTAATTGCGCTGGACGGCCGCCGGGTGGGCAAGGTCGAGGTCGCCTCGCCCGACCCGCCGGCGGGCCGCCCCACCCGCACGCCCCGTCAGGACGCGTGCTGACCGGGCTCGCGCTCGTTTAGCTTCCAAACGGCGCAGGACAGGACTGTCGCGAAGGCGGTCCAGGCCGCGTACGGCGCCAAGACCGCACCGCGCCCCCGGCTCACCTTGAAGACGCGGCGGGTGAGATCCGCGGAACTGGCGGCGAGCACACCCGCCCAGGCGGCGGCGAGCATCGGCTGCTTGGCTCGGAAGAAGGCCCAGCTCCAGCCACCGTTGAGTGCCAGGTTCGTGACGGTTGCCGCCAGAAACCGATTCGCCTCCTTGTTGCTTCCGGTGAGCTCACCAGCCTGCCACAGGTCCGCCAGGGTGAGGCCGGTGGTCGCTGCGAGGTCCGTGTACAGCGTGGTCCAGACGATCGGGAAGACCTCATTGGGTGGGTTCCAGTCGGGCTTCTTGAGGTCCTTGTAGTACTTGCCCCTCGGGTCCGAGGCGGCGGTTCCGGCCGCGGCCGTCGCCGCCACCAGCGCGGATGTGGTCAGCAGTGCTTTCAGCTTCAGGTGTGCCATTTGGTGGCCCTCCATTGTTCCCGCGTACTCGTTTTTCGAGTACTGCTTCATGGAGGTTATTGAGCCGAGGTGAAGGGGAGCCCGGCATGGGCGAACAAGTGCGTGGGTAGGCGCCCGGCAGTCGCGGAGGACCGCCTGGAGCCGGGCTGATGCGTCTGCGCCCGAACATGGCGCCACGCCGTACGGCCGCGCGAGTCCGCGCCGGACCGGTCATGGCCGGGCGTGCAGCTGCCAGATCTCGTCACAGCGGTGCGCGCAGGCGGTCACCAGGCGGGCGTTTGGCAGGTCCACGGTGCGCACCCAGTGGCCGGCGTCGACGGCGCTGCGGCCGAAGTCCTGGTGCCGTGCCACCAGGCGGGTGGCGATTTCGGCCTCGGGGACGTCCAGCAATATCAGTAGGTCGATCCGGGTGCGGGCTCCGGCCCAGCCGCCACGGTCCATGGCCAGGTAGTTGCCCTCGGTGAGTACGACGCCCGACCCGCGCACCAGCGTGCCGGCCGCGACCGGCTCATGCAGGTCCCGCCGGTAAACCGGCACCAGGACGTCTGGGCAGCCGGAGGCGCGCACCCGGTCTAGCGCGGAGAGGTAGCCGGCGACGTCGAAGGTGTCCGGGGCGCCCTTGCGGCCGTGGCGGTCCAGCTGATCCAGGACGGCATTGGACAGGTGGAAGCCGTCCATGGGGACGGTGCCCGCGAGCATGCCACGGTCCCGCAGCTGGTCCTCCAGGGAGGCCGCGAGGGTGGACTTGCCCGACCCGGGTGCGCCGGTGAGTCCCACGATGGTTCGACCTTTGCCGCCGCAGGCCGTGGGGTCGTCGTCAGTGCCGTCGTCGATGCCGTGGGGATGGCTGTGGTGGTCGGGCGTGATCCCGGCCGTGGCGCCGCGCAGGCGGCGCTCCAGGCGGTCCACCAGGTCCGCGAGCAGCACCTCGGCGGATCCGGTGCGGACGATCGGTGAGGCGGGCACAGATCGATTATGACTGATCGCCGCCCGCCCTCCCCACCGAGGTCGGTAAATATGGCGGTGGGAATGCCCGTACGCCGTTGTGTGCACTGCGGCGGCCCAGACACTGTCGATGCCACGGCGACCGACGTTGCTCATATGTGCGATGTTAGCGGCGGGCGCGGGGTGCTGCGGGGAGCGAGGTCCGCGGAAGCGGGTCGGGGCCGGGCGTTGCACGACCCTGGTCCGCATTCCACGACCCTGGTGCGTGTTCCACGACCCCGGGGTGGTCGTGGAACGTACACGAAGGTCGTGCAACTCGCCCGAAGGTCGTGCAACGCCTGTCGGGAAGAGTGCTCAAGCACCCTAAGGCGCCCAATCGCCCGATCGTTAGTCCTCCAACTCCCCTAAGCGCCAAGTCCCGATCCCTCAGCGCCAGAGAGGAGCACATGAGCTGGATTAATGCTGCCGGTCTCACGGTTGCCCAAGGATGGGCCGGCACCGGCCACACCACCGCAGCGTTAGACACCGCTGCGTCCCTCCCCACTCAAGTACCCAGGAGGTCCCATGACGGACTGGATCACCCCGCCGACCGACGGCGGCGAACGCCTCGATGGAACTGGCGCCGCGCTGCTGACCGCGGACCGTATCCTGACCGGACGCCGCGGCGACGCCGCAGGCAGCCTCGAAAGCATCGGCGAGGATGACCCGCAGGGCGGCGCCGTCTTCATCGACGGCACCCGCATCATCGCGGTCGGCCCCGCGGCCGAACTGACCGCCCGACTCGGGGAGCTGGCCACCGCCGCCGGGACCGCGCCCGCGCAGGTGCGCCGCGTCGACCTGCCCGGCACCACCCTCATGCCCGGGCTCATCGAGACCCACGCCCACCTGCCCACCTCCGGCACGGACGTGGAGTACCCCGACTACGGCGCCCACGACGTCGCCCGACTCACGCTGAACGCCGCCCGCTCGGCGCGCGAGCTGATGTCCCTCGGCGTCACCAGCGCGCAGAGCCTGGGCGCCCGCCACTACGTGGACGTCGCCCTGCGCGACGCCATCGAGAACGGCGACCTGCGTGGGCCTCGCATCACCGCCGCCGGCCCCCAGATCACCGTCACCGCCGGCCACGCCCACCACGCGGGCGGCGAGGCGGACGGACTCGATGAGATCCGCCACCAGGTCCGGATCCACCACAAGCGGGGCGTCGACACCATCAAGGCGATGGCCACCGGCGGATTCACCACCTCCGGCTCGGTGCCCTGGCTGGCCCAGTTCAGCCAGGAGGAGCTCACCGTCATGTTCGCCGACGCCCACCGCCTGGGCAAGTGGACCGCCGCCCACGCCCACGGCACCCAGGGCATCGAGCGGGCGGTGCGCGCCGGCGTCGACTACATCGCCCACGCCTCCTTCATCAGCCCCGCCGCCCGCTCCGAACCCGACCCGCACCTGGCCGACGAGATCGCCGCGGCCGGCATCTACGTGGACTGCACCATCACCGCCGAACTGCCCCGCATGATCGAGCGCGACGACACCTTCGCCCCGCCCGTCCGCATGCTGTGGGAGCACGGCGTCAAGATCGTCGCCGGGCACGACGCCGGTATTCCCGGTGTTCCGAACCGGGGTTACGTCGGCGGCCTGGAGGCGCTGGAGTACGTCGGCCTGCCCCGCACGGAGGTGCTGCTCGCCGCCACCTCCCGCGCCGCCGCCGGCATAGGCCTGGCGGGCGTGACCGGCGTGCTCGCCCCTGACTTCGACGCCGACCTGATCGCCGTCGCCGGGGACCCGCGCGATGGGCTGGGCGTATTGCGCGACCTGCGGCTCGTGGTCAGCCGGGGCCGCGAGTTCATTCCGGACCGCGTGCCCGGGCTCGCGCACGACACCGACCTCGACGCCTTCGCCGGGCCGGGCTCGGTGCTCGGCCAGTGGCGGAACCGGGACGTACTGCGCGCCCGCCACCCGGAGGTGTGAGGCTCACGCATCCGCGGCATCGTGCTGGGCTCGGTGGGACTGGATCTGCTGGAGCGGGAGCTGGTGAGTTGACGCGCATCATTTTGGGTCAGGCGCGTCGACGTCGGGATAGGCTCCGGATGACGGTTTGAGACCCGGATTCGGGTGGAGGCGTGCTGCTCGGCTAGGGGCTTCCCCGCCGAGTTCATGCAGTTCCGGAAGGGAGGGCGACGGTGCGCAGGTCATTGAGCCGAGTTCCCGGCATGACGGTCACCGACCTCGTCCCGGTCAACGAGGACGACCCAGGTGGCTCTAACGGCTCACAGTGGGGGCGGGCGCAGGTTTTGGTCAAGTACAACACGGCAGACAACCCCAACATTGTCGTCAATGAGTACATCGCCAACAGAATCGCGATCGCCCTGGGCATCCCCACGCCCCTCGGTGACCTGTGGTTCGACCCGTCGGCCGGCGAACCGGCATGGGTTGTCGCCGAGATAGGGGAGCCGGGAAACCACTTCCCGCCGCCGCAGGAGGCCGCACTGCGCTCCATTCCCGAGAAGACGCGGGCCCTCATGGAGGCATTTGATGCGCTCATCTACAACACTGACCGCCATGAGGAGAACATCCTGGCCGACAACGATGGCCATGCCTGGGTAGTAGACCACGACGGGGCTCTTTTCGGCGACATCAAAGATGACCGGGCGACGGGGCTGCTGAGTACCAAGGATCGCACCGACTACGACCCAATGGGCTTCTGGGGAAATCTGCCTGCTACTTCGGCAGCCAGGGAACGTGCCATCGCCCACATCCGGGAGGGTAAGGGCGTCATCGGGTGGGCGTCGACGACGTAGGATCATTTGCAACGCCACTTCGGGGTTAACAACGCCTGTTAACGGCCTGCTGAAGGGCTGCGAGGTATACAGCAGGCCGTTAAGTAGCGTTGTTAACGTCCAACCGGCGCAGCAGACACCTCACCCGGCACAACCACCACACCCTCGAACCGGAAGAGCCACTTCGACGGGTCTGTGGAGACGGTCGCCGCGCTGACCCGGGCGTGAGCGCATCCCGTTGATCGCGACCGGTGGCCGGAAGAGCCATGGCGGGGGCGGCCTGGCCGCGGCACAATCGGGCCCATGACCCGTCCCGTCCGCGACCTGTCCCGGCCCACCATGCCCTGCTCCGCTGTGCAGGCGCGCATGGCCGAGGAGACCGCCGCCCGCGCCGCGGCGGCGGGCCCCGCCCCGGCACTGCCCGAGGACGTCGGCGCCGAGGCCGGCCTGCGCGCCGAGCTGGCCGAGGCCGTCGACTCCCTCGCGCCGGAGCTGGTGGCGCTGTCGCGGGACCTGCACGCCCACCCGGAGGTCGGCTACGCCGAGCACCACGCGGTCGCCGCCGTCGCCGAACTGCTGCGCGCCCACGGCATTACCCCGAGTGTGGGCGTGTTCGGCATGGATACGGCCCTGCGGGCGGAAATCGGCACCGTCGCCGCGACCGATGCCGCAGAGCACGGGGAGTCGCGAGACGCCGATGAGGCGCAGCCGCCCGCCACCGCCGGCTCCCACGTCCCGACCATGGCGATCCTGGCGGAGTACGACGCCCTGCCCGGCGTCGGCCACGGCTGCGGACACAACGTCATGTGCGCCAACTCGGTGGGCGCCTTCCTCGCGCTGGCCGAGCTTGAACGCCGCCGCCCTGGAGCCCTGCCCGGCCGCGTCATCCTGCAGACCACGCCGGCCGAGGAGTCCGACACCGCCAAGGAGATCCTCGCCCAGCGCGGCATGCTCGACGGCGTCGACGCCGCCATCCAGACCCACGCCTACGCCCACGACCTGGCCGACCAGACCTGGCTGGGGGTGCGCCGCATGAGCGCCGTGTACACCGGTATCCCCTCCCACGCCTCCTCCCAGCCGTTCATGGGGCGCAACGCCCTGGACGCGGCTACTCTGGTGCTTACCGGCCTGGGCCTGCTGCGCCAGCAGATCCTGCCCATGGACCGGGTCCACGCCGTCGTCGACGACGGCGGGCAGGTCGCCAACGTCATCCCCGAGCGCGCCGAGCTCAACCTCATGGTCCGCTCCAAGTATCCCGAGACGCTCAAGGACCTGGTGGGGCGCGTGGAGGACCTGCTGCGCGGGGCGGCGCTGATGACCGGCACGGGGGTGGAGATCATTACCGACGCCAACACCAATGAGATGCCGGTGCGGTCCAACGCCCCGCTGCTTCAGGCCTGGGTGCGTTCCCAGCGGGAGCGCGGCCGCGACCCGCTGCCCGCCGGGGTGGTGACGGAGACGGTTGCGGCGGGCACCGACTTCGGGAACGTGTCGCTGCGCGTGCCCGGCATTCACCCGCTCATCAAGGTCACCGACCGCGACGACGTCGCCCTGCACACCCGCGAGATGGCCGCGGCCGCGGGCTCGCCCACCGGTGACGCCGCCGCCGTCGACGGCGCCTACGGGCTGGCCGCCGTCGCCCTGGACTGGCTTCACGACGCCGAGTTGCGCGACGCCGTGCGCGCCGACTTCGAGGCCGCCGGCGGGGCCGTGGACGTCGCCGGATTCTGGGAGGAGTGAGTCGGGCGACGTCGCGCCGTGGCGGCCCGCCCCTGGATGGGGCGGCCGAAGCCGGGCGCAGCCGATCTGCCACGGTGCGTGCGGCAGGTCCGGGTCCCGGCCCCGGCGGCGCGTTACGCGGCCAGCGCCTCGCGCATGACGTCCAGGCCCACGCTGCCCAGGCGCAGCGCCCGGGTGTGGAAGTCCTTCAGGGACTCCCCGCGGCCCAGCGCCTCGTCGCGGGTCGCCTCCCACAGACGCTGGCCAACCGCGTAGGAGGGCGCCTGCCCCGGGAAGCCCAGGTAGCGGTCCAACTCGAAGCGCAGGAAGGACTCTGTCATCGCCACGTTGCGGCGCAGGAAGACCCAGGCGGAGTCGGCGTCCCAGGCGCCGTCGCCGACGCCGGGCAGCTCGGCCAGCTCCGGCGGGCGCCGCTTGCCCAGGTGCACGCCGATGTCCAGCACCACGCGGGCGGCCCGCAGCCGCTGGGAGTCGAGCACGCCCATGCGGTCGCCGGGGTCGTCCTGGAAGCCGAGGTCGGCCATCAGCTGCTCGGCGTACAGGGCCCAGCCCTCGCCGTGACCGCTGACCCAGCAGGCCAGGCGGCGCCAGGCGTTGAGTTCGTCGCGCACATAGGTCTGCATGCCGACCTGCAGGTGGTGCCCGGGCACGCCCTCATGGAAGACGGTGGTGCGCTCCTGCCAGGCGGCGAAGGTGTCCGTCCCCTCCGGCACGGACCACCACATGCGCCCGGGCCGGGTGAAGTCGTCGCTCGGGCCCGTGTAGTAGATGCCGCCGGTGGCCGACGGCGCGATGCGGCACTCCAGGGTGCGCAGCGGGGCGGGGATGTCGAAGTGGGTGCCGTCCAGCACCGCAATGGCCTCATCCGCGGTGCGCTGCATCCAAGCCTGTAGGGCGGCGGTGCCGTGGATGGTGCGCGCCGGGTCGGCGTTGAGCCGGTCCATGGCCTCGCGCACGCTCACGCCCTCGCCATACAGCTGCGCGGCGATCGCCCGCTGCTCGGCGTCGATGGCTGCCAGCCGCTCGCGGCCCCACTCGTAGGTCTCATCCAGGTCGACTGTGGCACCCAGGAACTGGCGGCTGAAGCGGGCGTAGCGCTCGCGGCCCACGGCGTCCACCTCACCGGCCAGCGGCGCGATCCGTTCGCCCAGGAAGTCGGCAATGCGGGCGTAGGCGGCGCGGGCCTGCGCGGAGGCGTTACGCAGCTCCGCCTGCAGCGACTCGGACAGGGGTGCGCCGTCGGCGGTGGTGGCGGCGTCGATGAGGGCCGTGTAGGAGCTGGAGGACTCCGCCGCCTGGGCTCGGGACTGGTTGATGCAGGCCTCCACCTGGCGGCGGGCGGCCACGTCCCCGCGGCTGGCTGCCAGGCGCAGCGAGTCGGCGTACTCACGCAGGGCCCGCGGCACATCGCGAAGGCAGGCGGCGAAGTCCGCCCAGTCGGCCTCGATGGCGGTGGGCAGGTTGTCGAACAGGTCCCGCAGGTTCTGGATGGGGGAGTCGATGTTGTCCAGGCGGCGCAGCGCCTCGCCGGCCTCGGCGGACTCAATGCTGACGCCCAGCCGCTCGCGCATAGCGGCAACGGTCACCCGGTCGACCGCGTCAACCGGGGCGACCTGCTCCAGCTCGGTGAGTGTGCGGCGGTCCAGCTCGGTCAGCGTCTCGAGCGCCTCGGGGGAGTAGCCGTCCAGTTCGCCGCGGCGGCCGGGCAGGCCCACGGACACGGCGAACTCGGGGACAGGTCCACCAGGCGCTCCACGTAGCGCTCGGCAACGGCATCCACGGCGGTGGGGCGGCGGGTGGAGCCGCCGACGGGCCGGGCCGCAGCGGGCGGCGGGGAGGGGATGTCGGAGGGAGTCTTGGTCATGCGCTGAGACTAGGCCACAGGGAGGTTGTCTCCAGCTCCGGAGAGCTTCGCGATGCGTGCGGCCGCAGACGAAAACGGTCAGCGCGCGCACGGAACCGGGGGCTCCAGATGCGTTCGAGCGGGGCCCGGGCGCGGCGCACGCTTAAGCCTCTTGCCTATCCGGCTTGTCGGCAAGTTTTGCCTGATATTCCAACGTTCATCTATCCAGGGTGAAGGACACCGATCGGCTCCTGCGTGCGCCGAGGCTGCTGGCGCACGCAGGAGCGGTCTCGCCACTCAAACGGATCATCGGTTTCCGCATATTTCCGCGGAATCGCTGGAGCCCCATCGACTCTAAGCGTGCGCCGCCCACGTCAGGGCGGACTCCCTGCGCGGGAGTCTGGGTGGGATTCGGTTCAGTTCAGGGGAGCGTACTTGTCCCGCAGTTTCTGAAGACCGGGGCCGAAGCTCCGCTCCAGTACGTCCCCGTGGCGTGCCAGCATCTCTAACTTGTACAGGTCGTGCCGTACGAGCTCGGTCACGGGCACCACCAGACCGGGGTGGCTGGTCCAGGCGGCGCGCGAGTGCGCCCCGGCGGAGACGTTCCCGGCAACGAGTTCGCGGTCGTCGATCGAGACGACCACCCACCTGCCGCCCAGCCCGGCTGTGACGGTGTCTGTGGCGGGGTGGGGGTGGACGGTCGCACAGTCGAGGTCGATCTCGCCATAACCGACGATGATGATTTCCACGTCGCGGTCTGCGGCCCGACGCAGACTGTCTTCCAGGGCGGGCACGTCCTGCGCCCACAGTTCCGCGAGGATGCGGTGCTGCGCGGCGGCGATGAGTCGGTTGGCCCTCTCGATGATGGCGGCCCGTCCCTGTAGATCCCAGATGGCGCCATCGTGGACGGCATCGGCCGCGAAGGCGGACAAGGACGCCTCGGCGGCATCGAGGCTGTCGTTGAAGCGAGAGCGCAGACGGGAGATGAGTTCGCGCGGCGGCAGCGGCGCGTACATCTGGGGATTGCCGCGGGAGACCTGGACGTAGTCGTCGGCGGCGAGGGAGGCGAGCACCTCGTAGATCTTGGAGCGGGCGATCCCGGCCCGCTTGGCGATGGCATACCCGGTTGCCGGCGCCTCCTCCAGCAGCGCCAGGTAGGCACGAGACTCCCAGTCGGTCATTCCCAGCGCCTGCAACTGCTCCGCCACTGAAACCATGATCCCCGTCCTCCGATCCTCAACTTGGTGCTGGGGCGGAGACGACGCCGCGCCCGCACGATGGCCATCGGTCACGATGCATCGGCCGCAGTGTCTGCCGGTGCGTGACGCGCCTGAGCTGCTCGGGCGGCATCGAGTACCCCGTCGAGCACCCAATCGGGAGCATAGTCACCCCATAAATTGCTCGCATAGTCACCCAATGGGTGACTACTATGTCCCGCGTGGGGCGAGCCCACCCCGGCCTCAGCCTGAAGTCGAGTTGGTATCCCGCTCTACCCAACCGGTTCGCAGGCGGGGGCAAACGCTGCCCGCCTGTCAAATATCGTCAATGCCGCGAGGAGACCCGCTGTGAGTCAGCAGAACTCGACCGCCCGCAAGATCGTCATTGTCATCGCCGAGGGCACCACTGCCGCCAGGGCCGCGAACGCCAGCGCCCTGTTGGCACTGACCATTGGCGCCCGCCACGCGGACCTAATCGGGCCGGATGTGCCCGACGCCGATGGACGTATGCACGCCGGCATCTCCGACACCCCCGTTCCCGTGCTGGTCGCGCCCGCATCCCAGTTGGCCGAACTAGCGCAGGCGCAACCGCCCATCGAGGTCATCGGCTTCACCAAGACGGCGGCCGGGGCGCACACCTATGACAAGTACACCCGCGCGCTCGCGGCCGTCGCCTCCGCGGACCTGGACTACCTGGCCGTGGCGCTTGTCGGCCCGCGCGCACAGGTCACCTCACTGACCGGCTCTCTCCCGCTGTTCCGCTGAGTAAATGGGCGTCCGAGTTCGGCACATTGCCGTTGGCGATTGCTGGTGCTGATCGCGAGGTCGTGTGATTCCAAGGTTCTGCCCGCGGCTGTCGGCGACGTCGGAGTCGTTAATGCTGATCCTGGACAGCGTTGGGCCGACAGGCACGGGACTCGGCGTCAACGGCAGGCCGCGTGGGCGAACAGGCCTCCCACGCGCCCGACGTCACCCCGGATTCCAGCACCGCGCGCCGTTGCTGGGAGAGCTGGTTTGTGTCTGCGGGGGATGACCCACGCCGCCGGGCACGTGCCGGTTGAGCTGATGGGCGTGTTCTTCGGGCGGGATTGGTGCGTACGCCGGTGCAGGGCGGCGGTGTAGGGCAGCTAGGGGCAGAACGGCGTCGTGGGTCGGCGGCGCTGGGCTGACGGTTCGTACCTTTGCACAGACGATTCGTACTTTCTTACAACGGTACGTACCTCTAAGTGCCGAACCGTCGCAAGAAAGTACGAATCGTTGGCCGGAAAGTACGTACCGTCGCGTCAAGGTACGAATCGTCGGCCCGAAGGTACGCCCCGTCAGACGAGCACCCGAGCGCGTCTGCAAGGATATGCCCACAACCACCACCGGGACCTCACCCGCACACCACCACGCCCACAAACGCGACGACCCCCGATCTGGGGGTGTAGTGATCGGCTGTTGTCATCGGTTCAGGTGTGGGGGCGCGCCGAGTAGGCCGACGAGCACTTGGCGGTGGGTGACGATTTACGACCTTGGGGTGCGTTTTACGACCCCGGGGTGGTCGTAAAACGCACCCCAAGGTCGTGATTCGACATCAAGGGCGTCTTGGCGAGCACCGCCGGGAGGATATTCAGGCAGTGGGCGGCACCTGTGGCGGGAAGATCCGGGTCCGGCCTGCCACCCCGCGGTCGGAACGGCCTGGGGTGAACCTCACCGCCGAGTCGCCTGGCGGCTCTCGGAGACGTTGGCGGGCGCGGACGAGGCGTCTCCCGCCGGGCCGATGGGCGGCAGCCATGCGCGCATGGCTAGGGCGAAGCCGATCAGCGCGGCGACGGTGACCGCAACGCCGAGCACCCCGGATCCCGTCGCCGAGAAGGCCACGTATCCGAGTAGCGCCGCGCCCGCGCTGGCACCCGCATAGGGCAGCTGCGTGTTGACGTGGGTGATGTGGTTGCAGCCCGCGCCCGTGCTGGACAGGATCGTCGTGTCCGAAATCGGGGAGCAGTGATCACCCCACACGGCGCCCGCGAGCACGGCCCGAATGCGGGGACCAGCAACTCACCGCCGCCCGCGACCGCCCCCATGATCTCCCCGGCGATCGGCAGGAGAATGCCGAAGGAGCCCCAGGACGTGCCGGTGGCGAAGGCCATTGCGCCCGCGATGATGAACAGCATCGGGATGAGCCATTGGGGCGGCACCGCCGCCGATTCGACGAGCGACCCCAGGTAGGCGCCCGTGCCGAGCTCGGCGATCAGCGCTCCCAGCATCCAGGCGCACAGCAGGATCTCAATGGCGGGGAGCATGGAGCGGGCGCCCTCAATGACACCCCGCGCGGCCGTCTTCGCCTCGAACACCGGGTCTTCGTGCGTGAAGTGGAAGTAGTAGAAGGCCGCGGTCACCAGGCCCAGGACGCCGCCGATATTCAGCGATAGGGCGACGTCGGTATTGGCGAGCATATCGAGAATCGCCCAGGAGCCGGATGCCCGGTGACCCGTGGCGAGGATTCCGCCGACGACGCCGGCCACCAGGACGGCGAAGGGGACGATCAGGGCCCGCCTCGCGCCCGGCTCGTGCCGCGGCAGCGAATCGGTGAGCTGGCCCGGGATCTGCTCGCCTGGGTCGTACAGGCTACCCGTGGCGACGGCGCGGCGCTCTTCACGTCGCATCGCACCGAAGTCGAGCTCCAGGACGACGGTGGCCCACAACAGGATCAGCGCGGCGATGGCGTAGTAGTTCATCCCCGCGGAGCGGATGAATGCACCGGCGTCGGAGGCCTTGATGCCTAGTCCCGCGACGATCGGACCCATGATGCCGATGATCGAGGCCCCCCAGCTGGAGAAGGGGGCCAGCACGGCCACAGGCGCGGAGGAGGAGTCGATGAGGTAGGCGAGCTTGGCCCGCGACACCCGCTGCTGATCGGAGACGGGGCGGGAGACCTGCCCCACGGCCAGCGCGTTGAAGTAGTCGTCAACGAAGATCACGGTCCCCAGCGCCGCCGCGAGGACCTGGGCGCCGCGCCGGGTGCGGACCCGCGTCATCGCCCACTCGGCGAAGGCCTGCGTGCCGCCGGACATCAGCACCAGGGAGGTGATCACGCCGAGCGTCAGCAGGAAGACAAGAATCAGAACGTAGTAGGAGTTGACCGCCCCCTCAGCCCAGAAGATCTGCGAGAAGGCCTCCCAGACCTTGATCAGGGTCCCGGCAATGCCTCCGTCGGCGATCAGCGCGGCGGCGGCAAGAATGCCCACGGCCAGCGAGGTGATGACCTTCTTCGTCCCGATAACCAGCGCGATCGCCAGTAGCGGCGGGACGAGGGACAGTACCGGGTAGGACTCGATCATCAACAGTTCCGTTCTTTGGGTGCCGGGGTGGCACCAGGCTAGGGCATGGGCTGACCGGGACCAGGGGGAACCCGCGTATTCCACCCATAAGCTGCTCCGGCCGCGGGGCATCTCACGTCGGCGCGAGCGGGCGTGCGGCGCCGTCGTCGGTAGCATGAGGGGCCCCAACTGAGCACACCCGGGAGGATCCCATGCCTGAGCCCATCAAGCTCATCGACCGCGTCCAGGCGATCAACTGGAACCGGCTCGTAGACGACAAGGACCTGGAGGTCTGGGACCGGCTCACCGGCAACTTCTGGCTCCCGGAGAAGGTGCCGCTGTCCAATGACGTCCAGTCCTGGGCCACGCTCAACCAGGCCGAGCAGAACATGACCACTCGCGTGTTCACCGGCCTGACTCTGCTGGACACCATTCAGGGCACCGTCGGCGCGGTCTCCCTCATCCCGGATGCCCGCACCCCCCACGAGGAGGCGGTGCTGACCAACATCGCCTTCATGGAGTCGGTGCACGCCCGCTCCTACTCCTCGATCTTCTCCACCCTGATCTCCACCGCCGAGATCGACGAGGCCTTCCGCTGGAGCGAGGAGAACGAGAACCTGCAGCGCAAGGCCCGCATCATCCTGGACTACTACCGCGGTGACGACCCGGAGAAGCGCAAGGTCGCCTCCACCATGCTGGAGTCCTTCCTGTTCTACTCCGGCTTCTACGCCCCCATGTACTGGTCGGCGCACGCCAAGCTCACCAACACCGCCGACCTGATCCGCCTGATCATCCGCGACGAGGCCGTGCACGGCTACTACATCGGCTACAAGTACCAGCTGGCCGTGCGCGAGTCCTCCCCCGAGCGCCAGGCCGAGCTGAAGGACTACACCTTCGAGCTGCTCATGGAGCTGTACGACAACGAGGAGCAGTACACCGAGGACCTCTACGACGAGCTGGGCCTGACCGAGGACGTGAAGAAGTTCCTGCGTTACAACGCCAACAAGGCGCTGATGAACCTCGGCTACGAGGCGCTGTTCCCGGCCGACACCACCGACGTGAACCCGGCGATCCTCGCGGCGCTCTCCCCCAACGCGGACGAGAACCACGACTTCTTCTCCGGCTCCGGCTCCTCCTACGTCATCGGCACCGCGGAGGCCACCCAGGACGAGGACTGGGACTTCTAGCAGGGGCCAGTGAGATGCATCGGGCGTGGATGAGATGAGCGAACCCGCCGCGTCCGCCGCCGGTTCCCGGCCATGGTGGCGCGCGTGGCGTCTGCCCGGCGGGCGGCGTCGGTGGGTGGCCGCCATCTGCTGCCTGGTGGTGGCGACGGCGGTTACCCTGGCGGTGATCTCGTACAACTCGCCGCTGCGTCGGCTGAGTCGGCAGGTGGAGTCCTGGGCCGGCGGCCAGGACGCCGTGCTGAAGGCGACGACGCAGCTCTATCCGGAGTGGCCTGAGCTCCTGCCGGAGCGCCTCGTGGTGGAGGCGGAGATTTGGCCCGAAACGACCGCGGCCGAGGTCTGCGGACTGGCGGATCAGCTCAACGGGCTATTCGACCCCGAGGCCGGCGACGACATCCGCCGCGATCTCAGCCTGCGCCTGACCAGGAGCGGAACCAGCATCGTCTACGAGGACCAGTTGTTTTGGCCGCGATCGTCTGTGGGGCGCGACTGGGAGGCGCCCCACTGCGCCCCGCTGGAGTACGCCTACGACTTGGCGGGCCCGGGCGTGGAGGAGATCGTCGCCAGCCCCGACTCCCTGCGGATCACGCGCGCCGACGCCGACGCGGTCCCGACGGGCCTGGTTGCGCGCGCCCCCGCCGACGCCGGAACAAGGGCGACGGCCACGGATGATGTACGTGTGCGCGGCTGGCAGGTGGAGGTCAGGGCCGACTCGGACAAGACCGTGCCCACAGAGGTTCTGGGCCCCGTCATGGAGGCGCTTCCGGCGAATGACGACGGTCTGGTCTGGCTGGACTCCCAGGGCGATTCCGCAAGCGTTCGGCCCGCCGATTCGGTCGTCAGTCTGACCGCAAGGCGGCTGGAGGACCAACCGGGCGGGCCGACGGTTGAGGAGCAGGCGGCGGCGGTTCTGGCCGCGGCGGAGGGAACGCCGGGGCTGGAGCTGGTCGCCATCTGCGCTTCTAAGTGGCTCGCCGACACGGCGGACGACCCGGATTCCACCGGCAGCTGCGTGTACTTCGATCTCGACGCCGACGGCGCCATCAACCCGGACACGCCCTACCCGCATGGGCTCGCCGACCCGGACGCCCTGTACGCGGCCGCGCAGGCGCTGCGCGACTGAGCGCTAGCGGCGCAGTTTCACGGCGCAGGCGCCGCTGAAAGCCACCGAGAGGAGCATCAGCGGCGGCCCTGCGCACGTGATGGTGTCGAGGACCAACAACTCACTCGCCGGCGTCGGGCAGGACCCAGGCGCGGGAGGCGGCGAAGCCGACGCGCACGACGTCGCCCTCCGCGTGCACCGCGCTCACGTCGGGGTCGGACTCCACGCAGACGATGGTGCCCACCTGCGTCTCCACCTCGTACTCCACGTGGTCGCCGTAGAACACGGTCGACAGCACCCGGCCCATGTCGCCCACGAGCTCGCCCGCACCGGCGGCGGCATCCTGCGCACCGACCTGCTCCAGGCGCACCGACTCCGGGCGCACCACCACGGTGACGGCGTCGCCGTCGCGCACGGCCTCGTGGCAGGCGGCCTCGACGCCGTGCCCCAGCACCTGCACGCCGCACTTGCCCGCGGACACGCTCTGCGCCGTTGCCTGCAGGAAGTTGGCGCGGCCGATGAAGTCAGCTACGAAGGTGGAGGCGGGCCGCCGGTAGATCTCCTCCGGCGTGGCCACCTGCTCGATCCGCCCCGCGTTCATCACCACGATCCGGTCGGACATGGTCATTGCCTCGGACTGGTCGTGGGTGACGTAGATCGAGGTGATGCCCATGCGCTGCTGCAGGCGGCGGATCTCCAGGCGCATGCGCACGCGCAGCTTCGCGTCCAGGTTGGACAGCGGCTCGTCGAACAGCAGCACCTTGGGCTGGACCACCATGGCGCGCGCCAGCGCCACCCGCTGCTGCTGGCCACCGGACAGCTCATTGGGGGCCCGGTCCGCCAGTGAGGTCAGGTTCATGGACGTCAGCGCCACATCCACCTGCTCGCGCATCTCCTCCGCGGGCACGCGCCGCAGCTTCAGGCCGTAGCCGACGTTGTCGCGCACCGACAGGTGCGGGAACAGCGCATAGGACTGGAACACCATGGACATGGGGCGCCGGTTGGGCGGCAGGGACACCATGTTCTGCCCGTCGAGGATGACCTGCCCCTCGGTGGCGTTCTCGAAGCCGGCGATCATGCGCAGCGTGGTGGTCTTACCGCAGCCGGATGGCCCCAGGAAGGTGATGAATTCACCGGGGGCGACGTCCAGGCTCACCCCGTGCACCGCGTACACGTCTTTGCCGCGGTTCGAGAACACCTTGACGACGTCGCGCAGCTCCAGGTGCCCGGTGGGGTCCTCCCGCTTGGGGGTGGCCTGTGCGGAGGGGGCGGTCGATGCGGGGGTGGAGGAAGTGGTCATGTGGGAGCCTCCTTGGCTCTCGCCCCATTGGTCGGGGCGTGGATGGCTGGGTGGATGAGTTCGGGGCCGACGACGCCGCACGGTTCGGTGGGCGCCTGTCTGTGGGTGCCGCTCAGCGCGGCTCGCGTCCCGCGCCGGTGCCGCGAATGAGCAGGTTCAGGCCGCCGATCACGGTCATCACGATCAGGATCAGGATCGTGCAGAAGGCGAAGGCGTTGCCGAAGCGGCCCGCGTCCACCTCCGCCAGGATCTGGGAGGTCATGATCTTGGTGTGCGGGGTGGTGATGAAGATGATCGGGGACAGCGTCGTCATGGAGCGGGCGAAGGCGTAGACCAGACCGGTCAGGAAGGCCGGCCGGATCAGCGGCAGCGTCACCCTGCGGAAGGTCTGCGCGCCCGAGGCGCCCAGCGACGTCGAGGCCTCGTCAATCGCCTTGTCGATCTGCTGCAGGGAGGCGATGCCGGAGCGCTGCCCGGCGGGCATGGAGCGCGCCACGTACACCATGACGATGGCCATGGCACCGCCCGCAATGGCGCTGCCGCCGGCGAGTGGGGCGATGATGTTGACGCCGAACAGCGCCACCGGACGGTTGAAGGTCACCAGGTAGCCGATACCGATGACCGTGCCCGGCACGGCCAGGCCCAGCATGCCCAGGAAGTCGATCAGGGCGGCGCCGCGGCGCATGCGCACCACCACCAGCCAGGCCACGAGCATGCCTAAAATGCCCGCGATCGGGGTGGCGATCAGCGCCAGGATGGTGGTGTCGATCATCGACTCGTTCCCGATGCCGGACAGCAGGTACTCGAAGTGCCGCAGCGTGAAGGAGTTGTTCACGCCGAGGATCTCCACGAAGGCGCCCACTACCACGGCCGCGTACACCGTGACCACCAGTGCCAGCACCGCCACGGAGACGGCCAGCAGGGGGATGCGGGCCACGTTGGCGCGCAGCAGCTCGAAGGAGCCGGTCGGCTTGCCCGTCACCGTCACCGTGGAGGACCGGCCCGACCAGTACCGCTGCAGCAGGAACACCAGCAGGGAGGGCACCAGCAGCACCAGGGAGTAGGCGGCGCCCGCCGCCGTGTTGTACTCGCCGTTGATGGCGATGTAGGCGCGCGAGGCCAGCACCGTGTAGTCCCCGCCGATCACCAGCGGGTTGGCCAGGTCGGCGATCGCCTCGGTGAACAGCAGCAGGAAGGATGCGCCCAGGCCGGGCACCACCATCGGCAGCGTCACCGTGCGGAACACCGTGAACTTGGAGGCGCCCAGGGAGGCCGCCGCCTCCTCCATGGACGGGTCGAGGCTGCGCAGCATGCCCACCAGGTTCATGTAGGCCACCGGGAAGAAGGACAGCGACAGCACCAGGGTCAGCCCCGGCAGTCCGTAGATGTTCCACTCCTGCCCCAGCAGCTGGGTGGAGATGATGCCGTTGCGCCCGAACAGGGTGATGGACGCCGTCGCCACCGCGAAGGGCGGGGATACCACCGGCAGCAGGCAGATCAGGTGGAACAGGCGCTTGCCGCGGAAGGCCACCCGCACCTGCACGTAGGCCAGCAGGAAGCCGACCAGGGTGCCGACGGTGCCCACCACCGTGCCCAGTACGAGCGTGTTCAGGACCGTGGCCCGGTTGGTGCGGGAGGAGGCGAGCTTGCTGAGCACGGCCAGTCCGTCCGCGGACAGCGCCTCGCCCAGGACGCGGCCCAGCGGCAGCAGGACCAGGAAGACGAGGACTAGGAGGACGACGGCGAGGATCGTCGTCGTCACCGGGTCTTGCTTGACCCGGGTGCGGCCACGGGCGGAGGCCTTGGCGGGAGGGGCT
Source organism: Actinomyces sp. 432 (assembly GCF_009930875.1). Classification (NCBI taxonomy): domain Bacteria; kingdom Bacillati; phylum Actinomycetota; class Actinomycetes; order Actinomycetales; family Actinomycetaceae; genus Actinomyces; species Actinomyces sp. 432. The sequence goes on from NZ_CP025249.1 coordinate 215,770, forward strand.
TGGGTGAGGGAGGCGGCGGTCATGGGGGTCGCGCTTGAGGTCATGGGTGGTCCTCGGCTGGGTCGGGCGGGGAGTGATCGACGGCGGCCGGCTCCACTGGGGAGCGGTCGCACGGGGCCGGGACGGCCGGTGCGGCACGCACGCTGGCGCGCCCGCACCGGCCGGACCGGCATGCGCCGGGCTACTCCTTGGGCTCGGCGGCGATCTCCTCGTCGAAGCGGGCGGTCAGGTCGGGCTTGGCTGCGGCGGCCGCGGCGAAGTCGTAGTCGATCAGGTTGATGTCGTCCAGGTTCGCCATCTTGTCGCTGGTGTCGGCGTCGGGGTTGGTCAGCACCTGGTAGGAGCCCACCGTCTGGCCGACGTTCTGCCCCTCGGCGGAGATGGCGAAGTCGATGTAGGCCTGGGCGGCCGCCTTGTGGCTGGAGCCCGCCACCAGGGCCACGCCGCCGACCTCATAGCCGGTGCCCTCCTCGGGGAAGGACACGACCAGGTCCGTCATGCCCTCCTCCTGGTACTTCACGCAGTCGTGGGAGAAGACCAGGCCGACGGCGGCCTCGCCGCGCCCGGCGATCTGGCCGGGGGCGGTGCCGGACTTGGAGTACTGCAGCACGTTGTTGTGCAGCCGCTTCATGTAGTCCATGCCGGCGTCCTCGCCACCCAGGCGGGTGACCTGGGTCCACAGGGTGGTGAAGGCGGTGCCGGAGGTGGAGGGGTGGGCCACGGAGATCTGCCCCTTCAGGGCCGGGTCAAGCAGGTCGTCCCAGGAGGCCGGGGCGTCCACGCCCAGCTTGTCCAGCTGGGACTGGTTGGAGCAGAAGCCGAGCGCGCCGATGTAGACGCCGGTCCAGTTGCCGTCGGGGTCCTTGTACTCGGCGGGGATCTTCTCCGCCTCGGGGGAGGTGTAGGCCTCGATCAGGCCCTGATTGACGGCCTCGCCGTAGCCGTCCACCGGGCCGCCGTGCCAGACGTCGAACTCGGGGTTGTCCTTGGCGGAGGCCAGGCGGGCGACGGTCTCGCCCGAGGACAGGCGCACGTAGGTGGCCTTGATGCCGGTGGTCTCGGTGAACTTGTCGGTCCAGGCCTGGCACAGGTCCTCCATCGCGCCGCAGGCGATGGTGATCGGGCCCTCATCGGAGCCGGCGGCCGAGGAGCCGGAGTCGGTGGAGCCGGCGCAGCCGGAGAGGGCGAGGCCGCCGGCCATGACGGCCGCCAGCATTGCGGTGCCGTACCGCGAGAAAGTACGCATGGGAATGCCTTTCGGGAAGTGATGGCGCAGCTGTGCGCCAAGTCACCCCAATCATGCACGGCGGGGACGACGACGGCGATGGAACGACGGTCGCGAACTGTGACAGAGGTGTCATTTTCGCGGGCTGTTCTGGCCGTGTGGGCTGTGCTGGCCCGCCGAGGTCGGTTGAAGTTACGTGCCGAGGTCGGTTCCGTACGGGGGGCTGGTTGTCCTTCGGCCGACTCAGTCCCGGTCCAGCGGAGGCATGCGGTAGCCGCGTCCGCGCACCGCCACGACGACGTCTGCGGGCACGCCATGCGCCTGAAGGTGTCGGCGCAGCCGGTACACGGTGGTGCGCACCATCTCCCGGCCCCCGGAGTCGTCGCTGGTGCCCCACACGTCGTTGAGCAGCTCCTGCCAGGTGACGACGGCGTCGCGCCGCCTGGCCATGGCGGCCAGCAGGCGGGCCTCGGTGTCCGGCAGGGGGATGCTGCGCCCGGACCAGGAGACCCGGCCGGTCGCCGTCGATACGCGCAGGGGTCCATTGGTGATCGCGTCCGGGCCTGAGCCGGAGCGGCGCGTGACCGCCCGGGCCCGCAGCGCCAGCTCGCGGGGAGAGAAGGGCTTGGTGACGTAGTCGTCAGCACCCGCCTCCAGGCCGGCGATCCGGTCGGGCTCGTCACGCATGGCCGTCAGCAGGATGATCGGCACCGGGTTGCCGGTGCCGCGCAGTCGCCGGCACAGGTCGACGCCGGAGCCACCCGGCAGCATCACGTCCAGTACTACCAGGTCGATATCGCGGCTTGAGGCCAGCTCCCAGGCGGTCTCGGCATCGGGCGCCGTCACGCACTCGAAGCCCTGCGTCTCCAGCGCGAAGGAGACCACGTAGAGCATCTGCGGCTCGTCGTCGACTACGAGCGCAACCAGCTTTGGGGCTGGCAGGGCGGGAGGCGAGTCACTCGTCATCACACTGGTGCTCCATTCGCTGCTGCTCCATTCCTGGGGGCCGCATCCGGCTGAGGCGCGCCGGCCTGCATCGCGTCCGGGCGCAACGGCAGCGTCAGGTAGACGGTCGTGCCCCGGGCGGCGATCGTATCTATGAGCACGCGGCCGCCGTGCGCCTCCATGATCCGCTGCGTCACCATCATGCCCAGGCCTGCGCCGCGGCTCGACGGCGCCGTCAGGGGGTTGGAGGTCGCGTAGGGGGTGAAGGCGCGCCGCCGCTCCTGGCGGTTCATGCCGACGCCGTCGTCCATGACTGTGATGAGGGCGTCGTCGGTGTCGGCGCTGATGCGTACGGTCACCGGCGCGCCGTCGCAGTGCCGCAGCGCGTTGGTTACCGCGTTGGCGACCGCCTGGCGCAGCAGTCCGCGGTCGGCCTCCACCCGGACCGGCCGTCCGTGGTCCTCCAGGCGGATCGGGGTGTGCGCGGTGCGGCGCATCTCCTGGATGAGCTCGCGCACGAGGGCGCGCAGCTCGACGCGCTCGCGGCGCAGGGTGCGGACCTCGTGGTCCAGGCGCGCCTCGGTGAGGAAGTCCTCGGCCATCTGGGAGGCGTCGCGGGCGTTGTCGAGGATCGTGGTCACGAAGCGGCGCTGCACCTCGTTGAGGTCGCCGGGGGTCTCCTCGTCCAGCAGCTCGGCGGAGGCGCTGATCAGGGCCAGGGGCGTACGAATCTCGTGGGCGAGGACGTCGCGCGGGGTGCTGCGCCGCTGGGCCTCCTCCCGTAGACGGGCATTGTCCCGGCGGGCAAGCGTCAGCGCCCGGCGCCAACGCACGGCGAGCACCGTGGATACCACTACGGCCGTGACCAGGACCCAGCCGATGGCCACGTTGAGGAAGGTGCGCATGGGTTCCATCATGCCTGCTCGCCGGTACTGGGAATCTCCGGACCAGTGGTGCGCGTCCCGGCGTCGCGCATAGGCGGGGTACGCGCGGGAGCGGGTGGGGTCCGACGGCAGTCCCCGGGGCCCGCCGGGCGGGCCGGACGCGGGGAGGCCGACGGTGGGGACCCGTCGCCTTTGACGTGCCCTTGGACCTGACCATGCCACCTTCCCTCAAAGCGTTCTGTGGCATGTGTCACTAATATGTCTCGGCTCGGGGTGGCAAGACATTTCTGCCGCGGTTACATGGGCGTGATTGGGACCGAGGTCCTCTGACGTACGTTTGACCTGCGAGGACGCGCAAGGACCTGCCGACCCGGGCGTCTAATGACGCCATTCGCCGCGCCTCGGCCCGGCGGGGCGCGGCCCCTTCCGGCAGCATCCGGGTCGGCGTCGTCGGCAGGGCGCGCGGCCGCGAGGGCGTGGGGGTGGAGGGCTGGCGAGTCCCGCTGCACCGCGCGCCGCGAGACTGGACTGCAACTCCGGGGGCCTGTCTTCCCGGCCGACCCGCCTCCGATATGACTACCCTGGGGCCGTGAGCACGACGCCGCCATCTGAGCCGCTCCCCAACCAGCTCCCTGACCAGCGCGTGGCCGTCGTGATTCCGGCTAAGGATGAGGCCGAGCGGATCGCGGCCACGGTACGTGCCTGCCGTGCCATACCCCGGGTTGATCTGGTCGTCGTCGTCGACGACGGCTCCACCGACTCCACCCAGGAACACGCCCGAGCCGCCGGCGCCGTCACCGTTCGGCACGCAGTGTCCCGCGGGAAGGCCTCCGCCATGGAGACCGGGGCGAGCGTCGTCGCCATGCGGGACTATGAGGACGGTCCCGCCCGTCTGCTGCTGTTCATCGACGCGGACCTGGGTGACTCGGCCGCTGCCTGCTCCCAGCTCGTCCCCCCGATTGTGGACGGCGTGGCAGACATGTCCATCGCCGTGCCGCCCAAGCAGGCGGGGGCCGGTGGCCGCGGCCGGGTTGTGCGTGCCGCCCGCGCCGCAATCGCCGCAGCAACCGGGTGGGCGCCCGTAGCCCCGCTGTCGGGGCAGCGCTGCATCACTCGCGCGGCCTATGAGGCGGCCTCGCCGCTCGCGGAGGGATGGGGCGTAGAAGTGGGGCTGAGCATTGATGTGCTTTCCCAGGGCCTGACCGTGATTGAGGTCCCCTGCGATATCACCCACCGCGTCTCCCTGAATGACCGGGCCGGCCGCCTGCACCGCGCGGCCCAGTACAAGGACGTCATGCGCGCGGTGGCCTCCCGGCGCCTGCGCCGCGTCCGCGTCCCCGCGGACAAGCTCGACGACGCCGCTGTGCACGGCCAGATGCCCTTCCGCGCCTACCGCGCCTGGAAGGGTGAGCAGGCACCGGCGGCCGAGGCCTGACCCGGCCCGGGGCGCACCCCGCCCGCGCCCCTCATCGAGTTCGACACAAGTAGTCACGTACCGAGTCCGGCACGAGTTGCACCAGCGCAGCGGGCGGCATCAGCGTCGGCCGACCCACCTGCTCAATAGCAGCGCTGCCAGGGCCGGCAGCGCCGCTGCCGCCGAGAAGAGCAGCATTGTCAGGCCCGAGTCGTTGACGAGAACCTCAAGTACCACCAGCACCGCCAGCCCCCGCAGCGTCGGCCCCGGCCACGCGGGCGTCGCCGCCACCAGCCAGGCATAGGCGCCCACGCCCGCGCGGGCGTCGCGGACCGTCCGCCGCAACCACCAGGCGGCCGCACTGGCCACGCCCACACCGATGACGAGTGCCAGCAGCGCCAACGGGCTGGTGAGGAACGGGGCGGTTAGCGCAGCGGCCTTGCGGACCAGCGTCGCGCCCGCACGCCCATCCACCACCTGGCTCACGAACCCACCCAGGTGGGTGCGCGAGCCTGCGGCGTAGTCCGCGACCGCGAACGCGCCTACCACGCCCACGGTCACCAGCCCCACGCCTAGCCAGCGTCGCAGGCCGAGCCGTACCCCCGCCAACCCGGCCCCCAGGGCCACCAGCGCCGGCAGCAGGGTGAGCGCGCCGCCCACATCGGCCCCCAGCTGCGGTGCGCCGTCCACGGCGAGCGCAATAGCACCCGGAACCCCCACCGCCACCACCACGGCCGCACGTCGGCGCGTATGCGCTGTGGCAAACCGGTCGGCCCCGGCAGCCACGGCCACAAGCAGCGCCCCCGCCGCCAGCGCGAAGGCCGTGTTCGACACCCCGTAGAAGCGCCCGGCCACCACCGCGTTCATCCCCAGTGGCCCGTTGAACCCCAACGGGGCGCCAGCGGCGGCGTCCACCAGGAGCACCACCGGCGCCGACGCCGTCAGCAGCAGTGCGGCGCCAGGCCGCCCGAGCCGTGGCGCCAGGGCCAGCAGGGCGGCCGCCCCGGTCAGCATCCCCGCCGCAGCGGTCGCGGTCACGGCCGCCGCCATAGGCGCCCAGGCGCCGGCCCGCCACCACGGCAGCAGATTCGACAGCCAGATCCCGGCGGGCAGGGCACTCGCCCAGCAGGCGGCCCAGCCTAGGCGCCCCAGTCGCCCGGACTGCGGGTGGCGCAGGCCGACGGCGACGGCGACCAGCACCGCCCCCGTGGCGGCGAGTAGCGCGAGGGTCATCGGGATCACGGCGCGGTTGGAGGCGACGGCGTGGATAGCGTCGTCGGCCAGGGCATCCACGGCGGCGAGGTCCGCGGCGGAGACGGGGCCGGCCGTGCTCGTGGAGGGAGCGGAGGCGCCGGAGGACCCCGAGGCGGGAAGCGCCAGAACTCCACCGGTCAGCCCGGAGGCGGCTACGGCGTCCTGCCCGGCAACGGCTGCCAGCAGAGTCGGCGCCAAGTCCGTCAGCTGAATCAGGCCCCGCCGGTGCGTGGTCGGACCGACCAGGAGCGTGCCGTCACTGCCCCGCGGGGAGGTGGTGCCGGCGGGCAGGACAGCCAGCTGCGGGGAGGGGTCCTGCGGGTCGGCCACGGATACCACTACAACGCGGGCCGGCGCCGTCAGCTCCCTGAGCGCCTGCGCGAGCGCGTGGACTGCCCGCGCCGGCCCCGGTGGGGTGGTTGATGACGCCGATTCGGTGTCGGTGGCCCCCGCCCCGCCCGGTGAGCCCGCGGTACTCATGAGGTCAACCAGGATCAGGTCCGGCTCCGCTGCAGTGCTGGCCGACGCGCGCTCGCCGGCGCTCTCCGTGCCATCGCCCGCCGGGGCGGGTAGCACGCCCGGCTCGGCCGCCTCCGGCGGTCCGGCGGCATTGGTCAGTGCCAGGACCGCACCATCCCCGACGGCGGCGTAGCCGACCCCGGCTGCGTCCAGTGCCGTGGCCAGCGCTCCCGGTTCGGTCCCGTATCCATCGGCCTGCGCCAGCCGTGTCGCCTCCGCCCAGGAGCCGCCGGAGCATGCGGCTTCGGGCCCCGTATGGGACACGTCGGCCCGGGCGCGCATACCGGCGCCGAGAGTGACCCAGCCGTCCGCGGGGCAGGTGTTCTCCCCGATCGTGCGCTGAACCAGGTTCACCGGTGCATTCGCCGCCGCGTACTGCAGCACGGTGGCGGCATCGGCAGCCAGCTGCGGGTCGTCACCCGCAGCAAGCTCGCGCACCGACGCCCATGACAGCTCACTGACCCCGAGCACGAGGAGCGGCGCGGGAGCGGCGGATGCGGCTGGGCCGGGCGCCGCCGGGGCGGCTGACGGGCCGGGCGGCCCCAGCATCACCCCGGTCACCAGCGCCAGCGCCACCAGCACCAGTGCGCGGCGGACCTCCCAGGCCACGCCGCGCAACGGACGCGACCGGATGCGCATGGGCTCGCTCATGCGAGCAGCCTACGTGGGGTGTTCGGGAGCTTCGCCGGGGAATCGCGGGATAGCCTGGGCCCATGACGAGCCCCGCCCCTATCTGGTCCTTTCTCGGCCCCGGCGGCACCTTCTGCGAAACCGCCCTGCGGCAGGTGGCGCCCGCCGACGTCGTCCTCGACCCCTGCCAGGACGTCCCCACGGCCCTCGACCACGTGCGCGACCGCAGTGCCGTCGCCGCCGTAGTTCCCATTGAGAACTCGGTGGAGGGGGGCGTGAATGCCACGCTCGATAACCTCGTGGTTGGTGCCCCCCTGGTGATCGCCGCTGAAATGGCCGTTCCCATTACCTTCGTGCTGGCAGGACGGCCCGGCACCCGCCTGGAGGACGTGCGCGCCATCTCGACCCACCCCCACGCCTGGGCGCAATGCCGTGGATGGGTTCACCAGCACCTGCCCGGCGCCGCCTACATCGAGGGCACTTCCACCTCCGCTCCCGCCCGAGCCCTGGCTGAGGCCGACTCAGCCAAGGCAGCGGGCCTCGAGTACCAGGCCGTGCTGTGCAACCCGCTCGCTGCCGAGCAGTACCACCTGAGCGTCATCGCCGGGGGAGTGGCGGACAACCCCGACGCCGTCACCCGCTTCGTCAAGGTCTCCCGCCCCGGTCGGGTGGGTGAGCCCACGGGAGCGGACAAGACCACCCTGCTGGTGCAGCTGCCACACAACCGGGCCGGCGCGCTGCTGGACATGCTTGAGCAGTTCAGCGTCCGCGGCGTGAACCTGACACGCATCGAGTCCCGGCCCGTCGGAGACTCCCTGGGCCGCTACCGCTTCTCCATTGACGTAGAGGGGCACATCCGCGACGAGCGCGTGCAGGCGGCCTTCATCGGCCTGCACCGCACCTGCCCGTTCATTCGCTTCCTCGGCTCCTACCCGCGGCTGGACTCCCTGCCCGTGGTAGTCCCGGCCGGAACCAGTGACAAGGACTTCGTGGTGGCTCGCTCCTGGGTTGCCGACGTGCTGGAGGGGCGCACTCTCTGACAGGAGCACCCGCTGCGGGGCGCCGCACCCTGGGCTATGCGGGGCGCCGCACCCTGGGCTATGCGGGGCGCCGCACCCTGGGCTATGCGGGGCGCCGCACCCGTAACGCCCCGGGCTGCACGCGTACCCGAACACCGCGCGTGGGGGCCACCAGGTCGCCGTCGACCTCGACGGCGGCGGGCCGGTCCAGCCACACCGTCGCCTCGCGCCCGCGCCGCAGCAGCACTTGGGCGGCACCACCGGTGGAGTAGGACGCCGGCCGCGGCGGCAGCACCTGCCGGGCCAGCGACGCCCAGCCCCACAGGCCGTACAGCGTGTCGATGGCAGCGACGTCGAGCAGGCCGTCGTCCAGGCGCGCATCGGGCAGCAGCGTGATGCCGGCGGGCAGCCGCCCGCCGTTGGCGATCAGCAGGGAGCGAGCCATCATCCGTTCAGTGCGCGTGGCTTGCGGTGGTGCCGGCAATACCACCTGTGCCTCCGGCACGGCGGCGCTCATGCGGCCATTCGCAATGCCCAGCACCAGATCCAGGCGGCGCCGTCCCAGATTCTCCAGTGCGGCGATCCCGTACGCGCCCCAGCTCAGGCGCTCCTTCAGAGCCGGGCGCGTGGAGGCGACCAGGCCGACGTCGAAGCCGATACCGGCCACCACCAGGCACGCGTGCTCGTCGCCAAGCGTCGGCCGCGCCCAACCCTGCGGTGGCTCGGCGACGTCGGCGGCATGGGTATCGACTCCGGCCTGCTCGGCCGCCGGGGCGGTACCGGTGCGGATCCTAGGCCCGCCGTCGGGACCTTGGGAGTTAGCGCCGGGAGCGACGTCCCCGCCGTGGGCGTGCAGCAGGCCCGTGTGCCCAGCGGCCTCGGTGCGTACCCACAGCAGGTCGGTTGGCGCCGCCCGGCCGGACGCCACGATGCGCGCCAGCTCGGCGTGGCGCCGCAGCGGCAGGTTCAGGTTGCGGGCCGCGAGATTGGCAGTTCCCAGCGGCATGATCCCCATCTCGACGCCGGTACCGGCCAGACCCGCAGCCACGGAGCGCACCGTGCCGTCTCCGCCTGCGGCGACCACGAGCCGCGCCCCGGAGGCCACCGCCAGGCGCGCCTGAATGGCACCGGTCTCCCGGGCAGAGGTCTCCAGCCAGATAGTGCGGTAGCCGACGGCATGCAGCGTCTCGCCGAGCACCCGCCGCACTTCCAACGTGGCGGCAGGCTTAGCGGGATTGATGACGACGGCGGCAACCGGCGCCGGGGCAGTGCCGACGGCCATACAACAAGGCTACCGGCCCGTCCCCCGTACGGCCCTGGTTCGTGCGGGGTGGCTGTTGCGGCCCCGGTCGGCGTGGACGGCCACGGGTCCGCAGCCCGCGCCGCCGCGACCCGCGAAGGCCCGGACAGGCCCACGGTAGTCCTGCTCGCAGCGCCACCTCCCGCCCGCCACTAGCACCGCCGATACGAGCACCGGACGCGCAGGAGGCGTAGACAGTACCCGTACCCGGGCCATCTCCAGCAACCGACCTCGGTGGTTATATCTACCGACCTCGGCGGTTATATCTACCGACCTCGGCGAGGGGCAGGCCGGCCTGTCGGGCCAGGCCGGTGATGATGTCCGCCAGCTGCGCGAAGTCGGCGCCGCGTGAGGAAGAGCTGCGGTGCACTAGGCCGATGTGCCGGGTAGGCGCCGGCGTGGCGAAGCGCACTACGGCATATCCCTCCCCGGAGAGCAGGCGCACCGCCCCCTCTGGGATAACCGTGACACCGGCGCCATTGGCGACCATCTGCACCACGGTGGACAGTGTGGTGGCCACTGCGGAGGGCGGGTTGGTGCCGTAGCGCTGGCACAGGGCCAGGGTCTGATCTCGTAGGCAGTTGCCCTCGTCGAGCAGCAGCAGTCGCTGCCCGTCCAACTCGGAGGGGAGGACGTCGTTGCGGCCCACCCACGGGTGGTCAGCAGGAACGAGCGCTACTAGCGGCTCGTCATACATGGGGATGGCCGTGGAGTGAGGCAGGTCGACGTCGGTGCTGATGATGGCCGCATCAAGGCGGCCCTGCGCGAGCATGTCCAGCAGGTCACCGGTGACCATCTCCCGCAACTCGGGGTTCAGCAGGGGCAGCTCCCGGCCGAGCCCGTCAAGGATGAGCGGTACCAGGTAGGGGGCAAGAGTCGGGATGATTCCCAGTCGCAGGGTGCCGGCCAGAGCGGCACCCTGATTGGTGACCGCCTCGTTGAAAGACTCTGCGGCTAGCACGGCCTCACGCGCATAGGGCAGCAGTGCCTGGCCCAGCGGGGTGACCAGGACGCGGCGGGTGGTGCGTTCGACGAGCTCCCCGTCCACGCGCTTCTCCAGCGCGGTGATCGCCTGCGACAAGCTCGGCTGGCTCACGCCCAGGGCCGCCGCAGCCTCACCGAAATGCTGGTGGTCGCACAGCGCGACGAAGGCCCTCAGCTGGGAGAAGGAGGGAAGAGTGGTGGTGGGCATGAGCGGTCCTGAGTCCGTAGCACGATCCGACCGGATGGGTCGGGGGTAGAAATCGGGGTTGGCTTATTGGTATTGACTGTAGATCACGCCCGCACGGTTCTCATGCTGTTTGCGGTCGAGACCCTCTGTGCTGCGGTTGCCTGGTTAGACTCGCCCCCATGATCGATCTGCGTGCGCTTCGTGAGAACCCCGAGCCCTTCCGTGCCAGCCAGCGTGCCCGCGGCGCCGACGTCTCCCTGGTCGACCGCGTCATTGAGGCAGACGAGGCGCGCCGCACCAGCCTTGCCGCTTTCGAGTCCCTGCGCGCCGAGCAGAAAACGGTCTCCCGGTCGGTCGGCAAGGCCGCCACCCCCCAGGAGCGCGAGGCCGCCCTGCGGGGCGCAAAGGAACTGGCCGAGCAGGTCCGCCGGGCGCAGGCTGCTGCCGACGACGCCGCCTCAGAGCTTGACGAGCTCACCTCCCGGTTCCAGAACCTGATCGAGGGCGCCCCCTCCGGCGGCGAGGAGGACTACGTGGTCCTGCGCCATGAGGGCCCCAAGCCGCGCGACTTCGCCGCGGAGGGCTTCGAGCCGGCGGATCACCTGGCGCTCGGCGAGGGCCTGGACATCATCGACACGCGCCGCGGCGCCAAGGTCTCCGGCGCCCGCTTCTACTACCTCAAGGGCTGGGGCATGCGCCTGGAGCTGGCCCTGATGACCGCCGCCCTGGACAAGGCCGTCGAGCACGGCTTCCTCCCCATGACCACCCCCACCCTGGTCACCCCGCAGGTGATGGGGGGTACCGGATTCCTCGGCGCCCACAGCGACGAGATCTACTACCTGCCCGCCGACGACCTGTACCTGACCGGCACCTCCGAGGTTGCCCTGGCCGGCTACCACACCGATGAGATCCTGGACCTGTCCGCTGGGCCCAGGCGGTACATGGGCTGGTCCACCTGCTACCGGCGTGAGGCCGGCGCCGCCGGCAAGGACACCCGCGGCATCATCCGCGTGCACCAGTTCAACAAGGCGGAGATGTTCTCCTACTGCCGTCCCGAGGACGCCGCCGAGGAGCACCAGCGGCTGCTGGCGATGGAGGAGGAGATGCTCGCCCTGGTGGGCCTGCCCTACCGGGTGATCGACACCGCCGCCGGCGACCTGGGCTCCTCCGCCGCCCGCAAGTTCGACTGCGAGGCCTGGCTGCCCACCCAGAACCGCTGGATGGAGGTCACCTCCACCTCCAACTGCACCACCTTCCAGGCGCGGCGGCTGTCCATCCGGGAGCGCCGCGACGGCAAGACCGCGCCCGTGGCCACGCTCAATGGCACCCTGGCCACCACCCGCTGGATGGTCGCGATCCTGGAGAACCAGCAGCGTGCGGACGGGAGCGTCGTCGTGCCGGAGGGCCTGCGCCCCTACCTGGGCGGCCTCGAGGTCATCGAGCCGGTCGCCTGACGTGCGCACCATGTACGGCGATAGCGGGGCGCGTCCCGCCTCCGTCCGGCTGGTCATCTAATGCCGACCCGGAACGACGACGGCGCCCCCCTGATCGGCTCGGCCGCCTGGAACTCCCAGACGGTTGGCGTATACGGGCCCGGATACGACCGCCCACTGTCTCACGACGACTACCACGCGCTCGTGCGCGCCCGCATGGCCGACCTGGACCGCCTGGAGTCCGACGGCGCGGGTCCGGGCGGTCGGGCCCACCTGTTCCCTGATGAGCGGCTGGTGGTGGCCCTGGATGTGGACGGCACCATCCTGGACCTGGACGGCCGCGTCTCCGAGCGTGTTATGGCTTCGATCTCCCGTATGCGCCACTACGGCGTGCAGGTGGTCATCGCCACCGGGCGCGGCATCACCGCCGCCCTGCCGGTGGCCCGCCGGATCGGGCTGACCGACGGGTGGATGGTGTGCGCCAACGGAGCCATAACGCTGCGGATGAACCCGGCCGCCCCGGGTGGCTACGAGGTCGTGGACTCGCGCACCTTCAACCCGGCAAATGCTATTGACGCGCTGCTGGAGGCGGTCCCGGACGGGATCATCGCGGTGGAGGAGCTGGGCGCCGGCTTCCGCGTCTCGCGGCCCTTCCCCGACGGGGAGCTGATTGAGAAGCAGACGGTGGTTCCCCTGGAGGAGCTGCGCCGAGGGGAGGTCACCCGCGTGGTGCTGCGGGCCCCGGGCATGCCGGTGGACGAGTTCAGCGCCGTCGTAGGGCGGGCCGCCCTGCACTCGGTGGAGTACGCGATCGGCTGGACCGCGTGGCTCGACGTCGCCCCGCAGGGCATTACGAAGGCCTCCGCCCTTCAGGCGCTTGTGACCCGGCTAGGCACCGACTCCGGCCACGCCATCGCTGTGGGCGACGGCACCAACGACGTCGAGATGCTGCGGTGGGCGGGCGTCGGGGCCGTAATGGGCTCGGCGCCGCAGTGGGTTAAGGAGCAAGGGGACATCGTTACCGATACGGTATGGCACGATGGTTGCGCGGCCGTGTTGGACGCAATCGTTGAGAGGACTCGGAGGAGCTCATGAGATCGTCGCGGACCGCCCTGCACCGCACCGCCGCCCACCGCACCGCCGCCCACCTCGCCCCCGCAGCGGCGGCGCTGCTGCTGCTCACAGGCGGCCTGACCGCCTGCTCCACGGGCCACGACGTCGATCCCACCGCGTCCTCCACGGACCCCTGTGCGGCGCTGGCCGGCTACGGTACCTTCCCCGACGGCACCACGGTCACCATCGCCACCGCCTTCACCGGTACGGAGGCGGAGCGCTTCGATGCATCCCTGGAGCAGTTCGAGGAGTGCACCGGCATCGACGTGGTCCAGAACGGCTCGGACGATCTGGAGGCGGTGCTGCGGCAGACGCTGGAGGAGCCGGGAGCCGGTGACGATCCGGAGGCGGACCCGGCCGACGCAACGGGTGCGGAGCAGCCGCCGACCGGCACCCTCCTGCCGGATCTGGCGGTGGTTCCCCAACCCGGATTGGTGAGTGATCTGGCCCGTGCCGATGCGCTCGTTGGTATGCCGGACTCGGTTGGTGCGAATGTGGAGCTGGGCTGGGACCGTTCCTGGATGGAGGCGGGATCGGTTGACGGCGTTCTGTACGCCGCCCCGCTCATGGCGTCGGTCAAGTCCTTCGTCTGGTACTCGCCGGTCGCCTTCGCGCAGGCCGGCTACGAGGTGCCTACGACCTGGGATGAGCTGGTTGCGCTCACCGCGCGGATTGCTGCCGACAATGCCGCCGACGGCGATAGCACGTCCGCGGACGGAGACGGCGAGAAGGCCGAGGACGCGCAAGACAGCAGTGCTGAGGAGAGAGGTACCGACGCCGTCTTCACCCCCTGGTGCCTGGGCGCTTCCGACGGCGACTCTACCGGCTGGGTAGTGAGTGATTGGCTGGAGGATGCGCTGCTGGCGACCGGTGGAGTCGGCGCCTATGACGCCTGGGCGGGCCACGCCGTCGCCCTGGATGATGCCTCCGCGGTGGGTGCCCTGGACGCGGTGGGCGACCTGCTCCTGGCCGACGGGCATGTTCCCGGTGGCGGCGTGCAGGCAGTGAATACCACGGTGGAGGAGGCCGGCGCACAGCTGCTGGATGGGTCCTGCTACATGCTGCACGCCTCCTCCGGGTATGAGAACCTGCTGCCCGAGGGGGCCGAGGTCGTCGCCGTCGGTGGTGCCGCGGGCTCAGGTACCGCCGCGACCCAGGCCACGGCCACACCGACGTACGCGGTGACGGGTGGGGTTGTCTCCGCGTTCCTCGTCCCGGGGGTGGCTGACGACGACGCCGGCGCCCCGGTGATCGTAGGCGGCGACTTCCTGGTGCAGCTGTCCGCGGGGGCATCCGCCGCAGGGGAAGGTGCCGGCGGGGCCGATGCCGTTGCGGCGGTAATGACCTACCTGTCCAGCGCCGAGTGGGCGCAGGCACGGGTTGACCTCGGTGGTGTGGCCACCGCCAACCGGAGCGTGGACGCCTCACGGATGCGCTCCGACGTCGCCAGGCGCGCCACTGTGCTGCTGCAGTCGCGTCAGTCCGTGATCCGCTTCGACGCCTCCGACTCGATGCCGTCGGGAGTGGGCACGGACGCTTTGTGGGGAGCTCTGACCCAGTGGACCCGCGGCGAACTGGACTCCAAGGAGGCGCTTGCCCAGGCCGAGGCCGCCTGGCCCGAGTGAGCGGCACCTGGGTGGCGAAGTCAGACGGAGGTCTAGAACCCCTCGTAATGCACGTCGTCCCAGGGCAGGTCGGAGTCGGTGTAGGCAGGCTTAAGCTCGCCCTTCTCTCCGATAGCCACGAGGTTCAGCACCGTGTAGCCGGACGGCACCCCCAACAGCTCGCGGATCTCCTTGTCGGAGGTGTCGTGACGCCCTGTCCTGTTCCGGATCTGTACCCAGCATGCGCCCAGTCCGTACTGTTCTGCGGCAAGCAGTATGTAGGCCGAGGCGATGGCGCCGTCTTCGATCCAGAATTCGGCTTGGCGTGTGTCGGCTGTCTTGACCATCGTCACGATCACGGCGGCCGCGCCCTCCACTTGAGAGCCGCCCAGTGTCTTGCAGGCACCGACTTGCCGAATCATGTCCGGATCCCTCACAACGATGAACTCCACCGCGTCGTGCCCGAAGGAACTCGGTGCCGTCAGGGCCACGCGCATGATTTCTCGGATCACCTCGTCGGCGACGGGCTCGCCGCGGTAGCGTCGTATAGACCTGCGCCGACGGGTGAGTTCGAATAAGTCGTTATCCAAAGTGTCCTCCATAGTGGGTATCGTGTATTTGTGTGTACTGGGTCGGCTGCAGGAGTGGTGTCGCTTAACGCTTCTACCTGGACGGCGGTGAAATTGTTCGCGTTGAAGTAGTTGCCCGCCTGTTCGCCGAGACGCGCTCGGTCACCATCTCGTCGGTGACCCCGTCCTTGATCCGTGCGATGAAGATCTGCCTGTCATGCTGCTCCTTTAGGTGTTGCCGGGCTTGGTGCCCGGCGTCACAAGGGCAGGTGTACACTTGAGAC
Organism: Actinomyces sp. 432; assembly: GCF_009930875.1. Classification (NCBI taxonomy): domain Bacteria; kingdom Bacillati; phylum Actinomycetota; class Actinomycetes; order Actinomycetales; family Actinomycetaceae; genus Actinomyces; species Actinomyces sp. 432. The sequence continues at coordinate 231,134 of NZ_CP025249.1, forward strand.
CATGGTCTAAGGCAAGGTCTTGGGGCGGATCGGAGGTGCTTCATGCCGGACGGCAAGACATACACGGTGAAGGATGTGGCTGAACGGACGGGCGTGCCTGAGACCACTCTGCGGTATTACGGAAGGCGCGGTCTGCTCGACTTCGTGGCACGTAATTCAGCGGGCGTGCGCATTTTCACGGAGAACGATTTTGAGGCCCTGTTCATCATCCATACTCTAAAGGAGACTGGCATGTCCCTCGCCAGCATTAAACATTTCATGGATCTATATTTTGAGGGCGATTCGACAATAGCGGAGCGGCGTCGAATGTATGAGGATCAGCGTCATAAGACGCGCATGAAAATTGCTGCGCTGGAGAGTGCGATCGAGATCCTGGAATATAAGTGCTGGTACATGCAGGAGGCTGAGCGGCGTGGTGATGCCTGGTGGTTCAGGCGTCTGTCGGAGCGGGACGTTCCCCAACGAGTTCGCGATTTCTATGCAAAGGTGGGCGGCTACGCCCACGAATCCGCGAAGGGATGCGCGTATATGTAATTCGGTAGCCAGTGGCCGTCGCGACCCGGGCTGACGGTTCTTAGTTTAGATGCGGGCAGCGGCCGGGGTTTCCGGCTGCGTTAGCGAGCAGGCGCTGCCTCCATCAAGCCCGCTGCAGTTCACTGCCTCGGCCGCCTTGCGCGACACCGCGCAACGGTCAGCAGGTGTGACAAGCTCGCCCCGCTACCAGGTGGCCATCGACGTCGTAAGCGTCGACCACTGTATTAGGGCGTGTTGTGTAAGTCGGGGTGGTGTCGGCGTGGTGTGCGGAACAAGGTGAGGCCTTCGGGGTATCACGGGTGGTGTGAAAACAGACCATGACACCTCGAAGGGCCTCGACCGTTGAGTATAGACGCCTACACCCGTCATGACCTGACCGACGCCCAGTGGGGGCTGCTTGAGCCCCTGCTGCCGCGTGAGTCGGGAAGGGGACGGCCCCGGGTGTATCCGTTGTGGGACATGATCAGCGCCATACGGTGGAGAACCCGGGTCGGAGCGCCCTGGCGCGACATACCACCCCACTACGGTCCCTGGTGGTGGGCCTATGCCCTGTACCGCGCCTGGCAACTGGCCAGGATATGGGAGCGCACCGAGGCCGCCCTGGTCGCCCAGGCCGACGCCGAAGGCAAGATCGACTGGCGAGTATCAGTGGACTCCACCACCTGCCGGGCGCACGTGCATGCCGCTGGGGCCCGCAAGGACAGCCCCCAGCAGGTGGACGGGGAGCCCGAGGACCACGCCCTGGGAGTCTCCCGGGGCGGGTGGTCCTCCAAGGTCCCCGCCGCCGTCGACGCCGCCTGCGGCATGCTGGCCGGGGTGCTGCCCGCCGGGCAGGCAGCCGATGCGTCGCTGATGATCCCCGTCCTAGACAAGATATGTGTCCAGCGTCCTGCCGGTGGGCGGCCCCGCACGCGCCCGCAGATGGTGCTGGCCGACAGGGCCTACTCCTCACGCGCGAACCGGGACTGGCTGCGCGCCCACCACATCAAGGCCACCATCCCCATCAAGGCAGACCAGGCCGAAAACCGCCGCGCCAAGGGATCCCGAGGCGGGCGCCCGCCTTCGACCCGGCCGCCTACAAGGACCGCAACGCTGTGGAGCAGTGCTTCGGCCAGCTCAAGCAGAACCGGGCCATGGCCACCAGGTACGACAAACTCGCCGTCCGCTACCAAGCCACCACCCACATCGCCAGCATCGACCACTAGCTCAAACGACTTACATAACACGCCCTAAGCCGCCCGCACGTGACGAACCCGCTGCTCCGGGTAGGGGTTTAGGCCCTGGGTGGGTGGCTGTGTGCCGGGTGGCAAGGCGGCGCTGGTGGTCGCACCTCGCAGCAGGTGTAAAGGTGTGGTAACGTCGCGGTGTCGTACACGTCCTTGCGTGCTGCTCGCCTCTGTTGGCCGGCGGTGCATGGGGGTGGACTTGCTGTATTGTCCGGGCCCTGTCCCGGGGGAGGGAGTGTCTGGTTATGTCTTTGCCTGTCGACTCTGGCGATAATTCGTTGTTGGGCTTTGGATTGTTGGGTGACTCGTCATGGAATCCTAATTTGCCCGACAGCTCGGGCATGGTGGAGAACTTGAAAAAGCAGGCGATTGAGAAGGTCAGGAGTCGGGCGGATTCGGCGCGGGGCGTGCTGGCTGTGAATCCGTCCACGTCGCCGTTGGCTGGGGCTATGCGTGCGGGTGGCGGGGCTATGTCCTTTCCGTCGTCGCAGGTGTCGCCTGCGGTTGGATTGAGCGCGTTCAGCGGTGGATTGTCCGAGGTGTGGTCCTCGCCCCTGGCCGATGACTTCGGTACTGATATTGATACGAGTGTTTCCGCGGTACGCGATGCTGTGGATGATATCTACGAGAAGGCCAATAACGCCTGGTGGGGCCAGGATGATCGGGTTCCCAAGGGTAGCGATGAGGGCAGTTCCAAGTGGAGGTGACCTGTTGCTCCTTGGCGGGGCTCGGATCGGATCAGGCAATAGCGAATGATTAGGGATTAGTGACTGTGACTTATGTGAGTATGGATGCAGACGGCGTGCAGGGTTTCATTGATGCCTTGCAGTCCTGGGTGGATGACGCCGAGGTTGAGCGGTCTGACCTGTATAACCTCAGTAGTAGCTGGGAAGAGGAGCCGGTGGAGGGGGTTGAGGAAAAACTCTCTGTCACTACTCCCTACGCGCTGGGATACACCCGGGCAGGGTCTGGGGACGCCTTTGCGGCGTTTGGTGGCAGGCCGGCGAGTATGGCCGATGCGTTAGGGTCTCTCCAGCAGCTTGTTAATGATCTGCAGACCCGCCTGGATGAGGCGATCGCCATGAACGACAGTGGCATCACTTTTGGCTCTACCGACGGCAGGGTCTGCTACTACCTGCCCGATGGTGTTGAGGACACCACTGCGAACGTCAAGGCCTACAACAGCGGTTCGCTGGGTGACGGCGCCAAGGACGCGGAAGCGCTGCAGCAGGCGATGGGCAGTAAGGACGGTACTGCGGAGGACGGGCGCACCGTCGAGGAGATCCTTGATGAGATGGCTGAGCATCAGGATGTGCCGACCTACGGGGCTGCCGTCGTTCAGGCTTTCGGTGGTGTGGACGGGTACCTCGACAACCTGTTGGAGTTGCAGTGGGACTACAACTCTGTGGACAAGGATGGCGTCCTGCACGTGGACCGGGATGGCCTGGATGAGGCGGTGGACGTGTTGGGGCGGGTGCTGGCGTCGGCAACGCGGTCGGGCAAGGTGCCCGAGGGTTATGACTCCTGGTCGGATGCGATGTATCAGGCGGTAACGGTCAAGGGGCACCGGGGGCGGATGTCGGCGCTGAACGCCCTGATGGCCGTGGATGGGGCGGTGTATGACACAGACACGCTGGTTGATCTGGCCGACCGGATGGAGGACCTGCCCTTCGATGGATCGGCGGCCAGTGCCACCCCGGACTCCTTGCAAGGTTGGTATGACGACGATTACGGGGTGCTTTATGACGAGGGCAAGGCGCTGCGCGATTACTCGATGGATCCCTTGTATGGGGTGACGATGGCCATGGGTAACAATCCTGAGGCTGCCTTCAAGTACCTCAACCCGGATGGGCAGATGAGTGGCGGGCAGTGGGTGCCTGGGAGCAGTCCGAGAAGCGGTGGGAGTTGTTGACGGGGCGGGAGTGGGACAGTGAGGTCGGCCTGGATGGGTTTACCGCCGTCATGGCGGGTAACTCGGCCATGCGTGGCAGCGAGGATGCGGACACCGCCGCCGCGGCCACCTGGGCCGTGGCCAGGTCCATGGAGTTCGCCGTCGACCAGGTGCCCTTCGCGAACTACACCGAGACCATGAAGGAGAACCTGTCCGTCGTGGTGGCCAACACCGCCAAGGAAGGCGTGAACATTGCATCGAGCGGTTCCACTAAGGGACTGGGACTGTACAGCGGTGATGGCAGCAAGACCGATGATGATGCCAAGAGCCTGTATACCACGCTGATTTACCGGGTCATCGATAATGAGAATGCCGCCGCCACCATCACCTCCGCCTTCACCAGTGCCGCCATGGCCGACTACCCCAATGCTGATGATGTGAACCATCTAAGGGCTAAATACCGGACAGTTGGGAATGTGTATGGGTATCTCAACGCGATCGGTAGTGAGCGTCTGACCGACCTTAAGGCGGCCTCGACGGCCGAGCAGAAGGCCGTCAAGGACGCCATGGGCACCATATTTGGCGTGACGACCACCGTCTTGGGTGCTGGTATTGCCGGCCGTGGGGCGAAGCTGGCCTGGGATGTGGGCAAGACCGTGACCAAGCCGATAATGCTCGACCAGCTCGCCCCCGACGACCTGCCCGACGTCGACGGCCCAGTCACGCCCGAATCGACTCGCAGGACGTTGCAGGCCCAGGCCTACGTCGAGGCGGTCAACCAGGGGCTGATAACCGATCCGGAAGCCTTTAGCCCCGATTACCTCCAGGACAGTTCTGGCCAGCCGTACTCCTGGTACGCCACCGATCCCGACGGCACCACCACCTTCAGCCTTGACAACCCGCCAACCAGCGAACAGAAGGACGGTGTCCACGACTGGGCCAATGCCGTTGGTCCCGAACACGACCCCGAAGACGTACTCGGAGAGGCAGATACTGCCATAAATACGGGTATTGGCGAAGGGCGGAGCCTGATCGAGGGTGACAATAAGGAAGGTGAGGACCGTGCAATCACGATCAAGAAGAGCTAGGCAGCCGGGCCGCAGTGCGCGGAGCCTCGTCCGGTGGTGGGGCGGTCTGGCCGTTGTGGCCTTGTGTCTGGTTACGTCCCTGGCGGCGTGTGGTCTTATTGATGGTTCGGATGATCCGACTCGTGCACCGAGCACTCCGCTGGCGGATGAGACTATCTGTGGTGTCTTCCCCAACCAGGACCTCCAGAATACTCTCGGCTTCGACACCTACTGGTACCAGTACAGCACTGGCCCCATAACGAATGTGAAGACCGGCCAGTCCGGAGACCGCTACGAGTGCTATATGCGATCTAACAGTGCCCCCTTCGGGATTCTTGACGTCGGCTACTATATCGGCAGTCAAGTGCTGCCCAGTGCGCAGCCTGCGGTGGAGTTTGACGATATTCCTGTCGAGTACCCCGACACCGCCCGGGAGGTGGCTTTTGAGGGTGTGGAGGGTGAGGGCTGGGTGTGGACCTTTGATGTCAGTATTTATGTGGCCTGGCGGTACGACGACACCCAGGTGCTGCTGGCTCGCCTGACTTATTGGGGTCCGGATGAGGACCTGGATGAGCAGGTGGACAGGCTCCATTCCGTCCTCGAGCCTGCCCTGGCGCGCATCCCCGAACTGGCCTCCGCAACCCCCACCCGCGTCACTGTTCCCTCCCCTACGCCTGAGGCCGAGGATACGGCCACTGGCGCCGATGGCTGACCCTTACCCCCGTACCTATCGCCCTGCGCTGCTAAGGAGAACCGCTCAGCATGCAACCCTCAATCCGCGTACCACGTCTCCGTCCGTACCGTCCGGCCGCCGTCGTGGTGGCGCTGCTGCTGGCTTGTGCGCCTCTGGTGGCGTGCTCGTCGGAGCCTGATGACAGTCCCTTGAGTATTCCTACCTATGATCCGGAGGCTGCGGCGTCTGCGGAGGCGTCGGAGTCCGCGGCCGCCGCTGAGGCGTCCGCGTCGGCTGCTGCTTCCGCGGAGGCCGCTGGCGTGGTGACAGCCGAGTCGCTGTCCACCGACCGCTACCAGGTCACCTCCATCCCCGAGGACCTGGACGAGCTGCAGACCGAGGTACTCAAGGCCTTCATCAACTACGACCAGGCCACGTGGGATGTGTGGTTCACAGGTGCAGGGATCGAAGACACCGAGTCCTTGCTGACCCCTGAAGAGTACGAGAACTTCGTTAACAATTTCAATGCGGCGCAGGATGAAACCACAGATGGTATGGTAAGGGTGGCTGTTTTCTCCGTGTCAATTAGTTCGATCTACGCCTCTGAGCCTAAAGCCGAGGTACTGATATGCGATGATCAGTCTCGCGTAGTTTCATATGATTCTGCTGGCAATGATATCAGTGACCCTAAGACGCAGCAGGGGCGCTACAAGAAGGCAATAACGATGATCTATCGCGATGGTGCATGGATAAAGTCCGGCGGAGAGGCACTGTCCGCCAACGAGTGCGTGGTGTGAGTGATGAATGCCAAGAACAACTTCCGGTTTGTTGCCTCTGTTGCGGTTCTCCTAACCGCAGCCATAATTACGACTTGTCCGGCATCTGCTGACACTGGTAAGGCGACGGATGTTGGTTCGTCGTCTGGTTCGGTTGTGCAGGGTGGGGATGGTTCGGTGACGATTAGTGTCACGGCGACCTCCACGTCGGCCGCCGCTGACGGCTCGGGCGGCAGCCATGGTGGTGGGGTGGTGTCGTGGTCGCAGTCGGTGACCGCGAGCGTGCATCCGGTGTGCTGGTATGAGCGCAGTGGTACCGGGGCGGAGCGGGTGGAGTGGATCGAGTCGGGGAAGGCCGTTGAGTACCTGCGCTTCATCCATGGCGGCTCCTTGGACGAGTACAAGACTCACTTCCCCGACTACGAGTCCTATGCGGACGATACCGAGGGCCATTGGTATGTCCCGACCTGCTTGGAGCAGTACATGGCTGAGGACGATGACCGCGACTTTGCTGAGATTGAAGATGCCTACATGGCCGAGCATGATCCGGTGTATGTGCCCGCGGGCCAGGCTGCCCCGGAGCCGGTGATCGACGGGGCGGCTCTGGCTCAGGCTGCGTGGGATGCGGTGACGATCCCGACCGCCACGATCGGCTACAACCCCATGGTCGGGGACATACAGGCCACGATCGTGGGCTGGGATACCTGGGTGTGGGCCACCGGCGACACCCCCAGGGAAGTGACCGTGACGGCTACAGCGGGTGCCACCACCGCCACAATCACGGCGACGGCTTCGATGCTGACTTTGCAGCCCAAGGACGGCACTGCCAAGTGCACCGGGTTCGGGATCCCGTGGAGTGAGGACAACGACTCCAGGGGTACGGACTGCATGATCGTCTTCAACCGCTCCAGCGCCCACTTCAAGGACAGCACCACCCCCGTGGATGTCAAAGTGTCCTATGCGATCAGCTACACCGCCAGCGACGGGGCTTCGGGCTCGATGGACACCCACACCACCTCCACAACCACCAGCATCCCGGTAGCGGAGATCCAGGCCATCAACACCAGACCAACCACCGAGCCATGAGTGGCCCTCGCTGCCGCCGGCGCCCTGAGCTGGCAGGCGTCGTCCGGGTGCTTAGGTGGTTGCCCGTGAGTAGGGGACTCGGAATAATCGCCGTGACGGCTCAGTTACCACAGGTATGAGCAGTCATGACGCCGCTGTATCTGACGAAGCCCTCCTCGCAGCGCTCTTCACCGATGCCCACACGGCCCGCTCCTTCCGCGACGAGCCGGCGCCGATAGAGCAGGTGCGGCGCGCCTATGACAACGCGCGCTGGGCCCCACGGCCCTGAACTCCCAGCCCATGCGTCTAGATCTGCTCGCCTCGCCCGAGGCGCGCCAGCGCCTCGCTCCGCTGATGGCCGGAATGAACCAGGAACCGGTGCTCAACGCGCCGCTGGCCCTGATCGTCTCCGCCGACCTTGCCCTGGACAAGTCCATGCGCGAGCTCGGTACCTCCGAGCAGATGCTCGCGCGCCTGGCCGGTTCCCTGGAGATGCGTAAGAGCCTGGCTCGCGACTCCGCACTGATCCAGCTCGGCTACCTGGTTCTCGCCCTGCGCGCCGAGGGCCTCGACGTCGGCGTCATGACCGGCGCGGACCTGGCCGGCGTAGACGCCGAGTTCCACGCCGACCGCCCCTGGCAGGCCATCGCCGTCGTCTGCGTCGGGCACGGCGACGCCGACGCCTTCCACCCCCGCGCCGGCCGCCACGAGTTCGACGCCGTCTCCCAGGTGCTCTGAGGCCAGCGGACCGCCTACAGGCCGCCACCCTGCTAACGTTCAGGGTGGCCCGGAGCCAGCAGGCCCGGCCACGACAACGGGTCGAGGAGGACTCATGGGACTGGGATGGTTCGGCGCCCCCGAGCACAACCGCTGGCTTGCCGAGGAGACGCACGCGCTACTGCGTTACGCGCGGGCGGCCAAGGTGCCCGCCGGCTTCGGCTGGATCGGGGACGACGGCGCAGTCGACACCAGCCACCCAGTCGAGCTGTGGATCACCGGCCGCATGACCTTCGCCTTCTCCCTGGGCGCCCTGCTGGGTATCCCCGGCTGCCGCCGCTATGCCGACCACGGAGTGCGCGCCCTCAGCAAGGTGATGCGGGACCATGAGCACGGCGGCTGGTACTCCGCGGTCCGCCACGATCTCGACGCCGACGGCCACGGCGTCCCGGTAGACGCGGATGCCCGCAAGGAGTGCTACCAGCACGCCTTTGTACTGCTGGCCGCCGCGGCTGCGACGGCCGCAAACCGGCCTGGCGCGCACGAACTGCTGCGCGACGCCATGGAGGTACAGAACCGCTACTGGTGGGATGACAGCTACGGGATGCCCACCGAGTCCTACGCCGCCGACTTCACCGCTCCCGAGGACTACCGCGGCATCAATGCCGCCATGCACACCGCGGAGGCATACCTGGCTACCGCGGACGTCACCGGAGACATCACCTGGCTGACCCGTGCCGTCCAGATCATCGACTACGCCGTCAACGTCCAGGCCCGCTCCCACGACTGGCGCATACCCGAGCACTACGACACCAGGTGGAAGCCCCGCCTGGATTACAACCGCGATGCGCCGGCCCACCCCTTCCGGCCCTACGGGGTCACCCCCGGCCACGGGCTGGAGTGGTCGCGCCTGACCGTGCAGGCTCGCGCCGCCCTGGTGGCCCGGTCCCTGCCCACGCCAGACTGGATGCTGGATGCGGCCGAGCAGCTCTTCGATCAGGCCCGCACCGACGGCTGGCGGGTGGACGGAGGCCCCGGCTTCGTCTACACCACAGACTTCGACGGGCGCCCGATTGTGCACGAGCGCATGCACTGGGTGATCTGTGAGGGCGTGTCCGCTGCCGCCGCCATCCGCCAGGCCCTGCTCGACGACGGCCGCGGCGAGATCGACGTCGAGCACTACGAGCACTGCTACCGCTCCTGGATCGACTACGCCGAGGAATACTTAATCAGGGCGCCCGGCGTGTGGACCCACGAGCTGAATCAGGCCAACGAGCCGTCCACCCGCACGTGGGATGGGCACCCGGACATCTACCACGCCCTCCAGATGACACTGGCCGCCCGCGTGCCCGTGTGGCCCACCGTGGGGCAGGCGCTGAGCGAAGGGCGCCTGGACCAGCCCTCCCGTCCCGCGCGTGCGGTTGAGTCGGCGCGAGGCCAGTCGCGGCGGCGGGGCCTGTTCGGTAGAGGATGATCGACGCCGTGAGAGGAGGCACTCGCCCGCCGAGTGTCATCCTCCTGCGCTCCTGGTGCTAACATGCAACCTGTCCGCGGGCGCGTGTGCCTAGGTGCATGTGCTTAGGCGCGTGTGATTCGCGGGCTGGAGAGGTGACAGAGCGGCCGAATGTGGCGGTCTTGAAAACCGCTGTGCGCCTAGCGCACCGGGGGTTCGAATCCCTCCCTCTCCGCTACGGGCGGTGACGAGCCGTCGTCGGCGATGCCTCGCAGGGCAATCGCGGCCGGTCGTTGCCTCACCCCGTGCGCTGGGGTAGGCTCATCGGGCCGATCCGGCAACTGGAGATGTCGCATAGTGGCCTAGTGCGCCTTCCTGCTAAGAAGGTTGGGGATAAAACCCCTCGGGAGTTCGAATCTCCCCATCTCCGCCACACGTTGGAATCCCAACGAAAAGTCCCTGGATTCCGCCTACTCGCGGGAGTGTTCCGGGCGGCATGCGCCGCCTGCGGCCAGTGGGTGCCGACGGCAAGGTGACATGATCCACACGCCGCTTCCCCGCCAAGCTCTTCACCCACAGGGTCTCGGCTGGATAACGTGGGATACGGAGCTTGCTGCTCTGGTTCCGAAAACGCGTTTGCGCTCCCTACCTCAGGAAGAAGAACAGTGCGCCACCGCCCGCGATCCAAACACCCTGAACACCGCACCCGCCGCCCGCTGACTGTGGCGGCTGCCGCCCTGGCGGCAGTGGCCCTACTCGCCCCGGCAGCAGCCGCCCCCACCGCGGACGGCTCCCTTGCCGCCAGCCCCGCAGTCCCCACGATTCCCGACCCGGGCTCCGCCGGCACCAAGATCACTCGTGACATCACCCTGCCGGACGGGACCGATGCCGAAGCCATCGAGAACCGCTGGTTCGTCGAGCTGGCCTCGCCGGCCGTCGCCGCCGGGGGAGACGCAGCGGCCGTAGCCGCCGAGCAGGACCAGCTGGCCGCGGCCATCCGCGACGCGGGTATTGATGCCGCAGTCACCACCGCATACGGAGAACTGTGGAACGGAGTCGCCCTCACCATTGACGACGCCGACATCGACTCCCTGGCCCAGCTGGACGAGGTGGTCTCTATTCAGCCCGTGGTCCGCATCCCGGAGCCTGCTGAGCAGTACACCGCCGACTCCCGCAGCCAGGCCGAGCAGGCTGAGGGGATGCTAACCCCCCAGATGACAACAGCCCTGGACCTGACCGGCGCCGACCTCACCCACACTGAGCTCGGCTACACCGGCGCGGGCGTCAAGATCGGCATCATCGACTCCGGCGTGGACTACGACCACACCGAGTTCGGTGGCACCGGCGCTCCCGGCGCCGAGGCCGCTGAGGGGGACGGCTCCACCAGCTTCCCCAACGCCAAGGTCACCGTCGGCTACGACTTCGTCGGTGACGCCTACGGCGACCCGACCACCGCGGCCAAGGACATGCAGGCCGCCTACAAGCCCGTACCGGACGCCTACCCCGACGACTGCTCCGGCCACGGCACCCACGTAGCGGGAATCGCCGCCGCCCGGGGGACGGCCGGCACCGCAGAGGTCACCGGCGTCGCCCCCGACGCGCAGATCGGCGCCTACCGGGTCTTCGGCTGCCAGGGCAGCTCCGACGCCGAGGTCATGGCTGCCGCGATGCAGCAGGCCGCAGCCGACGGCATGGACGTCATCAACCTGTCCGTCAGCGCCGACTACATGGTCGTCACCGACTACCCCATCACCGCCTCCGCGGAGGCGCTTGCCGCCCAGGGCGTCATCATCACCGCATCCCAGGGCAACGCCGGCGAGGCAGGCGTGTGGAGCCTGAGCGCCCCCGCCGCTGCCCCCCATGTGCTGGCCGCCGGCAGCGTAGACAACACCATCGCGCTCAGCCACTACCTGACCGCCTCCTCCGACTCCGCCGGCACCAGCCGGCAGTTCCTCTACGCAGTCGCCGAGGGCACATCCGCATCCCCCCAGCGCGACGATGACGTCCACTACCCGCTCGTCGCCTCCGGGGACCTGGCGGCAGACGGCGGTGACGAGGCCACCGACCCCTCCCTGCTGTGCCAAGCCGCAGAGGCTGAGGCCTTCGCCGGGAAGATCGTGCTGGTGCGCCGCGGCGGCTGTGACTTCTACACCAAGGCCGCCAACGCGCAGGCCGCCGGCGCCGTCGGCGTAGTGTTCGACAACTCCGCGCCCGGTCAGCTCGGCGTCAGCCTGACCAGCAGCGACGGCAGTGCCATCTCCATTCCCGCCGTCGCCATTGACCAGGCATCCGGGGACGCACTGCGCGCCGAGCTGCGTGACGACTCACAGCTCACCTTCGCCGAGGAGCCTGCGGAATTCAACATCTCCACCGGTGGCAAGGTGTCCGCCTTCTCCTCCTGGGGGCTGAACACCGACCTCGGCCTGAAGCCTGACGTCGTCACCCCAGGCGGCTACATCTGGTCCACCTGGCCGCTGGAGGACGGCGGCTACCGCTCCTCATCCGGCACCTCGATGGCCTCCCCCTACCTGGCCGGCGCGGTGGCCCTCATCCTGCAGGCGCACCCCGAGACCCGCCAGGCCTCCGGTACCGGACCCGTGGACGAGGTCGCCTGGCGGCTGCGCTCCACCGCCACCCCACTGGCCTGGTCTGGGGCCGACGACGCCGCCACGCTAGAGCCCGTCGCGCACCAGGGTGCCGGGCTGATCGACGTCGACGCCGCCATCCGGGCCACCACCGCCGTCAGCGCCTCCGTCCTCAATCTCGGTGAGTCCGAGCACTACCCCGACGGCAACACCCAGGAGGTCACCCTGACCAACCGGGCGGACACAGCCGTCACCTACGCCCTGTCACACACCGACGCCGTCACGGTCACCGGGCCCGCCTCCGCGCCTGAGCGGGGAACCAGTAGCCCGGCGACCGTCTCCACCGACGGCTCCACGATCACGGTGCCGGCCGCAGGCACGGCCACCGTGGCCGTCACGATCACCGCCCCCGCGGACGCCGCCGACGGCGACCTGTACGGTGGCTGGCTTGAGCTCACGCCCGAGGACGGCGCCCAGGGACAAGCCATCCGCATCCCCTACTCCGGGGTGGCCGGCAACCTCGCCGCCGCACAGGTCTTCGGTGACGCCACCGCGATCGTTGACCTGGACGGCAACGCGGTGAACACCGGCCGCTACGTGTTCGGCGACTCCACCCGTACCGCCGAGGGCGCGTACGAGGACCTCCCAGCCGTGCTTGTTGAGCCGCTGATCCCCTTCCGGGGCGCTGTTATGGAGGTCTCCCGGGTATACAACGACGGCACGGTCTCCTTCCTCGGCCCGGCCGACTACGACACCAGCTGGCGCGTGCGCGGGCGCAACATCGCCTTCGTCTGGTCCGGCGGCTACTACGACGCCGACGGCAGCTACCAGCAGGCCCCCACCGGCGACTACCAGCTGACCATCCGCGTGTGCCCGATCGGCGGAGACGGCACACAGGCCTCCGACTGGGCGGCCTGGACCTCCCCGGAGATCTCCATCGACTGGAAGACCGCCGACTACCTGCCCCAGTCCTCCCTGGCGGTAACCGCGCCCGATACGGCCGCTTCCGCCGTGGATGACAACATCTTCACCACCGCCACCGCCCAGGCCGCAGAATCCGGCTATGTGATCGACCTAGGCGATACCTACGACGTGACCAAGGTTCACTACACCCCCGACCAGGAGACAAGCGCCACCCACGCCACGAGCCTGGACGCGCAGGTGTCCCAGGACGGTGAGAACTGGGAACCGGTCGGCATGGTTGAGATCGACCCCACCCGCTGGGCCCCCGCGGTCCTGGAGCTCGACCAGGCGGTACGCGCGCGCTATGTGCGTGTGGACGTGGCCAACACCCGGTCGGGGGAGGAGAACGGCGTTAGTGTCGCCGAGCTGCGCGTCGCCGGCAACAAGTCCCCGGCGGCGCCGGGCGCCGCTTCCAGCACAGGCCCCGGTGCCGGCACGGGGGCGGATCCGAGTGGAACCCACTCCGGGGCGGTCGCCCCGACGGGTGGGGCCGCTGCGCCGTCGTCATCGGGGGCGGGAGCACAACCGTCGGCGAGCGCGCCGAGCAGTCCCGCTGAAACGCAGGCAGCTCACCAGGGGAGTGGTGCGGGGCAGGCAGCGGCGGCAGGGATCGGTAGCCAGTCGCTGGCCCGTACGGGCGCGTATACCGCCTTCGGCCTGGTGGCCCTGGCCCTGGTGCTGGTCGGCTCCGCCATGCTGTGGCTGCGCCGTCACTACCGGCTCTGAAATTCCCGTGAGGTGACCGGTTGATCCGCGCCCGCCTTGGCCGGGGAGGTACCACCCTCCCCGGCCAAGGCGACGGAAGCAGTGCGGTCCCGCTCCCGCCGGAGGCGCGTCCCGGACGTGAACCGGGCGCGGATCACAGCTGTGCCAAGACTCACGGCCCGTCGATTTGTGAGGCGCCGGTTCGCCGGGTAATGTTCCGGACTGTCCGAACCGGATTGCGCCAGTAGCTCAATGGATAGAGCATCTGACTACGGATCAGAAGGTTGGGGGTTCGAGTCCCTTCTGGCGCACTGACGCCCCGTCATCGGCTGAATAGTCGGTGTTGCGGGGCGTTTTCCATGCCCCCAACGGGCATGAGGCGCCGCCCCGGCGGGCTGCCAGGCAGCACACCGCGAGCGGGAGCGCCGTCGGGAAGCCGCCCTAGCAAGGCTCACGCCCGGCTCCCGACCCAGTTACCTGATTCACTTTCACAACTACGAAAGGCCCTCATGGCACCCCTGTCCAAGCGCCTCGGCGCCGAGTTCATCGGCACCTTCTGGCTCGTCTTCGCCGGCTGCGGTTCCGCAGTACTCGCCGCCACCGCCATCACTGACAGCAACTTCCCCGTAGGCATCGGCTACCTCGGCGTGGCCCTGGCCTTCGGCCTGGCCGTGACCACCATGGCCTACGCCGTCGGCGCCATCTCCGGCGGCCACTTCAACCCCGCCGTCACCCTCGGCCTGGCCGTCGCCGGCCGCTTCGCCTGGAAGGACCTGCTGCCCTACTGGTGCATCCAGGTGGTGGGCGGCCTGGTGGGCGGCGGCGTCCTGTACGCCATCGCCTCCGGCTCCAGCAGCTTCGACGTGGCCGCCAACGGCTTCGCGGCCAACGGCTACGGCGACCACTCCCCGCACGGCTACGGCCTGGCCGCCGGCTTCATCTGCGAGCTGGTCATGACCGCGATCTTCCTGATCGTCATCCTCGGCTCCACCGACTCCCGCGCCCCCAAGGGCTTCGCCCCGCTGGCCATCGGCGCCACCCTGACCCTCATCCTGCTGGTCTCCATCCCGGTCACCAACGCCTCCGTCAACCCGGCCCGCTCCATCGCCGTCGCCTTCGAGGCCGGCAACGGCGCCCCCGGGCAGCTGTGGCTGTTCATCGTCGCCCCGCTCCTGGGCGCAGCCATCGCCGGCTTCTGCTACGCCTTCCTGGTAGGTAAGGACCCCGAGCAGGACGCCTGACCGTACCCGCGAGCCGGCCACCCCGGCCCGCGCGCAACGGCCCCTCATCCCCGGCTACTCGTAGCGAGACGGGCATGAGGGGCCGTTCGCTCCCCCGGGCCTGCCGCAGAAATCCCGGGACCGCCGACGGTCCGGGCCGCCTTAGAATCCTTCAGTGAAGTTCCTCAACGGCATGCAGCCCACCTTCGACCTGACGTACGACGACGTATTCATGGTCCCCTCCCGCTCCGCCGTGGGATCACGCACGGGCGTGGACCTGACCACCGACGACGCCACCGGCACCACCATCCCGCTGGTGGTATCCAACATGACCGCCGTCGCCGGCAAGCGCATGGCGGAGACCGTCGCCCGCCGCGGCGGCATCGCCATCATCCCCCAGGACATCCCGCTCGACGTCGTCACCGACACCGTCGCCCAGGTAAAGGCCTCCCACCTCGTCTACGACACCCCGGTGACGGTCAAGCCACACCACACCTGCGGCTACGCCCTGGGCCTGATCCCCAAGCGCGCCCACGGGGCCGCCGTCGTCGTCGACCCGGGTACCAGCGCCCCCATCGGCATGGTGGACATGCGCGACGTGAGCGGCGTGGACCGCTTCACCCAGGTGCGGCGGGTGATGAGCACCGAGCTCGTGACCCTGCCGGAGGGGATCGACCCGCGCGAGGCCTTTGACCGGCTCAAGGCTGCCCGCCGCGCCCTGGCGCCGGTGGTAGGGGCCGACGGTGGCCTAGTGGGCCTGCTCACCCGCTCCGGGGCCGTGCGCTCCACCATCTACCGGCCCGCCGTCGATGCCGCCGGCCGCCTGCGCGTGGGTGCCGCCATCGGCATGAACGGGGACCCCTCCCGCCGCGCGGCCGAACTCGTGGCGGCCGGGGTGGACGTGATCGTCGTCGACACCGCCCACGGCCACCAGGACCGCATGGTGGAGGTGGTGCGGGCCGTGCGCGCCGCCCTGCCCGACGGCTTCCCGATCGTTGCCGGCAACGTGGTCACCGCCGCCGGGGTGCGCGACCTGGTCGACGCCGGCGCCTCCATCGTCAAGGTGGGGGTGGGACCGGGCGCCATGTGCACCACCCGCATGCAGACCGGCGTGGGCCGCCCCCAGTTCTCCGCCGTACTGGAGTGCAGCCGGGAGGCGGTGCGGCTCGGCGCGCACGTGTGGGCCGACGGTGGGGTGCGTCACCCGCGCGACGTCGCCCTGGCGCTCGCGGCCGGCGCCTCCAACGTGATGATCGGCTCCTGGTTCGCCGGGACCCACGAGTCCCCGGGCGACCTGCAGTACGACGCCGACGGCCGCGCCTACAAGGAGAGCTTCGGCATGGCCTCGGCACGGGCGGTGGCGGACCGCACCGAGGGGGAGGACGCCTTCGACCGCGCCCGCAAGGGCTTGTTCGAGGAGGGCATCAGCGCCGGCCGCATGTACCTGGACCCCGAGCGCCCCGGCGTGGAGGACCTGATCGACTCGATCGTTGCGGGCGTGCGCAGCTCCATCACCTACGCCGGCGCCGCCTCCATTCCGGAGTTCCGCGAGCGGGCGATCGTCGGCATCCAGTCGGCCTCCGGCTACCGCGAGGGCGCCCCGGTGCCGGTCAGCTGGTAGCCCTCCCGGCCAGCTCTCACGCCCCTCCCCGCCGAGACCGGCACTTGTAACGTGCCGAGACCGGTAGATATGGCGGCGCACGGTTTGGTCCGCAACGCCGATCACGCCGCCTGTTTGCTCGCCCGGTCCAGCGCCTGCCGCAGGTCGGCGGTCAGATCAGCGGCGTCCTCAATGCCGACGCTCAACCGCAGCAGCTGCTCCGTCAGCCCGTAGGCGGCGCGCGTGTCCGGGGGCACATCCGCATGCGTCTGCACGCTCGGGCACGTCACCAGCGACTCCACCCCGCCGAGCGACTCGGCGAAGGTGAACACCCGCACCCCCTCCAGGAACGCGGCCACGTCGACGCCGTCGGCCAGCTCGAAGGAAACCATGCCGGACCGTCCTGGATACAGCACCCGCGTCACCCGGGCGTCGGCGCGCAGGAAGTCGGCCACCTTCCGGGCGTTGGTCTCATGCCGCTCCATGCGCAGCGACAGCGTCTTCAGCCCCCGCAGCAGCAAGAACGCGTCAAATGGACCCAGCGTTGCCCCGGTCGTGTTCAACTGATACTGGAGTCGCTCACCCAGCGCCGAGTCATTTACGACGACGGCGCCCGCCATGACGTCGTTGTGCCCGGCCAGGTACTTGGTGGCCGAGTACACGGCCACGTCCGCCCCCAGCTCCAGCGGCTGGCAGATCACCGGCGTGTAGAAGGTGTTGTCCACCGCCAGCAGGGCGCCGACCGCGTGCGCCCAGCCGGCCACCCGCGCAATGTCCAGCTCGGTCATCATCGGGTTGGTGGGGGTCTCGATCAACACCAACGCAGCCGGCCGTTGCAGCGCCTCCCGCAGCCCCTCCTCGCCGACCACGAAGTCCACCTCGTAGGCGCCGTCGTCGGCCAGGCAGCTCAAGTACCTGTAGGTGCCGCCGTACAGGTCCTCCAGGGCAACGATCCGCGACCCGTACGGTGCCAGCGTGGTGACCGTCAGCTGCACCGCCGCCATGCCGGAAGCCAGGGCGAAGGCGGCTGCACCGCCGTCGAGCCGGGCCAGCGCGTCCTGCAGGACGTCGCGGGTGGGGGAAGCGGTGCGCGTGTAGTCGTAGCCGGTGGATGCACCCAGGCCCGGGTGCCCGAAGGCAGTCGACAGGTGGATCGGCGTCGTGATGGCGCCGGTGGCCGGGTCGGTGCCGGTGCCCACGTGCGCCAGAACGGTGTCGAGCCGCCAGGGGGCGGGGGATGCGGTCCAGGAGTGATGGTGCTGGATCGGGGCGGTGCGACACTCGGAATGGTCGACGACGGCGGGCCCGGGGACGGCTGCGGGGACTGCGTGGGGCTGGAATCGATGGACATAAGAGCTTTCGGAGTGGGTGTTGGGCGCACTGTGCGCGTTACTTGTGCCGGTCTCGGCATGTCATTGGTGCCGGTCTCGGTGAGATGGGGCGGTGGGTCAGGCGGCGGCGCTGGCGAGCAGGCCGTGCACGGCGATCTCCAGACGGTCCAGCGCCTCATCCAGGGTGGCCCTGGGGCAGGCGATATTCAGCCTGGTGAAGCCGGCGCCGCCCGCGCCGAACAGGGCGCCGTCGTCGAGCCACAGGCCGGCCTCGCGCGTGATGAAGCCGTCCAGCTCATCCGCCGCCAGGCCCGCGGCTTCCAGTAGCCCGGTGCAGTCCAGCCACAGCAGGTAGGTGCCCTCGCAGGGGGAGACCTCGATGCCGGGCACCCGCTCGAGGCGGCGGATGACGTGGCGGCGTGCATACTCGACATGCCGACGCAGGGCGTCGAGCCAGGCGTCGCCGGACTTGTAGGCCGCCTGGCAGGCGGTCAGCCCCAGCGTGTTCGGCTGGGAGTAGCCGACGGCGCCGAGTGCTGTGCGGAAGCGGTCGCGCAGCTCGGGATCGGCTATGAGGATATTGGCCACCTGCAGCCCGGCCAGGTTGAAGGACTTCGACGGCGAGGTGCAGGTCACGGTGCGGGCGGCGGCGTCGGCGGACAGGGAGGCGAAGGGCGTGGTGCGGTACCCGGGCAGGGCGAGATCGGCGTGCACCTCGTCAGAGACCACGAGTACGTCGTGGCGCTCGGCCACCTCGGCCAGGGCCGCCAGCTCGGCGCGGGACCAGACCCGGCCCACCGGGTTGTGCGGGTTGCACAGGAGCAGCAGGCGGGCGCCGGTGCTCGTGAGCACGGCCTCCAGCGTGTCCAGGTCGCGCCGGTAGACGCCGTCGGCGCCGCGCACCAGCGGTGCTGGGGCCACCACGCGCCCCTGCTGCTCGACGACTTCCCGGAACGGGTAGTAGACGGGCTCCTCAATGACGACGGCGTCGCCGGGCTCGGTGAAGGCCCGCACCGCCGTCGCCAGCGCGGGAACGACACCCGGGGTGACGACGTTCCAGGCCGGGTCGATGCGCCAGTCGTAGCGGCGGGCGAACCAGGCGGTCAGGGTGGCGCCATAGGCGGCGTCGGGCTCGGTGTAACCGAAGATGCCGTGCCGCACCCGCCACAGCAGGGCGTTGACGATGCAGGGGGCGGTGGGGTGGTCCATGTCGGCTACCCATAGTGGCAGGGCGGTTTCGGGGCGGCCGCGGTCGGCGGCGAAGTCCCACTTGAGGCTGGCGGTTCCGGTGCGGTCGTGGATGACGTCGAAGGGCGAGGCGGAGGCGTGCGGGGCGAGGTCGGAGGCATCGGGGGCGACGGCGGAAGTCGCGGCGTCGGCCGACGATGAGGCCACGGCTGTGGGCGAGTTGGCGTGCCGGGATTGGTTCGCTGTTGCGGTTGAGACGGACCCGGCGTCGGTGTCCGTGACGACGGTGGGGGCGAAGATGGTCATGGTGCTTCCTGTAAGGCTTGGGGCCGCCATATCGACCGACCTCGGCACGTCATTAGTGCCGGTTTCGATGCGTTACTTGTGCCGGTCTCGGTGGGTTGGGGTGGTGGGTTGGGGTGGGCGCGGTGCGCGCGGGCGCGTGGCGGCGATGAACGGAGGACTGACGGGGCTTGAACGCGGGCCGGACGGATCAGACGACCGCGGAGTACGACGAGCGCCCGCAGGCGGCTCGGACTCTGACCGTTACTCGTGTAAACAGCGACGGCTGGCGCTGTCAGCGCATCTGCATTCGACGCATGCTCTCGGCGCGCACCATCAGGGTACGGGTCGTTGGCGTCGAAGCGATCATGGGGTGAGGGTAGCGGAGCCGACGCTGTGCATGTCAAGGGCGGTCGGGATACGATTTCCCGTCCGGCGCGGGCCGCGTGATGCGCCGGTGGCCGGCAGGCGGGGCCTTGGGGCAGTCAAGCAATGGCGGCTCGTAGGGGCGAATACATGCCGGAGCGCGGGAGCTCCCTCAGCTCCCTTCCTGGCGGCGGGCCTAGGAGGCGCTGGCGCGGGTAACTGGCGTTGACAGGCGGGCCAGCAGCGTTGGCAGAGTCCGTGCTAGGAAGGCAGTCAGGTCCGGTACTTCAGGATGGGTGCCGACCTCAGCAGCCGCTCCCGCTGAGGCATCATCGAGCCCGTCTGACAGCCCCATACGCATTGACCGCACGGCGGTGGCGAGGATGAGCTCGGTGGTGTCCGCAGGGCTGAGCAGGCACTCGCGGCCGATCGAGGCCAGCCCATCGACTAGCACTCCGACCAGGTGCTGCCGGAAGGCGGCGTAGCCCTCGCGTAGGGGGGAGGCCCCGGACGCGTCCTCGGTGCGCGCGATGTAGGCGGCAAACTCATGCTGCAGCAGGAAGACCTCCCGCGAGATCGGCATCGCCCCAAGCAGCCGAGAGGCGAGTTCCGCCAGCCCGGAGGCGAGCTCGGCGTCACTCTCCGGGGCGGAGGAGTCCAGGTCTACCGGCATTGCCCCGGCCACGGAATCGTCGACGAAGTTGACGATGGCCTCCCACTGCTCCTCGGCCAGGCGCTGCACGAAGTGGTCCATGTCGGTGAAGTTGGAGTAGAAGGCCCCGCGGGTGAATCCGGCTCGGGAGCAGATGTCGCCCACCGAGGTGCCGCCGATGCCCTTGTTGGCAATGAGCTCGCGGCCGGCGTCCAGCAGTAGCGCCTGCGTCTGCGCGCGCCGCTCGGACGGGGTGACGCCGATGAGCCGACGCACCGCGGCCCGGCGGGCAGACAAACGCGCGCCCGCCGCCTCGATCAGCTCCTCGGCCTGCTCCCTGCTCTTGCTCATGTCCGGCTCATCATGTCATTTCGGGCCGCTCTGTGTCATTCGCGACATTCTTCGCGGCGGTGTGGAGAGCGTCGTGGGGGACTCGTTGGGCGTCTCCCCGGGTTTGTCCTCCCGGCATCCGGGGTGTTGTCAGGCCCGCCTGATACAGGTCTGTATTGAAGCTGTCGATACAGATGTGTATCGTTAGTGTCCGTGACTCGGGGAGGCGGCTCAAGATGAAGAAACTCAGTGGCTCTCGTATCGCAAACCTGGTAGTGGTGGTGGCGGTGTCCATCGTCCCGCTGCTCTACGCCGGTCTGCTGACGCTCGCCTACCAGAACCCCACCAACCGGCTGGAAGACATCAAGGCCGCCGTCGTCAATGAGGACAGCGCCTATACGGCCACCCTCGCCAGTGGGCAGACCGAGACCCTCAACCTCGGCGCCGACCTCACCGAGGCCCTGACCCACCCCGAC
The DNA here is from genome assembly GCF_009930875.1 of Actinomyces sp. 432. Classification (NCBI taxonomy): domain Bacteria; kingdom Bacillati; phylum Actinomycetota; class Actinomycetes; order Actinomycetales; family Actinomycetaceae; genus Actinomyces; species Actinomyces sp. 432. The sequence continues at coordinate 252,234 of NZ_CP025249.1, forward strand.
GGCGATGAGAACGTCGGCTTCACCTGGGAGCAGATGGACGCCGCCACCGCACAGGCGGACATGAACACGCAGAAGGTCCGCGCCATCCTCTACATTCCGGCCGACTTCTCCCAGGTCGCCTCCCGCGTCGGCTCCGACGACCCCTCCGACGCCGTCACCCAGGAGCTCAGGCTCGTCACCGACGACGGCATCAACTACCTGGCGGGCACCATGGCCGCCACCGTCGCCTCCGAGCTGTCCAACCGCCTGGAGCAGCAGGGGCCGAACGCGTACTGTCCACCCTGCTGCTGAGCGTGTCCACCATCCGCGAGGGGCTCGTGGAGGCCTCCGACGGCGCCACCGCCCTGGCCTCGGGCGCCGCCACCCTGGAGTCGGGCACCACCGACGCCGCCGACGGCGCGGCGCAACTGGCCGACGGCGCCACCACCCTTACGGTCGGCATAAGCGAATTGGCCTCCGGCGCCGTCACTCTTTCCGACGGCTTGACCGTGCTGGCGACCTCCACCTCCGCCGCAGCCGCCGGCTCCCAGCAACTGGCCGACGGCGTGGCGCAGCTATCGGCGGGAGCCTCCTCGGCCGCCTCCGGCGCGAGCACTTTGGCCGATGGTGCGGGCACCCTGGCCGACGGCACCTCCACCCTGGCCTCGGGCGCGGCCACGGTCGACTCCGGCGCCCAGCAGGTATCCACCGGCGCCACCTCGGCGGCTTCCGGGGCCGCCGAGCTGTCCACAGGGGCATCCACACTCTCCACCGGCGCCTCCACCCTGTCCGCCGGCGTGACCGACTACGTCGACGGCGTCGAGCAGGCATACGTGACCCTCAAGGACCGTATCGACCCCGGCGCCGAGCAGGTATCGGCGGGTGCGGACCAGCTGTCGACCAGCGTCGGCTCGGAGACCGACTCCTACAGCGGCGGGCAGGAGACGCTGTACGGCGCCGCCAATGACCTGGCAGCAGGGGCGCAGACCGCGGTCAGCGGGATCGGAGCGTCTACCGACTCGGCTGCCGCCGGCCAGCAGACCCTGTACGGCGCGGTCAACGACTACACCGGCGGGGTCGCCACGGCGCAGGCGGGGGCCGGGCAAGTCGCCGCCGCACTGGCCGGCGCCTATCAGCAGTGCGTGGCCGACCACGGCGAGACCGACACGACCTGCCAGGCGATCACCCAGGCCGCCGGCGGCCTGGGCACCACCGAGGACACGGCCCAGTCCGGCACCGTGCTCGGAGGCCTGAACACCCTGGCCGCCTCCAGCACCAGCGTGACCGGCGCCGTCGGCCAGGTCGCCTCCGGCGCGGAGCAGCTGTCCAGTGGCGCTACCAGCCTGCGCAGCTCCGTGGGAGACGTCGCGACCGGGGCGGAGCAACTGTCCTCCGGCGCCAGCACGCTGGCCGGGGGGCTGGGGTCCGGCAACGATGTCTACAACGCCTCCACCGGCGCCGGCGCCACCCTGACCGGGGTGCTGGCGACCCTCTCGGCCCAGGGCGCGACCCTGACCGCCGGCGCCAATACCCTCAGCAGTGGCGCATCCCAGGTCGCTGCCGGCTCCAGCGACCTCTCCGCCGGGCTGAATACCCTGTCCAGCGGAGCGTCCACGCTCTCCACGGGTACGTCGCAACTGGCCACGGGCGCCGACTCCGTCAACACCGGGGCGCAGAGCCTGCGCACCGGAGCCGGGACGCTGTACAGCGGCCTGGAAACGCTCTCCTCCGGCGCCTCCACCGCGGCCACCTCCTCCCAGACCCTGGCCGACGGCGTAGGCCGCCTGTCCAGTGGCGCCTCCGCCGCCTCCTCCGGTGCGGGCACTCTTTCCGGTGGCCTGGACACCGCCCGCGCCGGATCCTCCGCGCTGGCCACCGGAGCGGGTACCCTGAGCGACGGCATGGGCCGGCTCCAGGACGGGTCTTCCGCGCTGGCCACCGGAGCGGATACCCTCAGCGAGGGCCTGTCGGACGGCGTCGACCAGATCCCCGACTACACCGCCTCGCAGCGGCGCACCATGGCCGATGTGGCTGCGGATGCCGCCAACGTCGACGCTGTCCGTGAGAACGCTGTAGCCAATAACGGCGCCGGCTTCACCCCGATGTTCATGAGCCTGTCCCTCTGGGTCGGCGCCATCGCCCTGTTCCTGGTGCTGCCCGCCCTGGACAAGCGCGACCACGGTGAGCGCTGGTACGCCTCGGCCGTCCGTCCCGCCACTACGGCCGCCCTGCTCGCCGTCGCCCAGGCCGTGGTCATGATGGTTGCGGTCAACGCCGCCGGTGAGATTCACGCCGCCAACCTGGTGGGCCTGTGCGCCATGGCGATCGCTGCGTCGCTGACCTTCGTCGCCGTCAACCAGGCCTGCGTGGCCACGCTCGCCTTCCGCGGCCGCTTCGTGTCCATCATCCTGCTCAGCCTGCAGATCACCTCCATGGGCGCGACCTTCCCGATCGAGACCACGCCGCGCTTCTTCCAGTGGATCCACCCCTACCTGCCGATGAGCTACACCCAGCTGGCCTTCCGCCGCCTGATCGCCGGCGGCGGCGTGGACGGGATCTACTTGAAGACGCTGGCGGTCCTGGCCGTCTGGGCGCTAATCGCGTGGGCGTTCATCCTGCTGGGCGCCCGCCTGCGCCGCGGCCCCAAGCCACTACCCGCCGACAACGCCCTGGCGCCCACGGCGGCGTAAGCGGCGCTCCGGCCGGGTTAGCAGCCCCGGCGCGTGCGCCCGGGTTCCGAGGCCCCCGTTCGCTCTGATGCGAGCTTTTGCACCCTGGTGTATGGCAAATTGCCGCACACCAGGGTGCAAAAGCTCGCAGTAGGAGGCAAGTGTTCGTGGCCGTGGTGAGGGTGGGTGAGGGTGTCGGCCGCAGCCGGGCCACCTAGGCTAGGAGACCGTGTCGATCCCCGTTGCCCGCGCCCCGCGGCGGTGGCCCGCTTTCCTCTCAGTACAAGCGACCCCGCCGCCCGATCTGCCCACCACCCCGGGTGGTCTGCTGCGCGTGGTCACCCGCATGAGCGGGCCCGCCATCGGCTGTGGCGTGTTGGTGACCGCCGCCTCCTACCTGGCGCAGGCGCTCATCCCACTGGCCCTCGGAGACCTGCTCGACGCCGGTCTGGAAGCGGGCCTGACCACGCGGTTGCTGCCCGGGCTGGCCGCGCTGCTAGGCCTGGTGCTGCTCGGCTCACTCACCGCCGGCCTGGAGGACGCCGCCGGATTCGCCGCCTGGGCCGGCGCCTGGAAACCCACCATGCGCGGCCCCGCCCACCGCCTGGGCCTGCGTTCGCGCGCCGTCACCCGCCGGATCGCCAGCGGCGACGTGATCGCCACCATCACTGCCGACTCCGACAATATCGGCGAGCTGATGTACTTCGGCGTCAATGTCATCGGAGCGCTGGTAAGCGTCGTGGCCGTCGGCGTGCTCATGCTGCGCACCTCCGTGGCCCTGGGACTGCTGGTGCTGATCGGGCTGCCACTCGTGCTGGCGCTGGTGGCAGCCTTCGTCCGCCCCCTGAACCGGCGCCTGTCCCGGCAACGTGAGGAGCAGGGTCGCCTGTCCACCATCACCACTGACGCCGTGGCCGGGCTGCGCGTCCTGCGCGGCATCGGCGGTGAGGACGTCTACACCGCCCGCTACGCCGAGGCCTCCCGCCGGGTGCGCGACGCGGGCATTCGCGTCGCCTCCACCCAGGCGCTCCTGGCCACCGTCAAGGCCGGCGCGCCCATGGTGTTCACCGCCGTCGTCGTCGGCGCGGGCGCCCGCGCGGCCCTGACCGGCGCCATCACCCCCGGCCAACTGATCACCTTCTACGGCTACACCGCCTTCCTAGTGGGGCCGCTGGGCGTGATGGCCGACCTGATCCAGTTCTCCACCCGCGCCTGGGTGGGCGCCCGCAAGGTGGCCCGCATTGAGGCGGTCGAGCCACTCACCGACGACGCCGGCATCGTCCCCGGGACGCACCTGGACCCGACCGGCGACCTGACCGACCTCACCTCCGGGGTGGTGCTGCCAGGCGGGCGGATGACCGCCCTGGTGTGCGCCGACCCCGCCCGGGCCGCCTCCCTGGCCGTGCGTCTGGGCCGCGCCGACGACGCCGACGGCCCCGTCGCGCTCGGCGGCACCGATCTGCGGACGGTTCCGCTGGAGGAGGTGCGCCGCACCATCGTCTTCTCCGGCGCCCACGCCGAGGTCTTCGCCGGGACGCTAGCCGAGGAGATCCTCGGCGACGAGATCCCGCTGTCCGGTCCGCGCTCGACCGCCGACGTCATCCGCTCCGGCGCACTGGCCGGCGCCCACGGCGACGAAGGACCCGCCGCTGGAGGAGGTGCGCCGCCACTGACCCCCGCCCAGCGGGAGCGCGCCGAACATGCCCTCGACGTCGCCGCGGCGGGCGACGCCCTGGACTCCCTCGGCGGCCTGGACGGTCAACTCACCGAGAAGGCCCGCAACGTCTCCGGTGGGCAGCGTCAGCGCCTGGCCCTGGCCCGCGCCGTCGCTCGCCGTGCGCCCGTTCTGGTGCTGGTAGAGCCCACCAGTGCCCTGGACTCCCATACCGAGGATCTGGTGGCCCGGCGACTGCGCGAAGACCGCCGCGGACTCACCACCATCGTCGTCACCGCCTCTCCGCTGCTGCTGGGCCGCTGCGATGAAGTGGTGCTGCTCGACGTCGTCGCGGCGCAGGTGCGTGAAATCGCGCGCGGCACCCACCACGAGCTGAGCGCGCTGGACGCCTACCGGGCCGTCGTCGAACGCGGGGTCGAGGCGGGAGGGAGGCAATGAACCGGCGCCTGCCCGTGGCCGACGCCGTTGCCGTACGCCGTCGCGCCCTCGAGTTGATCAGGGAGCACAAGGGCGCCGTGGCCGCCGTAACCACTCTCCAGCTGTTGGCCGCCCTGGCCGCGGTGGGCATCCCGCGGGTGCTCGGAGACATGGTGGATCTGGTGGCAGGCGCCGAGGGCGCTGCGGCCGCCTCCGTGGCCGGGCGGCTGCAGGGGCTCATCGCCGTCGTCATCGCCCTGGCGATAGGAAACGCCGTCCTGACCGGCTGCGGCGAGTACCTGGCCCGCGTACTGGGGGAGCGGGTCTTCGCCGAGCTGCGTGAGCGTCTGGTCGGTTCTGCCATGCACCTGCCGCTGTCGGTGGTCGAGTCCGCCGGCACCGGTGACCTGTTGGGGCGCACCGGCCGCGACCTGGAGTCCATCCGCAACGTCGTCCAGCGGGGTGTCAGCCAGATCCTGGTGATCGTGCTGACGCTGCTTACGATCGTCGTCGCCGCAGTGATCACCTCCCCAAGGCTCAGTCCCGCCATGATCGTGCCGCTGCTGGCTGTGGTGCCGGTGTGGCACTGGTACCTGCGGCATGCGGTGCCCGCCTACCGGGCCATGAACGCCATGTGGGCCGAGGTCGACGGCGTCATCGCCGAAACCGCCGACCAGGCCGACACCGTTGACGCTCACGCGCTCGGGGCGCGCCGCAACCGCATCCTGGATCGCGCCACGATCGAGGTCTGGTCCACCGAGCAGTACACACTTTGGCTGCGCATCGTCCTGCTAACCGCGTTGGGGCTGGGGTCATTCGTGCCGGTGATCGCCGTCGTCGCCTGGGGCGCCTGGTTGGCCGGCCGTGGTGCCGTCACTCTCGGGGCCATAACCACGGTGGCGCTGTACGCCATCCAGTTGCGCACACCCGTTTCGGAGGTGACTTACTGGATCGACTCCCTGCAGTCGGCGGGTGCGGCCATGTCCCGGATCGTGGGTGTGGAATTGGTACGCCCCGACCGGGATGCCACCAGCGGGGCGGTCACGGGTCGGCCACCGCGTGCGCGCGGCGTCTCATACGCCTACCGGCCCGGACACGACGTCCTGCATGACGTCGATCTGGAGCTGATCCCGGGGGAGCGACTGGCCGTGGTCGGCCCGTCCGGCTCGGGCAAGTCCACGCTCGGCCGCATGCTCGCCGGCGTTCACCCGCCCACCCGCGGGCGGGTTACGGTGGGTGACGGTGAGGACGGCGATGGAATCGACCTGACCGCGCTCACGGAGGACGCCCTGCACCGCGAGGTGGCACTCGTGACCCAGGAGCACCACGTCTTCGCCTGCAGCCTGGCGGACAACCTGCGACTGGCGCGCACCGACGCCACCGACGCCGAGCTCAAGCGAGCACTGGAAGTAGTGGGGGCTGATGACTGGGTGGGGGGTCTGTCCGACGGCTTGGAGACCCTTGTCGGCGCCGGCGGCGCGCAGCTGACTCCTGGGCAGGCCCAACAGGTGGCACTGGCTCGCATCGTGCTGATGGACCCGGCCACACTCGTGCTGGATGAGGCCACCAGCCTGTTGGATCCGAGCGTCGCCCGATCCGCCGAGCGCTCGCTGGATGCTGTCCTGGCTGGGCGTACCGTGGTGGCAATCGCTCACCGACTGGACACGGCCGCGGCCGCCGACAGGGTGGCGGTGGTGATTGACGGGCGGATTGTGGAACTCGGTCCGCATGCGGAGTTGCTGGTGGCCGAAGGGGAGTACACCCGCCTCTGGCGCGCCTGGGCCAGCCACTGAGCCGCGCCCGCCTCCCTTCCCTTCCCTTCCCTTCCCCGCGAGACCGGCACTTGTTACGTGCTGAGACCGGCACTTGTAACGTGTCGAGGTCGGTCGGAATGCGTACGCGTTTGGCTCTCACGTACGCGAGGCGGTGTAGGAGGGTGGTCTCGAGGGCACGGAGTGCTCCATGCGTAGGCGGCCGGGCCACAGGCGGCGCTTACCGGTCTCGGTACGTAACTTTGACCGATCTCGGCGGTAATAAGGCTCTTCCGGTTTGTAGGTGTGGTGGTTGGGGTCGGGGCTGTGGTTTGGGTGGTTGTTGTCGGCAGGCGCCGAGCTGGCGAGTACGACCCCGTGATCCCCAGGCCCTCCACGTTCGGGAGGGTTTGGGGCTGATAAGGACGTTCTCGCTGAACCAAGGACGTTCTCGGGCCGAAGAGGACGTACTCGCCGGACCAGGGGCGTCTCGGGCAGGCGAGGTCGTTCTCGGGCGGGCGGTGCTGACTTGCGACGATTCCTTGGGATCATCTGGGTGCCGGACCGGGGGGCCGCGACCATTGACGATACGCCGGTGATCTTGGAGCCCTACTCGACACGCCCCGGGCCAAGACACGACCGCCCGGGCGCCGACCCGACTTGTGCGCCCATGCGCCCCCGGATGACGATTCGGCACTTGGCACCAACGCTTCGGCATGAACAGCGACGGTACGTACCCCTGGGTGCCGAACCGTCACAAGAAGGTACGAACCGCCGACCAGAACATACGAACCCTGACGCGAAGGCACGAACCGTCGCGCCAGCGCACGAGCCCTCAGACCCACACGCCCTCAAGCACCAAGTACCGGTCTCGATGCGTTACAAGTGCCGGTCTCGGTGCGTTACAAGTGCCGGACTCAGCGTGTCACAAGTGCCGGTCTCGGCGTGAAAGGCGGGTGAAATGGTTGCAGTAGTTGCAGGTTGTGGTTTCGTGCCGTAGGCTCGGCGCATCCCCGTCCGATCGGCTTGGATCCGGACATATCCCGCTCTACCCGCCAAGATGCGGGCAGGGGAACTCAGACGAAGGAGTCCTCGTGCGCTTGCAAGACTTGCATGTCGGGTGGCATCGGCGTTCTCGCGACCTCGGTGCCGTCGCCGCGACCACCCTCACCCTGTCCGCCGGAGCCATAGGCCTGGCCGCGCAACCCGCCGCCGCCGTCGCCGACGAGACGGCCCCCGCATCCGTCGCGCTGGTCGGCTCGCTGCAGGATGAGCTCGGTTGCAGCGCCGACTGGGACCCCGCCTGCGACGCCACCGAGCTGACCGACGTCGACGGCGACGGCACCTGGGAGTACACCGCCACGGTGCCCGCCGGCGCCTACGAGATCAAGGTCGCCCTGAACGACTCCTGGGACACCTCCTACGGCAAGAACGGCGGCGCCGACAACATCCCCCTCACCCTCGCCGGCGACGCCGAGCTCACCTTCACCTGGAACCAGGACAACCACCGCATTGGGCTGGTCTCCACCGACCTGACCGGCGACTACACCGACGCCGACGCCGCCCTGGCCGCCGCCCCGGTGCGCCAGGGCACGGCTGAGCAGTTCTACTTCGTTCTCACTGACCGCTTCGCCAACGGCGACACCTCCAACGACGCCGGCGGACTCACCGGCGGCCGCGACATCACCGGCCTGGACCCCACCGACAAGGGCTACTACCACGGCGGCGACATCCAGGGACTGATCGACCACCTGGACTACATCCAAGGCCTGGGCACCACCGCCATCTGGCTTACCCCCTCCTTCACCAACCAGCCCGTCCAGGGCAGTGGGGCGGACGCCTCCGCCGGCTACCACGGCTACTGGATCACCGACTTCACCTCCATCGACCCCCACCTGGGCGGTAACGAGGCACTCGCACAGCTGCGCGACGCCCTCCACGCGCGCGGCATGAAGCTGTACCTGGACATCATCACCAACCACACCGCCGACCTCATCAGCTACGAGGAGGGCACCTACTCCTACGTCGAGACCGCCGACGTGCCCTACACCGACGCCGACGGCAACGTCGTCGACATCTCCGCCCTGGCCGGCCAGGAAGACTTCCCGACCCTCGACGCCGCCACCTCCTTCCCCTACACGCCCGTGCGCAACGGTGACGTCATCCCCGAGGCCCTCAACGACGTCACCCTGTACCACAACCGCGGCGACTCCACATGGACGGGGGAGTCCACCACCATGGGCGACTTCCAGGGCCTGGACGACCTGATGACGGAGAACCCGATCGTCGAGCAGACCTTCGAGGACGTCTACACCGCCTGGATGGACTTCGGCGTGGACGGCTTCCGCATCGACACCGTCAAGCACGTCAACTACGAGTTCTGGCAGGCCTGGACCGCCGCCATCGACGCCCACGCCGAGGCCACCAACCCGGACTTCTTCACCTTCGGCGAGGTCTACGACGCCGACGCCACCAAGACCAGCCCCTACGTGCGCGGCACCGGCATGGACGCCACCCTCGACTTCGCCTTCCAGGCCGCCGCCCAGGGCTTCGCCCGGGGCCGGCCGACGACGAACCTGAGCACTTTCTTCGCCACCGACGACTACTACACGACCACTCACTCCAGCATCTATGCCGAACCCACCTTCCTGGGCAACCACGACATGGGTCGTATCGGCTACCTGCTGGGCGGCGGGGCCGGCAGCGCGGAGCTGCTCACCCGCTCCGAGCTGGCCCACTCGCTGATGCTGCTGACCCGCGGCCAGCCGGTCATCTACTACGGCGACGAGCAGGGCTTCGCCGGCTCCGGCGGGGACAAGGACGCCCGCCAGGATATGTTCGCCACCCAGGTGGACCAGTACGCGACCGAGCAGCTCATCGACGGCACCGTCGCCGGCTCCACCGACCGCTACGACACCGACTCTGCGCTCTACCAGCACATCGCCACTGTGTCCCAGCTGCGCGCCACCTACCCGGCCCTGTCCACCGGCTCCCAGATCGAGCTGTACTCCCAGGACTCCGCCGGCGTATACGCCTTCGCCCGCGTGGACCGCGACGAGAAGATCGAGCACCTGGTCGCCCTGAACAATGCCGGCGAGGACCAGGTGGTCACCTTCACCACCCTCACTCCCGGGGCCGCCTACACCCCGCTGTACGGCACCGAGCAGGCGGTCACGGCCGACGCCGACGGCACGGTCACGCTGACCGTGCCCGCGATGAGCGCCGTCGTGCTGCGCGCCGACGCCACCGTCGCCGCTGCCGAGAACCCCACGGTCGACTTCACCACCGCCTACGGGACGAACCTGTCCGGCTCCACCGCCGAGATCGCCGCCACCACCGCCGCCGGCCGCTGGGCGGAGACCACCTTCTCCTACCGGCCGCTCGGCACCGAGGACTGGACCGTCGTCGGCACCGCCGAGGATGACACCCCGCGCGTGTACGCGGACCTGTCCGCGGTGCCCACCGGCACCGTCCTGGAGGTGCGGGCGGTAACGACCGACGCCGCCGGCAACCGGGCCGCCACCTCCACCCTCGCCGTCGTAGGCGCCGACCTGACCGGCGCCGAGCCCGAGGCCAAGCCGGATGCCCCCATCGACGGCCTCGAGGTCACCATCCCCGGCGACCACAACACCGAGATGGGCTGCATCTCCGACTGGCAGCCCGACTGCGAGCAGGCGCTGCTCACCCAGGACCCGGTCTCCGGCCTGTACACCGGCACCTTCGACATCCCCGCCGGCACCTGGCAGTACAAGGTCGCCATCGGCGGCACCTGGGACGAGAACTACGGCGCCGATGGCGTCCCCGGCGGCGACAACATCTACTACACCACGGACGGCCTAAAGCCCGTCGCCTTCTACTACGACGCCCGCACCCACCTGGTGTGGCACGAGGTCACGGAGCCGCCCGCAGCCGATCCCACCGCGGAGCCCACTGCCGTCCCGTCAGCCACTTCCACGTCGGTGCCCGGCGCGGATCCGAGTGCCGAGGCGACGGCGTCGGCGCAGCCCGGTGCCTCCGCGCAGAGCACCGCGCCCGCGGCGGTCGGGGGAAGCACTGCGCCCGCGGCGGTCGGGGAGAGCACTGCGCCCGCGGCTACGGCGGCTGCCACTGCCCCCGGTGTAACGGCTACGGTCCCCGCAGGCGGCGGTGCGGCGTCGTCGGCGACCGCGACCGTCCCTGCTGAGGGGGCTTCGCCGTCGTCCTCCGCGACACCCGTCGGCGCCACCGGCGCGCTGGCCCGTACCGGAGCCATCGGGGTCATGCCGCTGACCGTGGCCGCTCTGGCGCTGATCGTGGCGGGGGCGCTCCTGCACCGGCGTCGCCGCGCCTGAATCGCGGCGCGCAACAACGCGGGCGGCGCCCGGGACCGAGTGGCTGGTTCCGGGCGCCGCCCGCATCGTTGCCTGCCGCCCACGTCCGCGCTTGCGGCCGGGGTCCTCTACTACGCCGGTTACTGCTCTAGTACGCGCGTTAGGTGTTTGTTGAAGGGGCCCCGGCCCTTCAACAGAGGTCTAACCGGCGTAGTAGACGCCGAAGGGGCGTAGCAAACGCCGGCCGGCCCCGCCAGCGCCGCAACGCCAGCCGGGACGGTCCCGAAGGCACTCGCCTCCGTACCGTCCCGGCGGGTTTGCGTGATGGCTTGCGCGGTCGAGGACTCAGCTCACGCGATCACCACGACCGCGGCGGGCATTGGCGTACGCGCCGACGGCGAGCAGGGCCAGGCCGCAGACGATCCAGGCCGTCAGCACCCATGGGCTCGCCCCCATGCCGGCGCCGTCGAAGTAGGCGGCGGAGCGCAGCCAGGTGCCGGCCGCCCCGACGGGCAGTAGCTGCCCGAATGCTCCCCACCCGCTGGGGAGCCACTGCCACCCGGTGGCGAGGCCGGAGAGCGGGTTGGCCACAAACAGCATGATTACGGCGCCTAGCCCTATGCCGGCATAGCCCATCAGCTCCTGCAGGCCGATCAGCGTCAGGGAGATCGCCGCGATGCCGAGGGTCAGGCCCGCCCACAGCAGCAGGAAGGAGCCGGAGACGGCGCCGAACCAGGTCTGTAGCACGACGGCGACGCACAGCCCGCCAAGTGCGGCGATTGCCGTCGCCCCCAGCACGCGCTTCCACAGAGAAGTGCGCAGTACCAGGCTCAGGATCACGCCCGAGGCCAGGCCCCCGAACACCAGCGGCAGCGCCACCGAGGACAGGGCCACTCCGGCCGGGTCGTCGGCGGGCAGGGGGGCGACGTCGGTTACGGTGACCGCCTGCGAGGTACTCGCCTCCTGCTGGACCTGTGCGAGCGTGGCGGCGTCGGCGCCCTGCGCCTGGGCGGCGGCCACGGCCTGCGCGTCAATCTGCGCCTCCAGTGCGGTGGCGAGGTTGGTCAGCAGTGCGGAGTAGGGGCTGCCCGCGCCGGAGGCGGTTACCACCTCGACTTGCTGGCCCGACTCGTCGGCGGTGATGGCGATCCCGCCGATGGCCTCACGGTTCTCAACCGCGCTGGTCACCGCCTGGGTGTCCTCGACGACGGTCACGTCGAACACTCCGGGTGCGGAGGTCTCCAGCTGAGTCAGCAACTGGTCCTGTGCGGCCTCCGGTGCCGCGAGCGCCAGGGGCAGGTCCTTGGCGCCGGAGCCTATGGACGGCGCCAGGAACGCCAGGAGCATGAGGATGATGACGGCGGGAATGCCGATGGTGGCGAGCAGGAGCCCGCGGTTGGAACGCCGCGGGTCCTGGGGCGCGGCGGGGACCTGCGCCGGGGTGGTTCGTGGGGTGCTCATCGCTTGCTCGATTCTGTAAGTGGAACGATATGCTCCGGATATGTTCCGGAGCGTATCGCTCCGGATGTAGTCTGGGCAAGCCTGCGGGGACATCCGCGGGGAGAGGAGCATCACTATGCGCGTGGACGCCGCCGCCAACCGCGAGGCGATCGTCGAGGCTGCCAAGAACCTATTCGCCGATGTCGGCGTAGACGTCCCCGTCAGGAGGATTGCGGCTCAGGCGGGCGTCGGCATGGGGACGCTGTACCGGCATTTCCCGGACCGGATGAGCCTGGTGGTCGGGGTTGCCGACGCGGTCTACGAGCGCCTGGACGCGGCCGCGGGGCGCTGCGAGCAGGCCTGGGAAACCGCCCCCGAGGCTGCCTGGGCGGGCTTCGTGCACGAGCTGGCAGCGCTGCGGTTGGGGCGGCTGCTGATGCAGGTCGGCGGCAGCTCCGAGCTGTTCGCGGCGGGTGGTCCCGGGCCCGGCCTGCGCGAGCGCGCCCTCACGCGAATCGCGCAGGTGCTTGAGCGCGCGCACGCCGCGGGGCTTGTGCGTCAAGACGTCGACCCCATCCGATTTCAGGTTGGCGTGGTCGAATTATCCCGGCCGCTGGGGGCGGCCGTCGATGAAATGGCCCCCGGCTGGCAGGACTGGCTGGTCGACGTCTACCTGCGGGGGCTGCGACCCTAGGGGCGGGGCCGGTCGAGTGTGCTGTGAGCACTGTGCTGCGCGGCTGCCCTGCGGCTGCCCTGTGGTTGCCGCGCCGCTGTTGCGCGGTGAGGCTGCTGTGAACGACCACTCGGACCACATCGCCGTGGTGTCTTGACAGATGTTGGCTGTTCCTGGAAGCGTCGGGCTAGACTCGCGCCAACAGGCAGGAAGGTGTTCCTATGGCCATCGTCGTCCCGGTGCATCACGACGCCCCGGTCCGCCACGAGCTTCCCGGCGTTGGGGAGGCGCGCGCCTACTGGGTGGATGAGACCACCCTCGCCTGGCCCGCCGACCTGCTGCCGGCGATGGTTGACGTAGGGGCGCTGAGCGCACCCCCGACGGAGGGGGCCACAACCCGCACACCCGTAACCTTCGGGCTCGTGACGTCCCCCGAAGGGGGCGCGCGCATCGTGGACGGGATTTTGGACCGAGGCCCCGGCGGCACGGAGATCCCCCTATCCATCGTCGGCTCCCTGGAGGATCTGCTCGGGGAGGAGGCCATGGCCGCACACCCCGCCCTGCGCGGCTACCTGGCCCTGTCATTGGAGGACGAGTTCGGTGGCCGCAGCGTCGAGCGCGAGGACATAACACTGCTGCTGACCGGTCAGCTGGCGGTGGTGCAGCGTACCTCGGCCTCCACCGGTGGCTGGATCACTGCCTTCACCGGCGTGCAGACCTGGCCCCTGCTCGACCGCCTGTACGCAGGCGCGGCGGCCCGCGACGGCTCGGCCCCGCTCGGCGCCGGCATCGGCCCCGACGGCGCACCCACCTTCGCCCTGTGGGCACCCACCGCCGTCGACGTCGTCCTGCTCGCCTGGCCCACCGGCGACCCGACCGGCTCCGCCCCGCTGGCGGAGGGGGACCCGGTTCGCGTGCCCGCAGGTCGCGCTGACGCCGAGTCCTGGGACGGCCGCTGGGAGGTGGGTGGCCCAGCCGCCACCGCAGCCGGCATCGACGCCGGCGCGCAATACCTGTGGGAGGTGAGCGTGTATGTCCCCTCCACCGGAAAGGTGGAGACGAACCTGGTCACCGATCCCTACTCGCGCGCGCTGACCGTGGACTCGCGCAGGAGCGTCGTCGTCGACCTGGGGCAGCGCGCGCTCAAGCCCTCGAACTGGCGGGAGAACCTGAGCCCCGTCGTCGCCAATGACGCGGCCCGCGCCATCTACGAGCTGCACGTGCGCGACTTCTCCGCCGCCGATGACTCCGTGCCAGAAGAACTGCGCGGTACCTACGCGGCCTTCTCCCTCGCCTCCGCGGGAACCCGTCACCTGCGCAGTCTCGCTGCCGCGGGCATCGACACCCTCCACCTGCTGCCCACCTTCGACTTCTGCTCCGTGCCCGAGGAGCGTGCCGCCCAAAGCGTCCCGGAGATTCCCGCCGACGCCTCCGCGGCCTCGCGCCGCCCACAGGCCGCCATCACCGCCGTCGCCGATCAGGACGCTTACAACTGGGGCTACGACCCCTGGCACTGGTTGGCCCCGAGGGCTCCTACGCGCGGGCGGGCAGGCAGGACGGCGGGGCGCGCGTATACGAGTTCCGGGAGATGGTCGGCGCCATCCACGGCATGGGCCTGCAGGTGGTGCTCGACCAGGTCTTCAACCACACCGGGGCCTCGGGCCAGGATCCGCACAGCGTGCTCGACCGGATCGTGCCCGGCTACTACCACCGGCTGGATGCCGCGGGGAACGTGGAGATGTCCACGTGCTGCAACAACATCGCCACCGAGCACCGCATGGCCGAACGGCTCATGATTGACGCCTGCGTCTCCTGGGTGGTCGACTACCGGGTCGACGGCTTCCGCTTCGACCTGATGGGTTACCACTCACTGGCAACCATGACGCATCTGCAGGAGGCCCTGGCCGAGGTCGCCGATGACGCGGTCGGGCACCGCATCTACCTGTACGGCGAGGGCTGGAACATGGGGGAGGTGGCGAATAACGCCCTGTTCACCCAGGCCACGCAGGGGCAGGCGGGCCTGCTGGGCATTGGCACATTCAACGACCGTGTGCGTGACGCCGTCCACGGCCGCAGCGATGACACCGACCCGCGCGTGCCGCAGGGGCTGGGTAATGGCGAACTGACCGACCCCAACGGCTATGACGACCGCTCCGAGGAGACCAAGCGCAATGACCTGGCCTGGCGCACCGACCTGGTTCGCCTGGCCCTGGCCGGCAACCTGCGGGACTTCGAGCTGCATGCCGCCGGCGCGCAGTGGGTCAGAGGTGAGGAGATCAGCTACGGCGATCAGCCCGCCGCGTACGGGTACGCCCCCACCGACGCCATCAACTACGTCGATGCCCACGACGACGAGACCCTGTTCGACCGGCTCGCCTACAAGCTGCCGCTGGGCACGTCCATGGCCGAGCGCATCCGCATGAACACGCTGTGCCTGGCCACCGTCACGCTCGGGCAGTCACCGTGCTTCTGGGCGGCGGGCACGGAGCTGCTGCGCAGCAAGTCGCTGGACACCGACTCCTACAACTCCGGCGACCACTTCAACGCCATCGACTGGACCGGGCAGGACAACGGTTGGGGCCGCGGCCTGCCGCCGGCCGCCCGCAACTTCGATGCCTGGGTGGTGCAGGCCGGCATCCTCATGCGCGAGGACCTGCGCCCAAGTGCACAGGACATCGCCACCGCCCGGGCGCAGGCGCTCGACCTGCTGCGACTGCGGCGCTCTAGCCACTTGTTCTCCCTGGGGTCGGCCGCGCTGATACGCGAACGGGTGTCCTTCCCGAGCGGCGACTTCGACACGCCCGGGCTGGTGATCATGCTGATAGATGACGGCGCCGGGGCCAGTGACATCGACCCGGACTTGGACGGGCTGCTCGTGGTGATCAACCCCGCCCCCGGAACCGTCGAGCAGCGGGTGGATGCGCTGGTGGACCGCTACTTCGAGCTGAGCGACATCCAGATGGAGGGCGCCGACCCGATCGTGAAGGACACCCGCTTCGACGCGGGCACCGGCACCATCACCATCCCCGGCCGCACCGTCGCCGTCCTGTACGAGCGCTGACCATGCGCACTGGCCCAAGCGCTGGCCACCACCGCCGCCCTTCACCCCTCGCGAGACCGGCACTTGTAACACGCTGAGACCGGCACTTGTGACGTGCTGAGACCGGTTCTTGGTGTTTGAGGGTGTGTGGGTCTGGGGTTCGTGTGTTGTCGGGACGGTGTTGATGTGACGGTTCGTACCTTCGCGTCAGGGTTCGTATGTTCTGGTCGGCGGTTCGTACTTTGTTGTGACGGTTCGGCACCCGGCGGTACGTACCGTCGTTGGAAGTGCCGAAGCGTTGGTGCGAAGTGACGAACCGTCACCCGGTGCGCCCGGGCGAACCGCCAGGTCCGCGCCCGGGCGGTCATCTGCGCTCCGGCGGTCATGCGTGCGCCCGGGGGGCGTGCCGAGTTGGGCACCAAGATCACCGTCGGGCGTCGTCAACGGTCGCGGTCCCTGTTCGGCACCCAGATGATCCCAACGGTCCCAACGAATCGTCCCCGCGAGCCGACACCGCCAGCCCGAGAACGTCCTTGGTTCGGCGAGTACGTCCGCGTAAGCCCGAGAACGTCCTTGGTTCGGCGAGAACGTCCTTTATCAGCCCCAAACCCTCCCGAGGGTGGAGGGCTTGGGGATCACGAGGTCGTATTCGCCAGATCGGCGCCCACCTACCCCAACCACCACACCCTCAAACCGGAAGAGCCAGTTAACGGTTTTCTGAAGGCCTTTGAAGTACACGGCGGACCGCTAACTGGCGTTGCAAACGAAAACACGGCCACGGTCTGGCTAACCCGCGTTGTTGGTGGCCTGCCTGCAGGTAGCGCGGTCCTTGATGAGGCGCTGACGCAGGGAGGTAAGAGCAGTGACGAGTATCAGGAGATCGCGTCGGGCGGTTGCGGCCACAATCTTGGGATCAACCTCCAGGTAGCCATGCGCAATGCGATTGCGTATCCCCTGAGAACGTGCCACTCGCTCTTGCTAGCCTCGTATCGAATATGGGACGGGAGCGAGCCGAGTGCTTCGATGCCTGCTGCCAGCCGAAGCGATATCGCATCGAGCGTCATCGGGTCTGTGAGGTCGCGCTGTGCGTAGGACTGGGCGAGCTCAAGGTGGTGGAGAGCCTCGTCAATGAGCTCAAGCGGTGTCCGGCTTGTTGGGCTCATAGGGGAACCGCCTGTTGTAGGACCCGATCGCGCATATACGGGGCTATGGCGGAGTCAGGGACGACGTCAACCCCGGTTCCGAGGATGCCTTCAAGGCGTGCTTCAAGCTGCGCCAGTTCCATGAGGCTCATGACTCGATCCATGTGGAAAAGCAGGTCGATGTCTGAGCCTTCATGTTCTGCGCCGCTGGCAACGGATCCGAAGACTCTTACGTGGGATCCACCCGCCTCTTTGATGCAGTTGATGACCTCCGTGCGGTGTTCGCGTAACCGACGAGCAAGCGGGGTTGTGCCATGAAAGCGGAGGAGGCGCGACACCTCGGGTTGAGAACGACCGATTTGGTTGGCAATCTCGGTTTGCGTCATGCCTGCGCGATGGGCGGCACGTACTGCAGAGACGAGACGTGCGCGAGCCTCGCGTACGGTCTCGTCGGTTTTCCGGGCGATTGTTGCGAGCTCGGAGGCATGAGAGGGCGCCGACATGACTAGAGTATAGCAATTCTTATATCAGAAGGTAAGTCGAATGTGTGTGACCTGATCGCGTCCGCGCGGCCGTTGGTGAGGCGTCAGTCGTCTGAGCGCAGCTTGGCGCGCAGGTCGTCCCAGTAGGCCAGTCGCTCGCGGATGCGCCGCTCGTGGCCGTGATCGGTGGGCTCGTACAGGCGCTCGCGCTGCTTACGGGGCGGGAGGTCCGCGGGCATGTAGTCGGCGCCGGAGAATCCCTCCGGGGTGTCCGGGTCGTACTGGTAGCCCTCGCCGTAGCCCAGCTCTTTCATCAGGCGGGTCGGCGCGTTCAGGATGTGCGCCGGCGGCATGAGCGAACCGGTTCGCCGCGCCAGCTTCATCGCCCGACCCAGGGCCCGGTAGACACTGATCGACTTCGGCGCCGTCGCCAGGTAGACGACCGCCTGGGCGATGGCCAGCTCACCCTCCGGGGAGCCCAGCCGCTCGTAGGCGTCCCACGCGGCCAGAGTCATCCGCAGCGCGCCGGGATCGGCCATGCCGACATCCTCGGAGGCGAAGCGCACCAGGCGCCGCACGACATACAGCGGGTCCTCCCCACCGGCGAGCATGCGCGCCAGCCAATACAGGGCGGCATCCGGATCGGAGCCGCGCATGGACTTGTGGAGTGCGGAAATGAGGTTGTAGTGCTCCTCGGAGGACTTGTCATACAGGGGCGCGCGGGAGACGACGACGGCGGCCAGGTCCTCCTCATTCAGGTAAATCTGCCCGGTGGTAGCGGCGCCTGCGCGTATGGCGGAGTCCTCGGCCGCGGCCGGCTCCGTGCTCGCAGATCGACCAGCGGGTGCGGTCGCGGCTGGGCTGGTACCGCTGCTCTCCTGTGAGCCCGTCACCCCCTGGGAATCCGCATAGCCGATGACCTGCTCGACCATGCCCAGCAGGTAGCGGCCGTCGCCGTCGGCCATGGCCAACAGTGCGCGGCGGGCGCCGTCGGTCAGGGGGAGCCGGCGCCCGAGCAGCGCCTCGGCGCGGGTGAGGAGCTCGGCGAGGGCGGCGTCGTCGAGCCGGTGCAGCACCAGTACCTGGCAGCGGGACAGAAGCGCCCCGTTGAGCTCGAAGCTGGGGTTCTCGGTGGTGGCGCCCACGAGCACCACGGTGCCGTCCTCCACGTACGGCAGGAAGGAGTCCTGCTGGGCGCGGTTGAAGCGGTGGATCTCGTCGACGAACAGCAGCGTCCCCTGGCCGACCTCGCGGCGACGTGCCGCAGCGGCAAACACCTTGCGCAGGTCGGCTACGCCGGAGAAGGTGGCCGAGACCTGCTCGAACACCAGGCCGGTGCGGTCCGCCAGCAGCCGGGCGATGGTGGTCTTGCCGCAGCCGGGCGGGCCCCACAGGATGATCGAGGCCAGGCGTCCGGCGGCCGCCATTCGTCCCAGCGGGGCGTCCGCGGCCAGCAGATGGTGCTGACCGACTACCTCGTTGAGCGCACGCGGTCGCAGTCGGTCCGCCAGCGGCCGGGTGGGATCGTCGATGATCGGGCCGCCGGCATCGGCCGCGGCGTCGAAGAGCGAGGGGGCGTCCTCCGTACTCATAGCTCCAGGCTACGGGGTGACCCCCGACACCGTCTGCGCGCGGCTACTGCGGCGTCTGCCAGGTGGTGGCGCTGCCCGCACCCTGTTCGCCGTTGTAGGAGCACGGATCCGGGGCGCGGGCTTGGCCAAGGTGGCACTGAATGCACCACTTTAGGGGCCTGTCCGGGGGCGAGTGCTCGGTGATTCTGTGGAATCTGGCTGTTTCTGACAGTGTGGTGCGCGCGATGCGATTGAAAGTGGTGCATCTGGTGACAGGTGTGGGCCTGCCGGTGGGTGGCAGTACGGGAAGGGGCTTGCCGCTGACCAAAAAATAGCTATCATATTGCTATAGCTGTCGCGGGTGTCTGGAGGGTGTCGCCTCCGCCGCAGCGGCAAGAACTGGAGTCATCATGTCCACGGAGCCCCGCGTCCCCACCGCCCAGCAGGAGTCCAGTGCCGTTAAGGGACGAGTGGACATTGTGGAGCGTTCCGCCGCCAGTTCCGGATCCGGTGTGGCGTTCCTGGTGCTGCTCCTGCTGCTGGGGCTGTTCGGCCTGTCTGTCGCGGTCTTTGTTGCAGGCGCTATCGCCGTGGACCAAGGCAATTCAGGTGGGGTGCTGCGTCTGGGCGTAGGTGCGGTGGGCCTGATCATCCCGCTGCTGCTGTTCACCTCCTTCACCATCGTCTCCCCAGGGCAGACCAGCGTGCGCCAGTTCTTCGGCCGCTACATCGGCACCGTGCGCCGTACCGGCCTGGTCCTGGTGCCGCCGGTGACGTCCGGCAAGAAGGTATCCATCAAGGTCCACAACTTCGAGACCAATGAGATCAAGGTCAACGACCTTGATGGCAACCCCGTGGAGATCGCGGCCATTGTCGTCTGGCAGGTGGCCGACACGGCCCGGGCGGTCTTCGCGGTCGAGGAGTACGAGGCCTTCATCAAGGCGCAGGCGGAGTCGGCACTGCGGCACGTGGCCACCACCCACCCCTACGACGAGCCCGGCCCCGGCGAGACCTCCCTGCGTGGCGGCACCGACCTGGTCTCCGCCGAGCTGGCCGAGGAGGTGGCCGCGCGCGTGGCGATCGCCGGACTGGAGATCATCGAAGTGCGCATCTCCTCCCTCGCCTACGCGCCGGAGATCGCCCAGGCGATGCTGCAGCGGCAGCAGGCCGGCGCCGTCATTGCCGCGCGCGAGCAGATCGTCGAGGGTGCGGTCACCATGGTGGATCAGGCCCTCAAGCGGTTGGAGGCCGACGATATCGTCTCCATGGACGACGAACGCCGCGCCCAGATGGTTTCCAACCTGCTGGTGGTGCTCTGCTCCGACCAGCGCACCCAGCCCGTCGTCAACACCGGCTCCCTGTACGCCTGAGGTCGGCTCGGTGACGGAGGGCGCCGATGACGGGCGGTAAGCGCAAGCAGGTCCTGCTGCGGCTCGACCCGGCGGTCCACGCGGCCATCGCCAAGTGGGCCGCCGACGACCTGCGCTCGGTCAATGCGCAGATCGAGATCATCCTGCGGCGCGCCCTCGACGACGCCGGTCGGGGAGTCAAGGCCGCACCCATGCGGGGGAGGGGTCGGCCCCGGAAGGATGCCGGCGTCGGGGACGGCGGTGTCGAGGAGGGCGGTGTCGGGGAATGACGGCGCGCGTGGAGTCGACCGGTGGAGCGACAGCGCAGTCGAGCGCGGCAACGGGGCCGGAGCGGACTCTCGTGGTGTGCCGGAGCTGTGCCACACTCGATGCGCGTATCCCAACGGCTCTCGCTGAGGAGGACCGCCGCTTTGTGGAGGTCATAGCAGTCGACTGGCGGGGCGCAGCCCGGATGCGTGGTCGGGGGTACCGGAATCATGGGTGTCCGGATCTATGACAAACGGGTCCGGCGGCGTCGGTGACTGCGGACGAATCGCTGGAATCATGCGGGTGCCGGATCGGGGCTGGCGGGCATCGGTGGTCGTTTGTCATCGATTTTGACACCGTGTCTCCGGACAGCCGGTTCGCAGACCGCCGGGCGGACAGTGGGGCAAGGCCTGACCCAGGTGCGTCACCTGGTACCAGATACGTCTCCATATAGGAACCGAATTCCTTGCCGAGCTCGTAGTCGGGGCCTCCGGGTGGCAGTTCGACGCCGCGAAGACGGAAGCCGGACGAGAAGCTGTGATAGTCCATTGGCAGTCAGCGCCCGCCGTCTTGAGCCAGATGCTCCGCCAAGTAGCGTCCCGTGATCGAAGCCGGGTCGGCGACCAGCTGCTCCGGAGTGTCGGCGGCGACCACCTGGCCGCCCGCCTCGCCGCCCCCGGGCCCCATGTCGATGACGTAGTCGGAGTTCGCGATCACGTCCAAATCGTGCTCGATCACCACGACCGTCGCACCGGCTCCGATGAGCCGGTCGAACACGTCCAACAGCTCCTGCACGTCCAGGGGGTGCAGGCCGATCGTCGGCTCATCGAACACAAACACCGCATCCTCCTGCCGCCTGCCCATCTCGCTGGCGAGCTTGAGGCGCTGGGCCTCACCACCGGAGAGCGCGGGAGTGTCCTCCCCGAGCGTCAGGTACCCGAGTCCGAGATCATCCAGGACGGAGAGCCTTTCGTGGATCTTCTTACTGCCCGTGAACACCTCCAGGGCCTCGCTGACGTCCATGCCCATCAGCTGCGGCAGCGAGTAAGACTCCATGGAGTGTCGCGGCGTCCAGAGGATCTCCTCGGCGTCTTCGCCGTAGCGCTGTCCACCGCAGTCCGGGCAGGTGATGGTCACATCCGGCAGGAACTGCACGTCGAGGGAGATCTGCCCGGTGCCGTCGCAGGTGGGGCAGCGCAGTGAGCCGGTGTTGTAGGAGAACGCGCCGACCTTCAGGCCCCGCGCCTTGGCGTCATCCGTGCCGGCGAAGGTCTTTCGGAGATGGTCGAGGATGCCGCTGTAGGTGGCGACGGTCGAGCGGATGTTGGTGCCGATGGGTGAGGCGTCGATCAAGTTCGCCCGGCGAATGCCCTCGGCTTCGATGCGCCTGACATGAGCGGGCAGTGCCTGCCCCTCGCACCGGGCCCGGAGGCCGGGGATCAGGCTCTCCAGCACCATGGTGGTCTTGCCGGAGCCAGACACGCCGGTGACCGTGGTCAACCGTCCCTTCGGCACCTCCACGTTCAAGGCGTGGACCGTGTGTATGGGGGCGGTCTCCAACAGGATCGTCCCCAGGTCGAACATCTCGGAACGGTCGGTGCGGCGCCGGCTCAGCAGCTGCGCGCCCTCGGCCAGGAAGGGGGCGATCTTCGACCGCGGATTGCGGCAGACCTCGTCGATGCTGCCCTGAGTAATGACGGTGCCGCCCTGGCTCCCGGCCAGGGGACCCATTTCGATCATGTGGTCCGCCCGCCTGAGGACGCGCACGTCGTGGTCGACGAGCACCACCGAGTTGCCGTCGGCGATCAGACTGTCCACGACCTCCATCAGTCCGTCGATATTCGACGGGTGCAGGCCGATGCTGGGCTCGTCGAGCACGTAGAGCACGCCCGTGGTCTCGTTGCGCACCGCGCGGGCGAGCTGGACCCGCTGCCGCTCACCGGTGGACAGCGTGCTGCTGGCGCGGTCGAGCGCGAGATAACCCAGGCCGAGGTCGTTCAGGCGCCTGGCGTTGTCCAGGAAGGAGGTGATGATGCTGTCCGCCATCGGCCGCATGTCCTCGGGCAGGGTGGCGGGAAGGCCCCGCACCCAGGGAACCAGCGCGTCCAGCGTCATGGCGGTGGCCTGCCCCAAGTTCCTGCCCGCCAGCGTGGTGGAGAGCACCTTGGGACTCAAGCGGGTGCCGCCGCAGTCCGGGCAGTCGGATGCGTGGAGATACTTCTCCACGCGTTTCATGCCCTTCTCATCCTTGACCTTGGACAGTGCGTTCTCCACGGTGTGCACCGCGCTGTAGTAGGTGAAGTCCATTTCGGCGGCCGTGTTGGTCTTCTCGTTGACGTACAGGAAATGCCGCTTCTCGGCGGGGCCGTGGAACACGAGCTCCCGCTCCTGCTCCGTCAGTTCCCGGAACGGAACATCCGTGCGCACACCCATCTCCCGGACGATGTCCTTCATGAGCGACCACATCAGGTTCTGCCAGGGGGCGACGGCGCCCTCGTCGATGGTCAGCGACTCGTCGGGCACCAGGGTCGACTCGTCCACCGTACGCACCGTGCCCGTGCCCGAGCAGGTGGGGCAGGCGCCCTCGGAGTTGAAGGCCATCGCCTCCGCGCCGGGGCCGAAGAACTCCTCCCCGCAGACGGGGCACTTGGTCGGCACCATCAGGGCGACGTCCATGCTCGGCGGGCAGGGGTGCCCATTGGGGCAGCAGTGGCTGCCGAGTCGGGAGAACATCAGCCGCAGGCTGTTGAGCAGCTCCGAGGCCGTGCCGAAGGTGGAGCGCACGCCGGGGATGGCCGGCCGCTGGTGCAGGGCCAGGGCCGCGGGCACATGCCGGACCTCGTCCACGTCCGCACGGCCCGCCTGGGTGATCCGACGGCGCGTGTAGGTGGACAGCGCCTCCAGGTAGCGCCGGGAACCCTCCGCGTAGAGCACCCCCAGTGCCAGGGAGGACTTGCCCGAGCCGGATACGCCGGCGATGGCCACCAGCTTCCCGAGCGGCACCTCGACGTCGATGTTCTTCAGGTTGTGGACGCGGGCGCCGCGCACACTGATGGTGGTGGGGCTGGACCGAGCGGTGCCGGTGGGGGCGGTGGCGGACATGGGGCTCACGCTACGTTGAGTCGCCGACACAAACACCTCCATCGCTTTAGCATCCCTGCTCGATGCTTGGTGCATGAGGCGCTTCGATACCAATGCGGCGCCCGAGCTCATCCGTGCCGCACGACGTGACGTGGGGTTGACGCAGACTCAGTTGGCCGAACGCGCTGGCCTGCGGCAGCCGAGTCTGGCCCAGATGGAGTCGGGCAGGCGCCCCGTATCCGACGAAATGCTGGAACGCACATGGTTTCCGGCACCTCGCGAGACTCGTTCCATGGCGGCTCGGACGCCTATGACGTCGCATCAATGGTGATCATTCGGCTGGCGGCACTGTTCGAGCGCCCCGAGTTCGTGCCGTATCTAACGGCCGTCACTCGCGAGGAGCGGCTGGCGATTAGCACGACGCGGAACATTGCGGGCAACACGGGTTACCGATCCATGAATGACGACCTGTTCTGGGCTGCGGTGACGCAGCGGGTGCCGGAGATTCTGGACCGCCTGACCGAGGAGTCGGCAGGGCCTGAGGACCGCTGACGGGCGAATGGTTCGTGGGGCGCCGCTCCGCTCGACCCAGAGCTGTCCGCCACCGCCGTCCGAGACGGCTGCGGGGTGCGAGCCGAAACGGGACCGGTTAATGTCGGTGGTCGCGCCTATCCTGGCTTCGATGTTGCCGACGCTGCCAGATGAGTTCGCTCCCGCCACGCGCGCCTGGTTTGACGCCGCCTTCCCGGCCGGGCCGACGCCGGTCCAGCGGCGCGCCTGGGCGGCCATTGGCCGCGGCGAGAACGTCCTGGTCATCGCCCCCACCGGCTCCGGTAAGACCCTGGCGGCCTTCCTGTCGGCCATTGACCGCCTCTCCCGGTCCGCGGCGCAGGTGGTCCAGGGCGATGAGCCCGCCCCGGCTGGCGCTACCCCGGCCGGCGCTACCCCGGCCGACGCCGCCCCGGCCGACGCCGCCCCGGACGGCGCCGTACCAGCCGAGCGCCGTCGCACGCGGCAGCCGCGCGGGCGCGGCGTGCGGGTCCTGTACATCTCCCCGCTGAAGGCCCTCGGCGCCGACGTGGAGCGCAACCTGCGCCGCCCCCTGGCCGGCATCACCGCGGCCGCCGAAGACCTGGCCGAGCCCGTCGCCCCCATCACGGTGGGCATGCGCACAGGCGACACCACCCCGGCCGAGCGCCGCCGCCTGCGCACCCGCCCGCCGGACATCCTCATCACCACTCCCGAGTCGCTGTACCTGATGCTCACCAGCGCCGTGCGCGAGACGCTGCGCAGCGTCGAGACCGTCATCGTCGACGAGATCCACTCCTTCGCCGGCCAGAAGCGCGGCACCCACCTGGCCCTATCGCTGGAGCGCCTCGACGAGCTCCTGCCCCGCCCCGCCCAACGCATCGGCCTGTCCGCGACGGTGCGCCCGCGCGCGGAGATCGCCCGCTTCCTGGGCGGCATCCACCCGGTGACCCTCATCGCCGACGACGACGTCCACGCCACCCCCGACGTGACCGTCGCCGTGCCCGTGGCGGATATGGCGCGTGTGCCGGCCACCTGGGACCGCCGCGAGCGGGCACTGCGGGGCACGCCCCACCGCGGCGGGACGGCGGGGGAGGGGATAGGCGCCGGTGGCCGTCTTGCCGGTACGCCTGCGGGTTCCGGCACCGGCGGCAGAAGCGGAAGGCAGGTCTGGCGCAGCGACAGGGCGCTGCGGGCCGCCATGACCGGCCGGGCCTTCGGAGGCCTGAACGCGCTCGCCGCCGACGTCTCCGCCGGTGCGCCGACTGCCGGGCAGGCCACTACCGAAGGACTTGATGCGGATGCGGCATCCGTCGGTAAACGCGACACCGGTGCGGGCGCCCCGGCCCGCATGACGGCCTCCATCTGGCCGCATATCGAGCACGCGCTGCTGGAGCAGATCCTCGCTCACCGCACCACGCTCGTATTCGTCAACTCCCGGGGCGCCTGCGAACGCCTCACCGCCCACCTGAACGAGGACTACGCCGCCTACCTGGCGGAGCGCGGCGCCGCATCCGCCCTGGCGGTAGGAGACCAGGCCACCGCCCCAGGCTCACCGGCCGCCGAAGCTCCGGCCGTCGCGGAGGACGCCGTCACCGCCGCCGTAGCCGCCCCGCAAGCCCCGGACGTCGCAGCCGACCTCGCCGACTCGCACGCCATGGGCGAACCCGGCTACCTGGGCGACGCCGCGGTCCTGATGGACTCCAACCTGCCCGCCATGGGTGAGCCGGTCCGCCACCACGAGTCCTGGGAGATGGGGGCCTCCCAGCACACCCAGCCCCTGCCCGCGGGGGCGCCCGTGATCGCCAAGGCGCACCACGGCTCCGTCTCCAAGGAGCAGCGCCGCGAGGTGGAGGAGGAACTCAAGTCCGGCCGGCTGCGCTGCGTGGTGGCGACCGCCTCCCTGGAACTCGGCATCGACATGGGTGCCATCGACCTGGTCCTCCAGGTGGCGCCCCCGCCGTCGGTCGCCGCCGGATTGCAGCGCGTGGGCCGGGCCGAGCACCGCGTCGGCGGCAGGCCCCGCGGGATTATCTACCCCATCCAACGCACTCAGCTCGTGGACGCCACCGTCGTCGCCGAGGGAATGCGCGCCGGCAGCATCGAGCACACCGCCCTGGTGCCCAACGCCCTGGACGTGCTCGCCCAGCAGACCGTGGCCGCCGTCGCCGTCGAGGACCGCAAAGCCGACGACTGGTACGCCACCGTCACCCGCGCCGCTCCCTACGCGACCCTGCCGCGCAGCGCATTCGACGCGGTCCTGAACCTGCTCGCCGGCGGCTACGCCTCGGCCGGCCTCGCCGACCTGGTCCCGCGGATCGTTTGGGACCGCGCCACCGGGGCGCTCACCGCCCGGCCCGGCGCGCAGCGGCTCGCCGTCGCCGCCTCCGGCACCATCCCCGACCGCGGCCTGTATCCGGTGATGCTGCCGGAGGGTGACGCCGCCGCCGGCCGCCGCCGCGTGGGGGAACTGGACGAGGAGATGGTCAACGAGTCCAGCGTGGGGGACGTGATCACCCTGGGCACCGCCTCCTGGCGCATCCGCCAGATCGAGCCCGACCGCGTAATCGTCGACCCGGCCCCCGGCCGCAGCGCCCGCCTGCCGTTCTGGCACGGCGAGGGGGCGGGCCGCCCGGCGGCCACCGGTGCCGCAAAGGGCGCCTTCCTGCGTCAGGCCGCCGCGGTCCTCGGCGACGGCGGCCTCGCCGACCCGCCGGAACCGGCCCTGACGCAGCGATTGGCGCGCGCCGGCCTGGATGCGAGCGCCCAGGCGAATCTGGTGGCCCTGCTGCGCGAGCAGCGGGCGGCGACCGGCGTCGTCCCCTCCGACACCACCCTGGTGCTGGAGAGCTGCCGCGACGAGAACGGCAGCTGGCGACTGATCCTGCACAGCCCCTTCGGGCGTCGCGTGCATGAGCCCTGGGCCATGGCCGTCAAGGAGCGGGCCCGCCGCATGCTGGGGGTCGACCCGCAGATCGTCACCGCCGACGACGGCATGGTGCTGCAGACCCCGCCCACCGACCGCCCGCCGGGCGCGGAGCTGTTCACCTTCGACGCCGCGCAGATCGAGCAGCTGGTGCGCAGCCGCGTCGACCATACGGCGGTATTCGCCGCCCGCTTCCGCGAATGTGCCGCCCGCGCCCTGCTCATGCCGGCCTCCCACCCCGGCCGTCGCGCCCCGCTGTGGCTGCAACGCATGAAGGCCGGCCAACTGTTGGAGGCCTCCCGCCAGTTCCCCGGCTTCCCCGTGTCGGTGGAGGCGGCGCGCGAATGCCTCCAGGACGTCTGGGACCTGCCCGCGTTGCGTGGCCTCATGGAGCGCCTCGCCGCGGGCACGGCCACGCTGGTGGAGGCGGTGACGCAAACGCCGTCGCCCTTCGCCGGCCCGCTGCTGTTCGGCTACACCGGCGCCTTCCTGTACCAGGAGGACCTGCCACACGCCGAGCGTCGCGCCCAGCTGCTCTCCCTGGACCCCGACGTCGTCGCCGAGCTCGTGGGGGACGGTGGCATCGCCGACCTGCTGGATCAGGAGGTCATGGCGCGGGTCGACTCCGAGCTGCAGCGCCTGGCGCCCGGGCGGCGGGCGCGGGCCGACGCCGAGGGGCTGGCCGACCTGCTGCGCGAGCTGGGCCCGCTTTCGGTCGGCGAGCTCGTGGCACGCTGCCAGGGCGACGATGACGCCGGCGTGCGCGCCGGGCTCGCGGAACTGGAACGGGCGCGGCGCGCCTTCCCCGTGCGCGTGGGTGGGCGCGAGTGCTGGGCCCGCGCGGAGGACGCGGCGATGCTGCGCAGTGCCCTCGGCGTCGCGGTGCCCGACTGGGCACAACGCGACGGCGATGCGGATGCATCCCTCGCTGCGGGAGCGCGCGCTGATGCCTGCGCAGCCCTGGGCGGGCCGGATGCGGCCGACATTTCGCCGAGCCCCGCCACCGTGCCCCGCACACCACTGGCCGACCTGGTGCTGCGCTACGCCCGCACCCACGCCGCGGTGACTGTTGAGGCTACGGCGGAGGCCTTCGGGCTGGGTCCGGCTGTGGCCATTGAGGTACTGCAGGCACTGGTCGACGAGGGCGCCCTCATGCGCCTGGGCGGCGGCGATCAGGCCCGCTGGATGGCGCCCGGCGTGTTCACCAGGGTGCGCAACCGTTCACTGGCCAAGGCCCGCGCCGCCGTGCAGCCGGTGCCGGCCGCGGCCCTGCAGCGGCTCGTGCTGGAGCGCGCCGGCATTACTGCGCGTGCGGAGGAGGCGGGCGCCGTACCAGTGGCGGCGGGGTCGCCGGCAGCGCCCGGTACCGCCGTCGGCAGCGGTGAAATCGGCGTCGGCGTCGCGCCCGGACACGGCGTGGAGGCGCTCGCGGAGGCCATCGTCGCCCTGGAGGGCATATGGCTGTCGGCCGGACTGTGGGAGGCGGTGGTCTTCCCAACCCGGGTCGCCGACTACCGTCCCGCCATGCTGGATGAGCTCATCGGCTCCGGGGAGGTGGTCTGGGTCTGCCGGACACCGGACGGAGCCGGGGCCGGACGGCGGGCCGAAGCGGATGCCGGGGCGGCGGACTCTGCGACGCCCTCCGCCGGGGCCGCCCCGAGGCCACCGGCGACGACCATTCCCCCGGCGGCACCCCGCGACCTGCCGGCCCCGGGCCGGGGTGGTGCCGCGCTGGGCGAGATCGCCTTCTTCCCCTCCGACTCCCCGCTGGCCCCCATGGTCGGTGATCCCGTGGGCAGGGACGAACTAGCGGCGCAGGAGCAGTGGGGACTGGTGCTCGCCGGGCGGCTCACGACCGAGTCCTTCGCGCCGGTGCGTGCGCTCCTCCAGCCGCGGCCGACCGCCGCCCCGCCCCGGCGGGTGCGCAGTCGTCGCGCCCGCCGCTACGGCGGATACCGCACCGGCTACTACACCGGCCGCGCTCGCCCTGCGGGAGCCGCGGGCTCGCCGCAATCGACGCAGCCAACAGCGCCGCCGTCGACTCCGCCCATAGCATCGACATCGTCGACCCCGCCCGCAGCACCGGCGCCGCCGGAATCGAGTCCCCGGCGACAGTCGGCTTCGAACGGCGGCGCTCCCACCTTCGGCAGCACCACGACCTCCCACGACCCGGCACTCGCCGCAGCGCTCGCGACCGCCTCCTGGCGCCGACTCTCCCCACCGCAGGCCACGGCCGAGGAGCAGGCCGTCGCCGACGTCGAATCCCTGCTCGACCGCTACGGCGTCGTCGGCCGGGACGTGGCGCTCGCCGCCGGAGTGCCGGGAGGCATCGGCCCGCTGCTGCCGGTGCTGCGCCGCATGGAGGATGCCGGCGTGGTGGCGCGCGGAGCATTTGTCGAAGGGCTCGGGCCGAGTCAGTTCGCCGACCGAGAGACCGTCGACCGGCTGCGCGCCCTGGCCGTGCGGGATACGGGTGCTGTCGGCAACGGGCGCTCCGAGGTGGCCGACCACCTCGTTGCGTCCGCCGCTGCTGCGTCGAACGAGCCCACGACCGGACGGGAGTCGGCACCCCCACCCGCCGACCGCCCCGAGCCGCCGGTGGTCTTGGACCTGAAGGAGCCCGTGTGCCTCGTGGGCGGCGTCGTCCCCTGGCCCGAGCCGGTACTGCCGCCAGAGTTGGCGGCACGGGCCAGGGATGTCGCAGGCGCCCCAGATGCCGGCGAGTTGCCGCGCCCGGCGGCGCGGCAGGGCACGCGCGTCGTCCTGATCGGTGGGCGGCCGGTGCTGCATGCGGCCGAGCGGCTGCGCGCCCTGACCTGCTACACCACCGAGACGGCGGAGCTGGAACGGGCGCTGAACGCCGTCGTCGCCGCCGAGACCCGCGCCGCGTTGCGAGACACTGCCCGCCCGGGCAAACGCGTGGTGGAGACGCTCAACGGCATCTCCGCACTCGACCGGGTGGTCGGCGACCTGCTTCAGACGGCTGGGCTGGTGCGTGACCCGCGCGGCATGCGCCTGCACATCGACCCCTACCGGAGGTGAGCCG
Source organism: Actinomyces sp. 432 (assembly GCF_009930875.1). Classification (NCBI taxonomy): domain Bacteria; kingdom Bacillati; phylum Actinomycetota; class Actinomycetes; order Actinomycetales; family Actinomycetaceae; genus Actinomyces; species Actinomyces sp. 432. Next base: position 282,580 of record NZ_CP025249.1, read on the forward strand.
TGCCCGACCCGTGCCCGCTGACCGGAGCCCTTCTCGACTCACCCGTCCGGCCGGGAACAGGCTGGCCGGAGGACCCCGCCGACGCCGGGGCGCTCTCTACTACGCCACTTCGGTGTTGGGAACGCCAGTTAGGGGTTTGCTGAAGGGTTCTGAGGCCTTCAGCAAACGCCTAAAGGGCGTAGCAGACGTTGAACTGGCGTAGTAAACGAGTTCTTCGTGTTCGTGGCTGTGGTGGTTCGGGCCGACGGTTGCGGTGTTGTGGCCGTGTTCGGGTGCGAGAGGGCGTCGTCGGGCCGGAGGAGTGGACGGTGCTGTCGCCGCATCCCCGGCCGGCGGGTCCTCACACGGGGGTCGGCTGCTGGCCGCGGTGGACGGCTTCCAGCATGAGGGTGGCCACGTCCGTGACGCGCACGTCGGCGCCCTCGGAGGCGACGCCGTCGGAGAGCATCGTGGTGCAGAACGGGCAGGCCGTGGCGACCACCTGCGCGCCGGTGCCAATGGCCTCCCGCGAGCGCTCCACCGCGATGCGCGTGCCGATCGACTCCTCCATGAAGGCGCGTGCCCCGCCCCCGCCACAGCAGAAACCGCGGTCCCGGCTGCGCGGCATCTCCACGGTGGTGGCGCCGGTCGCCTCCAGCAGTTCACGCGGCGGGGAGTAGATGCGGTTGTGGCGGCCCAGGTAGCAGGCGTCGTGGTAGGTGACGGTCGGGGCAGTAGGGGATGGGGCGGCGTCCCGCGGGAGGGCGTCTCGGCTACCATCCGCGGCCCTCGTGCCTCGGGCCGCTCCCGCCAGCCCCGCCACGCCTTCGACGCCCTCCCTCGGAGCGCCGCTGGCCCCAGCCCCTGAGGCGGGCTGCGCCGTCGACCCCGCCTGCGGAGGAACGGGGCGCAGCCGGCCCTCGCGCACCAGCCGACTGAGCAGCTGCGTGTAGTGCACCACCTCGTAGTGCCCTCCCACCTGCGGATACTCGCGGGCCAGCGTGTTGAAGCAGTGGGCGCAGGTCACCACGATCTTCTGCGCGCCGACCTCATTGAGCGCCTCGACGTTCTGCGCCGCCAGCGTCTGGAACAGGATCTCGTTGCCGGCGCGGCGGGCCGGGTCGCCGGTGCAGGCCTCGCCGTCGCCCAGGACCGCGAAGGACACCCCCGCGGTGTGCAGCAGCTCGGCGACCGCCCGCGTCGTCTTCTTCGCCCGGTCCTCGTAGGCGCCCGCGCAGCCCACCCAGAACAGGTAGTCGACCTCTTCGGCCGACTCGATGTCCTCACCGATTACCGGCACGTCGAAGTCCAGGCCCTTGGCCCAGTCCATGCGCTTGCGCGCCGCCAGCCCCCAGGGGTTGCCCTTGGACTCCAGCTTGCGGAACATCTGCCCCAGCTCCTTGGGGAAGGCGGAGGCCATGAGCACCTGCTGCCGGCGCAGGTCGATGATGTGGTCCAGGTGCTCAATGTCCACCGGGCACTGGTCCACGCACGCCCCGCAGGTGGTGCAGGACCACAGCACGTCGGCCGGGATCACCTCGTCGGCCAGGGGTGCCGGACGCGTGGCCACGCCCGTCTCAGTGGGGGCGGCCTTGGCGGCCAGGAGGGCGCCCAGTACGTCACCGGTGTGGGCGGTGCCCGCGGCCAGGCCCAGATCGTCGTCGTCCTCCAGGCCGTCGGTCATGCCGGTCAGCCGCCCGAGCGGGCCGCGGGAACCGCGGCGCTGAGCCAGCATCTCATCGGTGACATCGTCGGGCTCGACCCCGAGCGCGCTGGCCGCCCGCAGGTACGGGGCGGCGGCGGCGTGATGGTCGCGCAGGGCCAGGGTGAACAGCTTGGGGGACAGGGGCTTGCCGGTGTTCCACGCCGGGCACAGGTCCTGGCAGCGGCCGCACTCGGTGCAGGTGGAGAAGTCCAGCAGGCCCTTCCAGGTGAAGTCCTCGATGCGCTCCACACCCAGCTTGACCTCGGTGCCGGCCTCCTCGGCGGCCTCCATGGCGGCGTCGAGGTCGTCCAGGGTGTCAGCGGTCAGCGGCCGGCCGTCCGGCAGCAGCAGCGGCTTGGCGGGGCCGAGTGCCTTGGTGCCGTCGGTGTTGCGGCGCGCGTAGAGGTTCACGAAGGCCAGGAAGCGGTGCCAGGCCACGCCCATCGACGGCTGTCGGCCCACCACCACGAACCAGCTCATGGAGATGACGACCTTGATGGTCGCCACCACCGTGATAGCGGCCGCCAGGGTGTTCGCGCCCAGCGGCGCCAACAGCGGGCCGGTCCAGGCGGTCAGTGGGAAGTGGGTCCAGTGGGCCAGGGCGGCGTCGGCCGGGTCGGCGGACAGTGCGAGCTGGGCGTGCTCCAGCATTCGCAGCACCAACACGCAGATCACCACGCCGGCCACGACCGCCTCCACGAAGTGTGCCTGCCCCTGGCTGGAGCCGGCGAAGCGGGAGGTGCGGGTGCGGGTGCCGCCGGCGGAGTCGGCGTTGAAGGGGGGTGCGGCGGCGCGGCGGCGGGTAAGGCGGCGGCGCACCATGATCAGGTGGACGATGCCCGCCAGGCTCAGCCAGGCGATGAGCTCAACCACCCACGCCCACCAGGCCTGGTGGCCCAGCCACGGCAGCTCCCAGTGCGGCCCGGCCAGCACTTGGCCGTAGCCGGTGACCAGGGTCAGGAACAGCAGCGGGAAGCTGGCCATCACCAGCCAGTGCGCGGCCCGGATCCAGGGGCGACCCTTGAAGGCGGTGTGGCCGAGGACCTCGCCGAGCATGCGCGCCAGGCGACGGCCCACCGGGCGCAGGCGCTCGCGGGGGACGGGCCGGCCCACGCCCATGCGGTTGGCGATGGTGCAACAGGCGCGGCCGAATACGAAGACGCCGATCACCGTCGTGACTGCGACGATGATGGTGCACACGACGCGGATGCCCATCAGCCAACTCATGGCGTCAGCCTACGCAAGTGCGCGGCCGCCGGGGTGCAGGCGTCATCAAGGCGCGGCTGGGATGCGAGTGGGATGTGGGTGAAAGGCGCGCCGGGGCGCGGGTGAGGTGGCTGGGGCGGGGCTGGTGGCGGCTCGGGTGTGGGCGGAGGCTGTCGGCGTGGCGGCGGGGTGTCATTGGATGCACCACTTTCAGCGTCGTGACCGCTGCTCGTGCTAACGGCGATCGCGGAATCCTGCGGCTTCGGCGTGATCCTGATGGCGCCGCGATCCGAAAGTGGTGCATTCTGTGACAGGAGTGGGCGTTCACTCAATGGACGGGACGCGGGAAGGCGTCCAGCGAGGGTGCTGGGGCGAACATGGCCGGGGAGGACGGGCGCTGGTTCGGCGGGGCACAGCAGGTGTGGCGCACGCTTAAGAAATGAGTGTGTTGGCGGAAATGGCTTTATTTTGCGGTTTTGAGCAGGCGGTGTATGGCCCTGTGAGGCCTTCTGCGTGCGGCGGGGACGTCGGCGCACATGGGAGACTCCGCGGCGGATTCGGCAGCCTGGGGCGAAATGGCGGAATTTCAGTGAAAAGTCTGGTATTGCGGGAGTCGTGAAGGCGTCTTAAGCGTGCGGCTGGGCAGGTGGCAAGCGCAGATGCCTTGAGCGACACGGCCGGCGGCCATGAGGCCGCCGGCACGCCAGATGTAGGCGGTGTCGCCGGTGTCCACGCCCCGGTTGATAATCGCCGCGTTGAGGTGTGGGCTGGTTGGGGAGCGGGTCATGGCCCGGCGATCGCCTGGAGCGCGGCGAGGTGGGTCTGCCAGCGTGAGCGGCCCTCCTGGGTCAGGGACATCCAGGTGCGGGGCCGCTTGCCCACGTATCCCTTGCGAATGGCGACGATTCCCAGCTCCTCCAGTTGAGAGGCCTGGCGGCTCAGTACCGAGTCGCTGACTTGGAGGGTGTCGCGCAGCGTGGGGAAGTCGGCCTGCTCCACATTGGCCAGGGCGGCTACCAGGGAGAAGCGCACGGGGTGCATCAGCGCGTCAACAAGCTGGTGGCGCGGGTGCTGGGGCGTGTCCCCGGAGGCAGAGGCTGCGGGGTCTGTGGCAGGGCCTGTCATCGGACCTCCCGCAATGCGCCCCACACGGTCACGGCGATTAGCGCCAGGACCGCAATGATGGTGAACCATAGTTCACCGACCCAAAAGACGGTGCTGCCGAATGCTGTCACTCCCCAGACGGCGACCCACGAGAATATGGAGACGCGCCAGCGGCGGGTGAAACCCAGGCTGGCGGCGCGGGCGGTCATGACCATGGCGGCGATGAGCGCGCCGAGCCAGATCAGGAAGACGGTCAAGGGGAGCAGAATCAGCCTCTCGTCGGTGAGGCTGACCAGGTAGATGGCGACGGCCAGCATGGAGCAGAGCGCGCCAAGGCCGATGAGGAAGAAGGCGTAGGGGGTCCCGGCCCCCGAGGCGGCAGCGGTGCCCAGGTGGTCGGCCTGGCGTAGTAGATCGCGCGCCTGCTGGGGACTCACGCTCTGGAACTCTGCGGGATGGGGGCCCGAGGGGTGAAAGTGAGAGTCCGAGGACCCCAGGCCTGTCTGCTGAGGGTCGGCGGGGTGGAGGTCGTGGTCAGGCACAGGAGGTCTCCTTTGTGGCGGGAGTGGGCGTGACTGCGCGGGTGATGACCCAGGGGGTCACCGCACAGGAGATCGTGACGTGGAGTCCTATGACGCCGACGCTGATCATGTCCGCGGAGCCGTGGACGAGGCCTGTGGCGATGGTGGCCAGCAGCGCGAGGGTGGCAATGGCCAGGCCGGCCAGTACCACAGGATGGTGGCGGGAGGCGCGGGATGAGTGAAGGGGCGGGGTCAACGGGACGTGGGCGGCGCCCGCGCTGCCGGGGGTGCCCGGTGTGTGCGGGCCGACGCTCGCGGCGTGGTCGGATATGAGATTCGATTTGGTTCTCATGGGGCGACAGTAGCAAGTACTTTCCAGATCGGCAAGTAGTAACCGAAGAGCGAGTTGTTTCGCAAGGGTGAGGTGGGTTCCCGCCTGGATGCACCCGTGGCGGATCTCGGAACGGGCTCGGCCTCATTGGGTGGTGCTCGTATGCACGCAGGTGGTGGTGGCCGAGGCTGCAGTGGCCCCGTTCATATCTGGACACCTCGGCATGAACAGACACCGATGACTACGCAGACCTCACCCCAGTCCACGGGCGCGACCGCAAGGTCCGGCCAGGATTCCGGCACTGATGCTGCTCCGGCCCTGCCCGAACCCGGGCAGGGCGTGCAGGTGCGGGGCGCCACCTGGGCCGTCACCGACGTGCGCGAGCAGGGCCTGCCCCACAGCCCCGCCGACGATTCTCGCACCGGCCTGGAGCACCTGGTCTCACTGCAATCGTTGGCCGAGGACCGCATGGGTGAGGAACTCACCGTCATCTGGGAGCTGGAGTTCGGCAACTCGATCGTTCCGGACCGCGGCCTGCCCGAGACGATCTCCACCGATGCCTTCGACGACCCGGACACCCTGGGCGCCCACCACCGCGCAGGTCGCGCGTGAGCTCAGGGGTGCCATTGTGATGCGTACGCGGGCCGGTGAGGACGGGAAGCGACCGCGCAATCACGCCAAGTTCTTGGTGGTGGATCACCAGATCGTGGTCGTCACGAGCGCGAATGTGTCCCGCAGCGCGGAGGAACAGAACGTCGAACTCGGGCTGCGCCTGGACGAGCCGCTGCTCGCCCGCGCCATCGAGGACCAGATGCGCGCCCTGGAGCCGCACGTCAACGAGCAGGCAGCTAGCGGCTGAGCGGGGCAGGCAGACGGGCGCCGCGGTCGTACCGGGGCACCATGTCTTGCGAAAGAGGTAGGGGAGTGAGGCGGCAACGCAATCCCCTTACCTTGGTTGGTCCCGTGAGCAGAGGGTTGCCGGCCGGCCACACAGGTGGCAGAAGGTCTAGGTGGTGGGGTACGAGCGTCGAATGTGCGCGCCGGGCCGCCTCAGGTGGTCAGTAACCGGCCTCATCTCCGTAGGCCTGTAGTTCGTGTCGGACCCCCGTGGCAGTGTGATCGTGGGTGGGAGCCGCCGGCCCCTCCCAAGACCCTGACCAGCCGGCGAGAACCGAGGCGATCATGAGCGAGCGCGATGATGTACGTGGCGGCGAGACGCTGTCGCAGGGCGGGGTGTCCCTGGATGACGGGAGCGATAAGAAGGAAACCGACCAGGAACCTGAGCCGCAGAAGAACGAGCCAATGAATCGTGTCGAGAATGACGCTAAGACAGAACAAGTCGACCGCATGCGGCGCTTTCTGAGGCGGTTGAAGGGCGCATTCGCAGCGGAATATGACTCGGTGATAACCCCAGACAATGTGGGCCGAGATAAGACTTTAAGGGAGAAGAGGAGAAGTAAGAGGGATCGGCTTTATAGCCGAAATCTAACTTGGGAACACGGTGGCGATCTTGCCATGATGACGGTGCCTGGCATGCTGGGCCTCTTGGGGTGGACCATATGGTTGTTGGCGAAGGACCTGCCCGAGTCTTCTCTTGAGGTGATGTTCGCGGAGCTGATGGAGATTCGGAGGATCGGCAGACAGTGCCTGGCGGCCACTCCGGACGTGGGCCTGGAGGGACTTAACCAGTGCCCCTTCGGGATGGATCTATCTGTGCCGGCGGGAATGACGCTGGTATCGGGATTATTTGGCGTTGAGTGCGTAATAATTGCGGTATTCGGCTTCCAGTCACGTGCGTCCGTCGGGCGACGCTATCGACGGGAGACGATTATGAATCATGTGTGGCGCGACCCTGGTAGGGCGTTGGTGTTCTGGCTGGTTATGTACTGTTGTGTATGGCTGCCCATTTTCTATGTCTGCCTGGTGTGGACTCCGGGACTGGAGGTGCATCCTGAACGGCCGCTCGGGGTGGCATTGCTATCGATGTGGCCTATTTGGGTTGTCGTGGCGGCGTCGGTTATTACTCCGATTTGGTTATATGGATACGCTGTTAAATATATGTTGAAAGACGTTGAGCGCCGACGTAGGGCAATACGGTGGGAGTATGAGCGGGCTTACCGATTGATTCGGCGCAAGGTTGCGTCAGACCTGGAAGCGCGTGAGGTGGTGCAGGCGCGCGGCAAGGCGGCGCACGTTGGTCGATGGATTGCTTTCGGGTTGATGCTGCTTATTGTTCCGCTACTAGCGGGGGCGTTCGTGTCGTACTCCCCGATGCGGTTTCTTGGGCTGTTTTCTGTGCTGGCTTTGCTTGACGCCTTTTGTGCATATTTTGTCGCCTACGCCTGGAGCTGGGGTCGAGCTCAGAGCATTTTTCTTGTGATCGTATCTGGATTAGCGGGAGTTTTCTGTGCAGTAGTGACGGTCATGTGTTTTATGGTGTATGGGGTAGTGGCTTCTAGTCCGGCAAGTATTCCTGCCGGACTGGCTGTATTCGTGCTGCTTATGCTCGCCTGGTCAGTGGTGATCATGCGTGGCGTCGATGCGGCCAAGCATCCAGTCACTGTGATTCGTGCGCGTCGAGCGATGCGCCGTAGCGATGAGCTGGTGTGGCTGCGCGCGCAGGAGAGAAGACTTGCACTCATGGGGATGGGTGAGAGTGCTGTGAAAGCGCGGCTCGGAGGGCTCCGCCGTGCCGCGTCGCGCAAGCGCCCGTCAAAGCGCTTGCGTGGTGAACGCGTCGAGAGGACGCGTCGAAATGACAAGCGCTGCTGACGGCGCGTCGGAAGCGCTGTCACTGAATGGATCAGCTCATTGGCTCCCCTGATGGGTCGCGTCGCGGATGAAGGAATGCGGACATGACTTCGACGCGGGGACGCACGCCGCGGCCACGCTGTTTCTCGACCAGCCCCATCTTGACCAGGCCGTTGATGTCGCGCGTCACGGTCTTCGAAGTCTTGCTCCGATACGCCTCGGCTAGACCCCGGTTAAGGATTGTTACGTCATCGACTGGGGTCCAAAGGCCGGCGGGCAGGGCCAGCACGAGGTCTCTCATCCTGGTTCGCGCCTGAGTGTGCTGACCATGGAACCGCTCGTGGACGTAGGACTGCCACATGATGGATAACTGCATCTCCTGCACTTGCACGATCTGCTCGCGCAGACCATCCACAAGGCCCTGTGCTGCGTAGTGGATAAAGTCCTCTGCCGGGTAATCGGGGCGTACGCTGGTCTGCTCCAAGATGGAGTAGTACATGTCGCGGGTTTTGTTGTAGTGGTCGGACAAGAGATGGGCGGCGGGTACTGAAACTCCAGCACGTATGAGTAGCTCAAACTCCAGCAGGCGGGACATGCGTCCGTTCCCGTCGCCGAAGGGGTGAATCCAAGTCAGATGCAGGTGGGCCAGCGTGGCGAGTATGAAGGCCATGGGCGTCCGCAGGGCGGGGGCGTCGCTCAACTGGGACAGCTCGTTGTTCAGCCATTCGCATAGACAGTCGACTAGATACTCGCAGTCTTCCGGTGGCGCGCCGCGGTAGCGTCCGACCAGCACATCGTGCGTACGGAACGCACCGGGAACAACGTCTTCGTTCTCCGGCTGACCTACCATCAGGCGAGCGTGTTGATCCTTTAATCGTGTGGCTGACAGCGGCGGGGCGTTGTCGGGCAGGCACTCTTGAATGATGTCGTTGAACAAAGACACTAGGTTCTCGATCTCCTGGCGTTGATACGCACGCGACGGTGGAGTTCTGGCTCGCCCTTCGACGATGTCGCGTACTTCGGCTTCGGTCAGAGTGTTGCCTTCGATGCTGGTTGTGCCGTACGTGCCACGCTCCAGGCTGATCCGGTTGAGTCCCTCTGCGAACGAGGGGGCATGGCCGATCCGGCCAGGTGCTCACATTTTGAGGTGGCCTCGCCTAGCAGAACCCAGGTCCTGGGATTCACTCTGTCCGCTCTGAACCTGAAGGTGATCCATGGATGAGTGCTGGGATAACGCCGATTGGGTGTGGTTGACACGATTATGACCACCTGTTCTGACCAATGACTGTGTCCACTGTGGTGGATGGCGTAACGGGCTGTGGCTGTCGGCGCATGCGGGACCGAGGTGAGTGCCTGCAGCCCCATGAACGTGGCGGTTGGGATGCGGGTGGGAAGGGATTGGGGCAGAACAGGTGCGGGCGTCGGGCCTCACTGACCTGTCTGGCGCTGGCCGACATGACGGGTGTCATGGGTGGTTCGCGTTTGGAGGTCGGCATCCCCCGTGTCCGATTCTGACGCCGACATTCCCGCGCCCGGAAGCAGGGACGCCTGCAACGCTACTTCGGGGTTAACAACGCCTGTTAACGGCCTGCTGAAGGGCTCCGAGGTATACAGCAGGCCGTTAAGTAGCGTTGTTAACGCCCAACCGGCGTAGTAGACGCTTCAGCCACTGCGCCCCGAACATGAAAGAGTCGGGAATCGGTTCGGCTGTGTGGTTTGCGGGGCTGTTGCCGGTGCTCGTGGCGAGGGGCATTGCGTTGTAGGCGGTGGGAGGGGTGCATGGGGTCGGCGGGGGCCGGGATGAGTTGCGGCGCGAGGTAGCTGGAAGCTGGGGCGGGTCATGGTGCGGGGCCGGTCGAGTGAGTTTGCACGCATGCGGTTCGGGCGCGCGACCGGGATCGGCTTGATTCTGCGGTTTGGACTTTGTTGCGGGATGGTTGAGGGGCCTCCAGCGTGCAACGAGGGGTCCGCTGCACGCTGGAGGCTCAGGACCGGATTCTGCTGTTTTGAAGAGATCGGCGGAATCGCAGGAAAAAGTCTAGGAATGCGGGTTGTGAGGGAGGGGTTGTTGCGTGCAGTGTAGCCCCAGTGCCGTCTGGGGAACACGACCGTGGGCACCCGCCCGGAGCCCGGCCCCCAACGCAGCTCCAGCGGCGTTTGGACACAGGCGAATTTCTCGCCCCGCCGAAGCCGATACGCTGCCTGCGCGTCGGTATCACCCGGGTGTGGGGCGGCCTTCTCGTGTCTGGCGGCGATACGCCGCCTGCGCGCTGGTATCACCGGAGTGCCTCATGTCAAGGTGCCCGCGAAAACTTGTTGGTGCCTCATTTGGGATTGCCCGCGAAACTGGGAGGGTCTAGGAGGCTTTCTTGATGCGGATGCCCTTGTGGACGTCGGGTAGGACGCTGGGGAACTGGGCTAGGTAGAGCTGGTCGGTCTTGTCCTTGGCCAGAGCTATGAGCACGTCCTGGAGTTCGCTGATGCGGCGGGTGATGGCGGCAGGGTTTAGCTGGTTGCGGTAGGCGATCAGCTCCTGCTTCTGCTTGTCGGTGAGCACGTCGGTGTCCAGCAGCCGGTCCAGCGGGGTACGGGGAGCGTCGTACAGGCGCTTGCGCTTGCCCTCCTTGTCGGTCCCCCATCCGATGGGCTTCTTGGTAGGGGTCAGGTAGTTGGCCTGCGCGTCCACCAGCACCCACAACCGGTTCAGAACCTCCCGCTCGGCGTCGGTGTCATAGCGGTAGTAGAAGGCGTGGCGGCGTACCAGGTGGTTGTTCTTGGACTCGGGTGGTGGCCTGGTCGTTCTTCGTGTACGGCCGGCCTCGGGCGGGAGTAGATGTCCAGGTCCGCCGCCCACCCGGCCACCCCGTGGCTGGGTGAACTCGCTGCCGCCTGCGAAGTCCATGCCCGTGATAGGGAAGGGGATATCGTCCACAGCCTGGTCCAGGACTGCCCTGATGTGCTTCTCGGCGTTGTTACGCATGGATCGGGTGAAGGCCCCGGCCGGTGAGCATGTCGGTCATGTTCAGGGTCCGGGCGAACTCGCCCTTGAGCGCCGGGCCACAGTGGGCAACGGTATCGACCTCGAAGAACCCAGGGGACTGCACGGGCCTCGCCCGCCGGCCTTGCGGATCCTGACGGGTGTTGCGCAGCAGCGGGCCGGCCTTCGTGGTGCTCTTGCCGCGCAGTTGGTCCTTGGCCCTGGCCGGTGCGAGATAGCGGTCGATGGCCTGTCGCGCTCATCGACTCCAACTCACGCCGCACGTCCTGGCTATAGCGGTCAGTGCCTTCCGCGAGCTCGCCCGCGCCCCTCCAGCAGGTCCAGCAGCAGCGGCATTGATACCTTCAGGTATTTGCCGCACTGTCCGCCGCTGGCCGCCCACACGCGCTGTAAGACCTTCAACGCGTCGTAGGAGTACTTGCGCGCCCTGGTCCTGGGCTCGGGCCTGCCAGCTCCTGGAGGGCGCTTGGCCACCGCCCGCAGGCGCCGCCTGGCGTTATCCCGGCTCCAACCGGTCACCGCGCACACCTCGTCCAGCATCCTCCCCTTGTCCTTCTTGGACGCCTTGGCATACGCCCCTGCGTACTTCCTAGTGATCTCCGCCCTGGCCTGCATTGACAACCCACTCCCCATGCCCACCACGATCCGCGACTCTCGCGGGCAGTTCTAGATGAGGCACCGAACCACTTTCGCGGGCACCTAAGATGAGTCTCGTCGATCACTGGCAACACGCGGGCGCTCCCTATACGCTGCGAGTGCGCAGGCTGATCACCACCGTCTGGGGATTCCCGTCAGCGCAGAGCTGGGAGCGTGCGAGCGCCTGCCAGCGCGCATTCGGGAGCGCCGCAGGCTCCTCGCCGTTGGTGGCGTTGCCACTGAAAAGCATGATCGCAATGGACCCTGGGGAACCATCATGAGCACACACCGGAAGACCGACGACCACCACGAGCCCGACGATCCCGACATCGCCCAGGCGATGCGGGCCCGCCGCCAGGAACTCGGCCTGAGCGTGCTGGAGATGGCTGCACGCGCCGGCGTCTCCGAGCAGACCTGGCGCAACTACGAGGCCGGCCGCACCCAGGTGCGCGGCGACAAGCAGGCGGGCGTGTGGGAGGCCCTCGAATGGGAGCCGCCCATCCACGTGGCCGCCCTGGACGACCTCCGCGCCGCCCTTCGGGGCGGCGCCACGTCGGCTGGCCCGGGCGGCGCGATGCCAATCGGTCCAGGCAGCTTCGGCCCCGGCTTCGACGGCCCGGGCAGCTTCGGCCCCGGCTTCGACGGCCCGGGCGGATTCGGCACCGGCTCCGACGGCCCGGGCAGCTTCGGCCCCGGCTCCGACGGCCCGGGCGGATTCGGCACCGCCTTCGGCGTCCCTGGGTACGACATCCCTGACGATGCCTACGACCCCTTCGAAGGTCTCGACGCGGAGGACCTGGCCGCCCAGGCCGCGGCCGACCTCCCCGTCCCCGACTGGGACGACATCCCTACCGTCCTGTCCGAGGTCTACTCCCAGCGGCTTGCACGCACACTCGGGGAGGACGCCGCCCGCTGCTTCGCCCTGGGGACCTTCCTGTTCGACATGTCCGTAGCCGAGGACCTCGAAGGCTTGGCCTCACTTCCCCGCGGCGCCCACCTGGGCCAGCTCGACGAGACCCACATCGGCTCCACCCTGCCGCAGCTGTGGCTGACCCGCTACGACTACGAGTTCGTCTTCCAGCTGCGCGGCACCGCCCGGGACATGACCCTGCGCCTGACCGACGCCGGCCCTGCGAGCGCTGAGCCGCTGGTACGCACCATGGCCGACGCCATCGTGCTCCATGACATCTTCAACCTCGGCGGTGTCATCGCCGACTCGCGTGGTGCCGGCATCGACGAGGACCGTTGGGAGGCCTGGGTGGACGCCCTGTCCGGCCCGGACCAGCCCGCTCACGCGCTGATCGCCATGGGCCTGGTCCCGCCCGCCGACGCGCCCGATCACTTCAACAACTGGTTCGCGCCGCTGCCGGCCCCCTTCATCCCTGACTGGGACGGCACGCGCGACGGCTCCAGCCCGACGACGGCGCCGGCCGACCCGGGCGACGCCACCGTCACCCCGCTGCGCCGCAGTCACTGACGGCGTTGCTGCCGTAGTCAATGGTGAAGTGACGCAACCGCAGGGGCGGCGATGGGTGTCACTGCCCGCCCTCAGGCCTCCAGCGCGGTCGCTTCGCCCACACCCGGCACGACTCCGCTGCGGCGGGCGTGGATCTTGGCGGCCTGCCGCAGCGTCAGCTGCCGGGTCAGCGTCATGATCGCGCCGGATACCAGGGCGAAGGCAACAACCTCTCCGAGTCGGTAGCTGAGTACCTGATCCTCGTCCTGCGGCGCCGGCTTGCCGGTGACAGCCTTCCACCCCGCGGCCACGGCCCTCTCGGCGATAGCGCTCGAGGCCAGGAGCGAAAGAGCGGATGCGGCTGTCCAACCGAGACTGTTCTTCATGATGACTACCCCCTGAAATCTGCTTGATGACTGGACACCTGATGGCGGCGACGGTAGGCGGGCCGCTCACCGCCCCGCCCCGATCCTGTCACACGGTATAGGGACCATATGCGTGGACTCACCCCACCTCGGGTTTTGCCCGGGTTTTTGCAGCGGCCTCGCAGGCGCTGTTCCGTGCCCCCGTCGGCTCCGGCCCGGAGCATTGGGCCGCGGCGCCCTGCGCAACGCAGCTGGCCGCCGCGCTAAGCTGGCCCCACAACGACAGGGGAGCGCCCCGTCGTCGGCGGGGCCGCCCCGCCCGCGGCCACGGCGCTGAGAGTGCGGGCAGCCGCAGACCCTCGAACCTGCTCCGGTTCGCACCGGCGAAGGAAGTCGAGATCTCCCCGGGCGCACCGACTGCGCCCGGGCCCTCCGGACCACCATCCAGGAGGAACATTATGAGCACCAGGAAGGCCGCCGTCCGCGCCGCCGTGTCACCTCTAACCGCCCCGTCCAACGGCGTCGCGCTTGCCGCATCGACGCGCAGCGCCCACCGGCTTGCCGCCATCCGCCCCAGCCGCCGCGCGCTGCTCACCGGAGGCGCCACCGCCGCCGTCGGCCTGGCGCTCGCGGCCTGCGGCTCCGGGACAGGCGGCTCCGGCACGAGCTCCACGGCCTCGGACGGTACCGTCACCGTCGTCACCTATGACTCCTTCGACCTGCCCGATGAGCTTATCGCCGCCTTCGAGGCCGACACCGGCTACACCCTGGAGATCGCCCGCTCCGGCGACGGCGGCGAGGTCGCCAACAAGCTGATCCTCACCAAGGACGCCCCGCTCGGCGACGCCGTCTTCGGCATCAACAACACCATGGCCTCCCGCATCCTCGCCGAGGGCGTCATCGACACCGACGTCGCCCTGAACCTGCCCGACGGCGCCGCGGACTACCTGGCGCCCTACATCGTCGATGACACCCCCGCGCTCGTGCCCATCGACTTCGGGGAGGTGTGCGTCAACGTCGACACCTTCTGGCTCTCCGACCACGGCCTGGAGGTGCCCGCCATCTTCGAGGACCTGACCGACCCCGCCTACAAGGACATGTTCGTCGCCATCAACCCCACCACCTCCTCCACTGGCATGGCCTTCCTGCTGGCCACCATCGGCCATTTCGGCGAGGACGGCTTCGCCCAGTACTGGAAGGACCTGGTCGCCAACGGCACCAAGATCGACGAGGGCTGGTCGGACGCCTACTACACCGACTTCACCGCCGGCGGCGGGGACGGCGCCTACCCGATCGTCGTCTCCTACTCCTCCTCGCCCGCCGCCACCCTCAACGACGACGGCATCGCCACCACCGCCGCAATGTCGCGCACCGCCACCCGACAGGTCGAGTACGCGGGCGTGCTGGCCGGGGCCGCCAACCCCGACGGCGCCGCCGCCTTCGTGGCCTGGATGCTGTCGCGCGACGTGCAGGAGGCCATCCCCGACGCCATGTACATGTACCCCGTCGACCCCGACGCCGCCCTCGCGGACGACCTCGCAAACTTCGGTGCCACCGCGGAGGATCCGATCGTCGTCGACCCCGACGACATCGCCGCCCACCAGCAGGAATGGCTGACCACCTGGGCCCAGGCCGTTGGCCAGTGACGGTGGGAATGGAGGCCGGCCGGTGACGACGGCGCGTAACAAGTGCCGGTCTGGGCGTGTAACGAGTGCCGGTTTCGGCGTGTTACAAGTGCCGGTCTCGGCGGGGGCACGGGCGACGGCGGGGGAGCGGATCGGCTGGGCCCTCGCCGTCGCCGTCCCGCTGGCCTTCCTCGGCGTGTTCTTCGCCTGGCCGGTGCTGACGCTGCTGGCCCGCGGCCTGGCCCCCGACGGCGCCCTGGACCTGGGTGGCTTCGGCGAGGTGCTGGCCCGTCCGCGCACCTGGCGGGTCATCGGCCAGACCCTCATTCAGGCCACCGCCGCCACCGCCATCTGCGTGGCCCTCGGCATCCCCGGGGCGCTCGTGCTCTACCGGCGCCGCTTCCCCGGCCAGGGCCTGCTGCGGGGCGTGGTCACGGTGCCCTTCGTGCTGCCCAGCGTCGTCGTCGGCACCGCCTTCCACGCCCTGGTGACCACCGGCGGGCCCCTGGGCGGGCTGAATCTGGACGGCACCCGCACCGCCGTGATCGCCGCCCTGGTGTTCTTCAACTACGGCTATGTGGTGCGCAACATCGGCACCATGTGGTGCCGGCTCGACCCGCGCGCCGTGGAGGCGGCCCGCACCCTGGGTGCCTCCCCGTGGCGGGCGTGGCGCACCGTCACCCTGCCGAGCCTGCTGCCCGCCATCGCCTCCGCCGCCGCCACCGTCTTCCTGCTGTGCGCCACCGCCTACGGGGTGGTGCTGGTGCTGGGCGGCACCGGCGCGGGCACCATCGAGACGGAGATCTACCTGCTCACCGCCCGCTACCTGGACCTGCGGGCCGCCGCCGTGCTGTCGGTGGTGCAGCTGGTGGTGATCGCCGCCGCCCTGTGGGTGGGGGAGCGGGCCCGCCGTGCCCGCCAGGCCCACCTGGCGCTGCGCACGGACGTGCCCGCGACGCCGCTGCGCGTCGCCGACGCCCCGGCCCTGGGAGTCACCGCCCTGACCATTTGCGGTCTCCTGGTGGCGCCCATGGCGGTGCTGGTGATCCGCTCGCTGCGACGCGCCGGGCACTGGACGCTCGCCAACTACGCCGACCTGTCCACCACCGGCGGCGACAACGCCCTGCTCGTCTCGGTCTGGGAGGCGGCCGGCAACTCCCTGCGGGTGGCCGCGGCCGCCACGGCGATCGCCCTGACAGTGGGGGTGGCCGTGTGCCTGGTGCTCTCCCGCAATCCGCGGCGCCGCCTGCTGGCTCGCGGCATCGCCCTGTTCGACGCCGTGTTCATGCTGCCGCTGGGGGTGTCCGCGGTGACGGTGGGCTTCGGCTTCCTGATCACTCTGGCCCCGACCGGGCTGACTCGCAGTTGGTGGATCCTGCCGCTGGCGCAGGCGGTGGTCGCCGTGCCGCTGGTGGTGCGCACGCTGCTGCCGGGCGTGCGGGCGATCGACCCGCGCCAGCGGGAGGTCGCGGCCACGCTCGGCGCCGGCCCGGGCCGAGTACTGGCCAGCGTGGACGGGCCGCACCTGCTGCGCGCCGGTGGCCTGGCCGCCGGCTTCGCCCTTGCCACCAGCGTGGGGGAGTTCGGGGCGACGTCGTTCCTCGCCCGCCCGCAGGGGCCGACGCTGCCGGTGGTCGTCTACCGGCTGGTCGGCTCCCCGGGCGCGCAGAACCAGGGCATGGGCCTGGCCGCCGGGGTGGTGCTGGCGGTCGGCGCCGCCGCCCTCATGCTCGCCTGTGAGCGCCTCCAGGCCTCCGCCCGCCGCCCCACCCGCTCCCTCGCCGAGACCGGCACAAGTAACACACTGAGACCGGCACAAGTAACGCACCGAGACCGACACAAATGACGCCCGTCCACAACCCAGGAGAACCCGCATGACCGCTGCCCCTGCGGTTCCCGCGCCCGCCGACTCGGGCCTGAGCGTACGCGACCTGAGCGTCGTCTACCCGGCCGGGCGCGGAGCGGCGCCCCTGACCGCCGTCGACACCGTCTCCCTCGACGTCCCGCGCGGCCAGATCCTCGCCCTGCTCGGGGCCTCCGGCTCCGGCAAGTCCTCGCTGCTGCGCGCCGTCGCCGGCCTGGAGGACATCGCCGTCGGCACCATCACCTGGGATGGGCACGACGTCGTCCCCGTCCCCGTGCACCGGCGCGGCTTCGGGCTGATGTTCCAGGATGGGCAGCTGTTCCCATTCCGCGACGTCGCCGGCAATATCGCCTACGGGCTGGCCGGGTTGCCGCGCCCAGAGCAGGCGCGCCGGGTGGAGGAGGTGCTCGACGTCGTCGGCCTGCCCGGCTACGGGGACCGGGCGGTGACCACCCTGTCCGGCGGGCAGGCGCAGCGCGTCGTCCTCGCCCGCGCCCTGGCGCCCCGCCCGCGGCTGCTGCTCCTGGACGAGCCACTGTCCGCCCTCGACCGCGCCCTGCGCGAGCAACTCGCCACCGACCTGCGCGCCATCCTGAAGGAGCAGGGCACCACCGCGCTGTATGTCACTCACGACCAGGACGAGGCCATGACTGTCGCCGACCGGGTCGGGGTCATGGAGGCCGGTCGGCTCCTACGAGTGGACACCCCGGAGCGGCTGTGGGCCGACCCCGGCAGCGCGCGAGTCGCCCGGTTCCTCGGGTTCGGGCCGCTGCTCGACGCCGACGCCGCCGCACGCCTGGGCTGGTCAGGTCTCCTGGAGGGACGGCCCGGGGAGTTACTGGCGCTGGCGCCCGGCGCACTGACCGCCTACGCCGTCGGCGGCGCGGGCGCGGGCGCCGACGGCGCAATCGGTGCGAGGGGCGGGGCGAGTGTGCGGGTGCCCGTCACCGCGGTGGGAATGCGCGGCGGGCAGCGTGTGATCGGGGTCGAGCTCGCAGGAGAGTCGGTCGTCGCCGTGCTGGGTCCCGACGGCGCTGAGCCGGTGCAGGCTGGGCAGGACGTGAAGGTGCAGCTGGACTCGCGCCGCACCGCGGTAGTACGGGCGTGAGCGCGCGGCTCCGTCATATCTACCGACTTCGGCGGTTATATCTACCGACCTCGGCGGGGGTGGCGGGGCGGCGCGGGGGACGGAGGTGGGGGAGAGCGGGGAGAGCGGGGAAGAGCGTCAGTCGCCTAGGCGGGCGCGCGGGGCCCGCCAGATGCCGAAACGCTCGATCTCGGCCCGCAGCGCCGGCCGGGCGGCGATCTCATCCCATAGCAGCGTCACGCGTCGCATCCGGTCGTCAATGAGCATGACTACCTGGTGCTCGGTGTCGTAGCCGGTCAGCTGCAGGTGGGACATGTCCGCCCAGCGCACGGAGTCGCTGCCCGTGAGCAGCCAGGTGCCGGTGTGATCCCGCCGCCGTCCATGCCACAGAGCGGTCAGCGTGTGCTCGCCGACGAGCACACGCTCCGGCCTGGAGATGTCGCGCGCTGCCTGCGGGTTCCGGGGGAGCGACACCTCCAGGCGTGCGGGCTCATCGGGAACGGCCCAGATCAGGTAGCCGTAGCGGTCGGCCAGGGACTCCGTCTCACCGTTCAGGGGAACGTGTACCGAGGCACACAATTGATCGTAGGCGCGGCGCACCCCGGCGGTGGTCGGGTGCAGCTCGGCGCTGCGGCCGGTCAGGTGCAGGTGACGGTCGAGCGCAGCCAGCTCATCTGCCCCGAACTCATCCAGAGCGGCGTCGACGACGGCGTCCGGCACGGGCAGCGGGTTGTGGATCAGCTGCTCGATGATGCGGCGCAGCAGCATTGCGGTGGGTTCCTGCTGGCCTAGGTGCAGACAGCAGTAGGTGACATCGCGCAGGTCCACGACGCTCAGACCGAGGTCGTCGTACACGTTGAAGGCCCGCAGGGTCTTAAGTGTTTGCTGCGCCAGGGCGTGCATGGCCACGAGCGTGTTTGCCCCCGGCTCGCCGACCGCGCTCAGCAGCACGCGGCCGTCCTCGTTGCAGGGCAGCAGGGCGGGCCGCCTGTCGAGGTACAGGGGCGGGCGCGCCGGCGCCGTCCCGTAGGCGGGCTGAGCGGTCCAGCCCGCGCCAACCAGGTATGGGTCGTCGGTGTCGAATACGTGCCGTACCTCGCCGCGGCGCGGGTCCAGGCGGGTGAGCAGGGCGCGTACGGCATTCCCGGCCTCCTCGCCGTCGAGCCCGTGGACGCGCAGGTTGCCGAGCGTGTGAGTATTGGTGCCGATATAACTGGCCAGGTCCCGGTCCCAGGTGACGCCGGGGCGGGGTACGGGCTGGGCGTCTGTACTCAGTAGCCGAGGGTCTGCGAACAGCTCACCGAGGTGCGCCCAGGCGCGCAGTACGGCCTCGCGCTGTCCCCGCACGGCGATGGTGAGCCTGACGGCGTCGAAGCCGGCGTGCGCCTCGGGCACGGCGACCTCCCCGATGCCGACCTCCACCGGCCGCTGCAACTCTGCACGCAGCGCCCCGCACAGGCGCGCCAGGGTGTCGAGTGCGGCGGGCGGCTCGTCGGCGCCGCCGTAGTCCAGGCTTAGTCCCAGCAGGGCCTGCCCGGGCTCCCGGTCAGCGCTGCGCACCATCCAGTCATGGCCCGCGAAGGACTTCCACTCGTGCTCGGGCTCGACGACGTCGCTCATCTCGGTTCACCTGCCTGACTGCGTGCCTGGATACTGGTTGCGGCCGGGTGCGGCGGGACAAGTGGCCCCGACCGGTTCCGGCGGGGCGCGGTCATTGGATAAGTCCGAAGGTACCGCGCGGCAGGCGCCAGATGCCGCGGCGTTCCAGCTCGGCGCGCAGCCCGGGTCGGGCGGCGACCTCGTCCCAGTACAGGTTGACGGTGCGCAACCGGTCATCGATCAGCTCCAGGTACTGGTCGGAGGGGTCATAGCAGGCCATCACCAGCCGGGTGGAGTCCACCCACCGGTAGCCCATGGAGTGGTCTGGGTGCCAGCGTCGGGGCAGTCCTCGCTGCTCCCACTTGAACTGGTGCGCCTGTATCTGGTGGGCGGTGAGCTTGATGGCGTCGGGGTGGCCGTCGTCGCGCCGGTGCTGTGGCCCGTCATGGAGGAGGATGACGTCGCCTCCGGGCTCGTCGATGTGCTTCCAGAGCAGGTAGCCGGCCTGCTTCGCCAGCGGCTCGGTCTGATCGCGCAGCGGCAGGTGCACCGAGGCACGGATCTGAGCCAGGGCCCGCCGCACGCCGTCGGCGGTCGGCTGCACGTTGCCGGCCCTACCGCTGGTGCGCAGCCGCAGGGCGTCGTCGACCGTCTCGGAGGGGCCGTAAAGCTCCAGCGCCCGCTCGATGAGCGCCTCGGGCACGGGCTGGGGTCGGGCGACGACGGCGTCGTGGACGGCCATCACCTCCTCACCGCCCAGGCGGCCGTCGTTGGTGTTGAGCGCGAAGCAGCAGTAGAAGGCGTCTCGCAGGGTGATGAACTCGTAGCCGAGGCGTGCCTGCATTCCCATCCGGTCCAGCAGGTCGGCGATCAGGGACTGCATGACGAACCCGGCCACATAGGCGTCGGCGCCCGGGGTGGCGGTGGCGGAGAGCACCACGCCGTCGTCGGGCGGGCACAGCACCAGGGCCGGACGCCGGTCGAGGTAGACGGGCGGGCGGGTCGGAGGCGCCGCGGTGGGCGGGTCGGCCGTCCAGCCGACGCCGACCAGGGTGGGATCGTTGGTGATGAATACGTGCCTGACCTCGCCGCGGCGCGGATCCAGGTGGGCGAGCAGCTCACGCGACAGCAGTCGGCCCGCCTCGCCGTCGGGGCCGTGGATGGGCATGTCCGCCAGGTTCATGGCGGTCACGCCCGCATGGGTGGCCAGGTCCCGGTCCCAGGCGTTGACCTGACGGGGGAGCAGCGGCGCATTGGCGGGCAGGTCCGGGCGGGCGAAGAGCTCTCCCAGATGCGTCCAGGCGCCGAGAACGGCGGCGCGGCGGCCGCGGATGCGCAGCCCCAGCATGGACGGCTCCAGCTCGACGGCGACCTCGGGCACCGAGACCTCGCCGACGCCGACCTCGATCGGGCGCTGCAACTCGGCGCGCAGCGCCCCGCACAGGCGGGCGGCGGCGTCCAGACGGGCGGGCGGCTCATCCACCAGGCCGTAGTCGAAGTAGGCGGCCAGCAGCAGCTGCTCGGGGTCGGGATCGGCGAGTACCAGCCAGTCGTGGCCGGCGGCGCTGGCCCAGGAGCCGACGTCGCCGACGTCCGGGGGCGCGACAGGGCTGGGCGCGGGGGAAGCGCTCGCGGTGGGGGCGTTCGCAGGGCTGATGCCGTATCCGCCGTCGCTCATGGGGGTCCTTCCTGCGCCGCGGCCGGGAACCGCGCACACTCGCAGGCTACTCGGGTGAGCCCGCGCCGCCATGGGCAGCGGTGCCCACGGGCGAGTTGCCGACCTCGGCGGGGAACGGCGGGGCTGCTCCGGGACGGATCGACGCGACGGACGGGCGCCGGACGGCTAGGCTGGAGACGTGAAGATCCTGCTGCTGGGGTCCGGCGCGCGCGAGCACGCCCTGGCCCGCGCCCTCGCTTCCGACCCCGCCACCACCGAACTCGTCGTCGCCCCCGGCAACCCCGGCACGGCCGACATCGCCACCAACATCAAGATCGACCCCACCTCCCCGGAGGAGGTGGTGGACCTGGCCACCCAGATGGCCGCCGACCTGGTCGTCGTCGGCCCGGAGGCGCCACTGGTCGCAGGGGTCGCCGACGCCGTCCGTGACGCCGGCATCCCGGTCTTCGGCCCCGGCGCCGAGGCCGCCCAGTTGGAGGGCTCGAAGTCCTTCGCCAAGCGGGTCATGGCATCGGCCGGCGTGCCCACCGCCGACTCAGTGACCTGCACCACCGAGGCCGAACTGGACACCGCCCTGCGTAACTACGACGCCCCCTACGTCGTCAAGGATGACGGCCTGGCCGCCGGCAAGGGCGTGGTAGTCACCTCCGACCTCGAGGCCGCCCTCGCCCACGGGCGCGCCTGCCTGGCGAAGGAGAACGGCACCGTCGTCGTCGAGGACTACCTGGGTGGCCCGGAGGTCTCCCTGTTCTGCGTCTGCGACGGCGCCACCGTCCGCCCACTCGCCCCCGCCCAGGACTTCAAGCGGCTCGGCGACGGCGACGTCGGCCCCAACACCGGCGGCATGGGCGCCTACACGCCGCTGACCTGGGCACCCGATGACCTGACCGAGCAGGTGCTGCGCGAGGTCGCCCAGCCGGTGGTGGACGAGATGGCCCGCCGCGGCACCGCCTTCATCGGCCTGCTTTACTGCGGCCTCGCCCTGACCGACAAGGGCCTGCGCGTGGTCGAGTTCAACGTCCGCTTCGGCGACCCCGAGACCCAGGCCGTCCTGGCCCGCCTCGACTCTCCGCTGGCGCAGCTGCTGCTGGCCGCCGCCACCGGCCGCCTGGCCGAGGTCCCCGCCCCGCGCTGGTCGGAGCAGGCCGCCGTCGACGTCGTCCTGGCCGCCCCCGGCTACCCCGGCACCGTCACCACCGGCGGCCTGATCACCGGCATTCCCGACGCCGAGGCCCTGGACGGCGTCCACGTCCTGCACGCCGGCACCGCCCGCGACGACGACGGCAACCTGGTCGCCTCCGGCGGGCGGGTGCTGTCCGTGGTCGCCCTGGGGGACACGGTCGCCGACGCCCGCGCCCGCGCCTACGAGGCCGTCGCCAAGATTCACCTCGACGGCGCCCAGTACCGCACCGACATCGCCGCCGGGCGCTGAGCCGGCGCAGTTGGCCGTGCCCATCGCCGTCGGCACCAGGCGGTGGCAGGATGGACTCATGAGCGTAACCAGCAGCCCTGACGCCGCCGCCCCGCCGGGAGCCGCACAGTCGCCGTCGGCCCCCGGCCTGCCCGGCTGGAGCCACGTCTCCTCCGGCAAGGTGCGGGACGTATACGCCCCCGCCGGTGCCGGCCCCTGGGCCGGGCGCGACGTGCTGCTTATTGTCGCCTCCGACCGCATCAGCGCCTACGACCACATCCTGTCCACCCCGGTGCCGGACAAGGGCAAGGTGCTCACGGCACTGTCCGTGTGGTGGTTTGAACAGCTGGCCGACATCGTCTCGAGCCACCTGGTGAGCCTGGACGTGCCGGCCGCGGTAGTCGGCCGCGCCATGATCTGCCGCCGCCTGGAGATGTACCCGGTTGAATGCGTCGCTCGCGGCTACCTCACTGGCTCCGGCCTCGCCGAGTACCGCTCCTCCGGCACCGTGTGCGGCCTGTCCCTGCCCGCGGGCCTGACCGAGGCCTCGCGCCTGCCCGAGCCGATCTTCACCCCCGCCGCCAAGGCCGAGCTCGGCGAGCACGATGAGAACGTCTCCTTCGAGCGCGTGGTGGACATGGTCGGCCGCGAGGCGGCCGAGGCGCTGCGCGAGACCACCCTCGCCCTGTACGCCCGCGCCGCCGACATCGCCCGCGACCGCGGCATCATCCTGGCGGACACCAAGTTCGAATTCGGCCAGGACCCCGCCACCGGTGCCCTGATCCTGGGCGACGAGGTTCTCACCCCCGACTCCTCCCGCTTCTGGCCCGCCGACGCCTGGGAACCGGGCCGCCCCACCCCCTCCTTCGACAAGCAGTACGTGCGCGACTGGCTCACCTCCCCAGCATCCGGCTGGGACCGCCGCTCCGGCGAGGCCCCTCCCGCCCTGCCCGACGACGTCGTGCAGCGCACCCGGCAGCGGTACCTGGAGGCCTATGCGCGCCTGACCGGCAAGCCACTGGACCTGGGCGCATGACTGCGCCGATGAGTTCCGGACCCGCCGTCGATGCCCCCGGCACGACCCGCAGCTTCCACCCCGGCCCCGGCTTCGTGATCGCGCTGGTCGCCGTCGGCGCGGTGCTGCTGCTGGCGCTGGCGGCGGCCGTCTCCAGCGCCTTCGGCGCCCGGGGGCTATCCGCCATCCTCGGCGGCGTGGCGCTGGTGATAGTTGGCCTCGGGCTGCTGCTACTGCTGCGCGTGCCCGCGCGAAGCCTCGTCGTCAACGCGCCCCGGCTACGGCTGGAGCGCAATCGGGCGCGGATGGCGCGGCGGCGTGGGACGCAGCAGGCCGCCGCGCCGGGGCGTCCGGAAGAAAATGCGCCGTTGACGGTGCCCGGCACCGACCTGATCATTCCGGACTCCGGCGGGCGTAGGGAGCTGATCACCCTCGACGTCGTGAGCGGGCCGCTGACCACCGCGCTGGCCGC
This sequence comes from Actinomyces sp. 432, assembly GCF_009930875.1. Taxonomy (NCBI): domain Bacteria; kingdom Bacillati; phylum Actinomycetota; class Actinomycetes; order Actinomycetales; family Actinomycetaceae; genus Actinomyces; species Actinomyces sp. 432. Next base: position 306,383 of record NZ_CP025249.1, read on the forward strand.
CACCGGTGCGGGGCGGAAGGCCGACGAGCTGCTGGCTGGAACCACTGCGGGAGAGACGATGATCCGGGTTGCCCAGCTGCTCGCGGGCACGCTCGGCTTCCTGCTGCTCGCCCTCGGGCTCGCCTCGATCCTCGGGCAGGTGATCGCGTGACGCCGCTGCGCGACCGGCGCCCGGAGCATGAGCGCGGCCCCGTCGACTGGGGCACTGGGGCACGTGCCTCGGCCTACGCGGGAGACCGTGGCGGATACACGCATGCGGGCGTCGGCGGGGACACCGCGCCAGACGTGGACTGGGGGTCCCCGATCGCCGATGACGCGCCGCGCACACGTCGGAGCGCTCCCGGGACCGATTGGGGCGTAGGACGCGGCCCTGCACCCGTCACCACCGGCACGCCCGGACGGACTCCCTGGCCGCAGGTGGTGCGCCGACAGCGCCTGGCGGGTGTGCTGTTCGCGCTGGCCGGCCTGGCCCTGGCCACCTGGTCCGCGATGCACCTGGCCACCAACGCCGAGGCGGGGCATCCGTGGCTGCCGCCGTGGCTGGTGGTGGTGCTCGGCGGCGCCGGCCTGGTCTCCGCCGCCGGATACCTGGCCTGGGCGGGCGGTACCGCCGTGCGCAATGAGGCCGAGCGATGGGAACCCACGGTCGTGGACGCCGCGGCGGGACTGACCGACGGAACGGTTGACGTGGCCGACCCGCACCACCTGCTGTCGGCCTCAAGCACTGCGGAGCGCGCACTGCCCCCGGGACGGCAGGGCCCGGGCGTGTCCGGCGCGGACGGAGTGCGCGTGGACTCCGGGCCCAAGCCGGTGATGGGCACCTCGACCATGGACCAGTCGGTGCACGCCCCGGCGGGCGTGGCCGGGGCGGTCGGCGGGTTCATGCTCGCAGCCGCAGTGGTGTGCGCGATCCTGGCGCTGGTGCTGGGGACCGAGTGGCTGCTGGGTACCGTGGCGCTGGCGCTCGGCGGCATCCTCGCCGTCCGCCTGGCCGGCGACTGGCTCGGCACGATCTAACCCGCCGAGATCGGTAGAAGTTGCGGGCGCCGCCGGTTTACGTGGTCGCGGGCGGGTAGGCTGAGCCCGGACCCGCTCCCGCCCGACCGCATCCAGGAGGACCGATGGGACGCATCGTCGTCGAGGTCATGCCCAAGCCCGAGATCCTTGACCCGCAGGGCAAGGCCGTCATGGGCAATCTCCCACGCCTGGGATTCGACCAGTTCACCGGCGTGCGCCAGGGCCGGCGCTTCGAACTGACTGTCGAGGGCCCGGTCACCGAGGAGCATCTGGCGGCCGCCGCCGAGGCCGCGGAGAAGCTCCTGTCCAACCCGATCATTGAGGACGTCGTCTCCGTCAGCGCCGCGCCGGCCGACGGCACGGACGCTACATCCAACTCCGAGGAGGCCTGAGTGACCCGCATCGGCGTCATCACCTTCCCCGGCACGCTCGACGACGTCGACGCCGCCCGCGCGGTCCGGCTTGCCGGGGCTGAGCCAGTCTCCCTGTGGCACAAGGACGCGGATCTTCACGGCGTTGACGCCGTGGTGGTTCCGGGCGGCTTCTCCTACGGCGACTACCTGCGCTGCGGCGCAATCGCCCGCTTCGCCCCCGTCATGGATGAGGTCATTGTGGCCGCCGAGCGGGGCATGCCCGTGCTCGGCATCTGCAACGGCTTCCAGGTGCTGACTGAGGCTCACCTGCTGCCCGGAGCGCTCATCCGCAACAACCACCAGAAGTTCATCTGCCGCGAGCAGCGCCTGCGCGTGGAGTCCACCACCACCGCCTGGACCAACCTGTTCGAGGAGGGGGAGGAGATCGTCGTCCCGTTGAAGAACGGCGAGGGCAACTTCATCGCCTCCCCCGACGAGCTGGACCGCCTGGAGGGTGAAGGGCTCGTCGTCTTCCGCTACCTGGACAACCCCAACGGCTCCGCGCGCGACATCGCCGGCGTACGCAACCAGCGCGGCAACGTCGTCGGCCTAATGCCGCACCCCGAGCACGCCGTCGAGCCCGGCTTCGGCCCGGACTCTCCGGCCGGCGCCCGCCAGGGCGTGGACGGGCTGCGCCTATTCCAGTCCGCCATCAGCGCGCTGGTCGGGGCCTGAGCATCACTCCGGTTCCGTTCGGCTCTCATCCACATTGCCTGTGGATAACTTCTTGTGAGCCAGACCTTGCGGGTCGACTGGCCCGGAGTGCGGACGCCGTCGGCGCGAGCGCCGAGGTTGCGGCCACACCGCCGGTAACCGGCTCACTGCCGCGGATGCGCTGCGATTCACTCGGCTCGCGCGCGGCAGTAAAAACGCGTCATTTCAACGATTTGACGGCGCCGTCGGCGTTGCGGTAGTGGGGCGAAAGCGGAGTCGGAGCGAGGCGCCGGGGCGCTCCCTGGATGCGCGGGCCTGCGCCCAGGAGCCAACCCACAGGTTGATCGGCGTCATTTCCGTCGTCTCCCGGGCTGTGCACAAAGCTGTGGAAAATTTCTGTGGATAACCTTGCGGGCGGCCCTGCGCGAGCCTGCCGGGGCAGTTGTGACAGGGGTCTCCCAGGGCCGCCAAAGCCATGTGCTACTGGTCACTCCAGGGCGCGGGCGATGGCGTCCACCAGCTCCAGCAGGTGCCGGTCGGGCAGAAAATCCCGGCGCACCGACTCGTGCGCCGCCAACCCCATGTCACGCGCCCGCTCCGGGAAACGCAGCACATCGGCGACGGCCTGCGCCCATGCGGCCCCATTGGCGGGGTCCACCAGAACGCCGTCGACGCCGTCGTCGATCTGGTCCTGGATACCTCCCACCGCGGAGGCGACCACGGGTGCCTTCTTCCACATGGCCTCAGCCACCGGCAGCCCGAAGGCCTCCACTAGGGAGCGCTGCGTGACCACATTGGCCACCCGCTGAACAGCGTTCACCACGATCGCGTTGACGTCCCGGTCATGCATGGGGATGGCCGCGATGTGCACGCGCGAGGCCACAGAGTCCGGCAGCAGGTCCCAGCGATCCAGCACCTCCCCCAGCACCGCAGCGGATTCAGCGTCGCGGTTGGGATCCGGGTCCGGCCCTACCAGCAGCAGGTGCGCATCTGCGGGCAGCTGGGCGACATTCTCCGCAAAGGCGTCTACCAGCTCCTTGCCGCCCTTCAGACGGTCCCAGCGGGACACCTGGGCGACCACGCGCACTCCCTGTGGCACAGGCAGCCCCGCGCCCGCCAGCGATGGCAGCTCGCCCAGGGAGTCAGGGCGCCCGTCCTCGTGCACGAAGGCCACGGCGTCGAAGGGGGGCTCGCCGTCGAACACACCCGCCAGGCGCGCCACCGACCAGGCCTCATCCAGGTCCAGCACCCGGTTCTTCGGGGAGTCGGGGTTGATCGAGGGGGCAATCACCACGCAGCGCTCAGGTTCCACGAAGGGCGGGCGGTAGTTGGGGCGGGAGACGACCACGAGGTCGACTTCCTCCAGGTAGCGGTCCAGGAAGGCCCACGCGTGCTGGCCGGTGTCGCCAGTGTCCTGGGCGCCCAGGTGGCAGCGCCAGATGACGGTTGCGCCGGCGGCCTTCAGCGCCTTCGCCAGGCCGGCCGTGGGCGGGTCGTGCAAGATCACCACGTCGCCGTCGCGGATCTCGTCGACGACGTTCTCCGCGTTGGAGGCGATGACGTGCTCGTAGATGTCGCGCTGCTTCTCCGCGAGCTTGCCGCCGTCGCCGCGGTCGCCGTGAATGCCGGCGTGCAGGCGCGCAGCGATCGTGTTGAACTCGCGCGGCGCGTCCAGCACCAGCCAGCGGGCGTCGATCCCGATGTCCAGCGCGTAGCCGACCAGCGGGGCGACGATCTCCGCCGGCCCCGACGCCGCTGCCGAGGTGGGAGTGATGGTCCAGACGGTGCGTCCCTCCAAGAGGGTTTGCGCCGCGGTGACGCCGGCACGCAGGCGTCGGGTAGCGACCTCATCCAGGTGGCTCTCGAGGTCCGACAGGGGGAGCGGGGCGACGTCGATGGTTCTCATGTCCCGATACTGCCCCAAACCCGTGTGATGCGCAGCACTTTCGACGGCGTGCCGTGCGCATCGACTTGTCGTGTGGCGCTCAGTCGCCGCTGTGCCCTTGCGCGGCGGGGCGTGAGGGTAGCGGCATAACAAGTGCACGTGGGCTGCGCCGACCCGCAAACGTGCCCTCCGCCCTCGCCGTTTCTGAAGGGAACCTAGTTATGAGCCAGACTCCGAGTACCCCTTACCCAGGCCAGCCGTATTCCGCGCCGCAGCCTGCCGGATACGGGCCGGCTTCTGGCCCGTACGGGCCTGCCGCGATGCCCGGCTATGCGCAAGCGGCGCAGGCTCCTGCCTACGGCAATGGGCAGCCGGGATACAGCCAGCAGCCGTATGCGCAGCAGACGGCGTACCCCAGCCCCGCCTACAACGTCCCGTATGGGCAGGCGGAGTACATGCAGCCCAAGTCGAAGGCCGCGGCGGCGGTGCTGGCCTTCTTCCTCGGCGGCGCCGGCGTGCACAACTTCTACCGTGGACAGACCCGTCGGGGCATCGCTCACCTGTGCCTAATCGTCGCGATGATCGCGCTGTTCGTTATCGGCGGCATCATCATTGTGGCGAATACGGATGACTACGGATACACGCCGGATGGGCCCTCCATCGCGGCCGGATTCACGTTCTTCTTGTCCTGGACCGTCGTTGCTGCTAACAGCATCTGGGCCTTCGTCGAGTTCATCATGATCCTGGTCTCCAACGACGGCAGTCTCGAGTGAAGGCGCGCCGCGTCGTCTCCGCAAGGTAATCACCGCCGAGGTCGGTGGAAGGTACGTGCCGAGGTCGGTAGATGTGGCTGTCCGGGCGGGTTTTGGCGGCGCGGTGATCCGGGTCGGTTACTCTTCCGCTGAAGGAGCCGATTGTGGAGACACTGCATGGGTTCGACGAGCGCGTCGGGGAGTTTCAGGTCAACTCGGTCCCCGGCGAGCCGGTATTCGGGCTGCCCGCGTCGCTGGAGGAGAAGGTGATGCCGCGCGTCGGCGTGCTGCGGCCCTTCTATGGGGACACGATCGCCTACTTCCTCGACGATCGGGTGCGGGAGCTAGCCGGGGAGATCGCACATGACCTCCACGGTCGTTTCGGCGAATCGCTGTCGCGGCCGCTGCCCATTGAGATGGCGCATGTGACGCTCCACGATCTGCATGCCGGCCCGGACCGGGCGCAGGTGTGGCCGCTGGTGGAGGCCGACGCGGGGAAGGCCGCGGAGCTGGTTGCGCGGGCGCGCGCGGTCGGTCCGATCCGCACCAGGTGCACGACGGTCTTCAATCTGGTGAACACGAGCGTCGTCGTCGGGATCAGAGCGGCGGATGAGGACGAGCACCGCAAGCTGCTTTCGGCTCGTGCCCTGTTTGACGAGATCGTCCCCTCCGGGCCGTTCACGCCCCACATCACGCTTGCCTACTACCGGCCGACGGCGCCCACGCCGCTGGCGCCCGGCGCACTGCGCGCCGCGCTCAGCGAGTTCACCGCACGGGTCACGGGCACGCCCGTCATGCTCGCCCCCGAGCGTCTGCACGTACTGCACTTTGACTCGATGGGCAACTACTGGCCGGCTCAGTTGTTGCCCCTGGCGCCGTCGTAGTCCGCGGCCGGGCGCGTGCGCACCGCGTCGGGGCGCACGGGGGTGCAGCGGTGGCTGCGACCAGGAACCGTTAACTCAGCAGGCGGGCGGGGCCTCAGCGGCAACCGGTCTCGGTACGTAACGTCTACCGATCTCGTCATGTAACGTCTACCGACCTCGGCGGAGCTGGAGGAGATGGAATGGAATAGGTGCGAGGCCGCTCCGCCGGGTAACCTCTAACCCGGTTCCACCGCCCACCCAGGAGCAGCCATGTCCGCCGTCGAGCCCAACGCCGTGACCGAACCCGCCCGCCCCGCCGACCACCCCGACACCGTCGCCCACGCCGCAGCGACTCCCGACCAGGCGATGCCCTACCGCGAACTCGGCCTCAAGGACGAGGAATACGACTCAATCAAGACCATCCTCGGTCGCCGTCCCACCGCCGCGGAGCTGGCCATGTACTCGGTGATGTGGTCCGAGCACTGCTCCTACAAGTCCTCCAAGCTCCACCTGCGCCAGTTCGGGGAGAAGACCACGCCCGAGATGCGCGAGCACCTGCTGGTCGGCATGGGGGAGAACGCCGGCGTCGTCGACATCGGCGACGGCTGGGCGGTCACCTACAAGGTCGAGTCCCACAACCACCCCAGCTTCGTCGAGCCCTACCAGGGCGCCGCCACCGGCGTCGGCGGGATCGTGCGCGACATCATCTCCATGGGCGCCCGGCCCGTCGCCGTCATGGACCAGCTGCGCTTCGGCGCCGTCGACCACCCGGACACCGCCCGCGTGGTGCACGGGGTGGTGGCCGGCGTCGGCGGCTACGGCAACTGCCTGGGCCTGCCCAACATTGGCGGCGAGACCGAATTCGACTCCTCCTACCAGGAGAACCCGCTCGTCAACGCCCTGTGCGTGGGCGTGCTGCGGCACGAGGACATCCACCTGGCCAATGCCTCCGGTGCGGGCAACAAGGTGGTCCTCTTCGGCGCCCGCACCGGAGGCGACGGCATCGGCGGGGCGTCCATCCTCGCCTCGGAGTCCTTCGAGGACGGCATGCCCGCCAAGCGGCCCAGCGTGCAGGTGGGCGATCCCTTCATGGAGAAGGTCCTGATCGAATGCTGCCTGGACCTGTTCGCGGCCGACCTGGTGCTCGGCATCCAGGACCTCGGCGCCGCCGGCATCTCCTGCGCCACCAGCGAGCTGGCCTCAAACGGCGACGGCGGCATGCACGTGGACCTGGAGAACGTGCTGCTGCGCGACCCGACCCTGACGGCCGGGGAGATCCTCATGAGCGAGTCCCAGGAGCGGATGATGGCCGTCGTCGCCCCGGACAAGCTCGACGACTTCATGGCGGTGATCGACAAGTGGGACGTCGAGGCCTCCGTGATCGGCGAGGTCAACGGCTCCGGGCGACTCACCATTGACCACTTCGGGGAGCGGATCGTGGACGTCGACCCGCGCACGGTCGCCCACGAGGGGCCGACCTATGACCGCCCCTACGCCCGCCCGGCCTGGCAGGATGCCCTGAACGCCGACACCTCCGATGACCTGCCCCGCCCCGAGACGGTCGCGGAGCTGGCGGAGCAGGTGCGCGCCGTCGTCACCAGCCCCAACCAGGCCTCTGCCGCCTGGGTCACCGACCAGTACGACCGCTTCGTGCGCGGCGCCACCGCCCTGGCTCAGCCTGACGACGCCGGCGTGATCCGCGTGGATGAGGCCACCGGCCGCGGGGTCGCCATTGCCACCGACGCCAACGGCCGTTTCACCAAGCTCGACCCGGCCACCGGCGCCGCGCAGGCGCTGGCCGAGTCCTACCGCAACGTGTGCACCGTGGGCGCCCGCCCGCTGGCCGTCACCGACTGCCTCAACTTCGGCTCCCCGGAGGACCCCGACGCGATGTGGCAGCTGGTCGAGGCGATCACCGGCCTGGCCGACGCCTGCCGCGAGCTGGGCGTGCCCGTCACCGGCGGGAACGTCTCCCTGTACAACTCCCACGGCAAGGTCAAGGGGCTGCCCGACTCCTCCATCAACCCGACCCCCGTGGTGGGTGTGCTCGGCGTGATGGACGACGTGCGCCGCGCCAACCCCTCGGGCTGGCAGGAGGAGGGGCTGGCCATCATCGCCCTGGGCGAGACCCGCGACGAGCTGGACGGTTCGGCCTGGACGCGCGTGGTGCATGATCACCTGGGCGGCCTGCCGCCGCACGTGGACCTGGAGGCCGAGGCCGCGCTCGGGCGCGTGCTGGTGGCGCTGAGCGAGGCGGACCTGCCCGACGGTTCGCGGCTGGTGCGCGCCGCCCATGACCTGTCCACCGGCGGGCTGGTGCAGAGCCTGGTCGATGCCTGCCTGCGCTTCGGCGTCGGCGCGGCCATCGACTTGGCGGCTGTGCCCGGCGACGTCGACGACTTCACCGCGCTGCTGTCCGAGTCCGGTGCCCGCGCCCTGGTGGCGGTGCCCGAGGGCGCCCTGCCGGCGGTGGCCGCTGCGGCCGAGGCGGAGGACGTGGCCTGGGGACGCCTGGGCACCACCGGCGGGGACATGCTCGTAGCCACCGGCACCGATCTACTGGCCGACGGCGGGTCCGGCCGCCCGCTGGTGCTGGACCTGGATGAGCTGCGCGCGGGTGTGGATGCCACCCTGCCGGCGCTGTTCGACTGAGGCCGCCCGGGAGGGCGTTGAGGGAGAGGGTGTTTCGCGAGGGCGTTTAGAACGCCGGTTCGCGGTCTGTTACGCCGGTTCGGGGTCTACTACGCCACTTAGGGGTTTGCTGAATGGCTCGGAAGCCTTCAGTAGGCCGTTAACCGGCGTTGTTAACGGCGAAGTGGCGTAGTAGATGCCCGGAGTGGGGGTGAGCGTCTACGCGTTGCGCTTGGCGGGGTGCTCGTGGTGCCGGGCAGCGGTTGCGGAAATGGTGGTAGGCGCTGTTTCACGACCTTGGGTCGCATTGCACGACCTTGGTGCGTGTTGCACGACCTCCCCGGGGTCGTGGAATGTGCACCAAGGTCGTGGAACGTGTCCCGGGGCCTGCGGTTCGTACGCCTCCGCCGTGGAAATTGGCGTTTGCTGAGAGCACCACGAATCATCCCGGAGACATGTGTGGAGCATCGCGGCTGGTTTGAAGGCTCTTCCGGCTCAGGGGGGTGTGGTGTTGGATTCCGGGGTGGCGGGCGCGTGGGGTAGCCGACGACGTTGGCTATGACGGTTCTGGTATTGGCGTGCCCTCGGTTGCTTGAGGGGGCCGGCCCGCGGTGGCTCTCTGTTGGTGCTCGTTCCGGTGCGTGGCGGCCCGAAGTGTCCAGATCTATGACAAACGAGGTAGGAGGCGGCAGCGACGGCGAACAGAACGTTGGAATCATGCGGGTGTCAGATCGGTACCAGCGGCCGCGAGCGGTGTTTGTCATCAATTTTGACAACCACAGGAGCATCATTCCGCCCCCGCCGCTGGGCACCCGGACACCACCCGCCAGTACCCAACCCACCAGGCACGCGCCACGCCCACAAACCAGGAGAGCCTGATCGGGTGTGATTACACCTCGTACCTGATGCCGATGCTTTCATTGAGGTTGTTGACCAGGTCTCGGATGGCGCGGAGGAGGACGACGCCGAACACGAGATTGACAACCCATCCGCGCGTCCACCAGACGTATTCAATCGGCCACAGCCCGTAAAGGATCGTCCAGGTAACTAGCGAGGCGGTGAGCGTGACGGCGGCCAAGATCGCTCCCCAAATGGCGGCGCGCAGTGCTTCCGTATCCAGAAGGACGAAGCAGGAGACAAGGCCGAGGATGCACAGAAGAATGGTCGAGTTCGAATACGCCTCCGCAATTAGGGCCACCAGGTCAGTGCCGTCGGAGAACTCCTCGTCAAGGCGTAGGACGACCTGCAGCAGCAGCGCCAGAGACCATGCGGCGACCGTCCACCATTCGGCCCGTCGACGTCGTGGAAGTCGGGTTGGCTCCTGCAAGAGGATTGGGTCGACCGATGGCGATCCCCACCGCTTACTGTCGGTGCGGCCGTGGCTGGACGAGGAGGTCCTGGAGCTCGAGGGAGTGGACCTTGAAGAGTCAGTGGCGCTCATACCGGGATCATGCCAGTCGGCGATGCCGGCGGCAGCGTGGACGTACCGAGTGCTGCCGCAGCCTTGGCCGATCTCGGCACGTAACGTCTACCGACCTCGGCACGTAACGTCTACCGATCTCGGTGGGGGATGGGGAGCCCGCTTGGGGCCTGGCTGGAGCGGGGCGGCGCTCCTAGCCTGAGGGTGCGCGGCCGTCCGGGCCGCGGGAGAGGAACCACCATGACCGCCACCACCGACGAATCCGTCTTCGCCGCCGAGAACGTCTTCGGCAAGGGCGAGCTGAACGCCGCCTTCGCCCAGTACTTCATCGGCGATAGCTACCTGAACAACCTCGTCGACGACCCCGACTGCGCCGTCGGCATCCACAACGTCACCTTCTCACCCGGCTGCCGCAACAACTGGCACATCCACCACGCCACCTCCGGCGGCGGCCAGGTGCTCATCTGCACCGCGGGCTCCGGCTGGTACCAGGAGGAGGGGCGCGACGCCGTCTCCCTCGAGCCCGGGGCCGTGGTATTCATCCGTGCCGGTGTCAAGCACTGGCACGGCGCCAAGGCCGACTCCTGGTTCTCCCACATCGCGCTAGCGGTCCCCGGGGAGAACACCTCCAATGAGTGGCTCGAGCCCGTCGACGACGCCGCCTACGCCGCTCTGTGAACGGCTCCTGCAGTACTCGCGGCCCTGATCTCATCCTGCGTCCAACATGGGGTCGAAGCCCGAGATGTTTCGTCTCAGTTACCCCAGGGGTGCGACGCTAGCGCCCAGCGCGGGACGCCCGCTCTGCTCAACGAGGTGCTCCTGCGCCGCTATCGCAACCACGTCAAGCCCCGAGGGCCGCGGTAGGTGATACTGACTGGTGATTCAGACAGGTGAAGGAGATCCCGCATGCAGGATGTTGTCGAGAAGGTTTATGAGCAGGTTGTGGCCCGCAACCACGGTGAGGCCGAGTTCCACCAGGCCGTCCGTGAGGTGCTGGAGTCGCTGGGCCCAGTCATCGCCAAGCACCCCCACTACGCCGAGGATGGCCTCCTGGAGCGCATCGTGGAGCCGGAGCGGCAGATCATGTTCCGTGTGCCGTGGGTGGATGACGCCGGCGCCGTACACGTCAACCGCGGCTTCCGCATCGAGTTCAACTCGGCACTGGGTCCCTACAAGGGAGGCCTGCGCTTCCACCCGAGCGTAAACGCCGGCATCATCAAGTTCCTCGGCTTCGAGCAGATCTTCAAGAACGCCCTGACCGGACAGGGCATCGGCGGCGGCAAGGGCGGCTCCGACTTCGACCCCCACGGCCGCTCCGACGCCGAGGTGATGCGCTTCTGTCAGTCCTTCATGACCGAGCTGTCCCGTCACATCGGCCCCAACACCGACGTCCCCGCCGGTGACATCGGCGTCGGCGGCCGCGAGATCGGCTACCTGTTCGGCCAGTACAAGCGCCTGCGCAACTCCTACGACGCCGGCGTGCTGACCGGCAAGGGCCTGGCCTGGGGCGGCTCCTTGGCGCGCACCCAGGCAACCGGCTACGGCACGGTCCTGTTCGCCCAGTCCATGCTGGCCACCAAGGGTGACTCCCTGGAGGGCAAGAGGGTTGCCGTCTCCGGTGCCGGAAACGTCGCCATCTACGCCATTGAGAAGGCTCAGCAGCTCGGCGCCAAGCCCATCACCTTCTCCGACTCCTCCGGCTACGTGGTCGACGAGGCGGGCGTGGACCTGGAGCTGCTCAAGCAGGTCAAGGAGGTTGAGCGCGGCCGCGTCGCCGACTACGTCTCCCGCCGACCCGGCGCCCGCCTGGTCACCGAGGGCCGTCCTTGGGACGTCCCGGTCGACGTCGCCCTGCCTTGCGCCACTCAGAACGAGCTCGACGCGGACAGCGCCACCACCCTGCTGCGGAACGGCTGTGCGGTAGTCGCCGAGGGGGCCAACATGCCCTCCACGCCGGAGGCCATCGAGGCGTTCCAGGCCGCCGGCATTCTCTACGCTCCCGGCAAGGCCTCCAACGCGGGTGGCGTGGCTACCTCCGCCCTGGAGATGGAGCAGAACGCCGGCCGCACCCGCTGGGACTTCGCCACCGCGGAGGCCAAGCTCACCGGCATCATGGCCGACATCCACGACTCCTGCGTAGAGGCCGCCGAGACCTACGGTCGCCCTGGTGACTACGTCCTGGGCGCCAACGCCGCCGGCTTTACCCGCGTGGCCGACGTCATGATCGCCCACGGCATCGTCTGAGCCTGGGCGCGTCGTGCGCGCCGCTGCTGTTCTGCCGGAATAGCCTCCTCGGCCATTCTGGTAGGCGGGGGTCACCCAATCGGATGAGCCGATCGGCGGTTGCGGCGAGCTGCCGGATCACCCAGACGTCACGGTTCCGGCCACCCGGAGCAGGGAGACGGCGCCCAGCCGCCTGGTTGTAGGCGGCTGGGCGCCGTCGCGTATTCCCGTAATCGTGCGTAAAAGTGTGCCCGCGTGCGGACTCCACCCGGGGTTCATAGGCGGAGGAGTGTTTAACGTCCCAAATTGTCATCATTACTAATTGGTATGTGCTATGGCCCATGGGTGTCCTGACACTTATGGTGGTGTCAATCGTTCGACCGACTGATGATCACCACAAGGACAACCATGAGGCTGCAGCATCTGGTTCGGGCGTCCGTCTCCCTGACGGCCTTCGCTCTTGCAGTTTTTGCCCCCGTGGCGGTGGCTCCACCGGTAGAGGCGGTTGCCGTCACGCCGATCGGCGGCCCGGTGGTCGTGGCCGCCCCCGCCCCCGGAGCGAACGCGGCGGCAGTCCTCGCGGACGACGGTGCGTCCGCGACGATCAACCTGCTGGGGATTGCCGACTTCGGCGGGCATATCGAGCGCGTCTCCACGCAGGCCGAGGGGGCGCTGCTGGTTTCAGAGCCCGGTGCGGTCACGCTGGCCTGTGAGGTCGCGGCCGCGCGCGCCGCCCACCCGGGCACCCTGCTGGTGTCCACCGGGGATAACGTCGGCGGCTCCGCCTACGTCTCCTCGGTGCTGGATGATCAGCCCACCATTGACGTCCTCAATGCCATTGGCCTAGACGTCACTGCTGCCGGCAACCACGAGTTCGACCGGGGCGCTGGCGACCTCTCCTCCCGGCTGCTGGGCGCTTTCGATGCTCCCGTGCTGGCCGCCAATATCACCGGAAACGACGCGCTTAGGGCCGAGGGTGACGGTAACGGCGTGTGGACCACGCAGGTTGACGGGGTCACGGTGGGCTTCGTGGGTGCGGTGACCGACTCGCTGCCCAGCCTGGTGACTAGCGCTGCCCTGGAGGAGGTGGAGGTCGCGGGCCTGGTGGAGACCGTAAACGCCCGCGCCGCCGCACTCAAAGACGGAAATGCTGCCAACGGTGAGGCCGACGTGGTGATCGTCCTGGCCCACGAGGACGCGGCCGCGTTCAGCAACCAGTTCAACGGCTCCGTCGACGCCGTCTTCGGCGGGCACACCCACGACGCTCACGCCGCCGCCATTACCGGCAAGGACGGCAACCGTATCGCCGTGGTCCAGTCGGGCCAGTACGGCGAGTTGCTGGGGAACATCACCCTGTCGGTTGACCGGGACTCCGGCGCCGTGTCCGTGGTGGCCGCCAAGAACATCGACCTGACCGCCTCCAGCTGCGCCTCCGACGCATACGGCGTGCAGGACATCGTCGATCAGGCCGTCCGCGACTCCCGCGTCGCCGGCGCCCGGGTCCTGACCACGCTGAATACGGGCTTCTACCGCGGTACCAACACCGGTTCCGATCCCGGCGCCAACCGCTCCACCGAATCCACCGCCGCCAACGTCATCGCGGACTCCTACCGCGCCTGGCTCACCAATGAGATCCGGCCGGAGGGCGAGCACTACATCGGGTTGATGAACCCCGGCGGCGTGCGCTCGGACTACCTGCTCGGCGAGTTGACCGAGGGGGAGGCCTACACCGTGCAGCCCTTCGGAAACGAGATGGGATACGCCACCTACAGCGGCGCGCAGTTCAAGGCGGTGCTTGCTCAGCAGTGGCAGCCGGGCACGTCTCGGCCGGTACTCATGCTCGGCGTGTCAGACAATGTGCGTGTCTACCTCAACCAGGACGCGGCCGATGAGCTGGAGGAGTACTGGCGGCGCATCTGCGCGGGCGAGCGCACGCTCGAGGAGCTGAGTGACGCCATTGCGGGCGCCCGCGCACGCGTGATCCGCTCCGTCTACGTGGATGACGTGGAACTCGCTGATGACGCCGACGTGGTGGTGGCCTCCAACTCCTTCATGCTCTCCGGCGGTGACGGCTTCACGGTTCTGCGTGAGACTCCCTCCGCCAGCACCGGTGTGCTCGACCGTACGGTGACCGCCGAGTACCTGCGGGCAGGTAGCGCGGTGGCCGCAGACTTGAGCAAGCGGCAGGTAGGGGTCGACCTGGATACGGCAGCCGCCGGCGGCGCCGCCACGGTCCGCTTCACCGGGCTCAGCTTCACCGCCGCCTCCGAGCAGGCCGCTCCGGGCTCCGCCCAGGAGGTAACTGCGACGGTTGCCCTCGCCGATGGCGCCACCCAGCAGCTCACCAGCGCAGTGGTCGATGCGACCATCACTCCCGAGCGCCCAGAGACCGGCACCGCCACACTGAACATTGCCCTCCCGGATGATGTGGCTACCACGGTCTGCCCCGGTGGCGGCGGGCAGGCGGGGCAGACCGTTGACGGAGTCAGCACCGCAGCGGCCTGCGCAGTGGTCTCCTTCACCCTGGTGGCACGCGACGGCACTACTCGCGGTCTTGAGCTCCAGGCACTGGTCTCGGTGGCTGCGGCGGCGCAGTCGCAGGCGGGTGGCCCTGCCAATGGAGCTCAGGTGATTGTTGCGCCTGCGGATGAGCCGGTGCTGGCCAACACCGGAGTGCCTGACTTCCTCGGCTCCATCGGTGCGATGGCTGGACTTCTCCTCGCCGCCGCAGGGCTGGCGTGCTATGCCGTGATTCGCCGCGGGCTGCGGGGGCGCACCGGTGTCGTACCGTCAGACCTGTGAGACGACGTATTGATCCCCCCGTCGGTGCTCAGGCCGTACGCCGGTGGGCGGCCGACACCGCGGCTGGCAACCGCCCTAAGCGGGCCGACACGGCTACCGCCGTGCGCTACACGTTGGAGGAGCTGACCGCCTGCGCTCCGGGACGCGCTGTGGAGGTGCGGGTACCACCGTTCGGTGTGACGCAGGCGGTCTCGGGCACGGTTCACCGCCGCGGCACCCCGCCCAGCGTGGTGGAGACCGATGCCGCCACCTGGCTGGGTCTGGCCACTGGGCGCCTGGGCTGGGAGGACGCCCTGGCCTCCGGTGCCTTGCACGCCTCCGGTGAGCGTTGCGACCTGTCCGCGTATCTGCCGCTGCTGCGCGCGTAGCGCTCGGCGTGGCTGCAGTGACCGCATAGTGCTCGCCGGTGCGCGTGAGCGGAGGCATGGCCGTCGGCGCGCGTGAGCGCTTGGCGGTTGTGGGCGGTGGCTGCCGTCACTGCGTGAGCCGGCCAACCGGTGAATGTCGCCGGGATGCGTCGGCGCAAAAGTGTCCATCTCTCGCCACTTTGAGCGTAGGCCGCAGCGGTGTCTGTCCATTTGCCCAGGTCAGCGGGGTATCCGTTGGAGGCTTGCGGCGCGCTGCCGGTGAAAGTGTGGAGAGATGGACACTTCGTCCGCGCTCGGCTCGTGGTGGGCGGTGCGGCACGGCGCGGGACTGCTCTGCGGATTGGCGCCGCGTCGGCGCCATTGCGCCCGAGCGGACATGGTTTACGACGAATTTCAAGAAGACTCTTCCCAAGTGCGTCCGTTCGGGCATATACTCGTGTCCGAACGGACTTCATGGGGGAGGTGCGGATGAACGCCGAGCAGCGCCAGCAGGACATCGTTGACGCCGTCGCGCGCGAGGGCCGCGTTGCTGTTGCCGATCTGGCCGCCCGTTATGGCGTCACGGTTGAGACCATCCGCCGTGACCTGACTGCCTTGGACCGGGCCGGCGCCCTGCGCAAGGTCCACGGCGGCGCAGTTCCCGCCACTGTCCTGGCCCTGCCGGAAACCGCCGTTGCCGAGCGCGAGCTGCTCGGCGCCAGCGCCAAGCAGGCCATCGCCGCTGCCGCTGTCAGTGCCCTGAAGCTCCGACCCGGCACCACCGTGCTGCTCGATGCCGGCACCACCGTGGGTTGTCTCGCCCGCCTCCTGCCTGAGGGAATGGACTTGCGAGTCATTACCGACTCGGTCCTCACAGCCGCCCTCCTGGCCGGCCGCAGCGACCTGAGCGTACGCATGCTCGGCGGCCAGGTGCGTGGTATCACCCAGGCCACCGTCGGACCCGAGGCGCTGGAGACGCTCGCCACCCTGCGAGTAGCCGTCGCCGTGATGGGGACTAACGGCCTGACCGCCGAGCACGGCCTGTCCACCCCGGATCCGGAGGAGGCTGCCGTCAAGCGCGCCATGGTTCGCGCCGCCAGCCGTGTTGTGGTCCTGGCCGACTCCACCAAGATCGCTCAGGAGCACCTGGTCTCCTTCGCCGACCTGGACGACGTTGACCTGCTGGTCACAGACGCCGCCCTCCCCAGCCCACTGGCCGCCCAACTAGCCGACACAGGAACCGAGGTACTGCTCGCATGATCATCACTCTGACCCCCAACCCCTCACTAGACCGCACCGTCTCACTGGCAGGCGCGCTTGTCCGCGGCGGTGTCAACCGCTTGCAGTCGGTCACTACGGAGCCCGGCGGCAAGGGGCTGAACGTGGCCCGCGTGCTGGCCCACTCCGGCCAGGATGTAACAGCCATCCTGCCGGCGCCCGAACGCGACCCGCTGGTGGCGGCCCTTGAGGTGCTGGACGCGCCCGGTCTGACTCCTGTCACCGTGGATGTGGCCGGTGCGGTGCGCGTGAACACCGCGGTCACCGAGCCCGACGGCACCACCACCAAGCTCAACGAGCCCGGGGCCGTGCTGAGCGCGGCGGAGGTAGACGCCGTGGAGCAGGCCCTGCTCGAGGCGGTGTCCGGTCATGCGCAGTCCGGCACCACTCACTCCGACGATGCAGGCACGGGAGGGGCGCATTCCTGGGCGATCCTGTCCGGCTCGCTGCCGCCTGGCGCCCCCACCGACTGGTACGCGCGGCTGGTCGGGCTGTTGCGACAGGCGGCCCCGGGGCTGCGCATCGCGGTCGATACCTCCGACGCGCCCCTGGCCGCGTTGGCGGCAGCTCTGCCGCAAGCGGCACCGGACCTGATCAAGCCCAATGGAGAGGAGCTCGGGCAGCTCGCCGGACTGCCCGCACAGCGCGCCACCGCGCTGGAGCAGGGCGCCCTGGCCGGCGACTACGCCCCCGTGGCGGAGGCGGCGCGTGTACTCGTGGGTCTTGGGGTGGGGGCGGTAATGGCCACCCTTGGCGGGGCCGGCGCCGTCCTGGTCACCGCCGATGGGGCGTGGCGCGCCACCGCCCCCGAGGTCCCCGTTATCTCCACCGTCGGTGCCGGAGACTCCTCCGTAGCCGGATACATCCTCGCCGATGTGCGAGGCGCAGACGCGCCGGAGCGCCTGGCCGCCGCCATGGCCTACGGCTCCGCCGCTGCCGGACTGCCCGGAACCACGCTGCCCGGACCGGATCACCTGCCCGACCAGGCGGCAGTGGTTGCCCCACTGTGACAGGCCCCGAATCGAACCGATAGACCCGCACGCAACTACCAGTCCTGCGTGAGCCGCCGGCTTGCGCATCCGACCCCAACCCGCCCCGCAGCGGCGGAGCGGTACTCTCAGGAGACAGCAAGGAAAACACCATGTCCCAACCCACCAATTCAGCGAACACGCCGCTGATCGTCCCAGAACTCGTCCGCCTGGACGCGCCTGCGGGCGCCGACAAGCAGGCAGTCATCAACTACCTGGCGGATGTCGTAGCGGCCGCCGGCCGCGCCGACACCAACGAGGGGCTCGCCGCCGACGCGCTGGCCCGCGAGGCCACGGCGCCCACCGGCATCCCCGGCGGCATCGCCATCCCGCACTGCCGCAGCCCGCATGTGCTGGCCCCCTCGCTCGGCTTCGCCCGCCTGACCGAGCCCGTTGACTTCGGCGCCGCCGATGGGCAGGGCGCCGACCTCGTGTTCATGATCGCCGCGCCCGCCGGCGCCGACGACTTCCACCTGCAGCTGCTGGCCAAGCTGGCTCGCGGCCTGATGAAGTCGGAGTTCACCGACGCCCTGCGCGCCGCCGCCACCCCCGAGGACGTCGCCCGCCTGGTCACCGAGCAGGTCCAGCCCGAGCTGCTCGACGGCGGCGCCGCGGCCTCCGCGGGCGCGCCGGCCGCGGGGGAGTCGGCCGCACCCGCGGACACGGGCCGCGTGATCGTCGGTGTCTCCTCCTGCCCCACCGGCATCGCCCACACCTTCATGGCCGCCGAGGCGCTCGAGCAGGCCGGCAAGGAACGTGGCGTCACCGTGCGCATCGAGGGCCAGGGCTCAGGCAAGATCGACTGGCTCGACGCCGAGCTCATCCAGGCTGCCGACGCCGTGATCTTCGCCCACGACCTGCCGGTGAAGGGACTGGAGCGCTTCGCCGGCAAGCCCGTCATCGACGTCGGCGTGAAGGCCGCCGTCAATGACGCCGGCTCGCTGGTGGACCAGGCCCTGGCCGCCATTGACGACCCGGGCGCCAAGCGCGTGACCGCTGCCGCGGGGGGCGAGTCCGAGAGCGAGGAGGAGCACGTCCACTGGGCGCGCCGCCTGCAGCGCTCGGTGATGACCGGCGTGTCCTACATGATCCCCTTCGTGGCCGCGGGCGGTCTGCTCACCGCCCTGGGCTTCCTCTTCGGCGGCTACGACATCACGAACAACGCCGCCAACATCGTCACCGACTCCAGCCTGTGGAACCTGCCCGACCTGGCCAACCCGGACCTGGCCGCCCCCAACGCACTGGGCGGCTCGCCGCTGATGGCCTACATCGGTGCAGTCTTCTTCATGCTCGGCTCCACCGCCATGAACTTCCTGGTACCGGCCCTGGCCGGGTACACGGCCTTCGGCCTGGCCGGACGCCCCGGTATCGCCCCCGGCTTCGCCATGGGTGCGCTGTCGGTGGCCATCGGCGCCGGCTTCATCGGCGGTCTGATCGGCGGCCTGCTCGCCGGCTACATGGCGGCCTGGCTGGCGGGGCTGGACGTGCCCCGCTGGCTGCGCAGCCTGATGCCGGTGGTGATCATCCCGCTGTGCACCACCCTGGTGGTCGGCTCCCTGATGTACATGGTGCTCGGCAACCCGCTGGCCGCGCTGATGAACTGGCTCAGCAACTCGCTGACCTCTATGGCCGGCTCCGGCTCGGCCGTCCTCCTGGGCGTGATCCTCGGCCTGATGATGTGCTTCGACCTGGGTGGCCCGGTCAACAAGGCCGCCTACCTGTTCGCCACGGCCGGCCTGTCGGCGGCCACTGCCGCCTCCTACGAGATCATGGCCGCCGTGATGGCCGCGGGTATGGTCCCGCCGCTGGCTCTGGCCCTGGCCACTACGGTGCGTCCGGGTCTGTTCACCGACGTCGAGCGGGACAATGGGCGGGCCGCCTGGCTGCTCGGGGCGTCCTTCATCTCCGAGGGCGCCATCCCCTTCGCCGCCGCGGACCCGCTGCGCATCATCCCGCCGTCGATGCTGGGCGGCGCCGTCACCGGCGCCCTGTCCATGGCGCTGCACGTGGGCTCGCGCGCCCCGCACGGCGGCATCTTCGTGTTCTTCGCGATCGATAACCTGCTCGGGTTCTTCATCTCGATCATCGCGGGAACGGTTGTCACCGCCATCGGTGTGCTCATCCTCAAGCAGGCGCGGGCCCGCAAGCTCGTGGCGGAAGCCGCCGCCGCCTGATCCCCGCCCACCACCGAGATCGGTTGCTATAACCACCGAGATCGGTAGAAGTTACGTGCCGAGGTCGGTCGATATGGCCGGCCTCGGCACGTTGCTGGGGGTATCGGCGCTAGCGCGGCGCCGACGGCGCAGGACTCTTTGCTACGGATTCGGCGGGTAGCGGCAGGGTTCCGCCTGGAGCTGCCAACGCTCAGGGAAGAGTGCGTCCCACACCTCGGCGCCCGCCGGGATCCGCCCGCTAGACGGCGGCCTTCGCCAGGCGCTCGCCACTTCCTCAAGCCGGGCATTCGCACCTCCCGGACGGTCTCGAAGCATGGCTGCCGGCCCCGCGACGGTGTGAAGTGCCCTACACTTGGCGGGTCTTCCGTCCCCACTAACCTCCCGAGACTGGTCATGCCACACCTATACCGTCGCCTCGCCGCCTTCGCCGCGGCCCTGGCCCTAACCCTCGTCACCCCGGCACTCGTTACCCCGGCCGCTGCCGCGGATCCCGCAGACGCAACCACCACGCTCAATATCCTCGGCATCACCGACCTGCACGGCCACATCGAGACCACGAGCGATGAGCCCGGCGCGGTCACCCTGGCCTGCGAGGTAGCCGCCGCCCGCGCCCGCAACCCCAGTACGCTCTTCGTCTCCAACGGGGACAACGTTGGCGGCAGCGCCTACATCTCCTCGATCCTTGACGACCAGCCCACCATCGACGTCCTCAATGCCATCGGCCTGGATGTCACCAGCGCCGGCAACCACGAGTTCGACAAGGGCATCACTGACCTCGCCGACCGCCTCCTACCCGCCTTCAACGCCCCGATCCTATCCGCGAACGTCACCGGCAACGCCGCCCTGGCCGCCGAGGGCTCCGGCAACGGCACCTGGATCACCGAGGTCGACGGCGTCAGGGTCGGCTTCGTCGGTGTCGTCACAGAGGAGCTGCCCAGTCTGGTGTCCAAGTCCGCGCTTGAGGGCCTCACGGTGTCCGATGCGACCGCCACGGCCAACACGCGCGCCACCGCACTGAAGGACGGCGACGCCGCCAACGGGGAGGCCGACGTGGTCGTGGTCCTGGCCCACGAGGACGCCGCCATCTACGGCAACCAGTTCAACGGCGCCGTCGACGCCGTCGTCGCCGGCCACACCCACGTGCCCTTCGCCGAGGTTGTGAAGTCGACTGACGGCACGGACATCGCCGTCGTCCAGCCCGACCACTACGGCCTCAAGCTCGGCGAGATCTCCCTGACGGTGACCACATCCGCCGACGGCACGAAGGCCGTCACCGCCGCCACCGCCCGCAACCTCGACCTGGCGGAGTCCGACTGCACCACCGACGCCTACGGCGTGGCCGGGATCGTCGCGCAGGCGAAGACGGACTCCGAGGCCGCGGGCAACGAGGTCATCACCACCCTGGGGTCGAGCTTCCTCCGCGGCACCGACACCGGCACGGACTACGGGGCCAACCGCTCCACCGAGTCCACCGCCTCCAACCTCATTGCCACATCCTTCGCCTCCTGGCTGTCCACGGACATCCAGCCGGACGCCGACTACTCGATCGGGCTGATGAACCCCGGCGGTGTGCGCGCCGACTACCTTGCGGGTGAACTCACCTCGGGCCAGGCCTACACGGTGCAGCCCTTCGGCAACGAGATGGCCTACGCCACCTACACGGGCGCGCAGGTAAAGCAGGTGCTCGCCGAGCAGTTCCAACCGACGACCACGCGTGCAGCACTCATGCTCGGAACCTCTGACAACGTGGCGGTCTACCTCGACCAGGACGCCGCCGACCAGCTCGAGGACTACTTCACGCAGATCTCCACCGCTTCCGAGGAGGAGCGGGGTGCGCTCAGTGCGGGCCTCGCAGGTGCCATCGCCGATGCGCGCTCGCGGGTCATCGACGCCGTCTACATCGACGGCGAGCTGCTCGACGACGCAGCGAGCGTCGCCGTCGCCTCCAACACCTTCCTCCTCGCGGGCGGCGACAACTTCACCACCCTGGGTGAGAAGACGATGATCAACACCGGCATCCTCGACCGCACGGTCACCTCCGAGTACCTGATGCGGATCAACCCGGCCACCGCCTCCTACCGCAAGCACCAGGTCGGCTCCTCCATCGCTATCGACGGCGAAGCGGTGACGGCCCGCTTCACCGGGCTCAGCTACTCGGCAACCGCCGAGCAGGGCAGGGGCGATGCCGCCGTCTCCGTCGCCGCCACCGTCACCATGGCCGACGGCAGCGCCCGGACAATCGCCACGAGCGATGTCGACCAGACGGTCACGCCGGGCCTGCCCGAAACCGGCCAGGCCACGCTGACCTTCACGCTCCCCGACGGCGCCGCCACCCAGGCGTGCACGGTAGACGGCGTGAGCGCGACGTGCGCGGTTGTCTCCTTCTCCGTTACGGGCGCCGACGGCTCCAGCGAGACGCTTGCCGTCGCCGCCGAGGTCGTGCTCTCGGGCTCTCCGGAGCCGACGGCGACGCCGAGCCCGGCGGTGGCGCCCAGCGCGGCGGCCACGGTGGGCGAGTCGGCCGGCGCCCCGGCAGGGCCGACCCCCGTGGCGTCGGCGGTGGGAACCACGCGAGCGGCTCCGGGCTCAGCTACTGGGAGCGGCACGCGTGGGGCGCTGGCCCGTACCGGCGTGCCGCTCGCCCTGGGTGCGCTCGCCCTCGGTCTTATGGGCGGTGGCGCCCTGCTGACCTCCCGCCGCCGAGGTCGGGAGTAGTTACGTGCCGAGGTCGGTAGATATGGCCGGCCTCGACGCGTTGGTGCCAGTCTCGGCGCGTAACAAGTGCCGGTTTCGGCGCGTAACAAGTGCCGGTTTCGGTGAGGGGCGCAGGCCGTGTGACAGAATGCGGGCGTGAGCTTTGGTGACCCCGGCCGGACCACCCCGCACTCCGGTGAAGCGCTCGCCCGCCGACGCCCCGATCCGCCGCTCGCCTCCGGGGAGGAGGTGAACGAGGAGTGCGGCGTCTTCGGTGTGTGGGCTCCGGGCGAGGACGCATCCCGCCTGACCTACTTCGGCCTGTATGCCCTCCAGCACCGCGGCCAGGAGGCCGCCGGCATCGCGTCCACCGACGGCAGCAACATCCTGGTATACAAGGACCTCGGCCTCGTGTCCCAAGTGTTCGACGACGGCGCCCTGTCCAGTCTCACCGGCCATCTCGCCGTCGGGCACGTCCGCTACGCCACCCAGGGCGCGGGCACCTGGGAGAACGCCCAGCCGATGCTGGGGCCGGTGGCAGGCTCCACGCTGGCACTGACTCACAACGGCAATCTCACCAACACCCGCGAGCTCATGGAGGCGGTGCACCGCACCAGCGGGGAGGACCTCACCGGCGAACTCGGCCGCGGCTCCTCCACGGACACCGCCGTCATCGCCGCCCTGATGGAGCTGGTATCCCAGCGCGGGCACCTGGATGCCTGGGACTATGACGCCGTCGACGCCGACTCCTCCCTGTACCTCCCGGTGGCCGACGCCGACGCCGCCCCGCCGCTGAGCATCTCGGCCACGGCCCGGCGCGTGCTGCCGCTGTTGCGGGGAGCGTTCTCCCTGGTGTTCATGGACGAGCACACCCTGTACGCCGCCCGGGACCCGTACGGCGTGCGTCCCCTTGTACTCGGTCGCCTGCAGCGCGGCTGGGTGGTCGCCTCCGAGAGCGCCGCCCTGGACATCGTCGGGGCCACGTTCGTCAGGGAGATTGAGCCCGGGGAGCTGATCGAGATCGACGCCGACGGCGTGCGCTCCTCCCGCTTCGCCACCCCCCGCCGGGCCGGCTGCGTATTCGAGTACGTCTACCTGGCCCGCCCGGATACGCGCATCGCCGGCACTTCGGTGATCGCCGCCCGCAACGCCATGGGGGCGGCCCTGGCCCGCGAGCACCCGGTCGACGCCGACCTGGTGATCGCCACCCCGAGTCCGGTACTCCGGCCGCCATCGGCTACGCCCAGGCCTCCGGCATCCCCTACGGGCAGGGCCTGGTGAAGAACACCTACGTCGGCCGCACCTTCATCCAGCCCACCCAGACCCTGCGCCAGCTTGGTATTCGTCTGAAGCTCAACCCGGTGCGGGAGGTCATCGCCGGCAAGCGCCTGGTGGTAGTCGATGACTCGATCGTGCGCGGCAACACCCAGCGCGCCCTGGTGCGCATGCTGCGGGAGGCCGGCGCCGCGCAGGTGCATGTGCGCATCTCCTCCCCGCCGGTGCTGTGGCCGTGCTACTACGGCATCGACTTCGCCACCCGCGCCGAGCTGATCGCCACGGGTATGAGTGTGGAGGAGATCCGTGACTCCATCGGCGCCGATTCCCTCGGCTACCTCTCCGTGGATGGCATGGTCGCCGCCTCGGGGCAGGACGCCGCGTCCCTGTGCACCGCATGCTTCACCGGTGACTACCCGATCGCTCCGCCTGTGCAGGGAGCTGCTGCCGGCGCCCCGGCGGCTACGCGCGTCCCCGGCGTCTACCGGCGCCGCAATGGTGCAGGAACCGGAGCCCCCGTTTTGCGACGGGTGACGCGCCCGGACCTGAGCGCCGGCAGTCCCCACCGGAACCCGGCCGACGCCGCGGCTGCCTCACCCGCGGCCGCAAGTTCTCCGCCGCATGCTGCTGCACTCACCGACCCCGCACCGGAAGGACCCGCCCGATGAGTCAGAGCACACCCCCCGCCGACGCCTCCGCCGCCCCGATCACTTACGCCGCTGCCGGCGTAGACACGGCGGCGGGAGACCGGGCGGTGGAGCTGATGAAGGCCTCGGTTGCCGCCACCATGACCCCCGCCGTAGTCGGAGGAGTGGGCGGTTTCGCCGGGATGATCGATGTCTCGGAACTGCGTGCCTTCCGCCGCCCGCTGCTGGCGACCTCCACCGACGGCGTGGGCACCAAGATCGCTATCGCGCAGGCGCTCGACGTGCACGACACCATCGGGCAGGACCTGGTGGGCATGGTCATTGACGACATTGTGGTGGTCGGTGCCCGCCCCCTGCTCATGACCGACTACATTGCCTGCGGCAAGGTCGTTCCGCAGCGCATTGCAGACATCGTGCGCGGCGTCGCGCAGGCCTGCGCCGCCGTCGGTACGCCGCTTCTGGGCGGGGAGACCGCCGAGCACCCCGGGCTGATGGGGGCGGACGACTACGACGTCGCCGGTGCGGCCACCGGCGTGGTTGAGGCCGACCGGGCCCTTGGCGCGCAGCGGGTGCGTCCCGGGGACGTGCTTGTGGCCCTGGCTGCCTCCGGCCTGCACTCCAATGGCTACTCGCTGGTGCGACGCGTGGTTGACCAGGCGGGCTGGTCCCTGGAGCGTGAGGTGCCCGAGTTCGGCCGCACGCTTGGTGAGGAGCTGCTGGAGCCGACCCGGCTGTACACGCGCATGCTGCTTGACCTGATTGAGCAGGTGGACCCCGCCGACGCCGACCCCGCCGCTCTGCGCATTCGCGCCCTGGCGCACGTCACCGGCGGCGGCCTGGGGGCGAATCTGGCTCGTGTGCTGCCCGCCGGGACGGTGGCCGACGTCGATCGCGGCACCTGGGTGGTGCCCGCGGTGTTCGACGTCGTGCGCCGACTAGGCGCGGTCCCGTGGGACGACCTCGAGAGCACCCTCAACCTGGGGGTCGGCATGGTCGCCGTGGTGGCCGCCGACGCCGTTGGGGATGTTCTGCGCGGGGCCGAGGCTGCAGGCATGCCCGCCTGGGTGCTGGGCGGCGTCAGTGACGCCGCCGACTACGCGCCGCGGGGCCGACTGGTTTCCGGCACCAAGGGCGTTGACGGCGGCAGCGTTGACCTGCACGGGAGCTACCGGGTCGCCTGAGCGGCATCCGAGCGCACCGGAGAGCGTAGGCGCAGGGCGGGGCGGGTGTAACTGCCTCACCGCCGGGCAAGGACGACCACCGGTGCAGCCGCGCCGACGTGCCGCAGATGTACCCGGCGTCGACGACGCCCCGGGCTCACGGAGTGAAGCCCGGGTCAGGCGTCCTCGGCCTCGTCGTCCCAGTCGTCGTTGACGCCGTATTTGGCGGCCAGCTCCTCGTACATGTCCTCGTCGGTTTGAGTGTCGGGGGATGCCGCGGAAGACGCCGTGGCGAGCTCGCGTTCGAGCGCCGCGTAGTCCGTCTCCGGGCTGAAGTACTTGAGCTTGCGGGCGACCTTGGTCGCCTTGGCCTTCTGACGGCCACGCCCCATAGGCTCGACCCCCTCCAACGTGTCTCTGGGCGCGCCAAGGGCGCGCATCAATTGGGCAAATGTGTCGTGGGGCAACCGTACAACGTTGCCGCGCCGGAACACCATTCCGGTGGCAGCACGTCGGGCGTGGTAAGGCCCACGGATGAAGCCACCGATGACGCGGCACGGGGCAGGACGCCGGTCGCGGGCGGCGTCGTGCAGCGAGCCGTTGCCCCGGGACCGGCTAGCGCCGCAGCGCCTTGACCAGGGCGAAGGCGCTCAGGCCCGCCAGCGCTGCGGCCGCGCCGGTAACAATTGCCAGCGCCTGCGGATCGCCGTCGCGGGCATCGGCGAACAGCCTTTGCGCCCGATCAAGCAGTGACGCGCTGTCAGCCTTGGGCGTACTGGCGAGCGGCAGGGGTGCTTCTTGCCCGCGGGCACGCGCCTTGAGATCGGCGGCGGCCGACTGGGCGCGGTCGCGCAGGTCCGTCATCGTGGCTGCGGCGGTGGTGCGCGCCACGGTCTTGAGGGTGCCGGGAGCCAGCCGGAGAGCGAGCTCCTCGACGTCCTCCACCACCGAGGCGCGCAAGGCTACGAGGCGGGCCTCAATCTCCTCCGGCGTGGGGTCCGCGAGGGATGGTTTCTTCTCACTCACTGCTGGTTGCCCTTCTCGAAGCCGGCGGACGCGGCGGACTTGACGGAGTTGAGGTCGCGCTCGAGGGCCCCCTTAGGATCGGGATGTCTGCCCTGGCGGCCTGGAGGCGCTTGGCGCCGATTAGTGCGGCGATGGCGGCCACGATCAGCAGCACGGCTGCAACGATGAGCTTGGCCGCCCATAGCGGCAGAGCCAGGGCGAGGAGCTCGACGAAGGTACTCAGCAGGAAGCCGACCCCGTACATGGCGATGACTCCGCCGACGGCCAGCAGCGCACCGCCCACCCCCATGGTGGTGGCCATGCGCTTGCCCTTGGCCTTGGCCAGGTCGATCTCCCCGTGCACCAGCGCGGAGATGTTCTCCGAGATCCGGTTGACTAGCTCGCTGAGCGTCGGCGTTGCCGCTGCAGAGTCTTGCCGTGGCGGTGCCGACGGGGGCTGGTTGGGCTGCTGGCTCATGGAACCGACCTTCTTGTGCCTGGCGGATGTAACGGCGCGGGGCGGCGGACCCGCCGTTCCCGTTGCTCGGAACAGAATCTCACATGCCAGGCCTGAGCGGCACCTGACTGGCCCCGTCTAGGTGGCTGATTCACTCGTGGGGCGCTGGCGCAGCCCAGCACTGACACCAAGGTGAGGGGACGGCCTGACGCAATCATTGCCGCCCGTTTGACGGGCCTACTCTTGGCTCCAGGCCTCCCACAGGCTCGCATACTCTCCGCCGAGGGCGACCAACTCGTCATGCGTACCCAGCTCCACGATGCGACCCTCCAGCATCACCGCGACCCGATCCGCGTCCTGAGCCGTGTACAGGCGGTGCGCCACCTCGATCACCGTGCGCCCGGCCAGCGCCGTCGACAGTGTCCTCTCCAGGGTCCGAGCCGCGTGCGGGTCGAGCAACGACGTCGCCTCATCCAGGATCAGCGTGTGCGGATCCAGCAGCACCAGTCGTGCCAGCGCCACCTCCTGCGCTTGCGCCGGCGTAAGCGTCAAGTTCCCCGAACCGACCAGCGTGTGCATGCCGTCGGGCAGCTCATCCACCCACTTGCGCGCACCGATAGCGGCGATCGCGTTGGCGATGGTCACGTCGTCGGCCTCCGGGCGGCCCAGGCGCACGTTGTCGGCGATCGTCCCGGCGAACACGTGCTGCTCCTGCGTGACCAGTGCCACGTGCCTACGCAGCTCCGTTTCGGGCAGATCCGTCAGTGGTACGCCACCCACCGTCACGGAACCGGATGTGGGTGGGTTGATGCCGGCCAGCATGCGCCCCAGCGTCGACTTGCCCGACCCGGACGGGCCGACGACGGCGAGCCGCTCACCAGGCACCAGGTCCAGGTCGATCCCGTGGAGCACCTCCAGCCCCTCCCGGTAGGCGAAGCGGACGTCACGTAGACGCATGTGCGTGTCGGCAGGGACGGCCCCGGTGGGGGTGCGGTCGTCCGGCACCTCCTCCACGCCCAGGATGCGCGTGAGCGAGGCCTGGGACACCTGCACCTGGTCAATCCAGTACATCAGCTGGCCAATCGGCTTGCGCAGCTCCATGGCGTACAAGGTCACCGTGGTGATAGCACCTAGGCTCACCCACCCGCGAGACGCCAGAAAACCTCCCCACAGCAGAATCACCACCACCGGGGCCCGCCAGGCCACATCCAGCACCAGGTACAGGCGCACCCGCAGCCAGGCAGTGAACTTCTCCAGGCTCCAGGCCTCCGCGACTGACGCGGCGATGACCTCCTCCCGCCGACGCCCTATCCCCAGCGCGTCAACCGTGAACACATGGTCCACCGTCTCCGAGACGACGCCATTCACCCGCGCATCGGCGGCTGAGCCGGCACGGTAGGCGGGCACCGAGATCGGCAGGTACCAGCGCATCATCGTCCACACCGGCGGGCCCACCACCAGCAGCCCCGCCGCCAGCAGTGGGTTGGACACCGCCGCCGCGGCGATAGTGAAGACAATCGTCACCGTGCACACCATGATCTGGGGCACGCCCACCCGCACCAGGAACTCGATGCGGGAAACGTCATTAGTGGTGCGACCCACCAGGTCGCCGGTGCCCGCGGACTCGACGGCTGACAGCGGCAGGTGCACCACCCGGTTCATCATGCGCTCGCGCAGGTCCGCGAACACGGACTCCCCGAGAGTGCGCGCACGCATCTGCGCAAAGCGGTTGATCATCGCCCCGACGAGCGTGACCAGCACGATCACCAGGACGATCTTGTCCACATAATCGACCGTGGCGGTACCCGCAGACACGCGGGTCACCAGCCGACCCAGCAGCTGCGGGGCCACCAGGGTGGCCAGCACTGCGGCTATCTGCAGCACCAGCACCCACACGAATCGCATGCGGTAGGCGGCCATGATGCCGAAGGTCTTGCGCATGGCCACCTTGCCGGGGGCTACGGGCAGTGCCATCAGGGCTTCACCTCCTCGGTGGGGACGACGGCGTCCTGCTGGAACTGCGCCGTGCCCGCCCCGTGCCGAGACTGCGCCGTGCCCGCCCCGTGCCGAGACTGCGCCGTGCCCGCCCCGTGCCGAGACTGCGCCGTGCCCGCCCCGTGCCGAGACTGCGCCGTGCCCGCCCCGTGCCGAGACTGCGCCGTGCCCGCCCCGTGCCGAGACTGCGCCGTGCCCGCGTCCTGTCCTATCGCGCGGGCTACGACTCCCCGGTAGGCAACAGCGTCCGGATCGCCGGCGCGCGCACGGGTGAGCAGCTCCCGGTGCGGGGCGCGTAGGCGCTCGCGGCCGGTGTGATCGAGGAAGACGACCTCGTCGCAGGCCTCTAGAACCAAGGGCGAGGCGGTTGTGATGACTGTGGTGCTGCCGGACCGGGCGTCGCGCAGGCGACGTGCCACGCGGGCCTCCGTATGCGAGTCCAGCGCACTGGTCGGCTCAACCAGCACCAGTGTGGGCGCCTGCGTAAGCAGTGCCCGAGCCAGGGCGACGCGCTGGCGCTGACCACCGGACAATGACCTGCCGCGCTCGGTGATCATGCCCGCCAGGCCCAGGTCCAGCGAGGACAGGACGTCGTGGGCGTCAGCCACCTCCAAGGCGGCGAGCAGCCGCTCATCGCCGTCCACATGCGTCACCGCTGCGTGCACGTTCTGGTCTACGTCTGCCACCCCAACCCGATCGCGCTCCGCAGCCACCAGGGCAGCAACATCTACCGGCACGGGGGAGGCGGCTCCGCGCGCGTCCAAAGCCTCACGCAGGGTCCCGGTGAACAGTTGCGCCGTGGCCCCGGAGACCACGACGGAGGCGCGCACCTGCGCCAGGGGAAGTTCCGTCAGCGGGCGGCCGGCGAGCGTGACGGCCGGAGCGGCGTCGTCGAAGCGGCCCAGGCGAACGGCCAGCTCGGCGGATACGTCCGGATCCGCCGCCACGAGCGCGGTCATGCGCCCCGCGGCCACGCGCACGCCGGAGCCGGAGTCCAACAGGTCGCCGGCGATCCGCTCCGGGCGGGCCGGATCGAGGACCAGCCGCTCCTCAACCGTGCCGGCCTCGGGCCTGACCGCAAGCAGGCGGGCCAGGCGCCGCACCCCCACCAGGGCGCGCGTGTAGTCCTGCACCGAGTAGGAGAAGACCATCAGGGGCCAGGACAGGTAGGCGGTATAACCGTAGAAGGTCACCAGCTCGCCGGCGGTGATCGCCCCCGTGATCGCCATCCGGGCTGCCGCCCAGACGACGACGGCGACGAACAGCCCTGGCAGCAGCACCTGCAGGCTCATTAGCACCGACTGGGTTCCGGCCACGGCCACGCCGCGGCGCCGCAACTCCTGCGAGGCCTCCTGGTAGCGACGCGCGAACACGTCCTCCCCGCCGATCCCGCGCAGAATCCGCAGCCCGGCAACAGTGTCGGTGGTGATAGTGGTAAGCGCCGACTGGGCCTCGCGCTGCACCGACTGGCGCTGCTGCAGCGGCCGGATGACGGGAGTAACCGCCCATGCCACCAGCGGCATCCCCACCAGCACGATCACACCCAGCCGCACCGACGTGCTCAGCATCACTGCGGCGACCACCAGGAAGGCGCAGGCCGATCCGATCAGCTCCGGAAGCCGCTCGGCAAAATTACCGATGTACTGCGCATCCGAGGCGACAATCGAGGCGACCTCCCCGGAAGACACCTGTCGGGTCAGGCCGGCGCCGGTGGTGGACACCTGGCGGCCGACCAGGCGGCCGATGTCGAAGTTGATCCGCATCCACGCGTGGATGCGGAAGTAAGACAGCATCGTGTCACCCACGGCGTACACGATGAACAGCCCCAGCAGCGTGAGCGCAATCGCCCAGACCCTGGGGTTCAGGCCATGCTCAATGCCGGCGTCCAAGGCGGCACCCAGGAATGAGGGCACAATCGCCTGAATGATGCTGGAGATGATCGCCGCCAAGGTGGCGACGGTCAGCGGCGCGGCGGCGCGCCGTAGCAGCCAGCGCAATAGCCGCCCCGGAGTAATGCCGGAGGGGGGCTGGGGGAGCGGGGCATTCGGTTGCGGCAGGAGCCGCCGGGCGGCGGCGCGGAAGGAACGGGATTGAGGCATCGTGGCATGAGGTTAGCCGCCCACTGGCTCCCGGGCGCAGTAGCCCCATGTGGGAAGAGACGCCTCCCAATGGGGAATAGGCGAAAACGGCACCTGAAATGCCGACCCACCGCCCCGGCGCCGCCAGGCGGCGCCGGGCATGAGACGGGCGGGATGCCCGCCTCCGGTGGAGGCTCTGGCGGTGCTGCGGAAGGTGCTACTGGTAAGTGTCCAGCACGCGCAGCTTGCGTGAAGTCACATAGCGGGCGTAGGCCTTGGCGCGTGCCTCCAGGTCCGCGGTGTGCATCGTCGTCGCCCCCGGGGTGACGAAGGGCTCGAGGTACTCGGTGCCAATGATCACGCTGGTGGCCTGGAAGGGGCGCAGCACGTCGTTCATGGTGTAGCCGGAGGAGGCGGCGTCACGGTCGCGGCGGCGCCGCCGGAACAGCACATCGGTGACCGAGCGGCGGGTGTCGAAGCGCCGATAGTGGGCCGCCACCGCACCGGCGGACACGGCCAGAAGCAGCTCCTTGCCCTGCAGGGCGTCCCCGTTGGTGCCGTAGGCCCAGCCCCACGTCAGGACGTCGTCCTCCCACTTCTTCAGCAAAGGCGGACTGGAGTACCACTGAATCGGGAACTGCAGCACGATTCGATCCGTGCGCTCCAGCAAGTCCTGCTCGGCCTCGACATCGAAGTTGAAGTCGGGGTACAGCGCGTACATGTCTCGGATCTCGACTCCCTCCAGGCCCTCCGCCGCCTGCGCCAGGCGCAGGTTGATGGTGGACTGGCTGAGATCGGGGTGGAAGATGAAGATGGTTGTCTTCGCCATGGCATTCCTCAACAGGTGCGGGCGGGGCCTTTGCTGCCCGGGGCTGGATGCGGCGGGAGCGGGTGGAGGCCACCCGCCTCGGCGCAGAGGCTAAACGGGCATGTAATTGCATCGTAACGGAATCGGGCGGGGTTATGCAGGTGCCCCGCGAGGTTGTGTGGCCGACACGACTTGCGGCATGGCCTCACCAGCTCGGCTCCGGCGTCGCCCCCGGTGCAGAGGCGCCTGCCCGCCTGCCCGTGGGTATAACAGCAATAACCGCTGCGGACAGTATGCCGACGCCGCAGCCGAGCACCAGCAGCAGTGCCAGCTGCCGCCCGGGAATGGCAGGCGCGCCACCGCCCAGTCCGGTCAGCACGTCCTCGGTGGCCCCGGCCAGGAGCAGGCCGACCGCCGCGCCCAGCACGATGCCTGCGGCAGTAGCGAGTGCGAACTCGCACAGAAGCTGCCCGGCGCGCTGGCCGCGGCTCTGTCCGAGCGCCTGCATGAGCGCACCCTCGCCCGTGCGCGCGCGGGTCCCTGCCGCCAGCGCCGCCGCTGCACACAGGCCGCTGAGCGCGCTCGCGCCCGCCATGAGCGTCGGCAGCGCCTCCAGCTGTGCGGTCACCGGTTCCGGGGAGAGCCCCTCCGCGGCGCCGTGCGCGAGGGCGGTGCGCAGTGAGACTGCCTGGGTTGCGCCCGCGCACGCCGCCATGGCGGTGAGCATCGGGGCCACCGCGATGGCTGCCGCGCCGTGTGGATCGGCTGCCAGGTGGCGCAGTGCCAGCCGACCGCTGGAACCGAGGCGCGCCGGCAGGCCCAGTAGGGCTACCAGGGGCTGCAGCACAGTAGGCAGGCCCACCAGTAGGCCGACGAGCAGCGCCCCGGCAGCGAGGCCCAGTATGCCGACGCGGTGGGGCAGGGTGTCCATGCGCCAGGCGACCCCGGTGCCGACAGCACCGATGGCCAGGAGTGCGATGCCGCCGATGCCGCCGACTCTGGGCAGGTCCGCCTGCCGCGACGCAGCCGGGAGCGGGGATGGCGCCGGCCCCGCCGGGAGGCCGGCCGCGTGCAGAGCAGCCGGCAGGGCGCCGACCAGCGTTGCCAGCAGGGTGGAGCCGATGGCCAGCTCCAGCGGCAGCAGCGCCTCATCGGAGTCCCAGGGCACGGTGAGAACCGACGGGATCTCAGCGGAGGGCAGCCGCGATGCCCCCAAGCCGGCGAGCAGCCCGAGCGCGCCGCCCAGCAACCCGATGGTGAGCGCCTGGGCGACTACCGCCCCCAGCAGCATCGGCGTCGGCACCCCATTCGCCTTGAGAAGCGCAAGCGCCCCGGCGCGTCGCCGCAGGCTACTGCTGAACGTCGCGGCTATGACCAGCGCTACCGCCAGCCCTATCAGGATTGCGAACAGCAGGACCAGGGCGCGTCCATATGCGCCGAGCTGCGTCCCGGCCTCGCCGAGGGCCGGGGCCCCGGTGCCGTGACCGCCCGCCGCCACGGTGAAGGCGCCGGCCATGCAGACCGTCGCCGCGGCGGCTACCACCGCGAGCAGAAGTGAGGGACCCGGTCCCATGCGCACGCCGCGCCAGACCACGCGAATCACTGGTAGCCCCAGGGGTTGTTGCGGTCGGCGTTGTCAGTGCCGCCCGTGTCGGTGGAGCGGCTCGGGCGGCGCCCGCCTCCGCCCCGGCGCTCGCCCGGATCATCCCAGTCGTGGGGGGCCGCGTCGTAGGTGCGTGCGTTCCGCCCGGGGCGGGACCGCTCGCCGGTGTCCTCCCAGTCGCGGGACGGTCGCCGCGGGAACGGGCGGGCCTGCGCGCGCTGAGTGGCTGCGCCCAGGCCTCCTCTACCTGCGAGACCTCCCGCTCACCCCCGCCGACGCCGATTCCAGCCCGGGACGGGTCACCCAGGTCGTGCAGCGCGTCCAGGAGCCGATCCCGATCGGGCTGGTTCATCTCGGCTACGACATTGCCGTCGTGCAGGAACAGGACCGTATCCGCCTGGGCGGCAACCTCGGCGTCGTGAGTGGCGACGACGACGCTCTGCTCCAGCTCGTCGACCGCAGTACGCAGAATGCGCAGTACCTGCATCGCGGCCGCCGAGCCGAGGGCTCCGGTCGGCTCGTCGGCGAGCACTACCGCGGGGGCGCCGAGGAGCGCGCGGGCGCAGGCCACGCGCTGCGCCAGTTCCGGGGTCAGCTCGCCGACGCCGTAATCGAGGCGGCCACGCAGGCCGGCGACGTCGACGATCCGGTCCAGGCGCGCCGTGTCAACCTGCCGTCGGGCCAGGGTGAGTGGCAGGGTGATGTTCTCTACGACGCTCAGGGAGGGGACGAGGTTCTGGGACTCGAAGATCAGTCCGATCCGCTCGCGGCGCAGTTGGGTCAGGCGTCGTTGGTTGAGCAGGGAGATCTCCTCGCCGGCAAGGATGATAGTTCCGGAGGTGGGTGTCTCCAGGCCCGCCAGACAGCGCAGTAGGGTGGTCTTGCCGGCACCGGACGGGCCGAGGATGGCGGTCAGGCGCCCGTGTGCCAGATGCGCGTCCACCGACTCCAGGGCGGTGACGGCGCTCTGCTCATCGCCGAAGATCTTGGACAGGTTGCGGGCGGTGATTACCGGATCCCCCACCGGTCCGTGGGCTACCAGCCCCTCTGGGCGGCGGCGGCTCATGCGCGTCTCGCGGCGAGGCGGCGTTGACGAGGTGCTCAGATGGCGTGCCTCGGGCGATGATGGGTCCCCGGGTGCGGCTGTGGTCATAACGGTAGTGTCACATGTAATAGCGGTGGGAGTGAAGCGCATGTGCCCGCGTGGCTGCCGGTTTTTACTCCCAGCCGAGCTCGTGCAGGCGCGTATCCGAGATGCCGAAGTGGTGGGCAACCTCATGAATGACCGTCACCGCCACCTGCTCGACCAGTTCCTGGCGTGAGCTGCACCAGCGTTGCAGTGGTCCTTGGAAGATGAGGATGCGGTCGGGCAGGACCAGGGACCAGCCGGCGTCGCGCTCGGTCAGCGGTACGCCTTCGTACAGGCCCAGCAGTGTGGGCCTGCCGTCTTCGTCGTAGTCCGCGTCGGTGAGCATCTCCGGATCTGGCTCGTCCTCGACCAGCACCACTACGTTGTCCATCTGAGTTGCGAGTTCCTCCGGGATCATCTCCAGGGCGTCCGCCACGGCGGCTTCGAACTCGGTCTCGGACAGGTGCGTCGGGCTCATGTACGGAAGCCTGCCACGGGGGCGCCGTGCGGGCCGTCATAAGGGCCGTCACGTCATACGTGCCGCGGAGAGGGGTGCCCGCAGTCCGCAGGGAAGCCTGCCGACTCCGCGTTCCGGCGTCGGCGTCGGAGGCGGTATCGGTGGTGCGGTGCCGCCTGCTCGAATGCTGGTGAGCAGGCTCACGCCCCGAAGATTTGCGCAGAGACGGTCCGGCCCAATACCGTACATCCCGGTTCGAGGCGCGACGACGCCAAGGGCAACCGGGCCCCCATCGTCTAGCGGCCTAGGACCCCGCCCTTTCACGGCGGTAGCACGGGTTCGAATCCCGTTGGGGGTACGAGTCACGTACAGTGATGAATATTGGCCTCGTGGCGCAGTTGGTTAGCGCGCCGCCCTGTCACGGCGGAGGTCGCGGGTTCAAGTCCCGTCGAGGTCGCGGATGCGGGTCGCTCAGTCGGAAACGGCTGGGCGATCACGCCTCTAGGCTCTGTAGCTCAGTTGGTAGAGCGTTCGACTGAAAATCGAAAGGTCACCGGATCGACGCCGGTCGGAGCCACGGCGATGGCCCTCGGGACTCACAAGGTCCCGGGGGCTTCGCTCATTTTCGGCCCCGCACCGCGACAGGGGTCGCCGGTGTGGGTGGTGGCCTCCGGCGTCGGGGCTGGTATGGCTTTGCACGACACTGCACGACCTTGGTGTGCACTCCACGACCCCGGGTGGTCGTGCAACGCACCCCAAGGTCGTGGAACACGGCCCGAGGTCGTGCAAGACACGGGGGCGGGTCAGCGGCTCGGGACTCGGACGCGTGGGCCGTGCTTCGTCCCGGCTCTGGCCCGGCGCTGTCCCGGGGTGGATCTAGTGGCGTGGTGGCAATTGCGCGACCCCGAGCCCCAGCCGGCTTGTCAGCAGGACTGCCGTACCACCAGCCGGGCCGGCACGAGCACCGGCTGCCCGTCCCAGGTCTCATCCAGGATTGCGCGCAGCATGTCGGTGGCGGCCCGGCCCAAGACATCGGTGGGGTTGTCCACGGAAGTCAGCGGTGGGTCGGCCAGGGCCGCATCCGGCCCGTTGTCGCACGAGACCAGTTTGACGTTGTCTGGTACCTGCAGTCCCCGCTCCCGCCACGCCGCCAGAGCCGCCAGGGCCATCTGGTCGGAGGACGCGAAGACGCCGTCGATCTCACCCGACTCGATCCGCGGTGCCAGAGCCTCGCCGGCCGCGCGCCCCGACTCGACGGTGAAGGCGCCCTCCCGCAGGACCGGATCGATCCCTGCCCTGCCCAGCACCTCGCGGAAGCCCCGGAGGCGGTCGTGAGCGGCCACCATGTCCAGCGGGCCGGTAATAATCGCCGGGCGCTGTACGCCCCGGTCCAGCAGGTGCTCGGCGGCTAGCCTGCCGGCGGAGACGTTGTCCAGGTCCACCCACGAGGCGGGGGAGTTGTGGGCTAGGGGCGCCCAATGAACACCACCGGTAGCTGCACGCCCATGATGGCCTCCACCTGCCCGCTGAAGCGGTGGTGGGAAATGACGATCGCACCATCGACCGAACCGTTGCGCAGGTACTTCGCCGCGCGGCGGCCGTGGCCGGCCTGATCCCCGAAGACCATGACCAGCTGGATATCCGCGGCGTCCAGGTGGTGGGAGATCTCCTGGACCGTCCGAGTCAGGAAGGGGTCGGAGAAGATCAGCTGATCCGGCTCGGGAATGACGACGGCGACGGTTCCGGTGCGGCGTGAGACCAGGGCGCGGGCGGCAGAGTTGGGAATGTATCCCAGTGAGGCGACCGCCGCCCTGACAGCCTTGGTCTTCTTCTCGGTTACACCGGTGTCCCCGCGGACCACGCGCGAGGCGGTGGCGCGAGAGACGCCGGCGGCACGGGCCACATCCTCCAGCGTGATCCTTTCCGATGAGCGCATGCGTGTCTCCGTCCGCGTGTCAGTCCAGTTCAAAACCGTTGTTGCGTACAACCGCTGAGAACCACTCGGCCGAGGCCTTGGGGATTCGCGCGAGTGTGCTGTAATCAACCCGGACGATACCGAAGCGCTTGGTGTAGCCGCGGGCCCACTCGAAGTTGTCCAGCAGCGACCACACCAGGTACCCCTCCACGCGGGCGCCGGCGGCGATGGCATCGTGCACGGCGGTCAGGTGGTCACGGATGTAGGCCAGACGGTCCAGGTCCTTGACTCGCCCGTGCGCGTCGGGCTCATCGCGGTAGGCGGCTCCGTTCTCCGTGATGACAATCGGGATGCCGGCCGCGTTAGGGCCGGCCGTGGAGGTGTACTCGCGGTCCAGCCGCAGCAGTAGCTCATACAGGTCGCGGGGCTCCACCTGCCAGCCCATGTCCGTGACCGGCAGGTCCTGCGGCTCCGCACGGACGTTCTCGGAGCCCACATGCGGTGAGGGCCCCGCCCCCGCCGCCGGCCCGCCGAACATGCGTCCCGGCTCGGGGCCGGCCACGGTCTGGCCGTTGTAGAAGTTCACCCCCAGCACGTCGATGGGTTCGCTGATGGCCTCCATGTCGCCCGCGCGCACCCAGTCGTGGATGTCCGCCCAGGTAGCCATGTCCGCGACGACGTCGGCCGGGTAGCTGCCGTGTATCAGCGCCTCCAGGAACAGCCGGTTCTGGGTGCCGTCCACCCTGCGGGCTGCATCGCGGTCGACGACGCTAGACGGTTCAGCCGGGTGAGTGGGGGAGAAGTTCAGCGTGATGCCGATGCGGGGTCTGCGGCCCGCGGCGGCTGCGGCCTCCCGCAGCGCGCGCACCGCCAGGCCGTGCCCCAGCATGAGGTGGTGCGCCGCGGCCACCGCCTGTGCCGGCTCGTTGACCGCGGGTGCGTGCTCCGCGCCCGCGTAGGACAGGAAGGATGAGCACCAGGGCTCATTCAGCGTGGTCCAGGTGTCCACCTTGCCGCCCAGGCGTGCGTACACGGCCCGGGCGTAGTCGGCGAAGGCCTCGGCGGTGGAGCGGGCGGTCCAGCCGCCCTCCTCCTGCAGGGCCTGCGGCAGGTCCCAGTGGTACAGCGTCAGCCACGGCTCGATGCCGGCCGCGCGCAGGGCGTCGACTAGGTGCGCATAGAAGTCCAGGCCCTTCGCGTTCACTGTGCGCCCGTCGGGCATGACCCGGGCCCAGGACACCGAGAAGCGGTAGGTGGGGTATCCCAGCTCCTTGATGAGGGCGACGTCGTCATCGACCCGGTGGTAGTGATCGCAGGCCACCTCTATGTTGGAGGCGTCATCGATGGCGCCGGGGCGGCGGCACAGGACGTCCCAGATGGAGTCCCCCTTGCCATCCTCGTGGGCGGCGCCCTCGACCTGCGCGGCGGCGGTAGCCACGCCCCAGCGGAATCCGGGCGGGAAGGTGATTGCGGTCATCCCTTGACAGCTCCTTGCATGATGCCGGAGACCAGCTGGCGGCCGGCGAAGACGAACAGGATCAGCAGTGGCACGGTGGCAACGACCACGCCCGCCATGATCAGTGAGTAGTCCTTGAAGTAGGAGGCCTGCAGCAGCTGCAGGGCGACCGGCAGGGTCGGGTTCTTCGCCCCCAGGACGATGAAGGGCCAGAAGAAGTTCGTCCATGAGCCCACGAAGGTGAACAGGGCCAGCATCGACGCCGCGGGCCGGGCCGCCGGCAGTGCCACCGACCAGAAGGTGCGGAACATGGAGGCCCCGTCCACGCGCGCGGCCTCAATCAGCTCGTACGGCAGGGCGTCGCGGATGTACTGGGTCATCCAGAACACGCCGAAAGCGGAGACCATTGCCGGCACAATCACGGCGATCAACTGCCCGGTCCACCCCAGCCTGGCCATCACGATGAACAGCGGGACCACGCCCAGCTGCGCGGGCACGGCCATGGTGGCGATGACGAAGGTCAGCAGGCCGTCTCGCCCCCGGAAGCGGAGCTTGGAGAAGGCGTAGCCGGCCAGCGTGGAGAAGAACACCACCGACACTGACACGACGCCCGAGACGATCAGGGAGTTGATGAAGGCTCCCCGCAGGTCGATGCCGGAGTTGACCACCCGGGTGATGTTGTCGACCAGCTCCCCCTTGGGGAGCAGTGAGGGGATCGGGTGCTTGGCGATCTCGGCGGCGTTGGAGGTGGCCAGCAGGAACGCGAAGTACAGCGGGTAGGCGCTGATCAGGACGGCGGCGATCAGGAAGACGTAGCCCACCGGCCCCGGACGGCGGTCGGGACCGAATCCCCGGTGCGATCCTCTGGCCCGACGGCGAGCGGCGGCGCGGGCCGCCCGCTTGCCCGCGGTCTGCTCGATCATCGCCACCGACGGCTCGTTGCTGCTCATGACAGGGCTCCTTCCTGGACGCGGCTGTTGCCGGCGCGGCGGGCGGCGGTGCGGTGCTGTGCGCGTCGGGGGCGCCGTCGTCGTCCGGATCTGGCGGGATCGGTGCCGGAGGAGGCAATACGCCGGGTGAGCAGGAAGCTGAGGGAGGCGAACAGCAGGATGATCAGGAACAGGATCCAGGCGACCGCTGAGGCCCGGCCGAAGCTCTTCTGCGGTCCCCAGCCCAGCTGGTACAGGTACATGGTCAGCGTCAGCCACTGGTTGTCGGCGCCGCCGTTGCCCATGGTGTCGAACATGCGCGGCTCGTCGAAGATCTGCAGGCCGCCGATGGTGGAGTTGATGACCACGAACATGATCGTGGAGCGCAGCTGGGGGATGGTGACCGACCAGAACTGGCGCATGCGGCCGGCGCCGTCGACCGTGGCGGCCTCATACAGCTCGCGGGGGATGGCCTGCATGGCCGCCAGGATGATCAGGGCGTTGTAGCCGGTCCAGCGGAAGTTGACCATGTTCGCGATTGCGATGTGGGACCAGAAGGCCGAGGCGTGCCAGCCGATCGGGCCGATCCCGACCTGACCGAGGATGGCATTGACCATGCCGGACTGGTCGGCGAAGAGCTTGGAGAAGATGATGGACACGGCCACGGGGGCCACGACGTAGGGCAGCAGCACGCCCATGCGCCAGAAGGTCTTCGCCCGCAGGTTGGTGTGGAGGACGTAGGCGATGAGAATCGCCAGGATGATCTGCGGAACGCTGGAGAGCAGGAAGATGGAGAAGGTGTTGCGCAGGGCGATCCAGAAGTTCGGCTGCTGCAGCACGTTGACGTAGTTGTCCACCCCGGTGAATCCCTGGTCGCCGCCGATCAGGTGCCACTTGTGGAATGAGACCCACGCCGTGTACAGCAGCGGATACAGGCCCGTGATGGCGAAGACTACGAAGAACGGGGCGATGTACAGGTAGGGAGAGACGACGAAGTCGAGCCGCCCCAGCTTGTCGCGTCGGGACATCGAACCACGCCGCTGCGTACGCGTCGGCGGGTTGGGCGCGGGTTCGCGCGAGGCCTTCAAGGGGGTCGCTGCTGGCGTCATTGCCGGTCCTTTCCGGTCAGCGGTGGGGGAGCGGCGGTGGCGCGGTCCGGCACGCAGTGCGTGCAGCCGCGGGCTGCGCCACCGCCGTTGGCTGGTGCGAGCGAGGACTACTCGATTCCGAGTTGGCGGAACTCGCTCAGCGCCTTGTCCCAGGAGGAGTCGGCGTCGTCGGTGCCGTCCACGTCCACGCGCGTGAGGGCGTCGGTGACGACGGTGGTGATGGCAAAGAAGTTCGTGCCCTTGTACGGGGAGACTGCGATCTTCTTGGACATGTCGGAGTAGATCTGGCCGATCGGGGCGTTGTTGAAGAACTCATTGCTGTACTCCAGCAGGGCCGGGTCATCCAGCGCCGCAGTCTGCGAGGGGAAGTTGCCCTTCGTCTGGAAGGCCGTGATCTGCTGCTCGGGGGCCGTCAGCCAGTCGGCCAGGGCCTTGGCCTCCTCCTGGTGCTCGCCCTGGGTGGGGACGGTCAGGTAGGACCCGCCCCAGTTTCCGCCGCCTCCGGGGAAGACCGGGGCCACGTCCCAGCCCTCAACGCCGGCGGCATTGCCCTCGACGACGCCGAGCATCCACGGCGGGCAGAGCATGGTGGCGAAGCCGTCGTTCTGGAAGGCGTTGACCCAGTCCTCGCTCCACTGCGACAGGCCCGCGGACAGTCCGTCCTCGGACTGGTCGAGGATTGTGTCGTAGGTGCTGCGGATGGTGTTGTTGGACTCCAGGGGGATGACGGTGTCGTCGTCGTTCTCGAAGGGGTTCTCGATCTGATTGAGCATGCCCTGGTAGGTGCCGGTCGCGGAGTCGTACCAGGGAATGCCGGTGGCGTCGACGAACTGCTTGCCGACCTTGAAGTAGTTGTCCCAGTCGCCGTCGAGGAGTTCGGCGACTTCCTCGCGGTCGGTGGGCAGGCCGGCCTGCTTGAACAGGTCGGCGCGGTAGCACACGGCCTCCGGGCCGGCGTCGGTGCCGTAGCCGATGAGCTTGCCGTCGGCGGTGGTGGCCGGGGCGGTCTTGAACTCGGGCCAGCGGCCTGTGACCGAGTCGGAGGACAGGTCGACGAACTGGTCGGAGTACTGCATGAGCTCGGGCAGCCAGTCCATCTCGATGGCCTCGACGTCCGCCAGGCCCGAGCCGGCGGCCAGGCGGGTGTTCATGTTGTCGCGTGCCTCGTTGGAGGTGGCGGCCTTCTTCTCTACGACCTTGATGCCCGGGTTCTGCTCCATGTACTCCTCGAGCAGGGCGTCGTAGCCGAACTCGTTGAAGGTGGCGATGGTGAGGGTGATGTTGCCGTCCGCGTCAGCCCCGGAGGATCCGGAGCCTCCCGATCCGCAGCCGACGAGGGCGAGCGCGCCGACGGCGATGACGCCTAGGCCGGCCATTGCCTGCTTCTTGAACACGATGTCTCCTTTTGTGTGGGATGCGTGGCGCACCCGTGCGCCATAAGTGTTCGCTGAGAGCGCTCTCTATATGGCCATCATTGGGTGAGAGCGCTCTCAAGAGGTGGATTAATCATGACACATCTACGCCGCCACGTCCACTTTGGAGGCGGGACGCCCTTGGCGGCCCGCGGCTTCACGTACGTGATCGGCTCGCGCTGCGGGGCG
The DNA here is from genome assembly GCF_009930875.1 of Actinomyces sp. 432. Lineage (NCBI taxonomy): Bacteria > Bacillati > Actinomycetota > Actinomycetes > Actinomycetales > Actinomycetaceae > Actinomyces > Actinomyces sp. 432. The sequence continues at coordinate 348,188 of NZ_CP025249.1, forward strand.
TAAAGAGCGTGGCGTCAAGTTCCGAGCCGCTGACCCGCCCCGTGTCTTGCACGACCTCGGGCCGTGTTCCACGACCTTGGTGTGCGTTGCACGACCCCGGGGTGGTCGTGCAACGCACACCAAGGTCGTGCAGTGTCGCCCAGGGTCGTGCAGTGTCGTGCAGTGTCGTGCGAAGCCGCCCCAGTCCCCGACGCCGGAGGCCACCACCCACACGAGGACCAGGCCAAAGACCGAGTTATCGGCGCTGATGTGTGTGCGGGATCGGAGTTTTTCATTGAAATAGTAGGCCAAACCAGCAATCCGGCAAACCACCATGCGCCCCAACCACACACATTCAATCCGGCAATCTGCTTGCCTGCGGTCGATCGGCGCGGGCCAGTCTTTCGAACCGCAAACAGCCACATGTCCCAGACGCCGCCAACCCCCACCTCTACAACCTCAAACGGGAAGAGCCACTTACGTTCTCCGTGTCCAAATCGATGACAAACACTGCCTACGGCCGCGGGGGCCGATCTGACACCCGCATGATTCCAACGTTCTGTTCGCGGCCGCTGCCGTCTCCTACCTCGTTTGTCATAGATCTGGACATTCCCTGCCCTCGCCTGCCGGATATGTGCCAGCGGCAAGCTGCCCGGCGTCGACGGCGGTCGGCGAGCAGGCGAGCATCCGACACTGCATGCGCTGGACACCACGCCACAGGCCCCATTCCCATGCGGAGAAGCCTGTTTTGCCGCCGCGCTTCAGTGGAGCCCGGGAAGACGATGGGTGGAAGCTGGCCCGCCGCCGGGGCATCTGCCTCAATGGAGCCCGGTCGTGGAGACCGGGAAGACACACCGACGGCGGCACGCCACCAGGCAGATGGGTCGGCCTCAATGGAGCCCGGTCGTGGAGACCGGGAAGACCAGGCTCGGCGTCGACATCAGCCGGCTCGCCTCGTCGTGCCTCAATGGAGCCCGGTCGTGGAGACCGGGAAGACCTGCTCACAGCGCGGGCAGTGGTCCTTGACGTAAATGTCGCCTCAATGGAGCCCGGTCGTGGAGACCGGGAAGACTGATGGGGGTGAGCGGTGATGAGTAAGGCGAGCAAGGCCTCAATGGAGCCCGGTCGTGGAGACCGGGAAGACCGCATGGGCCGTGACGCCGACCTGCACGACGGCGAGCCTCAATGGAGCCCGGTCGTGGAGACCGGGAAGACAGCTCGCTGTTCCTGCCGCAGCGTACCAAGGATCGTGCCTGATCTCGCGAGCGCTGCCATTGAAACGTACAACTCGGCCACGGTGTCCCGCTCGGGGAATGGTGAGAAAACCGTGTCACGCCGCGAACTCGAGCGCTGCCCAGGGAATCGGTGGACACCGGAGCGCTCGCACGCAGTCGGAGTCCTTCGGTCCGGTGACCCTGCGTGTTGATTAACGAGCATGAGGCGTTCCTCCTTGAACTCGCGGTGCGTACACGCGCCAGGCTACCCTCATCGAAACAGCTTCTACCGATACCGGTGATACGGGGACGCTGCGGTACGCGGTTTGTTAGCGGGAGCGCCAGGAGCGCAGGCCGGCCTCACCGGCAGCAATCGCACCGAACAGAGCGCCCGCAATCGGCCAGATCATCCAGCTGATGTCCCAGCTGGAGCCGATGAAGGACCAGGCGAGGTAGATGGCTATGCACCCGATCCAGTACGGACCGGCGATCGCCTCAATGAACGGGTTCTCCTCGGGTTGCGCCAGGTGGGCGCGGCGTCGGCTGGGCGGCCCTCCTCGGTGACGGTCGTGTGCGTCATGGAGGCCCAGGTGGTCGGCAGGAAAATGCGTAGCCCGGCCGCGACCATGAACAGCGTGAGGACCAGGCCCAGCGGTGGTCCGGAGCGGTCGGCTGACTCCTGGAATAGGATGCCTGCCCCTACGGTGGGGATTGGAGCCATGATCCACAGGGCCACGGCGATGCTCAGTGCACGCGATCGCACTCCCTCGTGCTCCAGTCGCAGTCGCGCGGTCCATGATGACACCATCGGACTGCGCGTGAACTTGCCGTCCGTCAGGTGGGTGAGGCCGGTGAAGGCCCGGTGGCGGCGTATCAGCACGGACACCGCCAGTGCCACTACGACGAGCGTCAGAACGAGTCCGAGCGTTGAAGCCTGGTGCTCGTTCAAGGGGATGAGCCCCAGGCCGTCCTTGCCCTGGGATAGGGATGCGCATCCGAACAGCGGTACCGCCGCCAGCACGCAAAGGGCCACGCCATTGCCGAGCAGGGTGCCTGTGCTGCGTCTCGCCTCGGCGAGCGCCTGGGCCTCCGGTAGCGTAATGACGGGGTACTCCGGCGGTGTCGTATCGGGCATGGTGAGAGTCGCGGCGGGCGCGTCGGCGGCCCCCGCTGCCGATGCGTCGCCGGCGCCGCGAATGTCGGGAAGGATGCCGAGCGCGGGTGCCAGCTCCTCCAGGTTTCCGAAGTCAGTGATTACCGAGCCGACCGCCTCGTTGTGCGACTTCCCGGAGGCGACGGCGTCTGCGTAGGCGTCCTCCATCATGGCGTGGAGCTCGCGCTTGGCCTCCAGCAGGCGCGGGGTGGCCGGGTAGGGGGCGAACATGGCCTCGAGGAAGGTGTCGATGGTGTCCATCAGGGTTCCTTGTCTGTCTGGGATCTGTCTGGGGTCTGGCTGGGCGGCTGCGGGCGGGTTGTCTGGTGTGGCCTCTGTCTGGGGCGTTGATTGTGCGGTCAGGGCGACGTCGACGTATCTGGGTTGTGAGTGCGCTGCGCGAAGCGGTCGATGAGGGCCTTGGTGTCCTCCCACTCGGCGAGCTTGCCCGTCAGGTGGGTGTTCCCGGCCTCGGTGAGCCGGTAGTAGGTGCGGGGCTTGCCCGATTCGCTGGTGTCTGCGAAGGAGCTGACCAGCCCTGCCGACTCCAGGCGCTTGAGGGCCGAGTACAGCGTGGTCTGCTTGATCGTGTACTGCCCCTGCGCCACCTCGGCGATGGTCTTGGCGAGTTCGTAGGCGTAGGAGGGGCGGTCGCGTAGCAGCGTGAGGGCGATCAGGTCGATGTAGCCGCGGATGGCGTCGGCGCTAATCATGACGACCTTCCGCGGGGTGCTCTGGCCCTGGGGGTCGGGGCCGGGGTGCGACGCTTGTTCATACGTTCAACGTACTACGACAGACGTAGTACGTCCAGTGGTGTATGTGGCGTGCTTGGGGCAGCCCCTGTTCTTCGGGTACGGGGCTACCGTTGGTCACCGGTTGACGGTGGTGCGGCCATCGCCCGAGTGACCGGAACCGCAGTGATGTGAATGACGACCGTGTCCCGCACCTGCACAGCTCGGGCACAGCGCCGGGTCCTAGTCTTAGGCACATGGCCTTCGCACCCGCGGCAGCAGCCGCATCGCTTCGCGCACTCACTGCCCTTGACGCCGCCGTGAGTGCCGACACCCCAACGGATTCCGCGACCTCCGCGGCCACTGAGGGTGCCGCCGACGCCGCCGAGGCAGTGGTGGAGGCCACTGCGGACGTGTTCTCCCTGGCCTGGCGGGTCGGCCTCGGGGCGCTCATGGGTATCGCGCTGGTGTTCATCCTCGTCGTCGTCCTGCGCACTATGGGCCGCCGCCGGGTGATGTACGCGGAGCTCATTCGCTTCTGCCGCACCCCGATGTACGCGATGGCGGCCCTCGCCGGCGCTTTCATCGGCGGGCAGGTTGCCTTCTTCGACCTCTCCCAGCCGGACTGGGCGCAGTTCGTGCTGCATGCGCTGCTCATCGGCATCATCCTGTCCGCCACCTGGGTGGTGGTGGGCGTGGCCAAGGCGGTGGAGTCCTCCGTTGTGATCGGGGTGCGCTCCCACGGCGACGTCGACCGCACCAAGCGCATCACCACGCAGGCACAGGTGCTGCGGCGCGTAGCCGAGGTCATCATCGTCGTCTGCGGACTAGTCGGGGTGGCGATGACCTTCCCGTCGGCGCGCGTGGCGATGGCCTCGCTGCTGGCCTCAGCCGGACTCGTGTCGGTGGTCGCCGGCCTTGCCGCCCAGTCCACCCTGGGCAACCTCTTCGCGGGAATCCAGTTGGCCACCACCGACGCCATCCGCGTCGACGACGTCGTCGTGGTAAACGAGGAGCAGGGCTTCATCGAGGAGATCACCCTGACCTACGTGGTGGTGCGCGTGTGGGACGGGCGCAGGCTCATCTTCCCCTCCACCTACTTCACCCAGAACCCCTTCGCCAACTGGTCGCGCCGCGGCAACCAGCTGACCGGCACCTTCACCCTCGACCTGGACTGGCGCGCACCGGTCGCGGCCCTGCGCGCAGAGGTGGAGCGGATCCTGTCCGGCTCGGCCGTGTGGGACGGGCGCGTCGCGTCCGTGGACGTCACCGATACCTCCGCGGGTACCGTCACCGTGCGGGTGGCCGTATCTGGAGCGAATAACGCCGACGTGTTCGCCCTCCAGTGCCAGCTGCGCGAGGAGCTGGTTGCCTGGTTGCAGCGCGAGGCGCCCTACGCCCTGCCGCGCACCCGCGTGGAGGTGGACAACGTGGACGTCGCCCACGACCCTACGCCGGAGAAGGTGGCTCGCCTGGCCGAGGAGCTCGTCACCCTGCAGAAGCCGAGCGCCGACGGCGTCGAGCCGGTAGAGGAGGCCACGTCCGTGCAGCGGCCGCTCGCTGACGACCCGATCGAGGCCGCACGCCTGCGCGCGGTCGCCAAGGGACGGGCGAAGCTCCGCCGCGCGCGCCGGGACAAGGTGCGGCGCCGCCGCATCCTCGCCCGCGACGCGGCGCAGTCCGGTGCTTTAGCCGACGGTTCCGGCGTGCCCGCCCGCCCGGTGGACACCGGTGAAGCGACCGGTGTCATCTCTACCCAGGAGCAGCAGGCCTATGCAGATGCCGCCGAGTCCGTATCAGACAAGCCGGGCAAGCTGGGAAAGCTGGGCATGGGCAAGTCCAGCACGGATGCCGACGACGACTGAAGTTCGCGCGCGCGAGCCGTTGTGGCCGGGCGGTGGAGCGTCGCTGGTATTCCCGGCCCAGGCGTTTTTTCAGGTGAGACTATCCACGCCGATGCGGGGTTGTCGGCCCCTTGCCGCGGGGCCAGTATGGGGCCATGACAGCTGAAGGCATTAGCTCCGCCCCGCGCCTTGACCCCACCGTCATCGCTCGCACCGACGCCGAGTGGCGGGCCGTGCTCAGCCCGTTGGAGTACCACGTGCTGCGCGAGGCCGGCACCGAGCGCCCCTATACCGGGGAGCTGCTTGACGAGCACCGCGAGGGCATCTACAGCTGTCGGGCCTGCGGCGCCGAGTTGTTCCGCTCCACTACCAAGTTCGACTCCCACTGCGGGTGGCCCTCCTTCTACGATCCGTCCCGCACCGACGCCGTGGTGCTGTCCACGGACACCTCTCACGGCATGGTGCGCACCGAGGTGCGCTGCGCGGCCTGCAACAGCCACCTCGGGCACGTCTTCGACGACGCCCCCAGCACTCCTACCGGCCAGCGCTACTGCATGAACTCCGTTAGCCTGAGCTTCGAGCCCGACGTGGACTCCACCGAGGCGTAGCCCGACTCAGTGAGCATCCGCGCCGCGGCCAGATGCCGGTAGCGTCCAGTAGGAGGCCCAACGTGCTGCGCGTGCTCACCCTGAACCTTCAGCACTGTCTGCCCGGTGCCGGCGCGGGGGACGGAACAGCCGCGTCGGGCTCGCTGGCCGGTGCCGACATCCGCGACCCCGCCACCGCCCGCGCCGTGCTGACGGCCCTGGCGGAGCAGATCGCCGAGCTTGCCCCCGACGTGGTCGCGTTGCAGGAGGTCGACCTCGGTCAGGTCCGCTCCGGGCGGCTGGACCAGGCGGCAGTCCTGGCCGAGCTGCTCGGGTGGTGCCACCGCCGCTTCGCCGCCGCCTGGGCGGGCCCGGTCACCGGCCTGCGCCGCCGTCCACTGCACTCGGCACTGGCCCGGCCCGCCGACGACGTGCTCGGCCCCGCCCGTGCCGTGTTCGGTCAGGGCCCGGTCGGCTTCGGGAACGCGCTGTTGAGCCGGTATCCCATCACCGCCTGGAGGGTGATGCGGCTGGGCCGCGGTCCGGCCACGCTCCTGCGCCGCGGCAACCCCATCGACCCGCGCTCCTACCGCCTGTTCACCGCCACCGCGCGCAACCTACTGGTCGGTCGACTGGAGCCGCCGGGGGACGTGCTGCCCGGCGTCGGTGTGCTCAACCTGGGCGTCACCCACCTGGCTACCCGCGCCGAGACCGCGCACCGACAGCTGGACTCCGCCTGGGGCGCCTTGACCACACTCCCCGGCCCGCACCTGCTGGCCGGCGACTTCAACCTGTCCACGGAAACGGTGGCCGCGCTCGGCGTCGGCAGACTGCTGGGGGACGGACCTACCTTCCCCGCAGCCAATCCGGTACGTCGCATTGACCACTTCCTCTCCGACCCCCTCGTCGGCGCTCCGCCCCCGACGGCGGGCGAAGCCGCCGTCCCGGAGGCGGGCGCGCCCGGCGGCAGTCTGCCGGCCGGGCCCCGGCTGCGCGCCGTCGGCGGCGGGACCCGCGCCTTCGTCGTCTCCGACCACGCCGGGACCTGGATCGACCTCGAGCCGGTCGACTAAGAGCGGTTGGGGAGAACCAGTGGCTGACGTGGTTGGGGGCCTGGCGGTCTTCGCCGTCGTCATTGCGGTGGGCTGGGTGCTGGTGCGCACCGGGGCCGTGCCCGTGGGGTCCGACACCGTCCTGACCCGCCTGTGCTTCTTCGCCGCCACGCCCGCCCTGCTGATCACCACCCTCGTCGGCGCCGACCTTGCGGCCGTCACCTCGGTGGGCACCGCCGTCGCCGTCGGGGCCGAGCTGCTGGGACTGGCGACCGCCTGGTGCGTGCACCGCCGCCTACTGCACCGCCCGGTGGCCGAGGCGATGATCGGGGCACTTGCCTCCGCCTACGTCAACGCCGCCAATCTGGGCATCCCGGTGCTGGTACTGGTACTCGGTGACGCCACCGCGGTCGCCCCGATCCTGTTGCTGCAACTGTTGGTCCTCACGCCGCTCGCCTTCACTGTGCTGGATGCCGCGACCCGGCGCGGCAGTCCCTCCCGCTTCGCCACCTACACGCTGCCGCTGCGCAACCCACTGGTGCTCGCAGTGCTGGTCGGCGTGCTGGTGAACCTGAGCGGCATGGACCTGGGTGCCTTGCTGCGCGGGCACCTCGCCGAGCTGCTCGACACGCTGGGGCGGATCGCCGTGCCGCTGATGATGCTGTCGCTGGGCATGAGCCTGGCCGCATCCCGGCTGCGGCCGCCGCGGAGCGTGGCCGGCGCGCCGAAGCCCGGGCCGGTCGGGGAGGACGAGGCAACGGGCGGAGCCGTGCCCCGCGTCGTCAACGTTCCGCCCGAGCCGGCGCACGACGCCGCCAGCCGCACCGCACTGCGCTGGGCGGTGGCGTGGAAGCTGCTGGTCGTGCCCGGTCTGGCGGCGGGTCTGGGGCTGGCGGCCGGCCTGCGCGGTGCCGCCCTGTTGATGCCGGTGACGACGGCGTCATTGCCGACGGCGCAGAACGTGTTCATGTACGCCTCCCGTTACGGGGTGGCCAAGCCCCTGGCCCGGGATGCCGTGCTGCTCACGACGGCGGGGTTCGTGCCGGTGGTGCTGGTGGCCGCGGCGGTGCTGTGAACCGTCGGAGCAGGCCCGGCTGTGCGGGCGGCGAGTACGGGTCGCGGGCAGGCGGGCCGCAGCACGGTCGAATCAGGTAGCGAGGAATCCCCGCAGGCCGCGATCCAGCAGTACCTCGCGCACCTCCGCCACGATCTCGCGCATGTGCTGCTCGGCCTGTTCAACCCTGCCCGCGGCGATTGCCTCGGCCAGGCGAACGTGCAGCTCCAAGGCCTGTGGCTTAGGAGACTGCCAGGGCGCGCCGACCAGCCGCGCGCGGCCGCTGAGCACCTCGGCCACCACCTCGGTGAGGGCGGCGAAGGTGTCGTTCTGGCTTGCCGTGAGTACCAGGCTGTGGAAGGCGATATCGGCGTCGAGGTATGAGGCGACGGATCCGGTGCTTCCCTGTTCGCGGATCGTGTTGGCCAGGCGCAGTAGTTCCAGGCGCTGTGCTTCGGTGGCGCGGCGGGCCGCGGCCGCGGCGGCGACGGGCTCTACGGCGGCGCGCAGCTCGGTCAGTGCTCCGAACTTCGGTCCCTCGGGGTCTGCGTCGAGTTGCCAGCGGATTACCAGGGGTGACAGTGCCGCCCAATCGGCAGGTGGCCTTACCACCGCCCCCACGCGGCGGCGGGACTCCACGAGTCCTACCGACTCCAGGGTGCGTACGCAGTCCCGGGCGAGGGTGCGCGAGATGTCGTGCTGGGACTGGATGTCGTCAAGGGTGAGGGACTCTCCTGGTCTGAGCTTGCCGGAGATGATGGCGCGGCCGAGGGCGTCAAGGATGTCGCCGCGTCGGACTGAGGATGTCATGGCCGCTCCCGGGGCAGTGGGTCAGAACGTGTGCGGAGTTGGCTGCGGCGGCCGTTGCCGCGCCGTCGGGCCGGTACCGCCGGAGACTCAGCGGCTCTGGACAAGATGCATGATGCGACGCCCACATAATCAAGGACCTAAGACCTATATAAAGGTAGCACGTAAACCCGCATAATCGTAGTACCCAACGTAGACGACGGAGTCAAAGGAGCCCGCCATGAACCAACCCGTTGAGCACCTCGTCATCATGGGGGTGGCCGGCTGTGGGAAGACCACCGCAGCAGCGAACCTCCACCGCGCGCTGGGCTGGCCCGTGGCCGAGGCCGACGACTTCCACCCGCAGGCGAATATCGACAAGATGTCCAGCGGCATCCCGCTGGACGACGATGACCGGCGTCCCTGGCTCGAGTCCCTGCGCGACTGGATGAGCGAGCAGGCGGCCTCCGGCACGAAGACCATCGTCACCTGCTCCGCGCTGAAGCGGGCCTACCGCGACTTGCTGTCACAGGCGGACGGGCGCGTCTTCTTCATCCACCTGGTTGCCGAGCAGGAGGAACTGCGTGAGCGCATGGAGCGCCGCGCGGGGCACTTCATGCCCCCGGCTCTCCTGCCCTCGCAATTCGCAACCCTCGAGCCCCTGGAGGACGACGAGGATGGCATCACCGTGGTCTCGCGTGCTACGCCCGAGGCAACCTTCGAGGCCATCCTCGCGGCGCTTGAGGCCGCCACGCCGGCCTGACCGTTCTTGTCCCCCGTTCCCCACCCATCTTCGTCATGGAGACATTGACAATGACGCACACAATCCTGGCCGCTGCGGACGCCGTGCCGCACGCGGGCAATGACTTACAGCTGATCCTCGCCGCACTGGTCGGCATCGCCACGATCATCGTTCTGATCGTCTGGACCAAGGTCCACCCCTTCCTGGCGCTCACGCTCGGATCTGCGGTGCTTGCGCTGGTGGCCGGCATCCCCCTGGCCGACACCTTCACGGCATTCACCTCCGGCCTGGGGTCCACCATCGGCGACGTGGGCACACTGATCGCCTTCGGCGCCATCATCGGCAAGCTGCTGATCGACTCCGGCGGCGCGGATCAGATCGTCGACACGATCCTGGACCACACCTCGGCGAGCCGCCTCCCGTGGGCCATGGCGCTGATCGCCTTCGTAGTCGGTATTCCACTGTTCTTCGAGGTGGGGATCGTCCTGCTGATCCCCGTGGTGATGATGGTGGCCCGGCGGGCCCGCCAGCCACTGGTGCTCGTGGGCGTGCCCGCCCTGGCGGGGCTCTCCGCCCTGCACGGCCTGGTGCCCCCGCACCCCGGACCGCTCATCGCCATTGACGCCGTCGGGGCCAACCTCGGCATTACCCTCGGCTTCGGCCTGCTGGTCGCGATCCCCACCGTGATCGTTGCGGGCCCGCTGTCGGCCCGGCTCATGGCCCGCTGGGTGCCGATCGAGGCGCCTGAGCCGCTTGGTGGGAGCGAGCAGCGCGAGCGCAGCGGTGCACGGCCGTCCTTCGGCGTGTCCATCAGCGTTGTGCTGCTGCCGGTGCTGCTGATGCTCATGCGTACGGTGGTCGAGACGTTGGTTGAGACGAAGTCGCCCGACGGCTCCAGTAACCCGCTCGCCCACTTCGCCCTCTTCCTGGGCCAGCCCATTGTTGCCCTGCTGCTGACCGTGCTGGTGGCGATCCTCGTCTTCGGCGTGCGCATGGGCGACACGGCCGATGAGATCTCCGCCCGCGTAGGCGGCGCGCTTGGGCCGATCGCCGGGATCCTGCTGATTGTCGGCGCCGGCGGCGGATTCAAGCAGACGCTGATCGAGTCTGGCATCGCCACGATCATCGCCGGCTGGCTCGAGCAGGCCGCCGTGCCGGCGCTCCTGGCCGGCTGGCTGGTGGCGGTGGCGGTTCGCCTGGCCACCGGATCCGCCACGGTTGCCACGATTACCGCTGCGGGCATCATGGCGCCCCTGGCTTCTGACATGCCGCCGGTGGAGGCGGCCCTGCTGGTGCTGGCGATCGGCGCCGGGTCGGTGTTCCTCTCGCACGTCAACGACGCCGGATTCTGGCTCGTCAAGGAGTACTTCGGTATGACCGTGGGGCAGACCTTCAAGACCTGGTCGCTAATGGAGACGATCCTGTCAGTGACTGCGCTGGTGGTGGTCCTGGTGCTGGCCCTGCTGCTTGGCGTGCTGTAGCGGTTTCCCGCCCATGTGGCCGGGGCTGCTGGCAGACACGGGCGGGGGAGAGAGCGCTCCGCGGGGTAGCTTCCTGCCCCGCGGAGCGCTTTACGGCCCTGTCGCCCTGTTGCCGGTGTGCCCGCGCGGACCGGTGCGCCGCCGAAATGTACGGGGACCCATCCGGTTTCCGGTCCCAGCTGGCGTTCAGGAATCCCGGGAAATACGTGAGCCGCCCGGAAGTATGATCGGCCTGGCATGAGAAGATGATGAATAAAACATGGGCGGGCGATTGCTGTATTGCAAACCGTTGAGAGGGGTCTCACTCCTAGGCAATTCTGGTGTATGTTGCTTCTAGGCGTATAGGCGCCAGTGCTCTGTGTGGCATTATGCCTACGGGCGCGTCGTTCAACTCGACACGAAGGGAAACGCGTCATGGGTGAACTCATCGGGATGGTCATCTTCGGCGGCATCATCGGTGCCCTGGCCAGGCTGATCATGAGGGGGGACCAGAGTCTGTCTATTTTGTGGACAATTGTCCTGGGCGCTGCCGGCGCCTTCGTCGGCGGCTGGCTGGCCGGGATGCTGGGTGTGGCGGACACCCCGGGGATCGACTGGATCCGTTGGCTGCTCTCTCTGGTGGCGGCCATGGTCGCCATTTACGTGTACCTGGCTGTCGCCCGCAGGCGGTGAGCGGCCCGTCGGCAGACGGGGAAGGCAGGGTCGTGGTGAAGTCGCGGAATGCGGCTTCACCACGACCGGTCGCCGGCCTCACCGCAGCGGAAGGACGTTGCAGTGCTGCCGACGGCACCGGAAGGCGCGGTCGGCAGGTGCAGTCGGCTGTCGCTACCGACTAGTGCTGCCGGGCGATCGCCGTATGTGGCGGGGCGGTGGTTTCCGGTCTTACTGCCGTTGCCTGAATGCCGGTTCAACTAATGGGGCGGCTGAATTGTGCCGGTAGGTTCCGTGGCCCCGGCAAGACGTGTATTCTAAAATAGATTCCTGGTGGGTGCGGCGTGAGAGATATGGTAGTGACATTTGTGCTGAATGGTGTGGGCGTTCTATGCGGACTGCTTTCGCTCATGCTCCTTGAAAGCGCTATCGAGCTGGTTGTTGAGGGAGGCTTTGACTCGGCGGTCGCGCTGCTGCTGCTCACGGCCTCGGTGGTCTTTGCGGGGATGGCGTTGGGGGTGCTGCTCGCCTGTGACCGGTCTTGGCGGCAAGGGCCGTCCCAGGAGCGGAGCGCGGGGGCCGACTGCGTGCCGCGTGGACATGCCGTGCCAGCCCGCAATGAGGCGCTCCCGTGGGGTTCGGGCCGCGCCTCGGACTGAAAGGCGCCTACCCTGAGTTGCAGGAATACGCCGACGTCCGCGACTTGCAGCATCAGCCCCGAAACGACCCGCTGCGCCCGGCCGAGTACGTCCTCGCCGGCCCGAGTACGACCTCGCCAGCCCGAGAACGACCTCGTCATCCCCGAAACGACCCGCTGCGTCCGGTCGAGTACGACCTCGCCAGGCCGAGGACGACCTCCGCGCGGTGAAAATGACCTTGCCAGCCCGAGAGCGTCCCCAGTGCGGCGAAGACGTCCTCGCTGGCCCGAGAACGTCCCCAGTGCGGCGAAGACGTCCTCGTGGGCCCGAAACCCTCCACGATGTAGAGGGTGTGGGGCGTATGAGGTCGTATTCGGCTAGCGTCGGGTGGTCGAATACGACCTCACACGCCCGAGAACGACCCTCGAGCACGATCGCCACACCACACTCCTCACCCGTCGCGCCGCCGGGACACGCACGCTATTAACCACTCGGCGAAGCACCGCCGATCCACCCACCAAACCCCAAACGCGAAGATCCCTGCCACCGATCCCAGGTGCTGCGGGGAGGCGTGCCAATGTGCGCGCAGGTCACAGCAGGCCAGTGCCACACACCAGGCTCAACGGGGAGGTACCCACCACTGCGGGGAGGTGAAAACGCCGCTGCGGGTCCCGGTGGTGCCGCGGGGGCCACACACTACTGCGGGGGCATCCACTACTGCGGGGGCGCGGACCGGGCCGGCTCGCCTGTAGGCCCCGCGCGACGGTTCGGCACTTCGCATGACGGTTCGGCACTTCCCGCGACGGTTCGGCACTTGGCACCAACGGTTCGTACCTTTCGGTGACGCTACGTACCCCTACGGTACTGTGTTGTCTCATGACTTCTGGGACTGTTGGATCTCATGACATCTGGGAGTGTCAGAAGTCGTGAGATTCTGGGAGGCCCTGGGTGGGGTTGGGTTGGGGGATGGGCTATGCAGTTTCGCCGTTCAAGCGTCAGCGCATCATTGAGTTCGACTCGCGGGTTGCGGGTGTGAGCGTGGAGGAGTTCTGCCGGCAGGTGGGGGTCTCGAAGTCCTCGTTCTACCGGATCCGTAAGCGGGCCAAGCAGGAGGGGCCGGGGGCGGCGCTGGTCGCCCGTTCCAGGGCGCCGCTGCACCCGGCGCGCCGTTGGGATGAGCGGGTTGATGAGCGTATCGCCCAGGTACGCCGGGAGCTGGTTGCCGACGGGAAGGATGCGGGTCCGTGGTCGGTGTGGTGGGTGCTGTCCGGGGCGGGGGCAAACCCGGCCCCGTCGCGGGCGACTATTGCCAGGCGCATGCGGGCCATGGGGCTGGTGGTCCCGGCGCCACGCAAGCGCCCGCGGGTGTCTTTCAAGCGGTTCACGCGTACCAGCGCTAACGAGCTGTGGCAGCTGGACGGTATCGAGTGGAGTATCCAGGGGCGTGCGGTGACCATCTACCAGGTCATCGATGACTGCTCCAGGGTGCTGGTGGCGCTCAAGGCGGCCTGGGGCGGGGAGACGCATGAGGCCACACGCCAGATCCTGTCCGAGGCGTTCGACTCCTGGGGGCGGCCCGCAGCCATCCTGACCGACAACGGCAGGGCCTTCAACACTCACCGCACCACCGGATTCGGGCGGACAGAGAGGTGGCTGGCCAGCCTGGGGATCCGTCCGATCAGCGGCGCCATCGGTCACCCACAGACCCAGGGCAAGGTCGAAAGCTCCCATAAGCCCCTCCAGCTGTGGCTGGCAGCGCACCCCTACACCACCCTGGAGGACCTAAACGCCGGACTGGTGCACTTCACCGCCTACTACAACACCGAGCGCCAGCACCAGGGGCTGGGAATATCCATAACCCCCATACGCGTGTGGCACCAGGTCCCCCGGGCCCTGCCCAATCCCTCCCCAATCAACCTTGACGCGCTATCCGGGCCGGTGCCGCTGAGCCTGCCGCAGGCTGCCAGCACCGACCCCACCATCACCAGCAGACAGTCCCTGAGCAACGGGACCGTGACCTACAAAGGCCGCATCATCTACGTCGGATCCTTCATGGCCGGCCAGACAATCGAGTTCCGCCAGTACCCCACCCGCCTGGACCTCTACGACCAGGCCGGAACACACTTCGCCGCGATCCCCTGGCCCCAGCCCACCCAGGCCCAGACCCACAGCCGGGCCACCATCAACGCTTCCAAACCACCCAACAGAATCATCAGCAGGCCACCCCGCTCACCCCGCTCCCAACCGTCCCAAAACCCATGAGACTCAACCGTCCCAGAAGTCATGAGACTCAACCGTCCCAGAAGTGTGGAGACAGCACAGTACCCCTACCGTACGAACCGTCACCGAACGGTACGAATCGTCGACCAGAACGTACGAACCGTCGCGAGAACGTACGAGCCGTCAACCACAGGCGCGCGAACCGCGACCAGAACGTACGAATCGTCGGCTAGGCGAGAGTGCCCACCGCCGCTTAGTCCCTCGACCTCCGGGTCGACATCCTCACCGTCACCCGCGCCTGCGGCTCTCATATCGGTCGCCCGAGCATGTGCATACCCGAGCGCGCCTTAGCTGAGTGAGGATTGTCGGCAGTCGGCACGGTATGTGCCGACCCAGTATGTGCCGGCCCGTCGTGAGGTGCCCCCCGTGGGGCTCGAACCCACGACCTTCGGATTAAAAGTCCGCACCCCGGGCCTCGCTCACCTCCTGATCGCGTGGCTCGAGCACATCAGCGTGCTCACCACCCACTGGCTCTGCACACGGGCGGCAGCGTCCCGGCAGTCGCTGCCCCACGAGCTGCGCGGGCTGGCCCGGCTCACCGTTCCCGAGCCGGCCCCGCCCATGATCCCCGCCCACCGCGACCCGTCCGTCGGGCGCCTCCCCCTGGACTGAGGTGACCAACATGACCCGTAGGAATACGCCGACACCCACGACTAGCCGCACTAGTCCGAGTAACCAAACTAGCGCAACTAGTGCATCTAGCGCCGCTAGTCGCGCTATCGGGCGCATGTCTGGGAAGCCGGCATCCGCCACGGCGCCCTCAACCAAGACGCAGACCGACCCCCACCAGAACCGGCAAACCACCATCTACGACTTCCTCAACGACCCTGCAACGAATTGAAGGAGAACCCGCAATGACCACGACCATCACTCTCAACTTCGACCAGCAACTCCTGCTGATGGAAGCACTCGACCAAATGGCCTACGTCGTGCGCGACCGCGTCGCCGACGGAGAGATTGCCATGCAAGACAACCTCCGCAAGATCGAGAAGGTACAGCACCTACTCGAAACTGCGAGCGACGTCCAGGTACTCACCACGAAGGCGGCCGCCTGACATGCGCACACGACGCCCGCACCCCAACTCCCAAACCATCAACCAGGCTCACCAGGAGCTCACGCTCCTGGACATCTAGGAAGCACCCTCCCATGCGCATTCTCATCGTCCTCATCCTCTGTTTGCTTCGCCGCGACGGTGACGGATGGCTGGCATATGACGAAGAGGGCTGCGTCACCGGCCGCACCAACTACGAGGCAGCACGAAACTATTACCGCACGTATTTGGGAGGCACTATCTGATGCCGCCCAGCTCGACCAACAGACAGCAACAGCCGCCAAGGAGCCTAATCATGACCGCAACAACTACTACCCCTGACCTGGACGCGATCCGCGCCCGCCTCAACGCGGCCACAGCAGGCCCCTGGGCGCCCGACCTCGACGGCTACACCGTCCGCGCCGGCAGCTGGCCCATTGCGATCGTCGGCACCAGCCTGGCCGACCTCAGCGTCGACTACGAGGACGACGAGGTCGTGGTGGAGCACACAACCAGGTCCCAAGCCGCCGACATGGATCTGATCACCCACGCACCCGAGGACATCCAGGCCCTCCTCACCGAGATCGACCGCCTCACCGACGCTCTCGAGCAGATCGACGACGTCCTCGCGACCACCCGGTCTGCCGAAGCAGCGGAAGACATCCAAAGCATCGTCAACTACACGATCTTCTAAGGAGACAAGCAATGGCCGGCGATACCGTCATCACGATTATCGGGAATCTGACTGCGGACCCCGAGATGCGCTTCACGCCCTCGGGGGCGGCGGTCGCCTCCTTCACCATCGCCTCCACCCCGCGCAGCTTTGACCGGCAGGCCCAGGAGTGGCGGGACGGGGAGACCCTGTTCATGCGCTGCCAGGTCTGGCGCGACGCTGCGGAGAACGTGGCCGAGTCGCTGACCAAGGGCACCCGCGTGATCGCGCAGGGCCGCCTGGTGCAGCGCTCCTACACCACCCGTGAGGGCGAGAACCGCACGGTGGTGGAGATGCAGGTGGACGAGATCGGCCCGTCGCTGCGCTACGCCAAGGCTCAGGTCACCCGCCAGCCCCGCGGGGGCGGCCAGGGCGGCTTCAACCAGGGCTCTCAGGGCGGCGGCTACAACGCAGGCCAGCAGGGCGGCGGCTACAACGCAGGCCAGCAGGGCGGCGGCTACAACGCAGGCCAGCAGGGCGGATACAGCCAGGGTGGCGGCCAGCAGGGCGGCTACCAGAGCTCCCAGGGCGGTCAGGGCGGATACAGCCAGGGCGGCCAGCAGGGCAGCTACAACGCCCCGGCCGGCGGCGCCGCGGATGACCCCTGGGCCACTGGTGGCGCCACCAGCTTCGGTGACGAGCCCCCGTTCTGAAAGGCGGTGACCATGATCCCCATCATCCTCATCGCCATCCTCGTCATCGGGTGCGCCGCCGCGAATATCGTCGGCATCCGCACCATGCGGTCCATGCCCGCCGACGAACGCCACAGCGCCACAACAGCACTGATCGTGGTCGACGTCGTGGTGCTCAACGCTATGGTCGGCCTCGCCGCCCTCATGCGATGACCGCCACCATCACGGAGATCCGCGCCGCCCTCGACGCCTGCAACCAAGGCGACGCCCGCACCCGCTGGACAGCCCAGCAGCACCTCCGCGACCACGCCGAGGCCTACATCGACCACCTACTCAACGAGCTCGACCAACTCACCGCAACCGAAAGACAATCAATATGACCCAGATCATCGCAGTAGCCAACCAGAAAGGCGGCGTCGGCAAAACCGCCACCACAGTCAACCTCGCCGCCAGGCTCGCGGCCATGGGCCAGCGCGTCCTAGTGATCGACAGCGATCCACAGGGCAACGCCACGGCAATCCTCGACATCGAGCTCGACCACGACAGCCGCACGCTCAACGACGTACTGGTGGCCGTGGCCACCGGCCAGGCCGGCCCAGGCGCCATCACCGCCGCAATCACACCAGCCGGCCCCGCCTGGCCAGGTATCGACGTAGTCCCCGCCGAGCGAGCCCTGGCCGCCCGCGAGGCCGACACCAGCGCCGGCCGCGAGCACATACTGCGCACCGCACTCGACGGCGCCACCAGCGACTACGACGCCGTGCTCATCGACTGCCCACCCTCGCTCGGCGCGCTCACACTAGGGGCGCTGACCGCTGCCTACAGCGTGCTCATAGTCACCGAGGCACGCACGAGCTCCGTCGACGGCGTCGACCAACTCACGGACACCATCAGCACCGTCCGCAAGTACTACAACCAGCACCTACAGACCGCGGGAATCCTCATCAACAAGTGGAGAAGCGACCGGCTCGACCGCGGCGTTTGGAGGGACATCCTCAAGGACACCTATGGCAGCCAGATCATCGATCACCCGCTCCCCGAGCGGGAGATCGTGGCCACCGCGGCCACCAACCGCGTACCGGTCCCCCGCGACGAGGGCCGAGACTACGTGCTCGCCCTCGACGCCGTCGCACGCCACCTCACCCAGGAGACCAAGTGAAGCCACAACCCAGGCCCCGCAAGCCCATGACCATCCCAAAGGCGGCCGGGCCGGACCCCGCCGCCCTCACCATCGGAAGCGACATGACTAGTCGGACTAACTCCGCTCGCCGGACTGGCCGCACTAGCGGAGCTAGCGGGCGGGCAGGGAAGGAGCAGCTGTCACTCTGGATGGACGCAAACGTGCTCGGCCGCGCCCGCACCGCGTGGCGCGCCGAGAGCGTCGCCGACGTCGACCAGCCCTATAGGCACTTCAGCCAGTGGATCGCCGCAGTCATCGAGGAGGCGGTGATTGACTCCGAGCGGCGCCTCAACGAAGGATTGCCCTACAAGCCGACACCCAAGGGACAGATCGGCCGAAGCCAGTAGCCAGCAGCCGACGGCATGGGGCAGGGCACCGCACGTGTGATGCCCGGCCCCATGCCGTGCCACCTCTAGCCCCTCTAGCCCGACTAGTGCAACTAGCCCGACTATCCCCACTAGTCCGACTAGCCCGAATAGTCATCCAGACTGTACCGGCATTGCCGTCAGCCGACTCGAGCGCGGGAATCCGGCCATGGACACGCACACCAGCATTCCCGACCATCCGTCAGCCACCGACCATGTTGACGAGTGGGTGATCGCCATGCGCGCGAAAGGCCTTGCGGCCCGGACCATCACCGAGCGCGCCCGCGTCATCCGCCAGGCCTCCCACACCGCTGGCACCAACCCGGCTTCGCTCATGCCGACCGACATTGAGCGGTTCCTCGCCCGGGCGTCGAGCCCGGGCACCCGCTACACCTACTACAGCGCCGTGCGAGCATGGTGCAGGTGGCTGATCCGCACCGGCCGGCGTGACGACGACCCCACCGATGCCCTGGAGCGGCCCCGCATGCCCGCAGGCCGACCGCGGCCGATCACCCGCGCCCAGCTCGACCACCTCCTAGACCTCGATCTGCGCCCAGACACAAGGACGAAGATCCTCCTAGCGGCGTTCCAGGGGCTGAGGGTGCACGAGATCGCGAAGATACGCGGCGAGGACGTCGACACGGGCCAGGGCACGCTCACCGTCACAGGCAAGGGCGGCCGCACCGACACCCTGCCCCTGCACCCACGCATCGCCGCCGAAGCTGCCAAGCGGCCGGGGAAGGGGTACTGGTTCCCGTCACCAACCCGGCCAGGCCAGCCCATCACCGGCAAGAGCGTCAGCAAGGTCATTGCCGACGCGCTGCACCGCGCAGGCATACAGGCGACCGCACACCAGCTCCGCCACGCCTTCGCCACAGAACTCCTGACCCATGGCGTCGACTCACGTGTCGTACAAGTGCTCATGCGACACGCCTCGCTGGCCACCACCGCCCGCTACCTCAGCGTGAGCCCCGCGCAGCAGCAGGCCGCAATCGGCACCCTACGCTGACCCCGCCTCCCACACGGGAACAGCTTTGGTTACCACCGAGCCCGGTACAGGTAAGCCACTCACCGGCCCGGACTCACTCGCCGCGCGCTGGGGTCCGGTTCGGGTGGCTGGGGATACGGACGGGATGGATCTATGCGCGAGTTTGCGTTGCCGGCCCGCCGAATCGACTGTCGTGTCAACCGATTCCTCTTGCCAGCCGGCCGCCCGGGAACGCATAATGGTGGGGAGCCACCCGGAGCTAACCCGGATGACTCCCCGAGGCAGACGGGTCAGATGAACCACCTGCCGAGGGCATCCACAAGGACACCAATGGCCCGGACCAGATGAGCGAGAGATTCGAAGACTTCGCTCAGCTGCCGGGCCATTCCCTTGCCCTTGCGGACTTTGACATGCCTACCCTTCGGCTTGGACACGGCCCCCACCTCCTCCCTGGCCTCCCTCTTCCCCGGCAAGGACACTGGGTGTTCCGGGAGAAGGTGCCGGAGAAGGCGCCACCAGCCTAACAGCGGCCACCGCCAACAACGCGTGCCAGCACTACGCGGAGCAAGAACCCCTTACTAAATACATCCCAGCGATGTATAATAAAGGTGTCGCGGGGCAACCGAAAGGAGAAGCTGTGGACAAGGACCTGAAGAAGATCCTCAAGGCGGCCGAGAAGGACGGCTACGACATTCGAACAACCAAGCGCGGGCACATCGTCGTCAGCCGCGACGGCCGGAGGGTAACCACCTTCGCCGGCACCGCCTCCGACCGCCGAAGTCTGCGCAACGGCCTGGCCGCGCTCCGGCGCGACGGCTTCGAGTGGCCGCACAAGTAAAGGCGGGCGGCCCGACCGGGACACCCTCCCGAGCCGGGCCACCCGATTGCTTGCGACACACAAAGTATGTCCCGTATTATCTTGGTGTACGCAAATCGAAAGGCATGACATGGAGTACAACGCCATCCTCACCGTCGCTCCCGGCGGTGCCAGCCCGGTCAACGACGATGACGCCATCGACACGATCATGGACGGCCTGACCGACTTCCACCCGTCGGTCAGCCCTGCCAGTGGAGCCCCTGGCGCGTGGGCCGCGACCATCACCTTAGACGCGGCGGACCTGGGGCAGGCGATCACCATCGCCCGCGCCCTCGCCGCACCGCTCGGCGCCCTCGAAGCCATCGAAGTGGTCCCCACCGAGGTCTTCGACCGCCGCGCCGGCATCGACGCCGTCGACAGCCTCGACGCCGTGGGCGTCACCGAGGCCGCCGACGCGCTCGGAATCACCGGCCAGGCCGTCCGCGACCGCATCGCCGCCGGCACCCTCCCCGCCCGCAAGATCGGGCGGAACTGGGCCATCCCCACCGCCGCCCTGCACCACACAAAGGAGGTCGCATGAGCCCCCGCCAGGGACCCGCCGAGGAGTGGACCGCCTCCCAGTGCGCCGAGCACATCGGCGTCAGCCCGCGCACCTGGCGCTCCTACGCGGCCCGCGGCAACGCCGGCGCCCCCGCCCCGAGGCGGCACGTCGGCCGCACCCCCGTATGGGACGCCGACGAAGTCCGCACGTGGGCCGCCAGCCGGCCCGGCCGCGGCAACTGGGGGGCCCGCCCCAGCCGCCAGCAGTAGACGGCGGGAGTAAATCCGCTAGATCAAGCGCAAATCCCCTTGCGTAATACATCCCCGCAATGTATAGTGGAGGTGTCAGGGGCGGAGAGGCCGCCCCGCGAACTCCGAAGGGGTCTCCAATGTCCTGCTACACGCTCAGCGACGAGCACATCAACGTCCTCATCGATGCGGCGATCCGCTACAGCACCGGAGGGCTCACGGTCATCGCCGGCGACGCCGTGATCGACGTCGACCGCAGTAACCGGGACCGCATGGGGCAGGTCCTGCTCGACACCAACGTCGACTCCGTCAACGCCCGCTACAACGAGGACGACGTGCGCATCTACCAGTACCGCGCCCCCCACCACTTCTGGGAGCCGGTGCACGTACTGAAGGCCATCAGCTGCTACGAGTACAACGCCCGCGAGGCGCCCGGCTGGGAAACCTCGGTCGCCGCCGCGTTCTGCCGCTCGCTCCGCGACACCGTGGTCAGCTACCTGCCCGGATACGACGAGGCCCCGTGGGAGATCGATCCCAACACGGTCCCCACCGAGATCTAGCAGCCGCCCTGGGGCGGCCGGCGCGGGGCCGGCCACCCCAGGGGCAACGCGCCGTCTCAAAACCGGCCGAAAAAGAACACCCCACCCGCCAGCCGCGACACGCCGAGCAAACGCTGTCCAAAACCCGTGACCAAAACCCCGACGAGCAGCCGACCGCACGGCCGCCGCCGGCGCACCATAGATCCATGACCACCATCGGCTACGCCCGCGTGTCCACCCCCGGCCAGTCCCTCGACCTCCAGGTCGACGCCCTCGCCGCCGCCGGCGCCCAGACCATCCACACCGACGTGGCATCAGGCGCACTCACCGCCCGGCCCGGCCTCGACGCCGCACTAGCCAGCCTCACGAGCGGGGACACCCTCATCATCTGGCGACTAGACCGGCTAGGCCGCTCCCTAAGCCACCTAGTGGCCACCGTCGACCAGCTCGCAGACGATGGGATCACCCTGCGGTCGCTGCACGAGGCGATCGACACGTCGACGGCCACCGGCCGCCTCACGCTCACGGTCTTCGCGGGCTTGGCGGAGTTCGAGCGGTCGTTGACTGCCGAGCGGACCGCCGCCGGCCTCGCAGCCGCTCGAGCCCGTGGCAAGCGCATCGGCCGCCCCACCGTCTGGACCCCCGAGCGCGACCAGGCCGCCCGGGCGATGCAGGAGGACGGCGCCACACCCACCGAAATCGCCCGCGCAATAGGCGTCAGCCGCGCAAGCGTCTACCGGCATGTACGCCAAGCCACCGACAGCTGAGCTGTAGCCGGGCGGCGCGGTGGAGCCCCCTGCCCACCTGTGGACGCCGCCGGCTATCGCCGGGGCCGGCGGCGACGCACAGGATGGACAGCGGGACCCGCCCGGGGCCGATGGACAGCCCAGCGCCGCCGCGGGCTCCGCCCACGACGCGGCGGCGCGTCCTGACCACAGCCCCTCAGCCAGCACGCCATCGGCACCCTGGTGGGGCTGGGACCGCCTGCACACAGGCCGCACGTCACCAACGGCTCGCAGGCGGTCACAGTCGCGCTTGTACGGCCTGTGCACAGCCTCCCTGCCGTCACGCTGCACCCACCTTCCGTTGATATCGAACCTTACGCAAAAGGCCGGCCACCCAAGACATAGTTCCCGGCTGGCCGGCCATGATTTCTGCGCTGGCGACTACTCACTCTCGACGGCATCGTCGTCGTCATCGTTCCGGCGGCGTAGCACCTTATCGCGCATGCTTCGGCTGAATATCAAGAGCCGTGCTTTTGCATGCTGCCTACGGACTTCCCGCCATCGCTGTTTTCTGAGTGCTTTCCGGCGCGCAAGGGCGGCCGGCTCACGCACCGGCAGCACCGCGCCGTCCGGCCACACTCTCACCCAATCTCCGTTGAGTCTTACGTCTATCGGTCGTTCCGCTTTTCTGGCGAGTCTCAGGAGTCCCGCCGTACTGCCGTCTGTGCGCTCGATCCAGTGGCCCGACCACGGGTCGGTCACCGACGTTCCGTCGACGACATAAATAGGCGTGACCGGGACCGCGCCTTCGACTTCCGGGACCGCGCCCATGTCTTCAATGTCGAAGTCCAGTGTGCGAACTCTGCGCTTCATCAGTCTCTCCTTCCTCGAATACTGCGTTAGCGCGCCGGGCGCAGTTGGCGACGCAGAAGTGATCCCAACGTCGGCATGATCGCAAACGCCATGCCGAACATCACGCAGATGACTACCGCGTACACGTCAATCGCGGGGACTGGCCCGCTAGGCATGTCCGCAATGAGTAACGTTGCCACGGCAATTGCGCCTGGAAGCAAGTGCCAAGCGTTGAATGCCGATAATAGAAGGCCTGCTACCAGCCGGTAGCCGATCAGTGCCACTGCCAGGAAGCCGAGCAGTACGGTGGCGACGCCGGGGATCGTCATCCCGCTAAGCGCCGCGGCCGCCCACACGACGAAATAGGTCAGGTCGCACACGACCGCCATGGCGCTGCCGGCCGGGACATGCCGGCGGGTCAGCACGCGCGGCACCTCGGTGACAGCCCAGACCGCCGCAAACGTCACCCCGACGGCAACGAGGAACGCGTTGTCAATCGCGCCCAATGGTGCACGCACGATGAATTGCTCGGTCAAGGCCAATACTGCTACGGCCCTTATGGCCGCGACCATGACGCGGACGGCGACGGCGATCACCGCGCGGGGACTAATGCCGGCCAGCGGCCGGCGGATGCCTGGTGAAGTGTTCTCGTGTTGTGTGCTCACAACCCCTATATGCGACACCGTCCCGCACGTGCGCGCGAGGTTATCCACAGACCAGGCGGTCAAAAACGGTCCGCGGCGGGCGCGGCGGTCGGCCGCCCACACCGGTCACCACGCGCGCATCGGTCGCCGCCCGCCGTGCTCGCCCAGGGCGGCCGACCGCCGCGCACTAACCACCACCTCACCTCCCAGCCCCTCCCGGACGGCCTCAGCCCGGACCCTCACCACCCAGCAACACCCCACCTACCAGCCAGTCCGAGCTGAGCCCGCCCTACCCACCTCCGCCCGCCTTCCAGCCCCGCCTCACCGCCGCCGCACGCCCATAAGCCCACCTCCTCCTGAGATAAGCAAGGCACATCTGGCACTGCCACGCAAAGGACGCACTTTGGTAGGGGTCACCCGCGCGCACGTGTGCGGGGAGCCGTCGCATATAGGGGGTGAGCCCGGACCGCACCGAAGGAGCCTAAAAGTGACCTACGTCACCTGTACCTGTGCTGTGTGTGGGCAGGCCTTCCTCGCCCGCCGCGCGGACGCCCTGTACTGCTCGGCGGCCTGCGCCGCCCAGGCCCGCGCCCGCCGCCGCAGCCAGGCACGCGAGTGCGCCGGCTGCAAGACGGACTTCGTGCCAGCACGCAACAGCCAGCGGTACTGCACGCCGGCGTGCCGGCGGCGGGCAGAGCGGCGCCGCCGCTACGCCCGGCGACAAGAGGTCGCCGGTAAGAAGGTCAAGCCGACCGGCGCCAGAAACGCTCACAAAACCGGCCAGCTTGCGCATTGCGTCGCGTGCGGAAAAGTATTCGCGCCCGCGCGGTCTACGCAGAAGTACTGCACCGAGGGGTGCCGGCTCGACGCCCGCAAGGTCGCCCGCACGCGGGCCGCCGCCGTCACGCCGGCCGCACGCGCCTGCCAGGCAATAGCAGAATTGCATGCGCCCGACTTGGAAGACATGTGTGTTGAGTGCGGTCATCAATGGCCTTGTGAAACGCACCGGATTGCCACTAAGGGGGGTGGTCGCGCGTGATCACTATGCGGCAGCTCTACGACCGCGGCCGGCCCGGACAGTCAATCGTCGACTATTTGGTCGAGTCCGTGGCCGACGGTCCCGGCGCGCAGCCGGCGGCCGCCTACGGGTCAAGCCGCTATTACACCGACGGCGGCACGCCACCAGGTAGATGGGTCGGCACCGGCATTACTGGACTCGGAGACGACCCGAGCTCAGCGAACCCGGCGCCGGCGAAACTGAGGCCCGGCGATATTGTCTCCGCCGAGCAACTACGCACCCTCATCGAGAAGGGCCGCGACCCGCTCACCGAAAAACCGCTCGGGCGCGCCTTTCCGAAGCACCTCACGGCGCAGGAGCGTGCAGATATTCTACGGCGCGAGCTGCCGAAGAATCTCACCGAGCAGGAGCGTCAGGCCCGCGAGAAACAGATCGACCGGTCCACCTCTAAAGCCGCCGCCGCCCGTGCCGTGCACGCATTCGACCACACCTTTGCCCCACCGAAAAGCGTATCCGTCCTATGGGCGCTCGGCGACCAGGGAATCCGCGAGCAGGTGGAGGCAGCCCACCACGAGGCAATCGCCAAGACCGTGCAGGTTATGGAGGCCGACACAATCCGCACCCGGATCGGGGCCGGTGGCGTATCCCAGGAACTCACGCGCGGCATGGTGGCCGCCGCATTCGACCACTGGGACTCCCGCGCCGGAGACCCCCATTTACACACTCACTTGATTATAGCGAACCGGGTGCAGGCGGCCGAGGATGGAAAGTGGCGCACGCTCGACTCAAACGGCGCCCTGTTCCCCTCCATCGTCGCCCTGTCGGAGGCCTACGACAACTACTTAATGGACTCCCTCAGCGCCCGCCTGGGCGTGTCATTCTCCGCCCGGACTCTCTCGCGCACGGGCCGCACCCAGTACCAGATCGACGGCATCAGCAACGAGCTGATCGAAGAGTTTTCTCAGCGTCATGCCGCCATTGACGCCGCCCGCGATGACGGGGATGCCTCCGGCCACTGGGACAATGACCGGAAAGCGTGGGCGGACACCCGCATGGCGAAGGAGCACCGGCCCCTGTCCCAGCTCACCGCGGACTGGCGCCGCCGGGCCGTCGAGGTCGCCGGCCCGGACCCGCTGCGCGGCGTCGTCGGCCGCCCCCGCCAGGTGCCGGGCACGCCGGCCGGCTGGCCCGGCATGCTCCCGCCGGCCGCCCGCAGCGGCGACGTCACCGACCAGCGCATCGAGGAGATGGCCGACCACGTCGTCGCCGTCCTGCAAAGCGCTAGGCCGTCGTGGTCGGACTGGAACATCAGGGCCGAGGCAGAGCGCACGCTACGGTCCATCAGGTTCGCCACGGCGGCGGACCGCGACGCCCTACGCGTCAGGCTGTGCGCGGCCGCCACCGCCAAGTGCGTGCGCATCGACAGGGTCGACCGCGCCCACACGCCGGCGAGGTGGCGCCGCCCGGACGGCACCAGCCGGTTCGAGCGCGAGCACTCCGCCCTGTGGGTCACCCAGGACCTCCTGGACGCCGAGGACTACCTGCTGCGCGCCTCCCAGGCCGCCGGCGCACCGGCCATCCCCGGCGCGAGGCAGGCGGTGGCCGCCTGGCGCAGCCAGGACGGCAGGCAGCTGCTGCCCGACCAGGCGGCCGCCGTCGCCAAGGTCCTGTCCTCCACCAGCCCAGTCGACGTGCTCATCGGCCCGGCCGGCTCCGGTAAGACCACCACCATGGCCGCCCTGGCCGAAACCTGGCAGGCCCACTACGGGCAGGTCGTGGGCCTGGCCCCTCCGCGGCGGCAGCCGACGTGCTCGGCCAGTCACTCCGCATCCAGACGGCCAACACCGCCCAATGGCTGGTGGCGCAGCAGCACGGCGCCGCCCCCTGCGGGCCGGCCAGCTGGTCATCGTCGACGAGGCATCGATGGCCGCCACCCTGCCCCTGGCCGAGATCGTCTCCCGCGCCAGCGCCGCCGGCGCAAGGGTGCTGCTGGTCGGCGACCCCGACCAGCTCGGCGCCGTCCAGGCCGGCGGCGCCTTCGGCAAGCTCACCCGCCACCACCCCGACCCCGCCACATTGACCACGGTGCACCGCTTCGCCGACGAGTGGCAGGCGCAGGCGTCGCTGCTGCTGCGTGCAGGCGACGCCTCCGTGCTGCGCGCCTACGACGAGCACGACTGCGTCACATCCGGTGAGCGCGAGGAAGTCATCGAGGCCGCCTATCGGGCATGGCGGGCCGACGTCGACGCCGGAGTCGACTCCATCATGATCGCCGCCGACAACCACACCGTCGCCGAACTCAACGAGCGCGCCCGCACCGACCTGAAGGCGGACGGCAAGGTCGGTGGCCGCGAGGTGGCCCTGCACGACAAGACCCACGCCTCGGCCGGCGACCGTATCGTCACCCGCCGCAACGCCCACCACCTGGGCGTCGGCGACCACAAGGTGCACAACGGGGCCGCCTGGGACGTCGTCGCCGCCCGCGCCGACGGCTCCCTGCTGGTCACCCCGGCCGCAGACCCCACCGCCGCCGCGATCAGCCTGCCGGCCGCATACGTCGCCGCCGACGTCGAGCTCGCCTACGCCACCACCGTCCACCGGTCCCAGGGGCGCACCGTCGACCGGGCACACGCCATCGTCGACTCAACGCTCACCCGCCAGGGCCTGTACGTGGCAATGAGCCGGGCGCGCGGCGCCAACATCGCGCACGTGGTCGTCGACGACCCCCAGCCCGACACCGCCGACATCGGCGATGTGGGCAGCAGCACGCCGACCGATGCGCTGGCCGTCATGGCCGAGATCCTGCGCCGCGACGGCGCCGACCGCACCGCCCGCGAGTCCGCCGCCGACGCCAACGAGCGGGCCAACACGGTGCGCCAGCTCGCCAACGAGTACGACACCATCACCAGCGGCGACGGCGGCCACGTCCGCGAAGATCGCCGCTGGGACCAGCGGCTACCCCGCCTCATCCCGCAAGAGCAGCACGAGCAGCTGCGCAAGGACCCCCACTATGAGGCCCTGCTGGAGCTCATGCAGGCGCGCGACGGCGGCCAGTTCAACCTGCGTGACCTCGTGCCGGCCCTGCTCGCCCAGGCGCCGCTGGACCCCGATCGTCCCGTCCAGGACCTCGCCGACAGGATCATTCAGAACACGCCCATGAGTGAGGAGACCGGCGGCGGAACCTACATCGCCGGGCTGATCCAGCCCGGGTGGGCGCGCACGCCGGACGCCCAGCGCGCACTGCGTGAGCGGGCCGACCGCATCAACGCCCGCGCCGCCCACGTACTCGCCACAGCGCTGCGTGAGCGCCAGCCCTGGACACGCGCCCTCGGCGTACCACCGACCGATCCGCGCCGCCGCGCCGCCTGGCTGCAGGCGGCCACCGCTGTGGCCGCATACCGCGACCTGTACGCCGTCACCGACGGCACGCACGGTGACTCCCCGCACATGGACCCCCTCGGCGTGCGCCCCATCAGCGGCGAGCAAGAGACCAAGTTCCAGGCAACGCGTCGGCAGATCGCCGCCTGGAGGCTTGCGGAGGCCCGCCGTATCGCAGACGAGGCCGCCCGGCCCGACACCGACCCCGCCCCGGCCCCGGACCAGCGGCCCGAGATGTGACCTCAGGCCCGGCGGCGCACCGGCAGGGCCTCGGCGAGGCGCAGCAGCCGGCCCAGGTCATCCGGCACGCGCTCGTCCTCACGCACCCCCTGCTCTGTGGCCAGCGTCGTCGTGGCCACCAGCCGCGGCATACCACCGACCGTCAGCTGCGCCCCGGGCAGCACCCACACCTGCACCGGCTCGGCCGGCTCCATCACCACAGTGGAGCCCGGCCCGGCCACACCACGCCCCGCCCGCGCGATCAGTCGTGCGCGGTCACCGGCCGCAGCCGCGCCACCCGCCAGAACCAGCTGGGCGCCAGGAGCGCCGGCCACACGCCCGCCCGGCTCGCTCCGGCACGCGCCCCAGCATCGCACCGGCTGGTCCGTCCACCCCGCGGCGATCGCCGACGCCCCGGCACCACGCTCACGACCGTGCCAGGGGCATCATCCACCCACTGGATGCGGGCCGGCTCGCGGCCCACGTACTCGATCTCGCGCGCGCCGTGCAGGTCCAGCAGCTCCAGCCACGTCTGCGCCACCGGCAGGCCCGGCGTCACGCGCTCGGCGCCCTCGACGCGCATGGGCCGCAGCCCGCTGCCCTCAGGCAGGGCAGTGCCGACCGTCAGGTGCTCCCAGCAGTGCGGGCAGCCCTGCACCGCCTCCCACTGTGCGCGCCGTTGCCTCAGCCGGCCCGGCACACCCGTCAGGTCAAGGTCCTGGGTGTGGCCGCATTGCCACAGCAGCCGGACCGTCGACCAATCCGGTGCGGCCGTCAGGACCGACCCGGGTCCCAGTCCCGCGCCTGCCGCTGGTAGGCCTGATAGGCCCTCTCCTGCCCCTTGATCCACGTGTCCGCCAGCCTGCCGTGCTCGTCGATGTCCTTCGCCCACGACTGTAGCGCCGCATCATGCGACACGGGGTCATGGCGGGTCCGGCACGCCAGCCCGGCGAAGTACTCGCGCAGCTCCTGCCGGACGAATGCGAGGTCGCGGTGCCAGGCGACCATCACAGACCCGCCCATATCCGGGGACAGCGCCGACCGGTAGGACTGGCGCAGCGCGTCCAGCATCCGGATTGCGGCCTCATGCTGCTCCCAGCACGCCGGCACCGTGCTGGAGTCCCACCTGTAGCATGCGACCAGGCGGCCGACCCACAGTCGCAGTGCTGCGAGCTCGCTCGCCCGCTGCGCCGGCGTCAGTGACCACCAGTCCACCAGGCCCGTGATCGCCGGCGCACCGGCCGGTGGGCCGGCGGGGGCCTGCTGGTCGTCGTCACCGGCCGCCGGCTCCGGGGCCGATGCTACGAGTTCGTCGACCTGCCACTCCCAATCCTCGCCGGGCTCAGACTCGTTGGGGGTCATGCTCTGACCGCCTCCCTGTCCCGGTCCATGGTGCGGCTCATGTCCATCTCCCGCTCCTGCCTCTCGCGGGCGACGGCGTCAATCTGGTCGGGGCGGTAGCCCGACCACACGCGGCCGTCGGCGGCCACGACCGGCAGCTGCCTGGCGCCGATCTGCTCCGCCAGCCGCCTCGCCTCCCGGTCCGCCGCCGCATCCTGGCGCACGTCCAGCACCTGCGCCTCAATGCCTCGCTGCTGCAGCCGCCGCTGCGTGGCAGTGCACTGGAAGCAGTTGGCAGTGCCGTACACAGTCACCATTACCGGGTCCCCTTCCTGATCATCTGACACGGTCCCACTCCGACTGAGGCTGTGGGGGAGGCGGCGGGGGCGCGGCTGTCGCCTGCGCGGGCCGGCGCTGCCGCTCCGCCCGCCGGGTCGCCCGGGTGGTCAGCCACCCCTCGACCCGGCCCATACGGCGTCCATCAGGTGCCCCGGCGGGCGTCAGTGTCGCGGTGTCGACGCGGTCCATGATCAGCGCGGGCGCGCCGGCCTTGATCAGCAGCATCTTGCCGCGCTCCAGCGCGTGCACCTCGCCGCGCGACAGGACCGGCTCGCGCTGCTCGGACAGCGAGGTCGACACCGGGCCGCGGCCGGTCTGCGTGGTGCGCCGCGACACCGTCCGCTCACCCAGGGCGGCGGAGATCTCCGACAGCGTCGACTCCCTCGTGATCCCGCCCATCACGATCTTCACGGTCGCGCTGTCCCAAATAGCAGCGGCGGTCTGGGCACCCCACCGCGCCTCAGACTGTGCTCTGCTTTGCTCGACCACCACGGTGAGGATGCCCGAGCCACCGCCGGCGCTCATCATCGACGGCAGGCTCGGCAGCTCCGCAATGTTATTCAGCTCGTCGAGCACGAGCGCAACCGGTGGGCACAGCCTGTTGCCGGGGGAGTGGTTCGCGACCTGCTGGGCGACTGCGTAGACCTCCTCGATCAGCGCGGCCACAATCGGCGCCGCAGCCGCCCGAGAGTCCCCCACCACATACAGCGTGCCCCGGGCGGCCAAGAAGGCGGCGATGTCGAGCTCCTGACCGGGCGCCGGGGACAGTGCCTCACGCACCGTGGGGTCCATAAGCGGCAGCGCCACGCACGAGCTGATGGTCGCCCAAATGTTGGACACCGTACGCTTGTCGCCCAGCATCTGCGCCTCCAGCTGCTCACCCCATGCCGCAGACGCGCCGCCGGCCGCCTTGAGCACATTCACCGCCGCCTTGGACTGTTGGTGGTCGGCGCACCAGCGTGCGAGCGTGTCCACGCCCGCGCCGGAGATCGCCGCCGCGTGCAGCAGCGCCGCCAGGGCGCTGTGCGCATTCGCCTGCCAGAAGTCCGCGTTTTCCGTACCCTTCGCGGCGTTGGCGACCAGCGCACTGGCGCGGCGCAGCGCCGTGGTCGGGTCCTGGCAGCCCGAGGTCAGCGACCAGCGCAGCCGACCCGACACACCGGTCAAGTCCTCCACGCGGACGGCCGGGGCGAACACGGCCACCGGCCCGAGCATCGCCCGCTCATCCATGGTCTCCACCGCCAGCTCCGTGCGCACCGACGTGGCCACCACCGGCCCCGTCCAACCCAGCAGGATCGGGATGATCAGCTGATGCGTCTTGCCCGACCTCGACGGGGAGGAGATCGCCACCGAGTCCTCACAGGGCAGCCACACATCACCGTACGGTGTGGTGCCGACAATCACGCCCAGGTCCCGGGCGGTCGGGTGCTCCAGGTCCGGGCGCAGCCAGATCATCGCGGCGACCGCCGCCGCCGAGAAGTGCCGGCGCACGTCGCGGGCCGTGGCCAGGCCGTGGCCGCCGGCCGGCCGCAGCCGGCCACCACCCAGCCGCCCCCGCAACCGCACCACCAACGCCACCACACCAGCCACCACGACACCGAAGATCAGCACCGCCAGTGCCCAGAAGGCGCCGGTGCTCATGCCATCGGCATCCCACGCGCGCGCCGGCGGCCGGCCCACCATCATCCACAGTACCGCAGCCACCGGCGACCGCCTGGGCGTGCACGCGCCTCCCAAGCACGCCAAGCGAGCCGCCAGCCACAGCGAGACGCCCGCCGCCACCACCACTCCGGCCAGCACACCGGCCAGCAGTGCGCCGCCCGCATCCTGAGACCTGCCACTATCGCGGTCACTCATCGCGGCCTCCCATTGCATCGTCGGTGTCAGTCAGGGCCGCCTCCCACGGCGTGCGGTAATGGGCAACCGCGTAATACCGCTGCCCGATCATCCACAGCCCCGTCCCCTGGTTGAATCTCGGCACCATCGCCGCACCCACGTGATTCAGCCCCAGACGCTCGGTCGTCCTGCGCAACTGGTCGGCCTCCTGCCGGTACACGACCCGCGTCGACGTGTCTGCTATCAAGCCCTCGGCCAGGGCACGCTCCCGTGAGCCCTCCGGGCCGGCCGCGTCAGAGTCCGACAGCCGATGCAGCACCACGACGTTCGCGATGCCCCACCTTCTGGCGAGCTTCCACTCATCCGCCATCCGTCCCAGCAACCCGGGACTCGACATCAACCTTGACGCCTCGTCGTAGATCATGAACCGCTTGCCCAGGTCCCCGCCGCGTACGGCGGCCTCGACCCAGGCCTGCGCGCAGGTCATCACCAGTGGCACGCCCTTGTCGCCGTCACTGAAACCGGCCAACGACACCGACACCATCGGGGCGGCCGGGTCGAACTGGGACGTCGACGGGCCGTCGAACAGGCCGGCCACATCCCCGCGGATCATGCCCTGCAAGTACAGGCCGGCCCGGCGGCCCATGCGCATCATCTCCGCCCGATCGGGCACGCCCGCGGGCAGCTCGCACCCGTCGGTAGGGGCCAGCAGCTCCTCCACCACCACCGGCAGCAATACCTCGCCGCCGCGGCCGGTGGCGCGGTCCAGCGCGGCCGCCAGGGCGGTCTGGTCCCGCTCATCCAGCCGGCTTCCCGCCAGTGTCTCCAGCAGTGCCTCCAGCAGCTGGAGGCGCTGCTTGCGGACCATCCGCCGCCACCCCTCATCATCCACGATGTGCCCGTTCTCGTCGCGGTCGGGGCGCCGGCCCTCATCCAGCGGATTGATCCTCTCCCGGCTGGCGCCGCCAACCTGGATCACGGTCCCGCCCACCGCCTCCACGACACCCGTCCACTCGCCCTTCACGTCACCGGGGATGAAGGTCCGGTACCCGGCGGCGACACCACGCAGCGCCAGGCACTTCACCAGCGCGGACTTGCCCGTGCCTATCACGCCGGCGACCGTGATGTTCGGATTCGTAAGCAAACCACGCCGATACAACACGAACGGGTCGAAGCTGAACGCCCGGTTGCTCATGATGTCCCGGCCGATCACCAGCCCCTGGGCGCCGAGGCCGTCGTCCACAATGAACGGGTATGCAGTGCGCAGGACCTTGGTAGTGGCCCGCTCGGTCTCCGCCGTGGCCTCGCGCAGCTGCCGGCCGCTGCGCGCCCGCCGCTCACCCAGCCGGGGCAGGTAATCCCCCTCCCACAGTGCCTTCTCCGCCTTGCGCTGTGCGGCCGCGCCGGCCCTCTCCTGGGCGGCCAGGTCCCGGCGGCGGTCACGCTCGGCGGCCACGCGCCGCCGACGCTGCTTCGAGGTCTCCTCGCCAATAACCAGCGATGCAATCCGGGGCATGATCAGCTCACCTTCAGTCCAAGGGGCAAGACTGCTGCGTCGAAGAGCTCATCCTGCTGCCCGATCATCGTGTCCACCCGCAACACGGACCGCCCCGCGGCCGCACGGGTGGCCTCGAAGGCGCGTCCCAGGCCCTCCTTCGAGGCAGCTGCAATCACGACCAGGGCGACGTGGTCGGCGTCCGTCCACCCCGAGTCCAGCTCGGTCAGGTGCTCATCGACAGCCTGCCGGTCGCGGGCCTGGAGCACGGTCTCGGTACGGCCCAGCTTCTGCCGCTCGACGACCGCGTTAGCCTCGTCGTTAGCGTCGTGCTCCGCAGCCCGGACCGCCTTGTCGGTGCGCACCGGCTCATAGATGTGCGTGAGCGTCATCCTGACCCCCGGCACCATCAGCAGGCCGTGCAGGAGCCCAGGTGCTACGGGCCGGCGAGGCCAGCCCACCCGCATCACCTTGTGCCAGCCCGAATCAGTCCTCATATGTGTCCAGTGGGCCTCAACCGCCATAGGGCCCGCCTCGTCCAGCGCTCCGATCATCTCCGGGTGCCGCTCCAGCTGCACGGATCTGGCAGGGTCGTAGGCGGCCCGGATGATCAGGGCCAGCTCGTCCGGCCCGAGCCAGCCCGCCGGCTCCAGGCCCGCCGCCGGCAGAGCCTCCTCCACCACGTGCATGCGCGACCGCATCACGGCGGCAGCACCCGTCATACCGCCCCCGTGGTCACGAATCGCCGTCTTCACCTTCTCCAGGTCCAAGACGATCGTGATCGTGGACCGGTGCACCTCCGTGGCCGCCGACAGGTCCGCCAGCAGCGCCTCATAGGACACGCGGGCCGGGGACCCCTCCGGGGCCTTAGTGGGCCAGCGGCGCCAGTGCTCCCTGGCCCCCACGCTCGCGTCCGGGTCCGACCGCACCGTCGTCTGGATCCGCCTGATCCCGCCGGACTGGCCGACCGTGCCAAGGAACGCCGCCCAACCATTAACCCTGCTGGCCTGCTCGTCGTCGTCGACCACCATGAACTGGCCGTGCGTCACCGCGATCGTCGCCGCCAATGTCTTCGCCGACGGGTCGTGGACGAAGACGGCGCCGGTGGCCTCGTCGACCACCTGACGCAGGCGGGCGCGGGAGCCGGGCAGCGCCAGCGTGCCCGCAGGGCGGGTCCGCCACACCGGCCGGACGTACCGGCGCTGCCCCGCCACCCCGCGCCCCACCCACGCCGCCGCAACCGGCACATAGCCCACCAGCGGCTTGCCGGACACGGGAACGAGTGCCGCAGCCGCCAGCCCCACCCACAGCGGGGACGTGATCAGCGGCCCGGCCGGCAGACCCAGCCCGATCATCCCGCCGACCGCCGCCACACCCGCCGCCAGCAGGCACAAGCACTGGGCGCCGCTCAGGCCCAGCAGCACGCCACGCGTCGACCGCCGTGGGAAAACCTCGCTAACACCGGCTACGTCACTCATCACCATTCACCCATCAGAAATTGGAACCCGCCTCGGCGAAGAAGCCGACCAGCTCGGCCGACCCGCCAATCACCGCTCCTCCGACGAACGCCGCAGCGATGCCGAGCTTCGCCTGCGTCCCACGGTGGCCCAAATCGAACCAATGCCCAACAACCCAAATGCTCGCTGCGCCGATCACCGACATCACCATCAGCACGATGCCGAGCGCCTGGAACCCGCCGACAGCCTCAATCAATGGCCCCATGAAGGGGAAGTAGTCCCAGTTGATCGTGATGTTCGGCGTGTAACCACTGCCGTTGCCCGTGCCCGCAGTAGCGCCGTCCGTGGCCCCGTCCGTCGTCAGGTCCGT
Organism: Actinomyces sp. 432; assembly: GCF_009930875.1. Lineage (NCBI taxonomy): Bacteria > Bacillati > Actinomycetota > Actinomycetes > Actinomycetales > Actinomycetaceae > Actinomyces > Actinomyces sp. 432. Next base: position 383,107 of record NZ_CP025249.1, read on the forward strand.
CGCCAGCCCGGCTGCCGCCAGACCGATATTCACCAAGCTCATGGGTGCTCCTCCAATGTAGGGAAACTCGTGCCGGCCCGGGCGGGCCGGCCTCAACCCCTATATGCGACGGTGCCCCGCACACGCGCACACACCGCGCATGTGCGGGGCACCCCCCGACTACGCTCGCCGGCTCACCCGCCCGACAGCGTGCCGATGACCCACCCGATCCAGCCCGGCAGCGCCATGGCCACCACCGGCACCAGCAGCGAGCCGGCCACCGCGAGCCTCCCCGCCTTCGCCACGCCACCCAGCCCGGTGGCGTGACCACCAGCCCACAGGACCGCGCCCAGGATCACGCCCGCCGTGGCCGCCACCAGCACCACCGCCTGCACCCCACCAATCAGCGCGAACAGGCCCGTGATCTCCTCCCACAATCCCACGTCCGGCAGCAGCACGCGCGCCGGCACACTCACCAGCATCACGACACCTCCCAGCCAGGGATGTCATCCTCCAGCGCACCGTGCCCGAAGCCACCGCCATACATACGCGGCACCGGGCTCGGCAGCCGCCGGCCGGCCCCATCGCGACGCGTCGACATCGCCCGCGCACGGCCGACGAGGTCATTGAGCTTCTCGGGCACACCACGCCGCCCGGACGAGCTGCTCTGCGCCGGGCCACCGTCCCCGCCGCGCGACGGCACCGAGGACGGTGCCGACGGCGAGGCCGCAGTGCCACCGGACGCGGCCGACGGTGACGGTACTGTCCGGCCCACGCCGGCACCCCTGCGGCCCACGGGCGCAGGCCGACCACGGCCCGCGCCAGTGCCCGCCGGCTGCGCACCCGCCGGGACCGTCTGGCCACTCGCACCCTCCGCCACAGACGGCGCCTGCACCCGGTCCCCAGCAGCAGGCTCAGACTCCGCAGGAGCCTCCGCCGGGGCGGGCTCGGCCGCCCACGCGCCCACCTGCCCGCCAGCGGGCTCACCGACCGACGCTACCGGCGCCTCCGCCGGCGCCTTGCCCTCCCCAGCGGCCGACTGGCTGGCCGGCTCCGCCTGCGCGGCGGCATGACCGGGCGCCTGCCCCGGCGCCTGGGCGGCGGACTGCTCCTGACCGATCGTCTGACCGGCCGCGCCCTCGACTCCCGTGCCGCGTGCGCCAGCCGTCGCAGAGGCAGCCTCCGACGTCGCCCCCGAGGTGGACGAGGCCGACGCCGCGCCGCCAGCCTCAGCACCAGCACCAGCACCAGCACCGGCACCAGCACCGGCACCAGCACCGGCGCCCGCACCCGCGATGCCGCCGACCGCGGCCGCGGCCACGGCAAGCACCGTCTTGGTGGTCTGCCCGACCACCTCGCCGCCACGCTCGACGCCGCCCTGCACCGACCCCTGCATGTACGCGATCGATTCTTCGCCGAGGAAGTCGAGGAACTTGAAGCACACCCACGGCGCGAACATGGCCAGCAGCACCATCGCCACACCCACAGCCAGGTCACCCAACCAGGCGACCACGCCCAGGCCCTCAGCGCCGAAGTCCCCAATACGGTCCGCGAGGATCGTCAGCCCCAGACCCAGGACAACGATCACGCCCAACTTGCACACGACCAGCGCCAGCAGCCAGGAGATCACCTGCCGCGGCCACCGCCGCGACGTGCGCGCCGCCAGCCCGCTCATCGCCAGCGGCAGAACCACCGTGCACGCATACAGCGACAGCTCACGCAGCACCAGCGTAATGACCAGCCCAATGCCCGCGATCACCGTCACGATCGCGAGGATGACGAACACCAGCATCAGCACGCCCACACCAACACCCAGGTCCATCGCGGCCGCAACCGCGCGCAGCGTCGCCGGCGACCACAAGTCCGTGATCGCCGACTCCAGGTCGCTAACCTGGGCCTCCAGGTCCCCGGCCATCGCCACACACAGCCGGTCAACCGCCGTGCTAATCGCGGCCAGGATCGGGATCGCCACCATCGTGCCCGCAGTCGCCGCCGTCGCACCCACAGCCGCCTGCCGCAACCCCTGCAACGGCCGACCACGCACCGCAGACGACGCAAGCTGCCAAAAAGCGAGTAGCAGTGTCAGTGGTATCGCTATCGCGAAAAGCTTGCCCGCCCACGTCCACACAAACTCCGCATCCAAATCCGCGCTCGTCAGTGCAAAGGCGAACTGAACCAGCGCCGACAGCAGCCAGGCCGCCGCAGACCCCAGCGTCGTGACGAGCCAGTCAGCGACCGAGCCCATCACCGCCTCAATCGCCTCCGGGATACTCATCCCAACCAAGTCACCGACCGTGGACACCACATTGCCGACATCCTCGGCAAGATCCTGGACCCCCTCGACCAGGTCCGACGCCTTGTCCTCCAGCCATCCGCCGACACCGCTGAGCGTGTCACCCACGCCGCTGCCGGCATCCTCCGACAGCTCACCCGGCGCACCCGCGGTCCCTCCACCTGCGGAGTCCTCCCCGCTGTCCTTCGGCACCACACCCGACTCGCCCGACCCGTAGGCACCGGGTGTCTTGTCCTCGACCCGGCCCGACGGCTGCCGGTCCTCACCCCACGTGCCCTCGAGCGGCACGCGGTCACCGCCAGACAGGGCATCATCCTCGTCGGCCTTATCGACGACGCCGCCGAACTTGTCTCCGTCCGCCACTTCGTCGGCGTACGCGGGCGACGTCAAGCCCACGCCCACCACCAGCACGAGCGGCACCAGCAGGGGCAGCAGCAACCGCCACCAGAGCCGCGACCGCGAGCCCGTCGTCGTGGTCACGAGCCCTCCCCATCACGGGTCTGCCCGACGATGCCGATCAGGGAGCAGTAGTCGCCGTCCGGGCAGTGCACCAGGATGTGCGCCCCAGTCGTCACCGTCCGCTTCCAGCCAGCCACGTCATCGACCGCCTGCACCTCCGTCGTCAGATCCGCCCACACGTTGTACTGGTAGATCCCCTCCGACCTGTTGCGGATAACCTGCAGGTAGGCGTTGTCGCCGATATCAGCGTGCAGGTCCTCGTTCGACAATGTCTCCACGCGCGTAATGTCGATCGCGTCGTGCTGCCTCGCGTCCACGCGATACGCCAGCTCATCCAGATCCACGGACTTGGACACCGCGCCCCGCAAAGCGTCATGCACCTCGGCACCCAGTGGGCCGTCCGTGCCATCCATGCCGGCCAGCATCTCCGTGGTGATCCGGTCCGCCTCAGCCATCAGATCCTCAGGCTGGTACTCCGAGTAGTCATACCCCAGCGCCGCACGCACAGACGCCGCAAAGACCGCCGGGTCCTTGGTCCTCGCGTACTGCGACTCGCCCAGCCTGGGCAGGCCGGCCCCATAGTCCACGCCCGTGCTGGACCGCACGTCCTGGCTGTCCCCCGGAGGGGCCGACGGCAGCCCCGTCGGAACACCCAGCGTCGGCACAACCGCCGCGCCAGCGGTCGGCTCGTCGCCGCCAGCGACGACGCGCCCGGCCGCCGACCGCTGCCCAATCACCACCCCCAGCGCGAGCACCAGCACCACCGCAAGCAGCCCCATCACCGCCTTACCCCTCCAGGTAAAGCCGTCGAAGAACCTCCTGATAGCACCCATCCGCGGCGCCTCCCTCCAAGTCGCTGATCGCTGGTCGGTCTCGCCCCCTTATATGCGACAGGCCCCCGCACACACGCGGGCGGCGAGCCGTCAGGGAACCCAGCCGGTCACTATTCGATCACGCGAATGTACTTCGGCGCGCCGTACACAGGTATGCGCACCACGCCCTGAGCCGGCGTCTGCGCACCCACCAGCTCACCACCACCCAGGTAGATCGCGACGTGCCCCGGCCACCACATAATGTCCCCAGCCACAGCATCCATCGGCGACACCTCCCGCCCGGCCAGCCGCTGCGCCTCCGACGAGTGCGGCAGCTCCACACCGATCCGCCGATACGCGCCCTGCACCAGCCCAGAGCAATCCCACGCATCCGGCCCCTCAGCACCCCACACATACGCATCACCCACCTGCTGCAGCGCAAACGTCACCACCTCGGTGCGCTTCTCGTCCAGGCCCGCCGGCACACCACCCGACGCCAAGCCACCCGCGCAACGCACCGTCGACAGCACCGACAACAACGACCGCGCCACCGGCTCCCACCGCGCATACGCGTCAGGCAGCGCCGACACCTGCACCGCCTGAGCCGCCCCCGCAACACTCATCGACTCCCAACCAGACACGCCCGCCAAACGGTCGTAGAACGTCGCCGCGGACGTAGCCGGGTCCATGATCTCCTCCACCGACCCCCACCCGGCGCTCGGACGCTGCTGAAACAAACCAATACTGTCCCAGTCCGACCCCACACCATCATGAGGCAGCCTCATCGACTCCACCACCACCGCCCGCGCCGACTCCCACGCCGCAGGCGACATCACCCCACCCGAGTACGAGTAGCTGCCGTCGTTGGCCAGATTGCGTAACGCCGACTCCGTCAGCGCAGTCGCCAGCGCAACGACCTGCGCCTGCCGCCCCATGCCCTGCCCCGCCTGCACCACAACCGCAGCATTACGCACCTGCACCTCATCCAGCGTCACCTCCACGCCCAACGCATCCACCGCCGACACCGACGCCCCACCCGTATCACACACCACCGACGAGCCGCCCGCAGCCGCCGACCGCTGCTGATCACCCAGCAGCGCCACGCCCAGCATGCCAGCCACCGGCACCAAAGGCGCCCCCAGCACCAGACCCACCACCAGCACACCAACCAGCACCCGCCGCCCCGACGACGAGGCCGAGCCCGACGCGGAGCCAGAGGACGCTGACACAGGAGTACTCACGCCCCCTATATGCGACACTCCCCCGCACACACGCAGCCGGGCGGCGCACCAGGCGCACCGCCCGGGCGTCGCGCCAGCACTATGCGGCAGCCACCGCGGCCGTGATCGTAGGTGCCCCCAACAGCACCTCCACCAGCCACGCCTCCTGCGCCGGCGAGAGCTCCCGGCCGTCACGCAGGGCCAGCGTCACCGCAGACCCCGCACCCAGCCGCCGCGACCCCGTCACAATACTCATCCACGCACCCGCCGCCCCCGGCGAGACCCCAAGCTCACGCAGCCGACCGTCCTCAGCGTCCGCCCGCGCCCGCGTATGCCGCCGATCACGCTCACCACCCACCGCCAGCTCCAGGATCCGCCACGTCCCCAGCCACGCAGACTCAGGCCGCACACCCAACGCCACCAGCAGAGCCACCACCGACTCCAGTGTCGGCCCGAGATCCGACGGGCGCACCTCACCAGGCCAGCCCCCATCTGCCCACGCCCACGGCTGCTCAGCCTCCGCAAGCACCGACGACTGATCCAGCTCCTCCGGGACCGCCAGGTCCTCCAAGCCCACAACCGGCCGCACACCAACACGCTCCACCAACCGACGCAGATTGCCATCCCCAGTCAGACCGCCCAGCCGATCCAGCAGCCACTCCCGCTGCAACACGCCCAAAGCGTGCCGACAAACCCAGCCCCACACGTCCGCCCCCGGGTGCGCCCCAGCCCAATCCAGCAGATCCTCCGACCGCGTCAGCACCACCAGCCGCACCGCGTCAGTCATCTCCTCCAAGCCCCACCGCCGTGAGTGCCAGCGCCGCGCGGTCGCCTCACACAGGCCACACGCCACGCGCCAGCCCAGCACCGACTCCCAACCCAGCCGGTCATCCAGCACCACCCGGACGGCAGCCACCAGCCCATCCGAGGCCTCAAGCCCACCAACAGCGCCAAGCTCGTCGACGTCGATCATCATTGCGGCCTCCTCTGTGATCGTCTCGCGCTCCTAGCTACACGCTTTTGTGCCCTGGCGTGCACCCTATCGCGCAGCACCGACACGTCAACACCCGTCTCAAGCAGCTCCCGAGTCGCCTGCGCCTGATCCAGCCGCGACGCATCCGGCAGCTCCGCCACCACCTGCGCCCAAGCCTCCGCCCACCGCGGATCAACGTCGCGCCGCTCCGGTTCGGCGATCGCCTCCGACCGCCGACGCGTCGCGTCCTGACGCTCCGCCTCCGACCGCCGGCCATCGGCGTCAGCCCGCGGAGCCAGCGCCGGATCAACGTTGTCGCGCAACCGGTACGCCACCAACGAGCTCATCCGGCGAACCGGCTCCGACGGAGGCGGAGCATCCAGCACCCCCCGGATCGCAGCCGGCGTCCAACCAGCCCGCAGGCGCTCCACCAGCAGACCCGCCACCAGCGCGGCACCATCAGCGTCCATCGCCCGCATCCACCCCGGCAAGCACGCCGCCAGCAACCGACCCACATCCGCCCGAGCGACATCGTCCGACCGTGCGGCAACAGGTGCCGCACCGGCAGGCTCGGCCATGGGACCATCGTCCCCAGAGGTGGGACTATCGTCCCGCTCTTCGACCGCTGGCGGCGACGATGCGCCAACAGGCACAACCCCGGCCAACTCCCAGGAGACCGCCGAAAACACCTTAGACGGCACCGGCGGCCCGCCGTCGGCCGACCGTGCGGCAACAGGTGCCGCACGGTGCCCAGCACCAGGCGGCGAGCCCACCGACGGAGCCGCCGGCGTCGCCGGGGACGATACCGACCGGGCCGAGGGCGCAGCCCCGGCCCACCCGTCATCGCCGGCCCGCTCCACCCGACCAGACCCGACCCGCACCAGCTCCGAACCGATCGCCGCTGGTGACGTCACCTCATCGGTTAGGTCAGGTCTGGTGGTTCTAATGACGGTTCCTATATGCAACCGGCCAGTACTGGCCGGTTGCGAGCGGCCACTACTGGCCGGTTGCGCAACCGGCCGATCTGGCCTCTTGCGCAACCGGCCAGATTGGCCTGTTGCCGGAATCGCAGGCGAAACCGACTGCCCCGCATTCGGGCCTGTGGAAAACTCCTCCGGCTCATCCTCGCAACCGGCCAGATTGGCCTGTTGCCGAGATTCCAACGAATTCTCCAACCCGACACCAATGTGCAGCCGGTACCCATTCGACCTCCGACCGCGCGTCGACGACCGACGAACAACCGTCAACAACCCGAGCTCCTGAAGCGTCCGAACATGCCGACGCACCGTCCGCTCACCCATCTCGCAACGCTCAGCAATCACGCTCTGAGACGGCCAGCAGTAACCACTGTCATCAGCCTGATCAGCCAACGCAGCCAACACCAGCTTCGGGTAAGGACCAATACCCCTAACCAGCCACGCCCACGTCGACGCCAGATGACTCACGACCGGTCAACTCCGTCCACGTCCAACGCAAGCGACACCTCAGTGCCCGGGTACGGGGCGTCAGGACCCGCCGGCCTAGCCGAAAGCAGGCCCGACTCCGACAACCGAGCAAAGCACTTCGCCAGCGTGTCACTCGACACCTCAACCTGCTCAGCCAAGCGATCCAGGTCGACGATCGCGACGCCGTCAGGCTGGGCGTTATCCGCCACCGACACCAGCACCAACCGATCCATGGGCCTCACGCCCCGAACCTTCATAGCCCACGCCAAAGCCTTGAAACTCATTCAATACACCCCCTTCCATCAACTCGCGCTCACCACGGTAGCTTGTCCTGCCCCGGAAGCTCAGACGATGTAGAGCCCGCCGACGCGGTCGCATGGTCGGTCCGTGCTGGCGACGGCCACGACAACACCGGCTGCCCCGGCGGCGGGCTATCAGCCGACGGCGGCATCGACGCCGAGTCATCCGGCGAGGCGACAGACGGCCGCAGCAACGCCTCAATGGCGGACTTCCGGAAGCGCACTCGGCCGGACGGGTAGCGCACGCACTCGAGGAGTCCGCTGCGCGCCCACCGCCACAGCGTGTTGCGCGTCAGTCCTGAGTCTGGGAACTCCTGCACAACTTCAGCTGCTGATAGCAACGGATCGGTGTGGTTGTGCTCTGACGTTTCACTCATGGATCACAGGATGCATCAGTTCAAGAACCACCGCAAGCATCACTTGAACCGTGGCGTTTCATCAGTTACGCTAGTTCCATGAGTTCACAAGCGCTGCCAACTGTGCTAGACGGCTTTGATGCGGCCGTCGGCTTCACCGTGCAGCAGCATCTCTTCGCGCACGGTCTCACGCGTGCGCAGCTCGGGCAGATGCTCGGCGTGCCTGGTCAGAGCGTCTCTAACCGGCTGCGCGGCAAGGTCCGCTGGACCGCCGGCGATCTCGCCATTACGGCGGCGGCGTGCGGCGTCGACGTTGCCGACCTCTACCCGACCCGTACGGCGGACGGGTGGCAGCCGGCCCCCTTCGTGCCGGCCCGGCGTGAGGTGCCCCCCGTGGGGCTCGAACCCACGACCTTCGGATTAAAAGTCCGCAGCTCTGACCAACTGAGCTAGAGGGGCGCGCCTTCGGCCGGGAGCAGAGCCCGTACGCCGTCGGCGTCGCCAGCATAGCGGATGACGGCCTAAGCGCACCCAGGCCCGTCTGGGTCGCCCGCTGCTGCCTCCCGGTGCGCCCGCTGCGCCTGACGGGCGCCATCTAGGAGTTCCAGGCTCACACTGCACACCGCTGCTCCTTGCGCAACAATGGGACAGGCGCTGCGGCGCCCGCCGACTGCACTGCCAAGTCCGGCACCACTAACGCATACAGTCTGCGTGTCCTGCCGCCACCCGGGAACCGCCCGGAACTCATCCGGAATCGCTAGGAGGTCCTATGGCCCGCCAGTTCCATCGCCCCGCCCGGCTCGACCCCGAGGCCGCCGAGAACATTGAGGGCGGCACGGACACCGCCGTCGCCTCTGAGCTTGCTCACCGTGCCGCGCAGGCCCTGATCGGCGGCTTCCCGGAAGACGCCCCGGAAACAGACGCCTCCGTGGAGCGGATCACTCGCAGCGGCGTTGTCACGGCCGTCGCCTCCCACGGAGTGGACGCGGTCGCCGAGCTCTGGGCGGACTCGCCCGCCACCACCCTGCCGGGCACGCTCTGGCGTCTGTTCCTCGTGCGGGAGTGGATTCGGCGCGACCCGGAGCTGGTCGAACGGCGTTACGTCACCGTCGTGGACCTGGCTGCCATCGCAAATGAGCCCGAGGCGGCCGCCGCACGGCTCCGGCTCGACGCGGCCCTGGAAGACGCCCGGCGCGTTCCCTCCGCGGAGCAGGTGCGGGCCGCGATCGACGCCGTACTCGCAGGTCGCGCCGAAGACTCCGTACCCGGGCTGGTCCCCGTGCTGTCCGGAACCGCCGACTTCTTGCGGGCGCTTGCCGCAGGCAGCGATTCCACCTGGATCGACGACGACGCCGACGAGCTCGCCCACCCGGTTACTCGCCGGGACTCGGCCCTGCTCGCCACCGCTGAAGAACTGACGGAGGCGGCGCGGCGCGCCGGCGCCGGCCTCCTGGACTGACTTGGCGCGTGGCGCCGGGCGGATGAGCCGCAGCCGGGCTCCGGGGCCCGCGCGCGGCGGCGCGGGCCAACCACGGTGCGCGACAGGATCGGGTCCTCCCCGGGGCCCGCGCGCGGTGGGCGCGGGCCAGCGCCCCAGCGCCAGGGGTCGGTGTCCCATGGTTCATTGGCGCGGTTCACTGCCCGATCCGAGGCGGGACGTGGGACGATTCACCTATGACGACGCCAGACCCCGATGCGACCCCCTCCACGACCTCAGCGCCTCTGGCCTCCTTCCTCGGCGGATGGGCCCGCGCGCAGGCGCGGCACGCCGCCGCACCGGGGCCTGCGTCGATGCTTTCAGGAGAGGGCAGCGCCCCGACGAGTCCCTCGGCCGCATCCGCCGACGGCTCCGGCGCCGGGCTCAGCGACCAGGAGATCATTGAGGACCACGTCATCGAGTCCGCCGATCCGCGCGACTTCGCCGACGATGCCGGACCCCAGTACGAGGACGAGGACTTCGACGAGCAGGTTTCCGACGTCGGGGATGCGCGCTCCGCGTCTGGTGGCATCGCGCAGGTCTCACCCCCCGGCGCCAACGACCAGACGGGTTTCCTGGACTCCGACGACGCCGAGGGCGAGCCCGGCCCGGAGCCGACCGCCGTCGCCCCACTCGCCGCGGACGGCGATTCCGGCTCTCCCGGCGTTGCGTCGGCCGACTCAGCGGCGGGCACAGAGGCCGACCCGGAGTCAGAGCTGCCACCCCTGGATTCGTTCACCGATCGCTTCGCCGACCGGGAACTGACGTGGCTGGACTTCAACCAGCGGGTACTGGAACAGGCCGAGGACCAGGAGCTGCAACTGCTGGAGCGCGCCTGGTTCGCGGCGATCTTCTCCTCCAACCTTGACGAGTTCTACATGGTGCGGGTGGCCGGGCTGATGCGCCGCATCAAGGCCGGCATCACGCCGGTGCGTGCCTCCGGCCTGGACGCCCACCAAGTGGTTGCGGCCATCACCGAGCGTGCTAAGGAGCTCACGGCCCGGCAGGCGGCCCTTTTCCAGGAGGACATCCGCCCAAAGCTCGCTGAGCACAACATTGAGATCCTCGACTGGGACCAGCTGAGCCCGGAGCAGGCGGAGAAGATAACCCGCTACTTCCGCCACCAGATCTTCCCGGTGCTTACGCCACTGGCGGTGGATCCCTCCCACCCCTTCCCCTACATCTCCGGCCTGTCGCTGAACCTGGCGGTGCTGCTGCGCAACCCGCGCTCCGGCAAGGAGCACTTCGCCCGCGTCAAGGTGCCGCAGTCGCTGCCCCGCCTGATCACCGTGCCCGGGCGGGAGCTCGACCCCAAGAACAAGCAGGCGGGCACGGCCTTCATACCCATCGAGATTGTCATCGCCCAGCACCTGGATCACCTCTTCCCGGGGATGGACATCCTTGAGCACCACCTGTTCCGGGTGACCCGCAACGAGAACCTCGAGGTGGAGGAGGACGACGCCGAGAACCTCCTGAAGGCCATGGAGAAGGAGCTCGAGCGCCGCCGCTTCGGTGCGAGCGTGCGCCTGGAGGTGGAGGACACCATCAGTCCCTTCGTGCGCCGCTACCTGGTGCGTGCCCTGAACCTGCATGATGACGACGTCTTCGAGCTGCCGGCGCCGCTGGACCTGACCAGCCTCAACCAGCTGCACGACCTGGATATCCCAGAGCTGAAGTATCCGCGCTTCGTGCCGGTCACAGCGGCCGGCCTGGCCCCCCAGGAGTCCAGCACTCCCGGGGATATCTTCGCCGCCATGCGCGAGCACGACGTGCTGCTGCACCACCCTTACGACTCCTTCTCCACCTCAGTGCAGGAGTTCATCTCCCAGGCGGCAGCCGACCCCAAGGTTCTGGCAATCAAGCAGACCCTGTACCGCACCAGTGGGGACTCCCCGATCGTCGACGCCCTGATTGAGGCCGCCGAGGCTGGCAAGCAGGTGGTGGCGATCGTGGAGATCAAGGCCCGTTTTGACGAGGAGAACAACATCTCCTGGGCCCGCAAGCTTGAGCGCGCCGGGGTGCACGTCGTCTACGGCATGGTGGGGCTCAAGACCCACTGCAAGCTGCTGCTGGTGGTGCGCCAGGAGTCTGACGGGCTGCGCCGCTACTGCCACGTCGGTACCGGGAACTACCACCCCAAGACCGCTCGTGGGTACGAGGACCTGGGCCTGCTTACCTGCGACCGGGATGTGGCCCAGGACCTGACCACGCTGTTCAACCAGCTGTCCGGCTACGCCCCCCGCGCCCGCTTCCGCCGCCTGCTGGTGGCTCCCCGCACCGTGCGCGACGGGCTTATTGAGCGCATTGACCGGGAGATCGCCAACAAGCGGGCCGGCAAGCCCGCCTGGATCCGCATCAAGGTCAACTCAATCATTGATGAGGCCTGCATTGACGCCCTGTACCGGGCCAGCCGTGCCGGAGTCGCCGTCGACATCGTGGTGCGCGGCATCTGCGGCCTGCGGGCCGACGTGCCCGGGCTGAGTGATAACATCCGGGTTCGCTCGATCCTGGGCCGCTACCTGGAGCACTCCCGCATCTACGCCTTCTGCAACGACGGTGACACTGACCTGTTCATCGGCTCGGCGGACCTGATGCACCGTAACCTCGACCGGCGGGTGGAGGCGCTCGTGCGGATCACCGATCCCGTCATGATCGGTCAGCTGGAATGGTTGGTCACCCACGCGGCCAGCGACGACGTCTCCTCCTGGTGGCTGGAGCCGGACGGCACCTGGACTCGCCATACCCATGACGCCGAGGGCAACCGGCTCGAGGACATCCAGACGACGCTGATGACCTGGGCGCGCTCGCGGCTGCGGGGCGCCCACTGACGGGCGGGGCGGCTGAGATGGCAGACAAGTCCAACGGGAAGATGACTGTCCGTGCTGCGGGTGCGCTCGTCTGGCGCGAGGAGAACGGGCATCTGGAGGTACTGCTGGTGCACCGCCCCAGCTACAACGACTGGTCCTTTCCCAAGGGCAAGGTGGAGCCGGGGGAGTCGGTGCGCACCTGCGCGGTGCGTGAGGTCGCGGAGGAGACTGGTCTTCAGGTTGCCCTGGGGCAGCCGCTGGACACGGTCCGCTACCGGCTGCCCGACGGCTCCCGCAAGGAGGTCCGGTACTGGGCTGCCCGCGAGCTTGCGGATGACTCCCCGGCGCTGCGCGCGCGTACGCCGGTGACTCCAGCCGACGCGGCGGAGATCGACGGCGTCGAGTGGGTCCGCTCGAAGAAGGCCCGCGCACTGCTCACCCATTCGGCCGACCGAGATCTACTGGGCTCCCTGGTGGACCTGTGGGAGGACGGCAAGCTGGATACGTGGACCTTTGTGCTGGTGCGGCATGCTCGTGCCGTCAAGCGTTCGGTGTGGAATCGCCCCAAGGAGCGGGACGCCGAGGCCGATGAGGCCACTCGTCCGCTGACTAAGGATCAGGGTGAGGTGCGTGCACGTGCGCTTGTGCCGGTGCTTGCCGCGTACGGTGTCGCCCAGGTGATCACCAGCCCATGGCGGCGCTGCTATGACACGGTCGCGCCGTACGCGCAGGCGGCGGGTGCTGACCTGGCTGCCGAGCCTGCGCTGACGGAGGCTGCGCATGCCCTCAAGCCGAAGGCGGCGCGCAAGGTGGTCTCCAAGGTACTGCGGCGTCGCGATGTTCCGGTCGCTGTGTGTACCCACCGCCCGGTGCTGCCCACGGTCATGGAGGCCATTTCCGACTACGCCCCCGGCAAGCTCCTAAGGTCGGTCCCGGATCAGGATCCGTGGCTCAAGACCGGGGAGATTATGGTGGTGCACATGGCGCGTAGGCCGCGTGGCAAGATTCGCGCCGTCGCGATTGAGAAGCAGCGTCCGATGCTGTCTGAGGGCCGCTGACGCCCCTGCCGCATCGGTGCCGGTGGAGAAACAGGCGCCGTGACCTTGAAGGACGTCGGGCCGGAGAGCGCCAGTCGGCGCGATGGCCGCTCGTGGCGGCTTGTGTTGGAGCCCGGGGCCCGTCGCGGCCCGACGCCTTGATAAGGGTAATACATGCGCCTGGCTGAGCGCCGCGCGTACGCCCGCCGCGGATTCCAGGCACTCTTCGTGCTTGAGGGTGTGGCGGCTCGGGTCGGGTGCTACGCCGGTTAGGCGCTTGTTGAAGGGCTGCGGAGCCGATGCAGCCTCGGACGCCTCACGAGCGAGCTCGCGGGCGTCCTCGTCGTCGGGGTATTCGGCCTGGCGGCCTCTTACTCCCTCCTCTGCGAAGGTCTCATGAGCAAGCTCATGGACCTTCTTATCGTCGGGGTGGCGGGATTTGAACCCACGACCTCTTCGTCCCGAACGAAGCGCGCTACCAAACTGCGCCACACCCCGTGTGCGGGAAGACTATATCCGTCGTTCCGCCGGTGTGGGAAATCGTGTGCCTGAGGGGTCGGTCACCTGTTGTACTTCACGGGCGTGGAAGTGCACGTCTCGCGGCTCTCCTCGCAGCAGGTTCAGGCCGCCGGGCGCAGCGTGAGCAGGGTGGCCTCCGGGCGGCAAGCCACACGTACCGGGGTGTACGGGCTCGTGCCCAGTCCGGCGGAAACATGCAGGAACATGCGGTCACCGCCGCTGGCTCCGGGGCGCGCTCCCGGCCAGGAGGACAGGCCCGACGCACGGCCCCGGTCGAGATCGCAGTTCGTCACCAGGGCCCCGTACCAGGGCAGGCACAACTGGCCGCCGTGCGTGTGACCGGCGAAGGTAAGCCCGACCCCGTCGGCCGTCATCGCGTCCAGCACGCGCCGGTAAGGCGCATGCGCCAGCCCCAGCCGCAGTGGCCGACCGGCGAAGTCGCGTACAGCGGCGGCGTCGGGTGCCGGTGCAGGGGCGGGGAAGGCGTCCCGGTTCACGTGCGGATCGTCGACCCCCACCGCTTCAATACGACGCGCGCCTACAGTGATCGTGCCGCGCGCATTGGTCAGGTCGGCCCAGCCGCCTGCCGCCTGCAGGTCGCGCACTTCCTGCCAGGGGAGCCCCTCAATGGCGGCCTCCTGTGCAGGATCATCCCCAGCGCGCGGGTCCCGGCGCAGGTAGCGGGTGGGCAGCTTGAACACCGTGGTGCGGTAGTCGTGATCTCCCATGACGAAGGCCCCGGGCAGGTGCAGGAAGGGCTCCAAGGCGCGCCCCAGTGGCTCCAGCCCGCTGGCGAAGGAGAGGTTGTCGCCGGTGTTGACGACGACGTCGGGGTGGGTGTCCGCCAGGCTCCGCACCCAGTCGACGCGCGCCTCGGTGCGGTCGGTCAGGTGCAGGTCTGCCAGGTGCAGGATCCTGAGCGGCTGCTCTCCTGCTGCCAGTACGGGCACGTCCACGCGGCGCAGCACCGGCATGCGCGCCTCGATCAGGGCATATCCGAGCAGGCCGACGCCGGCAGTCAGACCGCCTAGCAGGGCGGTGCGGGCAGCGCGCATATGTCAGTCAGTCCTCATCGTCGGACTCGTCGTCCGAGTTGTCCCGCGAGTCGTCTCCGCCGTTCTGGTGCTGACTCTGCTGGCCGCTGCCCGAGGTCTGCCGTGTCTGCGCGGAATCATCGGAGCTGCCGCTGGATGCGCTCGGTGCGCCGGAGCCGAGGCTCACCTGGTTGAAGCCCTCAACCGGCTCGCCGGCCAGGGCCGCCTCCATGTACATCTTGAACATGGGCGCGGGCAGGTCGGCTCCGTACATGGTGGCGTAGTAGCGCCCGCCGATGTACTGGTGGTTCATCGCGTAGTAGCGGTCGGAGTGCCCGGCCCAGATAGCGGTTGCCAGCTGCGGGGTGTAGCCGATGAACCAGGCGTTGTCCATTTCGTCGGTGGTGCCGGTCTTCCCGGCCGTGGGGCGCCCGCTCAGCGCTGCGGCCGTGCCGGTACCCTTGCTGGCCAGCACTGACTGAAGGGTGATGGTCACCTGGTCCGCAGCGGTGGCGGTTATGACCTGCTTGCAGCCGGCCGACGGCGTGCTCATCTCGTTGCCGTCGGCGTCGGTGATGGAGTCGATAGCAATGGGCGTGCAGTACACGCCGTGAGCGGCGAAGGTCGCGTAGGCGTTGGCCATGGCCAGCGGGGTGGCCTCAGTGCCACCGAGCACCACCGACGGGTAGGGGTCCACCGGGTCCCCGTTGGCCTTGGTCACGCCCATATCGGCCGCCAGCTGGGTTACGGAGCACACATCCATCTGCACCAGCATTTCCGCGTAGCCGACGTTGATGGACAGGGCCGTGTTGTCCACCACTGAGTGGCGGCCGTTCTCGCCCGGGTTGGCGTTCTTCGGCGTCCAGGGCTCGGGGTGGAGGTCAGGGTCGCAGGAGATGTTCCACTCGTAGGAGCCGAAGGTACGCGGCGTGGTGTTGGTGACTGCGTACCCGGAGCGCCCCTCCTGGTACCACTGGGCCAGGGCGAAGGTCTTGAAGGCAGATCCCGGCTGGAAGCCGTTGGACTCCATGCCGCCGTGCAGGTAGTCCGCCGAGTAGGAGATCTGGGTGGCGGTGGGGTCGGAGCCGGTGGTGTCGCCGTAGTTGGTGTTCTGGGACATGGCCAGGATCCGGCCGGTGCCGGGCTCGATCGATACCAGTGCCGTCTTGACGTCCGACGGGTCACCGGTGGGCACGTAGGCCTGCACCGCGGCGTCCGCGGCCTCCTGCTTGGCGGTGTCCAGCGTGGTGGTGATCTCCAGCCCGCCGCGCAGCAGCAGCTGGCGCCGCTCGGTCTCGGTGGCGCCGAAGATGTCGGAGTTCTCGATCTCGCCCACCACGTACTCGCAGAAGTAGGCGGCCGAGCCGGCGGCCCCGCAGCCGCCCACCGAATCGGTAACCTTCAGCAGGTCCGCGACCTGGGTGTCCAGCCCGGCCTGGTACTCCTCGGCTGTGATGAACTCCTCCTCGTACATCTTCTCCAGCACCCAGTCCATGCGGGACTTCGCCTTGTCCGGGTACTGGACGGGGTCGTACATGCCGGGGGCGTTGGTCAGGCCTGCCAGCAGCGCGGCCTCGGGGATCGACAAGTCCTTGGCCGAGTGGGAGAAGTAGTGCCGTGCGGAAGCCTCCACGCCGTAGGTGGAGGGGCCGAATGAGGCGATGTTTAGGTAGCCCTCGAGGATCTGCTGCTTGGAGTACTTCTGCTCGACGGTGAGGGCGTACTTGATCTCGCGGAGCTTGCGGGCCACGGTCGGTGCCTTGGCGGCTGCGATCGCGGCGTCGTCGTCACTCTGCAGGCCCGCCTCAATGAGGATATTGCGGACGTACTGCTGGGTGAGGGTAGAGGCGCCCTGGGAGCCGCCGCTGGCATTGGAGACGACGGCGCGGACGATGCCCGCAGGGTCGACGCCCTTGTGCTGGTAGAAGCGCTGGTCCTCCACGGCCACGATGGCGTTGCTCATATTCGGGGAGATGTCATCCAGGGAGACGACGATGCGGTTCTCAGCGTAGAACTGCGTGATCTGGCTGCCGTCGGAGGCCTTGATCACCGAGACCTGGCTGGGCTCGAGGATGTTGAAGTCATCGGGGAGCTCATCGAACATCTGGGCCGAGGCCTTGGTGATCGCGGAGGCAACCCCGACCGCCGGCATGGCGAAGCCCGCGGCGAGCACACCGCCCGCGCCAGACAGGAGCAGGAACACCAGCAGCATCGCCACGACCTGGGCGGGGGAGGACAGCGACCTGCCGCGGGAGGATGACTTCGACATGTGCCCACACTACGGCCAAATGGCCTCTCATTGCAGTGGGCCACGACGCTATCTGGCTGGAAAACGTCTTAGAAGCGAAGGCGAGCACCGCGGCTTCGGCCTGTCGCAGGGCTGAGCCGCTTCGGGGTGATGGGCGTCGGATGACGCTCGGGGCGGGGGCGCAGCGCCGGTGGTGCCCGGGGAGGGAGACCGATTTGGCAAATGACCATCGGTTGGCATACCGTCTAGGTGTGATGCGGCTGACATTGTAGTCGGCTGTGGAGGCAGGGAGTGAAAAATGACGAGCGACCAGACCTGGGCGGCACGCGCGGCATGTGCAAGTGTTCCACCTGACCGGCTCTTCGGAAAAGGGGCCGAGCAGCGCGACGCCCGTTCGCTGTGCTTCACCTGCCCGGTGCGCATGGAGTGCCTGGCGGAGGCGCTGGACTCCGAGCTCAGCTTCGGCGTGTGGGGCGGGCTGACCGAGCGTGAGCGCCGCGCGCTACTGCGGCGGTTCCCCGAGGTCACCGACTGGAGTGAATGGCTGCGCCGCGAGGATGACGAGCTCGTTGCGGAGATCCACGCGCGGCGGGCGCCCCGCATCCTGGCGCGCGTGCGCTGAGCCGGCGGCTCCGGTGCAGCCTTATACGGGCTGATACGGGCTTTTACGGGGTCGGTGGCCCGGGACCTGCAGATTGTGCGCACGCTCTGCTGCGTGAACCCGCCGTCGCCGGCGCCCGCCGTGGGTACGTCCGCTAGGCTCGGGGCATGACCGAAGCGAATAGCAGTTCCCCGGGCGTCACCCGGTGGGAGTACGCAACTATCCCCCTGCTCGTCCACTCCACCAAGCAGATTCTTGACCAGTGGGGTGCCGACGGCTGGGAGCTCGTGCAGGTAGTTCCCGGCCCATCCGGTTCGGAGAACCTGGTCGCCTACCTCAAGCGGCCGCTGGCCTGAGCGCCCTGTGCGGGGTGCCGTCCCGACGGCGCCGCTCGGTTGCCCGGGAGGCTGACTTCGCCGGGCTCCCGCACGGCGGTCGTAGCCGTTTCCGCCACCTATCCTGTCGGCGGTGTTCTGGGGTCATTGCCTCAGTCAGGGCAGCCTGAACGCCGGAGCCAACACTTCACCAGCGTTGGCTCCGGCGTTCAGGCTGCCCGGTGCAGGTTGCCCGCAGGTGCGGGGGAGTCAGCGGGCGCGGGGGAGTCAGCGGGCGCGGCGGCGCAGGCGGTCGACGTCGAGCAGCGTGACGGCGCGGCCCTCCAGGCGGATCCAACCGCGCGAGACGAACTCGGCCAGCGACTTGTTGACTGTCTCGCGGGAGGCGCCGACCAGTTGGGCGAGCTCCTCCTGAGTGAGGTCGTGCGGAACGTGTACGCCGTCCTCCGTGGATGAGCCGAAGCGGTCCGCGAGATCCAGGAGGGCCTTGGCGACGCGGCCGGGCACGTCGGAGAAGACCAGGTCTGCCAGTGCCGTGTTGGTGCGACGCAGTCGCTGTGCCAGCGCGCGCAGCATGTCCTTGGCCAGCGTGGGGTGCGTCTCGATGAAGCTCATCAGCTGGGTGTGCTCCAGCGCCAGCAGATCGGTTGGGGCGACTGCGGTGGCCGTGGTGGAACGCGGGCCCGGATCGAAGAGCGTCAGCTCACCGACTACCTCGCCGGGGCCGAGTACCGCCAGCAGGTTCTCGCGTCCGTCGGCGGATGCATGGCCGAGCTTGATCTTGCCGGACAGGAGGATGTACAGGCGATCGCCCGGGTCGCCCTCATTGAAGAGGATCTCGCCGCGGCGCAGGGTGGTCTGCGTCATCATGTTGCGCAGCTCTTCTCGCTCCTGAGGAGTCATGCCCTCGAAGAGCGGAATTCTGGAGATGATGCTGTCTTCCACGAAGGTCCTCCTGTGGTGTCGTCTGGCGGGCCCGGGGACGAACGGGGCCTCATGCCTCATATCCTAGCCACGGCTTGTGACCTGTGGCACGCCGACGTGCATTGTAGTCTCACTGTGTGCCAGGTCAAACTGTTCAGCAGCCGGGGACGCCGGAAGGCGGCGCCTCCGGCACCGATATTTCCCAGGCCCCTGCGCAAGCCCATGCGGCGCTTGCCCAGCGGGCCGCCGCCGTCGACGACGTGCTCACCCGCCTGTACCCAGACGCCGGCTGCACCCTGGACCACGACAGCCCTTTCCAGCTGCTGGTGGCCACGGTCCTGTCCGCGCAGACCACCGACGCCCGCGTCAACACCATCACCCCGGCGTTGTTCTCCCGCTACCCGGACGCTGCCGCGCTGGCCGGTGCCGACCGGGCGGACTTGGAGATGCGCCTGCGTCCGCTGGGAATGCAGCGCACGCGTGCGTCCCGCCTGATCGCGCTGGGCGGCGACCTGGTGGCGGAGCACCACGGGGAGGTGCCGGCCGACCGGGAGGCGCTGGTGGCGCTGCCCGGCGTGGGGCGCAAGACCGCCAATGTGGTGCTGGGCAATGCGTTTGGTATACCTGCGATCACCGTCGATACGCATGTCGGCCGGCTGTCACGCCGCCTGGGGTGGACGACGGCAAGCGACCCGGTAGCTGTTGAGCGCGACCTCTCCGCCCTGTGGGAGCCGTCCCGCTGGACTGATGGTTGTCACCGCCTGATCATGCACGGGAGGACGGTCTGCCGCGCCCGCGCCCCCCGCTGCGAGGCATGCGCCGTGAACGCAGTTGGGATGTGCCCCCGGGTCGGCGTATGAATGAGGGGCGGCGCGGCCTGCGGAGCGCCAGGCGTGGCTTGTCCGGGGCCTGCGGCGTCGGGTCCACTCGCCGGGGCGGCGCCGTCAATTGGGTGAGGAAGGGCAGCAGTACGTCCACCAGCGCCTCGGGTGCCTCTTCCTGCGGGAAGTGCCCCACGCCATGGATCGTCACCTGCTGCAGCGCGCCGGCCACGTGGTGGGTGTCGCGTGCGTGCGCCCTGGCGGGCTGAACCGGGTCGAACTCTCCCTGTACCGATAGCACCGGGACCGTCGTCGGTCGATTCAGTGCCGCTGCCTCGGCGCGCGTGAGGGTGGATCGGCGCGTGCTCTCAAGGGCCGACCGCGCCGCGCCGGGGCGCGCCAGTAGGGCTGCGTAATACTCGGCGGCCTCGGTGACCAACGGGCGCGTGGCGGGGGCCGACCAAGAGCCCAGCAGGCGTTCCACGCCGACCGTCGTCCGCAGTCTGCGCTCCGGCAGGAGTGGGGCCTTGAGGAACAGGTGCTGCACGGTCGAGCCCATGACGGAGCGCATGGGTAGCGACCGCACGGCCGCTGGGTGCGGGGCCCCGATCGGAATCAGACCCACAGTGAGCTCCGGCTCCAGATTCGCCAGGGTCCAGCCCACCTGGCCGCCGAGTCCTGTGCCCACGACGACGGCGTGGTCATGCCCCAGCGCCCGCACCACGGCGGCTACGTCCTGGGCGAGGGTGACCAGGTCGTAGCCCGACGGCGGGCGGTCGGAGCCGCCGAATCCCCTTAGGTCAAGTGCGGCTACGCGGTGACCGGCGTCTGCGAGGGGCGGGATAACGTGACGCCAGGTCCACCAGCACTCGGGGAAGCCATGCAGTAGCAGAACCAGCGGTCCGGCGGGTGCGGAGGAAGCGACGGTGGATGCCGGTGAGCTCGCTGGGGGAACGGTTTCAAGCGGTATCTCCGGGCCCGCTAAAACAACGTGGAAGCGGGTGCCGCCGGCGGTGATATGGCGGTGCACCCAGGGCCCGGGGCGAGTCACAGTGGCTTGCACAACGGCAGCCTACTGGTTACGCGGGAGTATGCGCGCGGCCTGTCGAGCTGTCGGCTGCGTCGGTGCGCAACCGCGGCCGGCCTTGGTTGTGCGGTGTGGTGCGAGTGGTGGGCGGCTTTGCTCGGGTTGTGGGCGGTGTGCGCGTCTGGGTGGGTTGGCGTGCTGGGAGTGGTGGTTGTGGCGTGCCGGGAGTGGCGGCTGGTGGTTGGGGCTGTGCTGGCGCGGTGGTTCGTATGCCCATGGTTGGCGGTTCGTGTGTTCTGGCCGGTGGTTCGCGTGCCCATGGTTGGCGGTTCGTACCTGGTGGTGACGGTTCGTACGTTCTGGTCGACGATTCGTACCTGGTGGTGACGGTTCGTACCGTAGGGGTACGTAGCGTCACCGGAAGGTACGAACCGTTGGTGCCAAGTGCCGAACCGTCGCGGGAAGTGCCGAAGCGTCGCGGGAAGTGCCGAAGCGTCGCGCGGGGCGCACGAGCGGGCCGGCCCGGTCCGCGCCCCCGCAGTAGTGGATGCCCCCGCAGTAGTGTGTGGCCCCCGCGGCACCACCGGGACCCGCAGCGGCGTTTTCACCTCCCCGCAGTGGTGGGTGCCTCCCCGTTGAGCCTGGTGTGTGGCACTGGCCTGCTGTGACCTGCGCGCGCATGGGCACGCCTCCCCGCAGCACCTGGGGTCGGTGGCAGGATCGCTGGAACCGCGGGATTGCTGGAACCGCGGGATTGCTGGCCGGTGTCGTCGGTGGCTGTCGTCCCGGTTCGGGAGCCGGGTGGTCTCAACGATTTCTACCATTTGCCCGGGGCCGCCAACACGGCCGGACCCGCAGCCCCGCGCACGACCCCGCCGAAGCGAACGCGACCGCCACACTACGGCATGACCCCAACCACTATACCCACAAACCGGCAGGGGCACCTCAAACCGGAAGGACCGGTATTAGGTGCCACTGCCGATTGCGCGTCGGCCATGACGGATGTAACGTTGATGCGGCCTCATTGTGAATGACGGTTGTAAATGTCGACGATGAATGCGTGTGAGGGAAAAATGGCGCCGAAGATCGTGTATGCGTCCAAGGCGGGAAACGTGCAGAAGGTAGTTGAGCGGCTCGGGCTTCTGCCCGATGCCCTCAAGATCGTAGACGGCACTGAGCGCCTGGATGGTGAGTACGTATTGTTCACCTACACGGTCGGCAAGGGGCAGATTCCTAAGCCCGTGAAGGCGTTCCTCGAGTCGAATCCGGGGATTGTGGCCGTGGTGGGAAGCGGAAGCAAGGCCAAGAGCCACGTAGAAACATTCAATTTCGCGGCTAAGCGCGTAAGCGAAACCTATGATGTGCCAGTTATCGCCAAGCTGAACGGCGTGGGCACCAGTGAAGATCTCGACACGATTCGTGCGGGTCTGGCGGCGCTCTAGCCGAGTGGTGCCGGACGGTGCTGAGTTGCGTGGCGTCGGGTGGCGCTCTAGCCGAGTGATGCCGGGTGAATCTGGTGTCGATATCGGCGTCGTCGGTGCCGGTGGCCGGTGCGCGTCCGGGCCGGCGCACCCGGGTCAGCTCAGCAGCAGACTGGCCGCCACATAGACGGCGGTGCCGCCGATCAGCGAGAGCCCCAGGGATCTGCGCCACAGGTGCAGTCCTGCGGTGGTGCCGATGCCCGCAAGGGCGGGCAGCCAGGTTGCGGGGGCGCCAGTTACCCCATCGAGCGTATAGGCCACCAGCACGATCATGACGCCGAGCGGCATGGCGTCGCCGAGGAACCCCACCAACGGCATGCGCCCGCGCCCGCGCAGCAGCACGAACGGAGCAACACGGCAGGCGAAGGTTATGGCGGCCACCGCCGCAACGGCCCCGGCCAGTTGGGGATCGGTGAGCATCAGCTTCCACCTCTGCTCGCCGGGGCTCTGTTCGCGTGGACCCGCCACGCATACAGGGTTATGAGTGCGGCTGCAAGGGTACCCAGCGCGCTTAGAAGAGCCGCGGACCCACCTACCAGCAGCCCGACTCCTCCGGCCACGAATCCACTGAGTAAAACGGCCAGATCGGGGTGCGCCTTCCAATTCTCGATGGCAAGAATCACGAACAGTGAAGTGAGCACGAAGCCGAGCAGCTCCACGCGCTCCCCGATAAGTGAAGCCAGGCCGGTTCCCGCCAGAGCACCTGCCGTCGTCCCGGTGATCCAGGCGGAATGGCTCAAGGCTTCCACGACGACGATATAGCGCCCACTCATTGCGGCCCGGTCGCGCGAGGCGAGCAGGGCGTACACCTCGTCGGTGATGGCGTGGATTGCGTACAGGCGGGTGAGCGGGCGGTCGCGGACCCGATTCAGTGGAAAGCCCAGCCCGTAGAAGACGTGACGGCCGGAGACGAACAGGGTGGAGGCGGCGATCGCCGCTAGTGGCTGGCCGGTGCCCGCCAGTGGGACCAGCAGCATCTGCATGGTTCCCGAGTAGATGACCAAGCTCCACACCGGCGCCCACCACCATGCCAGGCCCTGTGCCACCAGCAGCAGCCCGGCGGCCAGTCCGAGCGTGATGTAGCCGATCATGATCGGCAGTGCGTCTCTTGCGGCATCGCGCGCACTGACCATGGGCAGCGGCTCGCGTGCCGACGCCGACGCCGCGGGGGAGGGAACGCTGGGAGCGGTCACCGCCCCAGGCTAGATGCTGTCAGGCCGGGGCGTTCAAGCGGACTTCATGGTGAGATCAGAATCGTCCCGCGTCCAACGGCGAGACGCCGACTCAGGCGCGGCGCACCCGGTCGATGATCTCCTGCTCGCGGCGGCCCGCCCGGCGGGCCTGGTGCGAGACCACACCGACCATGATCATGAACAGCCCGAAGGCGATGAACTTGCCGCTGATGGCGTCGGCCCACCAATATGCTGAAAGTGTGGCGCCTAGGCTCGAGTGAGCGGTAAGGCGGTCCAGCAGCGGGCCCACCGCATCGTTCATAGCGGCAGGCGCGACTAGGAACGGCAGGCCCGCCAAAACGGATATGACGCCTACTACGAAGGACCCCAGGCTGGATCGGCTGGCGGTCCACAGCGCGAAGGCGAGCGCGGCGGCTCCCGCAGCCAGCTCCAGCAGCGCGCGCACAGATAGACCGAAGCGCATCGGGGTGGCCCCGTCGACGGCCGCGGCGGCGCCGTCGTGGAGGAAGTACCAGGCCAGGGGCAGTGCGACTACCCATACCAGCACGCCGGCCCAGTGGGCGGCGGCGCGGGACTTCGGATGGCCGACGACGCTTGATCCCTCCAGCAGGATGTCGTCTTCCGAGCGTGGTTCGTCGGCGGCCGGTTCGGCGTCGGGGGCTGCGGGCGCCGACGCAGCGGGTCGGCTGTGGGGGCGGACCCGGGTGTGGGTGGCACCGGGGCTGGGGCGGGATCGGGCGCGGGTGGTGCTGGGGTCGGGGCGTGCGGGGGCTGAACCGCCTCGTCGGCCGGATCAGCGCTCGACGTGGTCAGGGAGGCGGCTGGGGTGGAGGAGTCCGCGGAATCGTGCGGGGCGGCCGCTAGCTCCCAGGCGGCGGACTCGGCCCGGTCCGCCGCTGTGGCGTGGTCCTCGGGGTCGCGTCCGGCGGCGTTGGTGTCGGTGCTCATCTGAACCTCCTTGTCCGCCACGGTAATGGCGCCGCCACCGTGCGCTGGGAGGCGTGCCGGGAGGCGATTCGAAGTAGACCGACCTGGGACTGGCGGACTCGTCTAGGCCTCCTACTGCGGTAGTAGTGAAAAGCTGACAGCCGAATGCCTCGACTCGTCTGTCGGGCGTTGGGAGGGCGGGAGCCTTTGACCGACCGGTAGTCAGGCCCGGGAGTAGGGCACTCCGTGCGGTGGCGTGGTCTCCTCCCGGGAGCGCAGTTCTGCCAGCTCCCGTATGCGGCCCTCGCGCCGGGCCAGGTGCGCGCCCCAGCCGACGCTGACCAGCACGATTCCCGTCAGCAGGAGTCCCGCCCCGGTCGGGTCGTTAGGTAGCAGCCGCTGTGCCAGCGCGTGCCCGGGCAGCTGCGGCCAGATATGAGCCAGCAGGCTCGGCACTGAGGCCAGTACGAGCAATATTCCGGTGGCCCGGGCGCCCAGCGTGGAGCGGCCTGCGAACGCCGCCCCGACCACCAGCAGGATCAGCGCCAAGGTGGGGCCGAGCACCGCCCCGCCCAGGGGCTCATCCGGGGAAACCAGGCGGGCGTATCCGGTGGAAATGAGCGTGAGGGCGAGACCCGTGGTCACGATCGTGAACGGGAGGGAGAACGCATGGTCGCGGCGCCGCGACGGGGGTGCCGCCGGGGTGACGCCCGGCGTCTTGTCGTGGGCGCTGAGCCTGACGGACAGGCGTGCATCGGCGCGCCCGGCGCGACGTGCCAGCCGCATTCCCCAGGAACCGCCCAGTAGCAGTGCTGCGACGATGAGCACCGCCCCGCTGGGGATCAGTGTGCGCGCCCAGGCGAAGGGGGCGGCGGTGGCGCGACCCGGGATAGACACGATTGCCATCTGCGCCGCCAGGGCGACGATCCCGCCGACCAGGCCGCCCAATGAGGAACGCAGTGCAAACAACCACTGGGCCAGCGCCGAGACCACGAGCGCGAGCAGCGCAAACAGCGCGATACGCGGCAGCTGACCCGCTTCGGACGCGGCTGCGGCTACCCCCGTCAGAGCGAGTATTGCAGGTGGCAGTACTGCGCCGACGGCGGCCGTCAGCAGATAGTCGCTGCGACGAGACCGCGGTGCCTGCTGGGTGCTTTCTGTGCCGGGCGCGGAGGTCTGCGGCGCGGGCGCAGCTCGCCCCGATGACGGCGTCGCGGGGGAGGAGTTGTCTTGCGTCACATTTGGATTTTAGACGATCGCCCGACGGGCGGCGCCGGCACGCTGGCAGATGCACTGGGGCCGGTGGGCCCGCAGGGGCCCCGCCGGGCCGCGGGCGGGCCGGGCGCCGTCGCCCGGGTGCCGACCCGGCCGGCTGGCCCTGCCGCGGGCGGGAGGAGGGGCGCTCATACCGCTGGATGAGCGCGCGCCGGGTGCGTATCGGTCAGCGGGCGGATTCGGTGGGTGCCGACGCCATCTACCTTTTAGTTCATGAGAACGAAAATGATTCACAATAGGGCTGTCGTTCCACTGGCGGCCGTGGCTGCCGCCTGCCTGCTCGCGTCGGCATGCGCCGTCGGCGGCGCGGATTCGGCGCCGTCGGGAGGCCGGACGGCCCCCGTTCCGGTTGATGCGTCGGACAGTCCGCCCGTGCCCGCGGGACTGGAGGCCTTTTACGGGCAGAAGCCCGATTGGCACAGCTGCGACGACGACGCCGCCTTCCAGTGCGCCACCGTGAAGGTGCCCCTGGACTATGACGCTCCCGCAGGGAAGACGATCAGCCTGGCGGTGAAGAAGCTGCCCTCAACCTCAGGAAACCCGATTGGCACGCTGCTGACCAATCCGGGCGGTCCCGGAGGCAGCGGATTGGAGTACGTGTCGCAGGAGGGCGTGTTCTCCGACGCGCTGCGAGCCGGCTACGACATCCTGGGCTTCGACCCGCGCGGTGTGGGCGAGTCAACCCCCCTGACCTGCCTGAGCCCGCAGGAGATCGAGGAGGCGGCGCGCGGCGCCCTTGAGGCCGGTGAGCCGACCCCGGCCGCACAGCCCCAGGAGGACACCGCGCAGGAGGAAATGGCGGCCGAGAGCGCGCAGGACTCCGAGCAGGCGGCCGCGGAGCTGGCCGCCAGGTGCGAGCAGTACTCACCCGTCCCCGAGATCATCGATCACATGGACACCGCCTCAGTGGCGCGCGACCTGGACGTGCTACGAGCGCTCTCGGGCGACAATCGCCTGCACTACCTCGGCACCTCCTACGGCACCTACTTGGGGGCCCGCTACGCCGAGCTGTTCCCGGAGAACGTCGGGCGCATGGTGCTGGACAGCGCCCAGGACCCCGCGCAGGAGAACGCCGACAACGTCGTGCAGCAGGCCGAGGCCATTGAAAAGAGCCTGCACGCCTATGTGGAGCACTGTCAGGCCGGCACGGACTGCCCGCTCACCGGCGGCGTCGCCTCGGGTGTGGAGCAGATCGGGCAGCTGATCCAGCGGGCCACCGCCACGCCCCTGCCCAGCACCGTGGGTGAGGACGTGGACGGGGAGACGCTGACCAGCACGCTGGTGGACCTGATGTATGACAACAGCGCCTGGGACCTTCTCACCGCGGCCCTCACCCCGGCGATCAACAACGGTGACGGCACCGCGCTGGCAGTGATCGCAAACCCGGATCTGGTCGATGCGGAGGCAGACCCCGCGGAACTGGCTCAAAAGCAGGCGCGGGAGGCAGCGAACCAGTACGCCATCAGCGCCGTCGACTGCCTGGACTACCCGGTGCGGGGCGATGAGCCGCAATGGGACGCCCAGGCAGAGGAGATCAAGCGGGTGGCACCCATCCTGGGCGAGGGCCTCGGGTACGCGGATGCGTTCTGCCAGGGCTGGGGGCATCACACCGATCACCAGCCCGGACAGATCCGCGCAACGGGGGCCGCGCCGATACTCGTCGTCGGCATAACCGGCGACCCGGCAACCCCGTACCAGTGGTCCCAGGCCCTGGTCAAGCAGCTCGACTCCGCCCGCCTGCTGACCGTCCAGGGCAACGGGCACGGCGCCTATATGCGCAAGGGCGAATGCGTGGACAACGCAATCGACGCCTACCTGCTGCGCGGGGAGCTGCCGCACAAGGACCTGACCTGTGCCGAGCAGGTGCAGCAGTACTGAGGGCGTACACGCCGCAAGGCGGGCACGGGAAGACCCCTGGCCCGCCCCGGGTGGGCAAACGCATGCAGCCTGAATCCAGAATGAAAGCGAGCCAGAAAATGACTAAAACCGATCCGACCGCATGGTCCCTGTCACGTCGTTCCGCCGTCGCCGCCATGGGTGCGGCCCTCCTGCTGCCCCTGGCCGCCTGCGCCGGCTCACCGGGTGCGGGAAGCAGGACGACGACGCCGAGCCCGTCCGCTCCCGATCCTGGCGCGGGGGCGCAGAACCCCCTGGCCTCACTGACCGGCACGCCGTCGTTGTCCGCCGAGCAGTACGAGACGATGGTGGAGGGCATCGCCAACTGGGTTACGCGCGCCTGGCCGCTCATGGGGCCGGTGTGGCCCGGGGTTGACTACACCCGGCACCGGATCATCGCCCTGCAGGTGGATGAACAGTTCAAGGCCACCCGGGCCTGGGTGATTTCCACCGCGGGGCACCGGGAGCTCAAGGCCGCCGAGTTTGCGGACATTGAACCGCCGTCCTCATACGGCAAGGTGGAGTTCGAGGGGCAGCCGTCGATCACCCTCAACCTGGGGCAGGCCGCGGCGGCCAGCAATGGCCCGGGGCACGGTGAGGAGACGACGGCGAGCGGGAACGCCACGCCCTCGATCGCCGCGACCGGTTCGTCCGCCCCCACCGCGGATCTGACTGACCCGGCCACCTTCGCCTTCGCCCTGATGACCCACGAGCTGGTGCACTTCTACTATCAGGGCGAGATCAACGTCTCTGCCTCAAGCAGTCGGGACACTCCCTACCCGTACCAGGCCCGTCCGCGCACACTGCGGCGCATGCTGCTGGACCGCCTGCGCCTGGCCGCCACCGATCCTGGCAAGCGCGCCGAGCACCTGGGACACGCCCGCCACTGGCTGGACACCTGGAAGTCGGAGTTCGCCCAGGAGGCGCAGGACATCCACCACTACGACATCGCCGAGGGCGTGGCCCGGTATGTGGAGTACATGGCCCTGTCCATCCAGGCGGACCAGTCCGCGGAGCAGTTGCAGGCGCGGCAGGCCCCGCTGCTGCAGGAGGAGTCGCTGGATGTGTCGGTTGACGTGGAGTCCTACGCCTTCGGCTTCGTCACCGGGGTGCTGCTGGACGCCACCGGGCCGGGCTGGAAGAGCGGCTTCTACGCCGGCGGCAAGACGCTCACCGAGTTGCTCCTGGAAGACGTGAGCCCCGTGCCCGAGGACGTCGATCCCGTGGTTAGCGGCAAGGTAGATGAACTGATCAAGGAGTCCGAGGAGTACACCGGCCCGGACATCAGGAAAATCGACGCCGCCGAGGCGGACACCTCCGTGGCCTACTTGCGTGTGCACGAGTACGGGGAGATCGGGTACGGGGGCTCCTTCGCCTACAAGGACAAGGTGGTGCTCACCACTACCATCCTGGTGCTCGACGTCGAGGGACACAACTTGCAGGTGCTCGGGGTGCCGACCTTCACCGGCACGGACCGGGAGGTGCTGACCATTCCCCTTATGGGCGCGCCCCACAGCTATGCCAATGGCGTGCTGACGGTTGAAGGGGAGGAGATCACCGGGACCATCAAGGCCGAGAAGGCCATCGAGAGCGGGAGGGAGGTGTTCATCGCGAAGTGACGGACGGTAGTCGAGCGCTGTGCGTACTGCCCTGACGCTGCTAAAAAGGGGGATACATGGGGCTCGACTTCCGACGTGTGTGCGCCCGCCTCCTGACGGTTCGTGTTTGGGGCTGTGCTGTCGCGGCGGTTCGTATGTTCTGGCCGGCGGTTCGCGGGCACTGGTTGACGGTTCGTACCTGGTGGTGACGGTTCGTACGTTCCGGTCGACGATTCGTACCTGGTGGTGACGGTTCGTACCGTAGGGGTACTGTGCTGTCTCCACACTTCTGGGACGGTTGAGTCTCATGACTTCTGGGACGGTTGAGTCTCATGGGTTTTGGGACGGTTGGGAGCGGGGTGAGCGGGGTGGCCTGCTGATGATTCTGTTGGGTGGTTTGGAAGCGTTGATGGTGGCCCGGCTGTGGGTCTGGGCCTGGGTGGGCTGGGGCCAGGGGATCGCGGCGAAGTGTGTTCCGGCCTGGTCGTAGAGGTCCAGGCGGGTGGGGTACTGGCGGAACTCGATTGTCTGGCCGGCCATGAAGGATCCGACGTAGATGATGCGGCCTTTGTAGGTCACGGTCCCGTTGCTCAGGGACTGTCTGCTGGTGATGGTGGGGTCGGTGCTGGCAGCCTGCGGCAGGCTCAGCGGCACCGGCCCGGATAGCGCGTCAAGGTTGATTGGGGAGGGATTGGGCAGGGCCCGGGGGACCTGGTGCCACACGCGTATGGGGGTTATGGATATTCCCAGCCCCTGGTGCTGGCGCTCGGTGTTGTAGTAGGCGGTGAAGTGCACCAGTCCGGCGTTTAGGTCCTCCAGGGTGGTGTAGGGGTGCGCTGCCAGCCACAGCTGGAGGGGCTTATGGGAGCTTTCGACCTTGCCCTGGGTCTGTGGGTGACCGATGGCGCCGCTGATCGGACGGATCCCCAGGCTGGCCAGCCACCTCTCTGTCCGCCCGAATCCGGTGGTGCGGTGAGTGTTGAAGGCCCTGCCGTTGTCGGTCAGGATGGCTGCGGGCCGCCCCCAGGAGTCGAACGCCTCGGACAGGATCTGGCGTGTGGCCTCATGCGTCTCCCCGCCCCAGGCCGCCTTGAGCGCCACCAGCACCCTGGAGCAGTCATCGATGACCTGGTAGATGGTCACCGCACGCCCCTGGATACTCCACTCGATACCGTCCAGCTGCCACAGCTCGTTAGCGCTGGTACGCGTGAACCGCTTGAAAGACACCCGCGGGCGCTTGCGTGGCGCCGGGACCACCAGCCCCATGGCCCGCATGCGCCTGGCAATAGTCGCCCGCGACGGGGCCGGGTTTGCCCCCGCCCCGGACAGCACCCACCACACCGACCACGGACCCGCATCCTTCCCGTCGGCAACCAGCTCCCGGCGTACCTGGGCGATACGCTCATCAACCCGCTCATCCCAACGGCGCGCCGGGTGCAGCGGCGCCCTGGAACGGGCGACCAGCGCCGCCCCCGGCCCCTCCTGCTTGGCCCGCTTACGGATCCGGTAGAACGAGGACTTCGAGACCCCCACCTGCCGGCAGAACTCCTCCACGCTCACACCCGCAACCCGCGAGTCGAACTCAATGATGCGCTGACGCTTGAACGGCGAAACTGCATAGCCCATCCCCCAACCCAACCCCACCCAGGGCCTCCCAGAATCTCACGACTTCTGACACTCCCAGATGTCATGAGATCCAACAGTCCCAGAAGTCATGAGACAACACAGTACCGTAGGGGTACGTATCGTCACCGAAAGGTACGAACCGTCGGCGCAAAGGTACGAACCGTCATGCGAAGTGCCGAACCGCCAACATGCAGAGGACGACGAGCACAAGCCCACGGGCACCACCACCTAGTCCGAATACAACTTGGCAGTCGAGTTGTCGGGGCGGGCGGGATACTGTCGGCGGCGGGCGTGGTGCTGGCTGCCTTCGCAGGCTCGTGGCCCGGGGCTCGCGGTTGCGCGTCGGCTTGTGGCGGGCTCGGCCCGCACGCATACAGTGGCCCCGTGGTCAGCATGGGAGTGTCGATCGGCCCGCCTGCCGGAGGGAGTCCCGAACGGGGACACGACGCGGACGACGCCGCCCGGCCATGCAGCAACACCTCTCCGCCCGCCGACGCCCGCCCCAGCAGTGTTACGCGCCCGGCCCGCCCCAGCAGTGCCATGCGCCCGGCCCGCCCCAGCCCTGTCGCCCGGGCGCTGGAGGCCCTCGCAGCCGACGACCGCGTCAAGCGCGCCGAGGAGGCCCTGCGCGAGGCCTCCACCGAGCTGCGCTGGCACCAGGCGCTGCGCCGTCGCTGGCGGGAGGCCCGGGCCGAGTCCGCCATCCGGAGTGCCATCGCCTCAGCCGCAGTTGAGGGTGCGGTCCTGCCCACCGGGGTACTACGTGAGGCCGTCGCCGACCGGTCCCTGACCGAGGCCACCACCGGGGACCCGTCGCTTGACGCCGCAGCCGGACTATGGCGCGCCGGCGTGCGGCTGGACGAATGGATGCCCGATCTGCGCGGAAGCACCCGCCCCGCCCAGCCCAGTCCCCGCACCTTACTGGCAACACTCCACCGCGACGTGGCCGGACCACTGGCCGCCTCCGGGCGCATACCCCTGAACGCCGTCGCGGTCCCGCGCCGTCCGGGCACGGCCCCGCTTGAGGGCGGACCCGGCACCACCCCCGACGGCGAGGCGCTGCGTGCCCGGCTCGACGCACTGCTCGAGCTCATAGACACCCCCGGAGCCCCGGCACTTGTACGTGCCGCCATCGTCCACGCGGAAATGATCGCGATCCGCCCCTTCGCCGCCGGCAACGCCGCTGTCGGCCGACTGCTGGTGCACCACCTGATTACTCGCGACGGCCTGGAGCCCACCGGGGTGGCTGTCACCGACCAGTACGCCGGGCGCGCTCCCGGCGCCTACGCCGATGCGGCCGCGGCCTACGCATCCGGCCAGCCCGACGGCGTGATCGCGTGGATCGTGTGGCAGGCGGAAGCGATCCTGGTGGGCATTCAGGAGGCGCACAGCATCTGCAACGCCATCCTGGCTGGAACCACTGAGCTGCGCTGAGCCTGATCCCGCCGGGGCCGGTTGTGCTGCTACGGGCCGTGCGGCCGCGGGCAGTGCGGCGACGAGGCGCGCTGCTACCGGGGCACATCGCCTGAGCCCGCGGTGGCCTCCACGCACACTCAGCCCTCCGCTGTCCCCAGGCACCCTTGAGAGCAGCCGCTGGCGGGCCCATCCACAGGCGCCGAGCGGGAGGGGCGCGCAAGGCGGCACCCTGTTCGGGACCGCCCGGGCACCACGCCGCGGGCCGGAGCCCTCAAGGAGAGCCATATGGACGCCGCTACCGCACCACTCGCCCCCAATGTGCGGGTACTCCTGGTCACCCCCGGTGTCTTCGACGTCGCCCAGGCGGCCGCCGCACCCATGGACCGGATACCGGAGGCATTTCCCGCGGAGGTTGTGCAGGCCTGCACCGGAGTGGCGCCGGTGCTGGCCGATCCCCGCGAAGCCCCGGGCGCCGCGGCGCAAAAGCTGCTCGCCGAACCCGCGGTAACGGCCGTCGTGCTGGTCGCCCCGGAGGGCCTGGCCCCGCCCCCCACCGAACCGGGGGTCATGCCCGCCGACCTGAATCGCTGCTGTGAACCGGACGGCGCCGACCACCTGATAGCTCTGCTGCTCACCGCCCAGCACCCGCCACGGGCCCGAGTTGTCGCCGCGACCGGCGCCCGCGGCGGACTCGGCGTCAGCACATTCCTCCTCCACCTGGCACGCGCCTGCCACGCCCGCGGGAAACGAGTCGCGATCGTAGACGCCGACCCCGCCGGCAGCCTGGGCCTGCTCATGGGAGACGGCGTGCTGCCCGGGCTGCGCTGGGCAGACCTGCCCGCCAACGAAGTCGCTTTCCGCCCGGAGAGACTCGTAACCGCCCTACCGGAGTGGCTGGGCATGCCCGTGCTGACCGGCGACGGCCGGGGCGGTGCCAGTGGGCATGAGCAGCTGCGGCCCGCCGTGGACGCGCTGCGCGCCGAGCACGACCTGGTGATGATCGACCTCCCCCGCGGCGGCCTCCCGCCTGCGGACGCCACCATCCTGCTCATGTCCGGACTGGACCTGCGCTCGGCGGTAGCCGCAGAGGCACTCGCTGCGCGGCTGAAGGCGCTGGGGCAAGAGCGCGCGGAGCAGGCCGGGCTCGGCGGCCCACAAACGCTCGCCCCCGGCCCGGCACCGGGCACGCCCACCAAGGTGTACACGGTGGTACGCAAGACCGGCGAAGACGTCACGCCCGACGAGCTCGCGCTCATGACCCGCACCGAGATCGCCGCCATCATCCCGCATGAGCGCGCCGTCGCCCAGCGCATCGCCCGCGGCGATGACCCGACCCGCGGTCGCGGCGCCCTGCGCTCCCAGGCGCGGGCAGTCGCCGATCGGCTACTGGACCTGGCCCACAACCCGCCCGAGGACGCGCAATGGTAGCCGTCCCCGCTCCAGCCGGCCGTTCCGCGGATGCGGCTGAACCCGGCCGGGCTGACGAGGAGCTGTCCCGGGTCCGCGGTGCCCTCGCCCGCGGAGCCAGCCTTGACGCCGCACTCGGCTCCGGCGCCGCCCCGACCACCGGTGCGGGCGGCCTGGCACGCCTCACCCGGCAGGTGCGCGCCGACGTCGCGGGCGCTGGCCCTGTGCTGCAGCCGCTGCTGGAGCTCGACGGCGTCACCGACGTGCTCGTAGGCGCCGGCCGTACGTGGATTGACCGCGGGCGGGGGCTCGAAGCGGTAGCCGAGGCCCGGCTGCCCGAGGACCAGGTGCGGGCACTGGCGGTGCGCATGGCCGCAGCCTGTGGCCGCCGCCTGGACGATGCCAGCCCGATCGTGGACGTCACCCTGCCCGACGGCACCCGCCTGAACGCGGTCCTGCCACCGCTGAGCGCCGACGGCACTCTCATCTGCCTGCGCACCAAGCGGCGCCGCGCCTACACCGTCCCCGAGCTGGCCGCCGCGGGCACGATCGCCCCCGGGCTGGACGCGGTCCTCACCGCCCTGGTGGCACGCCGGGCCAACTGCCTGGTCACCGGCGCCACCGGCACCGGCAAGACCACCCTGCTGGCCGCCCTGCTGGGGCTGGTACCGGCCGACGAGCGGATCGTATGCATTGAGGAGGCCAGTGAACTGCGCCCCGACCACCCGCACGTCATCCACCTGCAGGAGCGTGGGGAGAACGTCCAGGGAGTCGGGGCCGTCCCCATGACCACACTCGTGCGCACAGCCCTGCGCATGCGCCCGGACCGTATCGTCCTCGGCGAGTGCCGCGGCCCGGAGGTCCGCGACGTACTGACCGCCCTGAACACCGGTCACGAGGGCGGCTGGGCCACCCTGCACGCCAACTCGCCCGCCGACGTCCCCGCCCGCCTTACCGCGCTCGGCGCCCTGGCCGGCCTGGATGAGGGTGCCGTGGCCGCGCAAGCCGTCAGTGCGCTCGACGCCGTCGTCCACCTGCGCCGGCAGGCCCGCCCGGGCACGACCTCACTGCGCCTGGTCACCGCGATCGGTGTGCTGGAACGGGCCGGGGACCGGATGCGCTGCCGGGACGCACTCGTCATAGGCTCCAACGGCCAGGTGACAGCCGGTCCCGGCGTGGACCGCCTAGCGCAGCGCATCGGGGAGGCACCCGTGGCCGCTGCACTGGGCTCGGGGGTAGTCCCGCGGCCACCAGCGGCGCCGGGCCCCACGGCTGTGGTCGGTGCCGACGCGGCACCCGCGCAGGCGCGCCCGCGCAGGAGCCGACGATGAGCGGCGCGCAAGTACTGGCCGGGCTGCTGGTGGCACTGGCCGCCGCCGTGATCCTGCTGCCGGCCCGCCGCGAGCCCCCGGCCGCCCTGGGCGCCAACCACGCCGGGCGACTGGCCCGCCCCACCCGCTCCAGGGCGCATGACCTAGACCTCAGCCTGGTGCTGACAGAGGTGTCCACCCTCCTGCGCGCAGGCGCCACCCCGCAGCGCGCCTGGGCACGAGCCCTGCAACGCGCCGGGGTGGAGGAGGGCACTGAGCCCGACGACGACGGCGTGCCACCCGCACTCCTCGCCCTGGCCCGGGAGCCACCCGACAGCTGGCTGCCCCACCGGCACGAGGGACGCTGGCGCTGGCGCCCGCCGCTGCCGGGGCGCCGCGCCCGCAGCGCACGCCGTCGCCTCACCGCGGCCGCCGTCCCCGGGGCGGTAGCCGCCTGCCGCCTGACCACGGCACTCGGCGCCCCACTGGCAGGGGTACTGGAGGCGGTGGCCGGAGGAGTAGCGGAATCCGGGCGTGCGGATGACTCGCGCCGTACCGCCCTGTCCGGGCCGCGCTCAACCGCCCGGCTGCTCGCCCTGCTTCCTCCGGTGGGACTGCTGCTCGGCACCGCTATCGGCGCCCACCCGGGCAGATCCTGCTAGACGGCGGTTTGGGCAGCACCCTGGGGGTGGTCGGCGTGATTCTGATGGGAGTCGGGCACTGGCTGACCACGCGACTCGTCACCGCGGCGGCCACCGCCACGGACGGCGTGGACGAGGCACTGGTGCTCGACCTGGCCGGGGCGGCGCTCGCGGCCGGGGCGTCGGTGCCCGGAGCGCTGCAGGCGCTGGGGCAGGCACTGGATGATGAGGAGCTGAGCGTGGTTGGGAGAGCCCTGCTGCTGGGAGCCGACTGGCAGGAGGCGTGGCGCGCCGGGCGTGAGGCGGAGGACGAAGGCGAGGGCGCACAGCGCAGGCGTGCACGCCGGCACTGGTGGGGCCGGGCGGCGAACCGGCGCCACACCCGGCTCGAGGCGTGCCTGCGGCCCGGTTGGGAGGACGGCGCCTCGCCTGCGCCGCTGCTGGCCGGCACGGCAGCGTCATTGCGGGCCGGCCGGCAGGCGGCGGACGAGGAGGCCGCCGAGCGGCTGGCGGTCCGGCTGGTGCTGCCACTGGGGACCTGCTTCCTGCCTGCCTTCATCATTTTGGGCATCGTCCCGGTGGTGATGAGTGTAGGTATGGACATGTTCGCCGGCTGAGCCCGGGCGGCGGGGCGCTGCGCGGTACGGTCACCCCATGACCGACGCCGCACCCGCCCAGCCTGCCGCGCCAGAGCCCACGCAACGGGAGGCGTCCCCCACCCCACCGCCGGTGCTTACCCCCACCCCGCCGCCAGTGCTTACCTCCGCCCCACCGCCAGTGCTTACCCCCGCCCCACCGCCAGTGCTTACCCCCGCCCCACCGCCCGTGGCCACCAGGGCGCAGGCGGCGGCCTTGCGCGCAGACCTGGAGGACTCCGGCTGGGGCGTTGACGCCGTCGCACGGCTGCTCGGCCCTGCGGCCGATGCGGCACTGCGCCGGGAACAGCGCTACCCCGCTCTACGGCGCGTGCGGCAAGTGCTCAATGACGCACGCGCAGGTACCGAGGCGGAGACCAGCACCGTCCCCGTGGCAGTGCTCACCGCACTGTTCATGCTGGGGGAGCCGGTCTACGCGGCCGAGCTGGATGCCGCCCTGCCGCGTACCGGTGCCGCCGGTGCCCGCGCTATCGGACTCGTCGTCGGCGCCGACCCCCAGGCAGGGGGAGGGGAGCCCCTGGGCGGCAACCCGGCGCAGACCGGGGGTGGTACGGCGGCGCAGAACGAGCGCGTGTGGGCGGTTGTAGACCTGCGACCCCACGAGGCGCGCGACGACGTTGGCGAAGTGCGCTGGTGGGTCGCCTCCGACGTGGGTGAGCTGGTGTCACAGGGACAACTCGCCCCCGATCACGTCCTGGGCATTGGCGGCGCCGGGCTGACCCTGGCATCCCTGACTCCGCGCACACCCGTCACCAGGGCCCTGGACCTGGGCTGCGGCTGTGGTATCCAGACCCTGTACCTGCTGCGGCACGCGGAGCGCGTCGTCGCCACTGACATCTCCGCACGGGCGCTGGCCTTCACCGCCTTCAATGCCGCCCTGGCCGGCACCGACCCCGAGCGCTTGGAGCTGCGGCACGGATCATTCCTCGAGCCAGTCACCGGGGACACCTTCGACTTGATCGCCACCAACCCGCCCTTCGTCATCACCCCGCCCGCTGTCCGGGATGCAGGCCTGCCGCTCATGGAGTACCGCGACGCCGGTGGCCCGGTCCTGCCCGTGCTACTGCCAGCACTAGGAGCTCATATGAGTCCCGGCGGCACGGCAGTCATGCTCGGGAACTGGGAGCACCACGATGGTCAGGACTGGCGTGAGCGCGTGGAGGGCTGGCTGCCCGATGGCATCGACGCCTGGGTGATTGAGCGGGAGGTGCAGGACCCGGTCGAGTACGCCACCATGTGGCTGCGCGACGGTGGCACCACCCCCGAGCGCGACCGGCCCGGCTTCGAGGCCGCCCTGGGTGCGTGGATTGACGACTTCGCCGCCCGGGGGGTTCAGGGAATCGGCTTCGGCTATGTAGTACTGCACCGTCCCGGTGACGGTGACGCGGGCGGGGCGCCCTGGCGGGTGCTGGAGGAGATCGGCACGCGGCCGAGCGCACCGCTGGGGCCGCACGTGGCCCAGGTGGTGCGCTCACGCAGCCTCCTTGCCGCCATGAGCGACGCGGAGGTCATGGAGCTGCACCCCGTAGTCGCCCCCGACGTCACCGAGGAGCGCCACCTGCGTCCCGGCAGCAGCGAGCCCAGCGTGATCCTGCTGCGTCAGGGCGGTGGCTTTGCCCGGACGGTACGGGCCGATACCGCGCTGGCGGCACTGGTGGAGGTGGCCGACGGCGAGCTGAGCGTGAGGCAGATCGCCACCGCCGTGGCGGCGCTTACCGATGCCGACGCCGAGGCCCTCAAGACACGCATGGCGGCCGGCGCGCGCAGCCTGCTGGCCGACGGACTGCTGCTTTGGGGGTCGGGCGATTCCAGATGAGGCACCGAACCACTTTTGCGGACACCTGAGATGAGTCTCGTCGTGGGCTTGCCGATCGTGCGACTGTGTCCTCATAATGGTGGGGAGCCGAGCGGGCGGGACCGCCCGACTCCCCGGAGACATCCGGGATGTTGATCTCAGCGGCCTAGCAGGACGCTGAGCAGAGCCGCAAGGGCCCAGATCATCGGCGGAATGCTTTCGACTACAGTCCGCCAGATCTGGGCCTTTTGCTTGCTCTTCAACCCCTTGGGCGCCTTGGCCTGGTGGCGTCGGCGCTTCCGGTTCTTCGACATGCCCAGAGCTCACCTCCTCTCGGTGCACACTCCCCGGCAGAGACTTCTGCGTTGATCCGGGGTTGCGCCGTGGAGGCACTGCCATCATCGCACGGATGTGACGCGCGGTAGTCCGTTCATGGCGGGTACCGCATGCGTGCCGCTGGCTCGGCGTACAGGCGAATCGCGGCCGGTGCACGGCCCGGTCCAGATAAGGAGCTGGTCTGGATGGTTGGACCAACCAAGCCAGGCGGGGGACGCTTGTAAGCATGAGCAACGGTGAAGGTTCAGCAGGCGTAACCCGTCTGTCGGCGCTGCTGGCGGAGGTGGAAGGCGGTGCCACGGTGAACATCGCCCGCGGGTCACGAACTGTTGCACGACTGGTCTCAATCGCTAACGGAGAGCGCGAGTTCGGGTTCGGCGACGAGTTCCTGGAAGCTGTTCATCAAGTACCGCATAGGCAAGCTGCTCGGCGCGGGGCCCTGGCTTGACGTGTTTGAAGGAGACGCCGCGAGGCTTGGTATGGGGGTGCTAGCAACGGCCTGGCAGTACGCCTGGCTGAGTGTCTAGTTGGAGCGGGCGCATCGCGATCCCTGCGACTGCATGATGCTGCGCAGACGATAACCGAGTCGCTGACCCTGGTCACCGCTGATTCTGCATCCTCGGGGGCCGCCCGGTCTCAAGACCCTGTGACGAGGGGGTGGGGGAACGGGGCCAGCATGGTCGAGTCGGTCTCCCGGTATCCGACGGTGTATCAAGCCCCGGGCAACGCTCGTACGCGCGGTTGGGACGCCGATTCCGGTCGAATCGTTCTTCTGACCGGTGGAGGTGGCGGTCAACTCTGGCGTCGCCGAGGTCGTCTGCCTGCCGATATGCCGACCGCTGCCAGGCTTGCTGTCGGAAGGTATGCCGCTGTGGACGGAGGTCGGGGTTGTCGGCAGTGGTGGCAAATGAGCCCGATGCGTTGACGGACGTGAATGAAACGTTGTAATCATGTGAGTGCCGGGCTGCGCCTGATGTGTGTGGCGGTTGCCCCGGACCGTCACAATCGCCTATGGGTTCCTAGCGAGAGGGCGTCCCGAAGCCGGGATGGGTCGCATCTGCTGTGTCTAGGCGGCAGCTAGTCAGGTAGTTGTGTCGATGGCTCCCTATAAGGCACGCGGTTCGGCGCGTCTGCCCCGCGACCTGTTGTAGGAGGGGGCGGTTTGTAGTCCAGAGCGGATGAGCCGTCGAGCCAGCGCACGGATGCCCCGCACTACGCCCCGCCACGCGGACCCCGGGGCGGTCTGGTTTCCCCTGACATCTGCTACGTCCCCTTGCTGGACGATCCGTCTGAACCGCCTTCAGGGTCGTCGTTGAGCGCGTGCTTCAGAAATTGGCCGCTCCGGTAGTGGGTCAGCAGGCGGATGGGGGCCGCCGCCGGGCGACGTGGTGCGTAATCCTGAGTTCCGGGGTGGTCGTCCAACGTCCTTGTGGCAACTCGTCGCATCCCGCAACGAGGGTGGCGCAGTCTGCCGACGATGTGTCTATGGAACTGGAGGCAGATCGTCACCAGACCGTTGTGCTTGCCAGGCTGAAGTGTAGATTGTGCTTGAAATGTTGCTGCATAGACAGTCAATCGTGCGTCAGACGGAGCCTGGGCCGGGTACTGTGTATGACCTGCGAGACCAATGTTGCTCGCGAATCTTCCTCTATCGGTCGTTTATACATGGAGAAGCCGTCAATGCGTCACGCCGCACCCCTCCGTTCGAGGCGAGCGCCTTATCGCTTTAAGTCCGCCGCGGTGCTCACAGTGCTGGCAATGTTCGCCAGCGCCTTCATTGGCGGCGTAGTACTGCCAGTCCAGCCGACTGCCCGGGCCGCTGAGGCTGATATTGTCCTAGGCCAGGCTACGGCCGTCCAGCGTGACGTGCGGACAAGTGTCTACCCGACACCCGCGGAGGCGTACGAGAAATCCTGTGTGAGGTACTCGCCGCAGGGTGCTGGTTACTCCACCGGGAGTGTAACCTCATCTAGCGGCGAGTTTGCCTCTTTCGGCTACGGGTATAAGCAATATAATAGCTGCCCACCAACGTACTCAGCCGATCTACAGAGTACCGTTGGGCTGCGGCCTGAGAGGACGGATAGCGTCCCTGCCGGCACTCCCTTCCTGGTGGCCACCATGCGGCACGGCAACAACCCGGTGATCGGAATCGGTGGTCGTCCGGTCACCGTTGTCGACGGCGTGATGGAAATCCAGCTCGGCGAAGTTAAGTCAACCTTCCCCTGGACGCTGACTGAGACCAATAACACCTGCCGCTCCACCTTCGACGCCGAGGGGCGCTATGTCGCTGACGGTAGCGGCGCCTATGCATATGACAAGAATGGTAAGATCGGTCCTCGGGCAACCGGTGCATGGTATGGCAATGACTGGTACTGGTACTCTGACTTTCACTATGCATACAATCGCACTGGTAGCCTCGTCTCTTTTGTCGACGGTGACGAATCCGCGCGAGGTGACAGCGGGGCCGCTATCTATGACGAGTTTGGCCGCTCCTGCGAGGATGATGTACTGGAGGTGAACTCCGCCCTCCCAGGCTCCTACGGATACACTGTGGACGGCATCACCTATAAGCTTAAGCTGTGGGGATTTGTCAATAATGGCGATAACTCGGTTTGCTCCACTGATCTGGCGGGGAAGCCGGTTGAGCGTACTTTCGTAACCAAGGAGGGTGAGGAGACTTTCGGCTGCCTGTACGGCTCTATGGAGCA
Organism: Actinomyces sp. 432; assembly: GCF_009930875.1. Lineage (NCBI taxonomy): Bacteria > Bacillati > Actinomycetota > Actinomycetes > Actinomycetales > Actinomycetaceae > Actinomyces > Actinomyces sp. 432. The sequence goes on from NZ_CP025249.1 coordinate 424,038, forward strand.
GGCCCGAGCAGTCACCTTCGCCAAGTACGTCACCACCGATCCTTCGCTTGAGGGTTCAATCAATGAGATACCTACTTTCGACTTCGAGAATGCCTCCGCCGCAGGGTCGGTGGCGCTCCCGGAGTGGGGTGACATCAACTCCCTAACTCCCACCGGCTGGGGTGTCGCTGGTACCGTTACGGATCCGCGCACCTATGAGTTGCTAGCCCCGGATGACGAGGCAGCAGTCAGGGAGAACATAACCAACCCGGTTACGCAAACTTCCTCGGGCTGGCAGCTGGCCGGTGTTGAGTGCCGGACTGAGGACGGAGTATTGCTGCACCGGGATGGCGGGGTCTTCACTGACGTCGCCCTCGACCGAGCAACAAACACCCTGGACCTGGACAGCACTCAATTGGCTCAGGACCAGAGGAACACCGCCATCACCTGTACCTGGCACAACGAGTACGTCGGCCGCTCCCAGCTCACCCTGGTCAAGGAAATCGACGGCATGACCTTCCCCGCCGTCAGTGAGAAGAACTGGACCCTGACGGCCACCCCCACCCAGACCTCCGAGGAGGGCGCCGCCTTCCCCTACCGGACCATCTCCGGCCTGTCCGGCGAGGATTCCGTGACCGGCCAGTGGACCCGCTCGGGCACCTACACCCTGTCTGAGGCCACCACCGGCAACGTCGAGGGCTTCTCCCAGCAGGGAGACTGGCAATGCGTGAACCAGAACGGCGACGCCGTCTCCGTCACCGACTCCCAGGTCACCCTCGCTCCCAACCAGCGTGTCACCTGCACCGTCACCAACACCTTCAAGACCGGCTCCATCCAGATCAACAAGGCCGTCTCCGATCCCGACGGCGGCCTGACCGATCAGGACAAGACCTTCACGGGCACCTACGACTGCGGCAGCGCCAACGGCCGGGACTTCACCGGCACCTGGTCCGCCACCACTTCCAAGCCCGCCGTCATCTCCGGCCTGCCCGTGGGTGCCAGCTGCGCCATCACCGAGGACGCCCCCAGCGGCGACCTCAAGGACGACTCCTACGAGTGGACCACCCCCCGCATCGACAACTCGTCGGTCGTGGTTCCCACCGCCCCGGCCGCGGGCCAGGTGAACGTCACCAACACCATCGTCCGCAACACCGGCACCATCAACGTCAACAAGGTCGTCGAGCCGGAAGACGAGACCGCCGCGGGCGGCTGGACCGGCTCGCCAGACCGCACCTTCGCGGTGTCCTACACCTGCGACGGCGACGGCGGCTCCGGCACGCTGGACGTCTCCACCGGAACCCCCGCGACGCTCACCGTCCCCGCGGGTACCAACTGCTCCTTCTCCGAGGCCGCCCCCGAGACCGCGGACGGCGACTTCAAGGACTCCTCCTACGAGTGGACGGGCGCGGGCAGCTTCGACAACTCCAGCGTCACTGCCGGCAAGGACTCTTCCGACTCCATTACCGTCACCAACACCTACAAGCGCGTGCTGGTCGACCTGAAGCTCGCCAAGCGCGTGGACGGCGAGGGCTACAACGGCGGTGACGCCACCTTCGCCATCGACTACGACTGCGGTGCCGACTACGCCGGCACAGTGAACGTCGCCAACGGCGCCACCAGCACCGTGCAGGTACCCCGCGGCGCCCTGTGCACCGTCTCCGAGCCCGCCGCCTCCCTGAACGAGGACCTGCTCGCCGACGCCTACGACTGGGGCGCCCCCAGCTACGAGGGCCTCGACGCCGCCGAGGGCACCATGGTCAGCGCGGCCGACGGCGGCAAGACTGTCACCGTCGTCAACCCCACCGAGGCCGCCTGGGGCAAGGTGGCTGTCACCAAGAACGTCGAGCCCGATGCCGGCCCCGTGACCGCGGGCACGACCTTCCCGGTCACCGTCACCTGTGACGCACCCGCCCAGGGCGAGACCGAGAACTACACCGGCACCTTTGACCTGTCGGCCACCGGCTCCACCGCCACCGGCACCACGCCGTACATTGCCGCCGGCGCTAACTGCACCGTCAGCGAGACCGCGCCCACCGGCTCCGAGGGCCTGACCGACGCCTCCTACAAGTGGAACGCCGGCCCCGATGACCAGACCGTCACCGTCCAGGGCGACCGCACCGAGCAGGTCACCGTCACCAACACCTGGCAGCGCGACTACGGTGACTTCACCATCACCAAGCAGCTGACCGACCTGGACGGCCAGGGCGCCGACAACACCTACACCGGCACCTGGACCTGCACGCACCCCGGCGACGACGACGCCACCGGCACCTGGTCGGTGACCGGCTCCGGCGCCGCCACGCTGAACGTCACCTCCGGGCCCGCCACCGCTAACGGAACCAGCGCCGCCGTGCTGCTGGGCTCCACCTGCACGGTCACCGAGGACGATCCCGGCGCCCCCAGCGCCGCCGACTCCTCCTACGTGTTCTCCACCGCCGGCGCCACCTCCGGCCCGGTCACAATTGACCCGGACACCCGCACCGGCAACGTGGACGTCACCAACGTCGTCGCCCGCACCACCGGCGGGCTGACCATCACCAAGAGCGTGGAGGGCGCCGAGGCCGGCGCCGGCTTCCAGGACACCGACTTCACCTTCAACTACACCTGCACGCCGCTCAGCGGCGAGGCCATCAGCGGCACCGCCACCGTGCGGGCCGGCCAGGTAACCGAGCCCATCACCGGCATCCCCGAGGGCTCGTCCTGCACGGTCACTGAGAACACGGACGCCCTCCCCGCCGCCATCGACCCCTACCGCTGGGACGGAGACGGCACATCCATGACCGCCACGCCGTCGAGTGGGGCGAGTGTGTCCGCGGACGGCGCGAGCATCACCTTCACCATGCCCGGCGGCGAGGACGCGGGCGTGGCCGTGGCCGCCACCAACACCATGAGTGAGCGCTACGGCTCCATCCAGGTCACCAAGACCGTGGCTGACGGCAGCGACAGCATAAAGACGAATGGCTTCACCGGCGCCGGGGAGAAGCTCTTCCCCATCACCGTCACCTGCGACGGCGCCCAGGCCTACTCCGGGTCCCTCGCCGACGGCGAGACCATTACGGTCAGCGACATCCCGCTCGGCCAGACCTGCACGGTCACCGAGGGCACCATCAGCGGCGGCCTGGCAGACGGCTCCTACGCCTGGGGCGCGCCCACCATCACCGACCCGGTCACCGTCACCAGCGAGGACGCCTCCTCCGGCACCGTCACCGTCACCAACACCATTGAGCGCGTGCGCGCCGACGTGAACCTGAGCAAGGTGCTCTCCGGCGAGCTGGCCACCCAGTTCGGCGCCGACAACACCTACTCCGGCACCTTCACCTGCACCCATGAGGGTGACGCCGACGTGACCGGCACCTGGAGCGTGGAAGGCGCCGGCAAGGCCGCCATCACCTACGACGGCGGCCAGGCCCCGTTCGTCGACTCCACCTGCACGCCCACCGAGGACCTGGACGCCTCCGGCGCCCCGGACACCGACCCCTCCTTCTCCTGGGGCGAGCCCACCCACGACGCCGCCACCGTGACGGCGGACGGGACCGCCACCATGACGGTCACTAACACCGTGAACCGCGACATGGGTTCCCTGACCGCTGCGAAGACGGTCAGCGGGGAGACGAACGGGCTTAAGGACAGCCAGACCTTCACCCTGAACGCCACCTGCACCGCACCCGGCGTGGACGGGGAGCTCACCGCCACCGCCACCGTGGCGGACGGCGATACCGGCGTCGCCTTCGACCGGGAGATCCCGGCCGGCTGGACCTGCGTCATCAGTGAGGTCACACCCACCCAGGACCAGCTCAAGGACTCCTCCTACGCCTGGGACATGGTCACGGTCTTCCCCGACGAGGTCACCGTCACCAAGGGTGAGACCGTGGAGGTGGCCGCCACCAACACGATCCGGCGCGTCACCTCCTCCCTGAGCCTGAACAAGGCCTACGGGAATGGCCTGTCCGACGGTGTCGTCGTGGACGACTCCTTCTCCGGCGACATCGCCTGCCACTACGACGACGCCCAGGGCACCAGCCAGGACTGGAGCCTGACCTGGACCGCCGACGGCGCAGGCGCAGCCACCATCGACGGCCTGCCGGAGGACGGCCTGCCGCTGGGCACCGTCTGCTCCGCCACCGAGGAGGCTCCCACCCAGGACCAGTTGAAGGACATCTCCTACCGTTGGGCCGAGCCGACCGTCTCCGACCCGGTCACCATCGGGGCGGACGCCGCCGCGAACACGCTCACCGTCACCAACGACGCCGAGCGCGCCGCCCAGCCGCTCACCGTCACCAAGGCCTACGCCGGCATCGACGGCGCCCTGAACGACGGCGCCACCGTGCACGGCGGATGGTCCTGCACCCAGGCGGACGGCAGCGAGGTCGGCGGACGCTGGGAGCTGCCCGCCACGGGCGGCGCCACCACTATCGCCACCGGCGCCACCGGCGCCACCGTGTACGCGGGCGCCGACTGCACCCTCACCGAGGACACGCCCATCGACACCGCCGGGCTGAAGGACGTCTCCTACGCGTGGAACAACCCCGTCTACGATGTCGCCGCCGATGGGCAGGCCTTCACCGACGGCAACACGCTGACTGGCATTGCCCAGGACTCCGACCCGGTGCTGCGGGTAACCAACTCCACCGAGCGCATCTACGGCGCCCTGGCCATCAACAAGCTCGTCGAAGGGCTCGACGGCGTCACCGCGGCCGAATCCAACACCTACGCGGGCACCTGGTCCTGCACCGCCCCTGACGGCACCGGCAACGAGGGCACCTGGCGGGTCACCGGCGGCGGCAGCGCCACCCTGACCGGCGACTACACGCAGATCCTGGTCGGCTCGGCCTGCACGGTCACCGAGACCGGCCGCCCGACCACCCCGGTGGTCGGCGACCCGTCCTACCAGTGGACCGACCCCGAGCTCGACGGCGACTACGGCACCGTCACCCAGGCGCAGACCATCGCCCGGGAGGCCACCTCCACCGCGGAGGTCACCAATGCCGCCGCGCAGCGCCTCTTGGCCACCGGCTTCACCGTCAACAAGGCCATCTCCGGGGCCACCGACGGCGCCACCGGTGAGGGATACACGGTGGACTACACCTGCACCGCCGGCCAGGACACCTTCACCGGCACCCTCACCCTGCCCGCCGACGGCACTGCCGTCGCCGTGGAGGGCGTGCCCGTGGGCGCCACCTGCACCCTTACCGAGGCGGCCCCCGGGGACGACGCCCTCGCCGCGCCCGCGGACGGCTCCTTCACCTGGACCGACCCCATGACCTACGCGGTCGAGGGCGCTGACGCCGACACCTCCACCCCCGGAGCGGTCACCTTCACCCTGCCCGCCGGGGCTGACGCCGCCGTGGCTGCCACGGTCACCAACGACGTCGTCCCGCACGCCGGCGTGAACAAGACCTTCACGGGCACCACCAAGCACCTGGACGCCGACGGCAACTGGACCGGCGAGACCTGGGACGTCACCTACGAGGTGAGCGTCACCAACCCCTCGCAGGTGCAGGGCCTCACCTATGACCTGGTGGACACCCCGACCGTCCCCGAGGGCACCACGCTGAACTCCATCACCGTCACCGGCGGTGCCCTGGAGGACGCGCTCACCCAGGAGGCCGGGCCCGTGACCGTGGTCGAAGGTGCGGCGCTGCCGGCCGGCGCCACCCACACCTACACCGTGGTGCTGAACGTGACCGCGCCGGACACCGGCGTACCCGGCGTCGAGGCGGACCAGTGCAGCGCGCAGGCCGCCACCGACGGCAACGCCATCCACAACACCGCCACCGTCACCTCTGGCGAGGTCACCGACACCGCCGAGGACTGCGGCGACGTGCCCACCAACCCGAAGTTCTCGGCACGCAAGGACGGCGTTGACGTGGTCCGCAACGGGGACACCTACACCGCCACCTACACGGTGACGGTGGAGAACACCTCCCGGGCCGACAGCCAGATCATCGCCGACGTCACCGACGCTCCGGCACTGCCGCAGACCGCCAAGATCACCGGCGTCGCCGTACTGGAGAACGGGGAGACCGCCGCGGACGCCCGGATTCCCGGCATCACCGACGGCGTGCTGGACGGGCCCATCACCCTGGCCCGGGCCGGCTCCGGCCCCGTGCTGGCCGGCGGTACCGCCGGTGAGGACGGTGCCGTCACCGGTGGCGGCACTCGCGTGATCACCGTCCAGGTGAGCTTCACCGTGGACTCCGCCGCCGCGGACTTCGAGGACACCGACTACCAGTGCGGCCACGAGCGCGCCGATGGCGCCCCCGCCGGCCTGGTCAACACCACCGCCATGACGGGCGACACCGACGGCGATGCCAACAACACCGCCTGCCTGGACCTCACGCCCCGGCTGACCACATCCAAGTCCGTCGCCACAACCGGCGTGGGAACCACCTCCAGCTTCGACGTCTCCTACACCATCACGGTGACCAACGAGGGCGAGCTGGCCCAGTCCACCGGGCTGCTGAGAGACAAGCCGGACTTCGCGCCCGGCCTGGATATCGAGCGCGTGACCGTGACCGCCCCCGGCGGGGAGCCGGTCGCAGCCGAGCCCGACGCGGAGGGCTACTACACCGTCACCGACGGCGACGTGATCGCACCCGGGCAGACGGCCCAGTACACGATCACCGTCACGGTGAGCGTGGACCCGAGCAACGCTGACTACTCGGAGGAGCTGCTGGAGTGCTCCGTGGAGGCGGACGGCACCCGCACCCCCGGCCACGGCCTGTTCAACGAGGTCTACCCGACCGACGGGCGCGACGCCTCCGGGCGCTCGGACAACACCGCGTGCGAGCCGGTCACCCCGGATGCCGGCAAACGCATCATCACGCTGCGCAAGACCGGCACCCAGGTGCAGGCGGACGGCACCACTAACCTGCCCGGCGCCGAGTTCGACATCTACGACGTCGACCCGAGCGCGGATGGTGCCACCCCGATCGCGGGCGGCGTGAGCGTGGACCCGGTGGACGGCTCCCTGTTCACCTCCGCGGGATTGCCCATCAACCGCGACTACTGGGTGGTTGAGACCAAGGCGCCCGCCGGGCACAGCCTGCTGCCGCGGCCCATCCAGTTCCACCTGAGTGTGGACGCCGATGGCAACACCACCATCACGCTCGCGCAGACCAACCTGACGTCGGACACCATCAAAGTGATCCCCGCCGTCACCGACGCCGACGGCAACGTCATCACCGCCATCGGCATCAACATTCACGATGTCGAGACCGGCACGCTGCCCCTGTCGGGCGGCCGCGGAATCGGCGTGTACGTGGCCTGGGCCGGCCTGCTGCTCACCGCGGCACTGGTCCTGACCATCACCCAGACTTCTCGACGTCGGGCCCGTAGGGCCTGAACCGCCGGGAACAGCCAGGGGCCAACCGGGCAGCCGGGTAACCCACAACCACATCAACGAGGAGAACCCATGTCATCCCTCACCAGGCGCCGTTGCGCTGGCCTCGCCGCGGCGGTGGCCCTTGCAATCGGTGGTGCGGTCGCGGCGCCCGTCGCCACGGCTGCCCCGGTGTCGGCCATTATTGCCGCCGACACGACCGAAACGGTCAACACGGCCACGATTGACGCCAATGCGACGTCGACTCTGACCATCCACAAGCTCTCGCAGACCGAGTCCAACGGCACCAGCGCTGGCAACGGCTTGGAGGACTCCAGCGCCACCGGCGACCCGGTCTCCGGCGTCACCTTCACCGTCACCAAGCTCAACTTCGATCTGACCACCCAGGCTGGCTGGCAGGCACTCGCCGATCTGAACGGTAGCGCTGCGGCAGCTGCCGACTACAAGACCAGCACCGTTTACACGGACACGACCAACGGTTCTGGCCTGGCCACGTTCTCGGACCTGCCGGTGGGTGCCTACCTGGTTTCAGAGTCGTCGACCCCGGCGAACGTCACCCCGGCGGAGGACTTCATCGTCACCCTGCCGATGACCGACCCGACCGACCAGGCGGCTTGGAACTACGACGTCCACGTCTACCCGAAGAACTCTATCGTTGACTCCAAAAAGGAGGTCAGCGATGTCACGTCGCCGTCGGTTGGCGACACGGTGACCTACACGATCAAGGCGGACGTGCCCAAGCTTGACGTTGCCGGTGGCGCCACGATCAAGAACTACCAGATTGTTGACCCGCTTGACCCCCGTCTGGACTACTCGGACACGACTGTCTCCATGATTGGAGAGGGCGCGGTGTCCCTCGCTGAGGGTACGGACTACAGCATCGTCTCCGCCGCCGGCGCGGACGGTAAGACCTACGTGACCGTCACCTTTACCGAGGCCGGCCGCAAGAAGATTGCGGAGGCCCGCGACGCCGGTGACGCCAGCACCCAGGTGCAGGTGGTCATCAACGCCGTCGTTAAGGAGATCAGCAGTGGCTCCAGCGCGATCAGCAACGAGGCCTACCTGATCCCCAACGACTCACAGACCAGCTGGGATCCCGAGCGTCCGACCCCCGACGTTCCCGGTGAGCCCAGCGACGAGGTCAACTCCTACTTCGGCAAGGTGGCGATCACGAAGACCGGTACCGACAACGCTGAGGCTGCGAAGTACGCCGGTGCGCAGTTCCAGGTCTACCAGTGCACGCCGACCGGCGCCTCCCAGGGCGGCGTGGTCAAGCGCGCCGACGCCGGCATTAAAGGTGACGCGCTGACTGCAACTGAGGTAGTTGGCGGCACCGCCACTGCCGAAACTGCCACCTTCACTACCGGCTCGGACGGCACCGTGACCATCGACGGCCTCCAGACGAACGACTTCATCAACAACGCCGACGTCGCCAGCCCGGACTGGTACTGCCTGGTGGAGACCAAGGCACCCGAGGGCTACGAGCTCCAGAATGGTGTGATTACCTTCCAGGTGCTGAAGGCCAATGTCATCGCCAACACTGACGCGGACGGGAACGTCCTGGCCTACACCCTGGACGTGACGGTCACCGATGTTCCCTCCAACGCCGGCTTCCGCCTGCCGCTGACCGGTGCCAACGGGATCCTGTTCGTAACCGTCGCCGGCATTCTGCTGGTCGCTGGTGCGGTGCTGCTCGCGGTGTACAACAAGCGCCGCAGCGCCGAGGGCTGAGCAGCGAACGCGTAGGCGCAGTGCCTGATCGCTAACGCATCTCCAATACGCGCGGCGGCGTGTACGAATCGGATGACTCCGGGCGTACACGCCGCCGCCGTCACCAAGACGTATCTTCTAATGCCGCTCCCGGTCCCATAGGATTCCGAGTTGAGTGGCGAGCCGCCGCGCTGATAGAGGCATGCTCTTGGCTCAGCGTTTCCGGGCTCATGCCGATTCATAAGCGAGTTATAAGGAAGAATATGGGCCAGACGCCTACAGTCGTAGATCTTTTGGATGCGCCGCCCCGGGACGACGCTAGCTCCGGATACTCCGCCAGTGCGCAAGGTGGCGGTGCCCAACCCCCAGAGAAGTCTGGCGGCCGCCCGAGTGGAACGGCCAACCGCGGTAACTCCCTTATCAGTCTGCTTCCCTTCATCTTGGCACTGGCTGGTGCCCTTGTGCTGGCATATCCGGTCCTGGCCACACAACACAACAATGCCCGCCAGCAGGCGATCGCCGATCAGTACCAGGCACAGATGGACTCTGTAAGTCCTGACGTGCTTGCCGCCGAGCTGGCCAGTGCAGATGCGTACAATCAGGAACTCGCCTCCTCGCCGATCCTCGACCCCTGGCTCGACCAGCAGCGCCCCGACACCCCCCAGTACCAGGCCTACCTGGCCGAGCTGGACCTGGACGAGGTCATGGCCCAGATTGTCATCCCCAAGATTCACGTGGACCTGCCGATTTACCACGGCACCGATGCCGATACCCTCGCTCACGGAGTGGGCCATCTCTTCGGCACTGCTCTGCCCGTGGGCGGTACCTCCACTCACTCCGTGCTCACCGGCCACACCGGTCTGGGGTCAGCCACCCTCTTTGATGACCTAACCGAGCTGGAGGAGGGAGACGCCTTCTACATCACTGTTGCCGGCCGTACGCTCAAGTATGAGGTCAACGACATCCGGGTCGTGCTGCCTACTGAAACTGAGTCGTTGAATAAGGTCCCTGGGGAGGACCTGGTCACTCTGATCACCTGCACCCCCTACGGAATCAACACCCACCGCTTGCTTGTTACTGGCACGCGCGTGCCGATGGACCCGGTGCAGGCGGCGGCAGAGAAGGCGGCGGCTACGCCTGCACCTATGCGACCGTGGATGCTATGGCTGATCGGGGCAGTTGTCTTGATCCTTTCAGTTCTTGCAGTATCCGCCGGGCGTGCGGCGTGGCGCCACGCGAAGCGCAGGCAGGTTGCGGGTGCTGAGGCTCGGACTGAGCCTGCGGCGCACGGAGACATCACTTCCGTACCTACAGGCGAGGGCACGGTTCCGGAGGATCTAACCGAGTTCCTGTCCCCCTACCTGGAGGCGATGAAGGATCAGCGTAAGCCTTCAGCTGGTACGCAGGATAAAGCCGTATCATCCGGGCCTAATGACGAATCCCAATCTCCGTCCGGAAAGCATCCCTGACGGCGCCCGGCGCCCCGGCGCCGCCCCGCGCCAGGGCGGGCGGCTGCGGCTCCTTGCGGGTGTGCTCGCCCTCGGCTGCTTCGCGGGCGTTATCGGGGTCTGGTGGCTCTCGGTGGCGAACCCGACCGGTCAGGCCATGGAGCAGGCGGCCTTCGCCGGCTCGTTGATAGGGGCGCGCTTCGTCTCCGACCACGCCCGCAGCCTGCTGCACATAGTCTCCCTCCCCGCAGCGATCGGGCTCGTGCTGGTAGTACTGGTGGGAGCCCTATGGCGGGGCAGCAGGCGCAGGGCACTGTGGGCGGCGACCGCCGTCGTCGCCATCAATCTCTCCACCCAGGTGCTGAAGTACCTGGTCCTGTGGCGCCCGGACTACGGGCTGTCCCAGCGGTTCGGCGGTATGAACACCCTGCCCTCCGGGCACACCGCGGTGGCGGCTTCCGCCGCGGTCGCCCTCATCCTGGTCACCCGGCCTCAGTGGCGCTCGGGCGCGGCCGGGGCGGGGGCCCTACTGGCCGCCGCCATGGGCTACTCGACGCTCGTGTGCCAGTGGCATCGCCCCGGAGACGTAATCGCCGCCCTGCTGCTGGCAACCGCATGGGGCTCCCTGGCGGTCGCCGGCGGCGCCTGGGCGGATGAGGAGGAGACCACAGCGGAGCCTGCCCGGACCCAGCAGGCCAGCACCCTGCGGGGACCCGCAACCGGACAGCCCCTACCCCCGCAGGCCGTCCTCCCGCAGGCGCCGGCGCCTCGCCGCCGCATGCCGGGACGCGCGCTCGGGCAACGCACGCCCGGCGCTGCCATCCTGCTCGGGCTCGGCATCCTCGCGGGTGCCGCGGCCCTGGTGCTGGCGGTGCTCAACTGGCAAGGCGTCATGGCTGCAGGCGGAACACCCACCCCCGCCACCATTCAGGCCCTGGGCCGTACCGGCACGTTCATCGCCTACGCGGCCGGGGCTGTGGGAACTGTCGCCGTGGCCTGCACGGGCATGGGGGCGCTCGCCCTGCTCACCCCGCGGGAGGCCGGACAGGGCGGGGCGCTAACGCGCCCGTACGCGGGGTAGCGACCGTGCGCCCGGGCGCGTGCTCGCGAGGCGGGGCCTCGCCCGAGTGACGGTGCGCAGCAGCGGCGGGTGGCACACTGGGGTTATGGCTCTACCCCAGAAGCATCTCAGCAAGGACGAGGTTGTTGTGCGTCACATGCGCACGCACCCAAAGGTCCTGCTGTGGCGCATCATCGTTCTCCTCACCCTGCTCACCGCCGGTGTGGTGGCATCCGTGCTACTGCCGGACGCCGATTGGCGTACCGGCGTGGTGATCGCCCTGTGGGTCGTCATCCTGGTGGCCTTGGTCCCTCTTTTCATCCTGCCCTGGCTGCGCTGGTTGGCGACTACCTACACCGTCACCTCCAAGCGTGTTATCACCCGCGCCGGCATCCTCAACAAAACTGGCCACGATCTACCCCTTTCCCGCATCTCAGACGTCCAGCAGGAGCGGACCATCACCGACCGCCTATTCGGTTGCGGCAGCCTCTCCCTGCAGACCAGTGCGGATGAGCCCCTCGTGCTAGTGGACGTTCCCGATGTGGAAATGGTGCAGGTGGAGATCGCCAACCTCCTCTTCCACGACGTCGAGGGCGCTATCAACGCCGATCCCGACGACTGAGCTCGTGCGGCGCGTGGATGTGCCCGCGGGGCCGACGCCCGGCAGCGCACTATGACGGCAGGGAAGTCGGCAGCGTCACCGTGAAGGTGGTGCCGTGATCCTCGGCGCCGGTACGCGAGTCCACGGTCAGGCTGCCGTGGTGCGACTGCACAATCGCCAGCGCGATACTCATGCCCAGGCCGGTGGAGCCGGTGCGTCGTTCCCTGGAGGCGTCACCCCTGGCGAAGCGCTCAAACAGGCGCTCACGCACGGTCGGATCAATGCCCGGACCGTCGTCGGCAACCTTGATCACCAGCGTATCGCCGTCGCCGCGGGAGAGGATGACTTGCACGTGGCTGCCAGCAGGCGTGTGCACGCGGGCATTGGCCAGCAGGTTAACCATCACCTGCCGCAGCCGCGCCTCATCGCCTACAACCAGCGTCGGCTCGGGCACGAATTCCTCCGCGGCCTGCTGGGACAGCCCGGCAGGCGGCTCAAGAACTGCCAGATCCAGGTCCCACACGTGCTCGGGGCCGGCGGCGCGCGCATCAGCGACCGTGTCAAGCAGAATCTCCACTAGATCGACTTCCGCGTGCTCCAGATCGCGCCCGGCATCCAGGCGGGCCAGTAGCAGCAGGTCCTCCACCAGTGCCGTCATCCGCACCGACTCCGAGTGCACGCGCTCCAGGGCGTGCACGGCCTCCTCCGGCAGCACGGCGTCGGCGCCGCTACGCTGAATCAACTCGGTGTAGCCGCGAATGGAGGCCAACGGTGTGCGCAGCTCATGCGAGGCGTCGGCAACGAACTGGCGCACCTGCGTCTCACTGCGCTGACGCGCCGTCAGTGCCTCATCAACATGCCCCAGCAGGGTGTTCAGGGCATTGCCGACCTGCCCGACCTCCTGGGAGGAGGCAACGTCGACGGCGTCGACCCGCTCGCGAATGCTTACTTCGCCGCGCGCGAGCGGCTGCGAGGCAACCCGCTCAGCCGTGCCTGCGACTCGCTCCAGCGGAGCCAGCGCCGTCCGCACCAGCGCCCTGCCCGCCAGCGCGGCGATCACCGCCCCGATGATGGCGATCAGGAGCTGCGCCAGCAGCTGGGCGCGGACCAGCTTCTCATCACTGCTGGTGGACAGGCCCGTTACTACTACATCTCCGCTGGCGGAGTCCTCGGTGACCAGCACGCGGTAGTCTCCCAGCGAACCGACCGACACCGTTACCGGCTCCCCGGTGACCTCCAGCGACAACAGGGCCTGGCACTCCGCATCGGTGAGTATGCGGTAGTTGCCGTCGTCGTCGATGTAGCCCGCCTTGACGGTGGAGACGGCCGAACCGGTTGCGCCTCCCGCGCCTGCGGAAGCGTCGGCGTCACTGCCGCCACCGCGCTCACCGGAGGCGATCACCGTTAGGGTGCCGGTGGACTGGCCGACCGCATCCAGGCCGATAGGTACGGCGTTGCTGGGGGCTGCCGACCGCGAATCGTCATCCCCGGGGGACTGGGGGCTGGAGGACAGCCTCGGATCCTGGACCGGGGCGGCGCCCACGGGGGCGGCCGCCTGACGGCGGGCGGCGACCCGCTCGGAGGCCGCCGCGAGCTGCTCGTCCAGGCGATCGGTCAGTGCGTGGCGCAGCAAAAGTGTGGACAGCGCCCCGATGCTGCCGGCCATGACCAGGACGATGCCGATAACGCCGGCCACGAGCCGGGTTCGCAGACTGCGGGGTGCCAGCTGCCGTCGGCCGAGCGGGCCGCTTGCGGCGCCCGCCCCAGCCCCTCCGGAGGCGCGCCGACAGCGCCACCCGCCCTTGGGGGTGCCGTCGGAGTTGCTGGCAGAGTTGCTAGCGGTCCGCATGTGTGCCCGCCGCGGCTACTGGCCGGCAGCCGGCTTGAGCACGTAGCCGACTCCACGCATAGTGTGGATCATGGGCTCGCGGCCCTTGTCGATCTTGCGGCGCAGGTAGGAGATGTACAACTCCACGATGTTGGCCTGCCCGCCGAAGTCGTAGTTCCAAACGCGGTCGAGGATCTGCGGCTTGGACAGCACACGGCGCGGGTTGCGCATCAGGTAGCGCAGCAGCTCGAACTCGGTGGCGGTCAGGCGGATCTCGTCATCGCCGCGCCACACCTCGTGAGAGTCCTCATCCATGCGCAGGTCGCCGACCTCCAGCACGTTGGCGGGCTTGTCGGCGCCGGCACCGGAGCGCCGCAGCAGGGCGCGCAGCCGGGCGACGACCTCCTCCAGGGAGAAGGGCTTGGTGACATAGTCGTCGCCTCCGGCGGTGAGCCCCGCCACGCGGTCCTCGACGGCGTCCTTGGCGGTCAGGAACAGGACGGGAACGGTGGGCTGGTGGCCGTGGATACGGCGCATGACCTCCATGCCGTCGAAGTCGGGCAGCATGATGTCCAGTACGACAACGTCCGGGTCGATCTCCTGGGCAACGCGGACCGCGGCCCGGCCGGTGCCGGCGGTGGTCACCTCCCAGCCCTCATAGCGCAGTGCGGAGGCGAGCAGATCGGCGAGGGTCTGCTCGTCGTCTACAACTAGCACGCGTATGGGGGAGCCGTCAGGGCGGGTGAGGGTCTCGGCGGAGGTGCTCATGCGCTTCATTGAACACGCCTATTCTGTGGTGAACCTGTGAGCTGTGAGGGGGGGCACCTCAGCGGTGTGACCGTCTTCCGCAACGCAAGTTCGTTATATGCCGAACTCATGTGGCAGCATGGGTGAAGAGGCTGGTTGGGTCGAACCCTGATCGTCCGGCGCAGCATCCAGCCACAGGATCCCCTTTGTCAACCAATCCCGCGGGAGCGTAATGGACTACGTCGATGGTAACGAGCGCCGATTCGGTGCCGAGGACCTTTTCTTCTCAACCACAGATGCTAAGGGTATCATCCGCAGCACAAACCGGGTGTTCGACACGCTGTCCCGGTACAGTGCCGAGCAACTCGTCGGTGCTCCGCACAACATCATCCGTCATGACGACATGCCGGCGGGCGCTTTCCGGCTCATGTGGGATGAACTCGAGCAGGGACGTCCCGCCTGCGTCTACGTGCTGAACCGGGCCAAGGACGGCCTGGACTACTGGGTCTTCGCCACCGTGGCGCCCTTGTCCGAGGGCTACCTATCGGTACGTGTACGCCCGAGCAACCATGCCCTGTTCACCCCGGTCAAGCAGATGTACGCCCGGGTGCGCGCCGCTGAACGCGAGTACGCCGCGCAGGGGCACAGTCGTCGCGAGGTCGGACAATACGGTGCCCAACTCCTGAGCGAAGAGCTGAGTGAGGCGCACTTCCGCGGGCTTTACCCCTTCGCCAGGGCTGCTCTGCCACGGGAGCTGGCGCTGCTGGTGGCAGAGGGAGTAAAGGTTCCGGTCCGCACCGCATCCGACAGTCCCATGTCCACCATTCTGTCCGCCATGGCCGCGATTGAGCGGGACACCGACGAACTGGTCCAGCAACTCGGCGAATATCAAGACCTCATCAATAGCCTGGGATCATGGTCGACGGGGGTCCGATCCATAACCGACCGTGCCGACCGGGTGGGTTCCATGGTCACGGAGGCGACCAGTCCCGACCGGGAGTCCTCGGTGCCCGCAGTCTCCGCGCGGGTCAGGGAACGCAGCGCTCGAGCCGTTGAGCTGCTGCAGCAGCTCAACGGCTCCCTGGCAGCTTTGTATGAGATGGCGTCCGAGGTGCGTTTCCGCGCATCACTGATGCGCCTGCACACCTTGATGACGGGCGTCTTTGCCGCCGCGGTTCTTGATGGGGAGGACAGCGACTCCAGCACGGCGATCGGCGACCTCGCCGAGGCGCTTCTGGCAGATCTGGAGCCGTTGGTGCCATCGTGCCAGAACGCCGCGGATCTGGTGGAGCGCCTGGATACGGACATGCGTTCGGTAGTGTCCGATCTGGACCGGATCAATCGCCCGTTTCAGCGTTGGATTCGCGCCCTCCAGGACGAGGGCGCGCTGCCGCTGGATGAGGATGTTGATGTCCAGGCGCTTCTTCATGAGGCGGTGGAGCTGAGCGATACGGGGTTCCCGGAGACGTCCTCCCTGGCTGAATTGGCGGCCAAGGCGCGTGGTGCAGTCGTTACCCTGGATGCGTCCGCTATCCGCGACCGCGTGGCGACGGTCCGCGAGGCGCTGGCAAGAATGCCTTGAGTCATAGTGGTCGTCGCGACACCGTTGTGTTGCTGTCAACTGAGATACGTTAACCTCACCATGGGTCGGGTCCCATCCCGCTCCCGCCGTCACCTCTGAGGGAGCGTGGCGGTCGTGACGTCTCACCCCAGGGTGTCCATGGTCTGCATAAGAAAGGTCGCTTGTGTCCACCAAGCTCGTCATCGTCGAGTCCCCCAACAAGGTCCGCTCCATTGCCGGATACCTGGGCAAGGACTTCGACGTCGAGGCCTCGGTCGGCCATATTCGTGACCTGGCCCAGCCGTCCGAGCTGCCCGCAGCCGAGAAGAAGGGCCCGTACAGCAAGTTCGCTGTCGACGTAACCGACGGATTCAAGCCCTACTACGTGGTCAACCCAGACAAGAAAAAGACGGTCACGCAGCTGCGCAAGGCCCTCAAGGACGCCGACGAGCTCTACCTGGCCACCGATGATGACCGCGAGGGGGAGGCCATCGCCTGGCACCTGCTGGAGGTGCTCAAGCCCAAGGTGCCGGTCAAGCGCATGACCTTCACCGAGATCACCAAGGAGGCAGTCACCCGCGCCCTGAGCAACACGCGTGACCTGGACACGCACCGGGTGGACGCCCAGGAGACCCGCCGCATCCTGGACCGGCTGGTCGGCTACGAGGTCAGCCCCGTGCTGTGGCGCAAGGTGCGTGCCGGCCTGTCCGCCGGGCGCGTGCAGTCGGTGGCCACGCGCCTGGTGGTCGAGCGTGAGCGCGAGCGCATGGCCTTCAAGCCCGCCGGCTACTGGGGAGTGGAGGCCCAGCTGTCCACCGACCTGGCCGCCGGCAGCTCACTGCGGCCCACCGCGGTGGACAGCTCGTTCACTGCGCGCCTGACCGCCCTGGACGGACGGCGCGTGGCCACAGGACGTGACTTCACCGACGCCGGGGTACTGCGGCCTGCCGCCGTCAAGGCGGGAACCGTGCACCTGCACGAGGGGGCCGCTCGCGCCGTCGCCGACGCCATCACCCGCGCCGTGCCGCGCGTTGCCGAGGTGGAGGACAAGCCCTACCGGCGGCGCCCGGCGGCACCCTTCACCACCTCCACCCTGCAGCAGGAGGCGAGCCGCAAGCTGCGCATGAACCCGCGCGAGACCATGCGGGTGGCGCAGGCCCTGTATGAGAACGGCTTCATCACTTACATGCGTACCGACTCCACGGTGCTGTCCGGGCAGGCCGTCGCCGCCGCTCGCAGTCAGGTGGCCGAGCTGTACGGCGCGGAGTACGTCGCGCCGAAGCCGCGCGTGTACGCCACCAAGACCAAGGGTGCCCAGGAGGCCCACGAGGCGATCCGGCCCGCCGGCGACCACTTCCGCACCCCCGCCCAGGTGTCCGGCCAGCTTACCGGCGCCCAGTTCCGACTGTACGAGCTGATCTGGCGGCGCACGGTCGCCTCCCAGATGGCCGATGCCACCGGCTCCACGGCTACCGTGCGGGTGGACGTGCCGCTGCGCCCCGCGGACGGCGGCTCCCGCGATGCCGGCATTACCTTCAGCACTGCCTCCCTCAGCGCCTCGGGCACAGTCATCACCTTCCGTGGCTTCCTGGCCGCATACGAGGAGGGGCGTGATGCTGAGCGCTACGAGTCGGAGAACACGCCCGCGGTGGCGGGCAGCGCCGATGCCGCTGCGGCGGGTGAGGGCGCCGGAGCCGGCGGGGCCGCCGCCGCGAAGGCGGGCAAGGACCGGGAGGTGCGCCTGCCGGCCATGATCGCCGGGCAGGAGCTGGCCGCACTGGCTGCCGAGGCCGCCGGGCACGAGACCACGCCGCCGCCCCGCTACACGGAGGCCTCCCTGGTCAAGGCCCTGGAGGAGCGGGAGATCGGCCGGCCGTCCACGTACGCCTCCATCATGTCCACCATCTCCGACCGCGGTTACGTTGAGCACCGTGGCCAGGCACTGGTGCCCACCTGGCTGGCCTTCGCGGTTACCCGGCTGCTGGAAGAGAACTTCAGCGAGCTGGTCGATTACGACTTCACCGCCTCCATGGAGGCAGACCTGGACCGTATCGCCTCCGGCGAGGAGGACCGGGTCGACTGGCTCACCCACTTCTACTACGGGCCGCAGGGGCAGGCGGGTGCGGGCGTGAACGACGCTGCGGCGTCGGGACCGGCGCCCGCGGCAGCGGGGCCTGCGGGGGAGAGCCAGGGGCTCAAGGCCCTGGTTGACGGGCTGGGTGAGATCGATGCCCGCGCCGTCAACTCTATTGACATCGGTGAGGGCATCACCCTGCGCGTGGGCCGCTACGGGCCCTACCTGGAGGACGCCGAGGGCAAACGCGCCAATGTGCCCGGCGATCTGGCGCCCGACGAGCTAACCGTGGCCAAGGCGCAGGAGTTGTTCATCCGCGCTGCCGATGACGGGCGCGAACTCGGCACCGACCCGTCCACCGGGCACACCATCGTGGCTAAGGATGGCCGTTACGGCCCCTATGTCACCGAGATCCTGCCTGAGCCGGAGACCGGTGAGGCGGAGGCTGCGGCCGGCTCGGCGTCGTCGAGGAGCGGTGCCAAGACTGCCCGCCGGGCCCGGAAGGGACCCAAGCCGCGTACTGCCTCACTGTTTAAGTCGATGGACTTGGCCACCGTTACCTTGGAACAGGCCCTCGACTTGTTGAGCCTGCCGCGCGTGGTTGGCCAGGACGCCGAAGGTGTTGACATCACGGCGCAGAACGGTCGCTACGGGCCCTACCTGAAGCGGGGCACTGACTCGCGCTCCTTGGAGAGCGAGGAGCAGCTGTTCACGGTGACCCTGGAGCAGGCGCTGGAGCTGTTCGCCCAGCCCAAGCGGCGCCGTGGTCAGGCGGCTGCCCGCGGCCCCCTGCGGGAACTCGGCACCGATCCGGCCACGGGGCGTCCGGTGGTGATCAAGGACGGCCGCTTCGGCCCGTACTTCACCGATGGGGAGACGAACGTGACGCTGCGTCGTGATGATGACCCGGCCACGGTCACTCCCGAGCGCGCCTATGAGCTGCTGGCGGAGAAGCGCGCTAAGGGGCCGGCCAAGAAGCGCACTACCCGTAAGACCACGGCGAAGAGAACCACTGCCAAGAGGCCGACCGCGAAGAAGTCCACCACCAGTAAAACGAGCGGCTGAATCAGGCTGCCTGGCTCGCCGGCTCACCGCACTTTGGGGTGTGGTTGCGGCGGGGTTGCCCGGGAGTCGGTCGGATCGGTGGACATCCTGGCTGAGACTTCAGCAGCCGCTCCGGACGTGCTGTCATGAAAAACGGTGCGAGTCGGGACGCCTCCGAATAATGCGGCAGCCTGTGACCCGACTCCGGCCACAGGCTGCAATGTGGGCGCCGCTGAGGACGCCTTGGCTTGTTAGGCGCTGTTAGGCGCTCTGAGAAGGTGCAATCGCCTCCTGCTTCCGCCTCTTGAGGATGAGGACGAGCGTGATGACGAATTCAACCACCGTAAGCGCCCCCATGGCGATGCTGATGGCAGGAATCTTCACGGGCGCATCACTCAGAAGGATGTAGTCCCACAGGAAGTGGGCGGTTACCAGCAGGCCGATGCTCTTGGTGTAGTCGTACATGAGCGCGTAGAACAGTCCGGCGATGAAGGTTGACACCAGCTGCGACAGTGTGCCGGTCAGGGGCTGCCCGGCGAGGATATTCACCGCGTGGAGCAGGCTGAACATGGTTGCGGAGACGAGCAGGGCGCCGTTGACGCGCCTGCCGTTGGGCTCACCCAAGTAGGCGGTGTAAAGGACGCGGCGGAACATTGTCTCCTCTGCAAGTCCCACCAGGAACGCCACCGCCAGCGGCGTCATGAATGCGGCGCTCAGCTGCCCGTTAGTCAGTAGGTAGTAGGCCGCCATGCCGACGACCGGCACAAAGATCACCAGGAAGAGCGTGTAGCTCCTCGGACCGGTGGGAGCGGGCAGCTGCTTTCGCAGAGCGAGGAAGCAGCCGACCGCGCCCAGGGCCAGCAGGCAGAAGAACGGAAGCATGGCCCTCGCATAACCGGGATCGTTGTAACTCGTGTTGAAGAGGTGGCGAACGGTCAGGTTCGCGATCCCCATGGCGAGGATGTAGAGGAGGGAGGATTTGAGCGCGGCGCGCGCGGTGTCGGTCTTTGGCATAGTGCCTCCTTATAGCATCTGTTAGTTGGTCATTGGAAATCGGGTTCCAACTCGAAGATTTCGTGGGGTTCCTCCGGTTTGTGGGTGTGGTGGTTCGCCGTTTGGTGGCTGGTGCGCGTGCCTGGGTGGGTTGGCGTGCTGGGTGTGGCGGTTGTGGCGTGCCGGGAGTGGCGGCTGGTGTTCGGGGCTGTGCTGGCGCGGTGGTTCGTATGCCCGTGGTTGGCGGTTCGTACGTTCTGGCCGGTGGTTCGCGTGCCCATGGTTGACGGTTCCTGGTGGTGACGGTTCGTACGTTCTGGTCGACGGTTCGTACCTGGTGGTGACGGTTCGTACGTTCTGGTCGACGATTCGTACCTGGTGGTGACGGTTCGTACGGTAGGGGTACGTAGCGTCACCGAAAGGTACGAAGCGTCGGTGCAAAGGTACGAACCGTCATGCGAAGTGCCGAACCGTCGCGAGAAGTGCGGAAGCGTCGCGCGGGGCGTACGCACGAACCGGCCCGGTCCGCGCCCTTCACAGCGGTGTACTGCTCCACTCCGGTGATCACCTCCCCGTAGTGCCTGGGGTGCGGTAGCAGAGTCGCTGGAGCTACTGGCCGGCGCCGTCAGCGGTTGCCGCCCCGGTCCAGGTGCCGCATGGCCTCAATGATTTCGGCGATTTGTCAATGCCTTCAACACGGCCGGAGCCGTCGGCCCGAGCACCGCGCTTGTCTACTTGGACCATCTGCGTGCGCCTATGGGCAGATCCGGGGAGGCATGGCTGGTTCAGGTAGGTGCGGCTGGTTCAGACAGACATGGCTGTTCCAGCCAGGCGCGGGCCAGGCAGCCGCGCCCTGGACACCGCCCGACCTCACTCCCGGCGCGCTCACACCGGACGAGCTGCAATAGCGGCTCTTTGAGTCCGAGGCTTGGGGTTTGCGGCTCGGCGTGAGCCCAGCCACCGTATGGAGTTCTACGTGCCGGCCTTTTGCGGCAGCGGTAGAGGCGCGCCAGCGTGCACGCGCTGGTGTCATGGAATGCACCACTTTGGGACTCACTGCCGTCGGTCCCGCTGGCTGTGTGCGCGGAATCGTGCGGTTTGTCGGATTCGGAAGAGGATCCGCAGTCGGAAAGTGGTGCATTTTATGACAGGGACAGGGCGGGGACCAGCCCTGTCCTGGCACGGTCTGCGGCTACCCTGACGCCGTGAACTTGTCCGCTTTCGCCCCGGTGCCGCCTGCGCACGCCTATCCCGGCCTGTTCGTCTCCTTCGAGGGCGGTGACGGAGTCGGCAAGACCACCCAGATCGAGCTGCTGAGCGAGGCGCTGGGCAAGTCCGGTATCGCCCACCGGCGCACACGTGAGCCCGGCGGCACCGAACTCGGTGCACAGATCCGTCGGCTGCTGCTCCACGGCGGTGAAGTGAGCCCGCGGGCGGAGGCCCTGCTGTATGCCGCCGACCGCGCCCACCACGTCGACTCGGTCGTGCGTCCCGCGCTCGCTCGTGGTGAGGTGGTACTGACCGACCGCTATTTGGATTCCTCAATCGCCTACCAGGGCGCCGCTCGGGCGCTCGGTCCCCAGGAGGTGCGCGACCTGTCCCTGTGGGCTGTCGAGGGTCTCCTGCCGGATCTGACCATCCTGCTAGATGCCGAGCCTTTCGTCGGCGCCGCACGCGCCGGCGCGCGCGGGCCGAGCGATCGCCTGGAGCAGGAGCCAGTCGCCTTTCACTCCGCACTGCGCGAGCAGTTCCTGGTACTGGCGCGGCAGGAGCCCGAACGCATCAAGGTCGTTGACGCCGACCGGCCTGTGGAAGAGGTGGCCGCCGAGGTGTCCGGACTAGTTGAGGGGCTCATTGCCGTCCATGGGGCGGGGCGCAGCTGAAGGCCTTCCGCGCCCTCTCCCGCCGAGGTCGGTGGACGTTACGTGCCGAGGTCGGTAGACGTAACGTCAAAAATGATGACAAACGGGGGCGTCGACGTCCACGACGCTCTTGAAAATGGCGAAACCATGCGGGTGCCGAACCGCTGTGAGCGGCCACGCGAGTCGTTTGTCATCGATTTTGACACCTAGGCCGTTCGGCGGGACGTGAAGGTCGGTCGATCTGTCCGCCGAGGCAGGTGCTGGTGGGCTTTGTGGCTAAACGTGTCGGCGGTTGCCGTTAGCCTGGTGCCGTGATCCAGTCTTTGACGCCCGCCGCGGAGAACGCAACCAGGTGGTGCCTCGGATGAGCGTGTGGGCCGATGTCGTCGGCCAGGAGAAGGTGGTCGCCGCCTTCCAAGCTGCCGCGGAGGCCGCACGCATGAGTGTTGCCGCCCGCGGCGCGGCTGCCGACGCCGCACGCGTGGCTGCTGGTACTCGGGGGGTGATTCCAGCCCCGCTGAAATCGGCATCACCGACTCGGCCGGCGCTGTCGATACGTCGGCCATGACCCACGCCTGGTTGGTGACCGGGCCGCCCGGCTCCGGCCGGAGCGTCGCCGCCCGCGCCTTCGCAGCAGCCCTGCAGTGCACCGGGGAAGTACCCGGCTGCGGGGTGTGCAAGGCCTGCCGCGATGTGATGAGTGGCGCCCACCCGGATGTGGTGCGCATGGCCACCGAGAAGCTCCTGATCACGATGGACGAGGTCAAGACGCTGATTGGGGAAGCGCAGCGCCGTCCCTGGACCGGCCGGTGGCGGGTGATCCTGGTGGAGGACGCCGACCGTATGGCCGAGCGCACCACCAACGTGCTGCTGAAGTCCATTGAGGAGCCGCCCCCGCAGACCGTATGGATCCTGTGCACGCCCAGCGCCGACGATGTACTACCCACCATCCGCTCCCGCTGCCGGCTGGTGACGCTGCGCGTTCCGCCCGCCGACGCCGTGGCCGAGCTGCTGGTGCGCCGCGACGGCGCCGACCCGGAGCTGGCGGCCCGCGCCGCCCGCGCCAGCCAGTCCCACATCGGGCTCGCCCGCCACCTGGCCACCGACGCCGGCGCCTGGGAGCGGCGGCGTCGGCTGCTGCTCGCCCCCGTCTCCCTGCGCAGCGTCGGGGACGCGGTGCTCGCCGCGGCCGACCTGGTGGACGCCGCCGAGGAGGAGGCGAAGACGGCCACCGCTGAGCGGGACGCCGCCGAGAAGTCGGCGCTGCTGCGCGCCCTCGGCCTGGAGGACGGTGCGCGCGTGCCGCCGTCGCTGCGGGCTCAGGTACGTCAGCTGGAGGAGGACCAGAAGCGGCGCGCCCGGCGGGCCCGCACCGACGTGCTCGACCGGGCCATGATTGACCTGCTGTCCTTCTACCGGGACGTGCTCGCGGTCCAGCTTGGCAGCGACGTGGAGCAGGTCAACATCGACCTTGCCGAGGCCGTCTCACAGGTGGCCGCCGCTACCGTACCGCGCCAGTCGCTGGCGCGCATCGGTGCCATTGAGGAGTGCCGTGAGCGGCTGCGGTCCAACGCCGCGGTGCTGCTGGCGGTCGAGTCGCTCATGGTGCAGCTGCGCCCCCAGGCCTGAGCACCGCAGGGGCGCGCCGATTCCGCCCGTGGCAGGTCTAGCGCGGCTCGGCCGTGGCGGTATCCGCCGGCGCCAGCTCGGTGGCCGCCCAGGAAGACAGCAGCCGCAACGCCTCCGCGCTCGCGCTGCCCGGTTCCACCCCGTACACGAGCATGCTCATGCCGGGGGTGGTCGCCATGGCGGCGGACTCGTAGCACAGGTGAATCTCCCCGACGATCGGGTGGTTCACGACCTTCTCGTTGCGGCACACGTAGCGGACGTCGTGGCGCGCCCACAGGTCGGAGAACTCCCGGCTGCGCGTGGACAGCTCCCCGATGAGTGCCTGCAGGCACGGGTCGGTCGGGTCCTCGCCGGCGCGCAGCCGCAGCATCGCCACCAGGTCCTCTGCGCCTGTCTGCCAGTTGGGGAAGAATTCCCGTGCACGCGGGTCCAGGAAGATGAAGCGGGCCATGCTCGGATGCTCGGCTGCTACCTCCGGGATCGGGTCCACGAACATGGGGTGGTACAGCGCCCGTGCCATCGTGTTGGCCGCCACGTAGTCTCCCGAACCGTTGCGCACCGCAGCAGGCATGGGCATCGCGTCCAGCAGCCACTGGGTGTCCGGCCGTATGGTGCAGCTGTTGGCGCGCCCGCGCCGACGCCGTATCCGCCCCATAGGGGTGACGGTGCGGGCTAGGTCGATGAGGTGCTGGCGCTCGGCGTCATCCAGCAGCAGCGCGGAGGCGAGCGCTTCCAGCACCTCATCGGAGGCGCCGGCTGCATTGCCCCGCTCCAGGCGCGTGTAGTAGTCCACGCTCACCCCTGCGAGCATGGCGACCTCCTCGCGGCGCAGCCCGGGTACGCGGCGGCGCCCGCCGACGACGGGTAGGCCCACCATCTGCGGCTGCACCTTGGCCCGACGCGTGGTTAGGAAGTCCTTCAACTCAGCGCGGGCGTCGGCGGGCATGGGGGAGGACGACTGGCTCATGCAAGCAAGGTTAGACGCCAGATGTAGGGCGAGGCAGGCCCGCCCAGGCCCTGTCAGGCGTTTCGGCACGACGCTGGGGCGAGCCTAACGGCTGGGTCGCAATGGGGAGGAATCCACCTTGCACAGTCAGGGCCGCTTGAGCACGTAACCGTAGGCTGCACGCGTGAGTACTCATTCGGGACGCCCCCGCCGCGTTCTCGCGGCTCTCACCGTCGTCCTCACCGCGACTGGCCTGGCCGCGTGCGCGGTGCTGCTTCCCGCCACTGATGTCAGCCCCTCCGCGGCGGCCCGGGCGACCGACGCCGCCGCCTCGGTGCCCGCCGGCCTGGAGGACTTCTACTCCCAAGACGTCGACTGGTATCCGTGCGTTGATACGGGCATGGCCGAGGCCGAGGGCGCCGCCGACTTCACCTGCGCCTATGCGAGCGTGCCGCTGGACTACTCCGATCCGAGCGGGCGGCGCATTGATATCGCGATGAAGCGCCGTGCCGCCACTGGCACCGCGATCGGCAGCCTGTTCATCAATCCGGGCGGACCGGGAGGGTCGGGTGTCAGCCTGGTGGAGTCCGCGGAGGGCTACTTCTCAGACGCCCTGATGCGGTCATACGACGTGATCGGCTTTGACCCGCGGGGCGTGGGCAGCTCCACCGCCATCGACTGCCTGACCGATGCCGAGCTGGATGAGGAGCGCGCTGGGTCGGGGGACCAGGCGAGTGCGGGCAGCGAGGCGTCGGACGCCGCTGCTGCCCAGGACGCGGTGGCGGAGTATGTCGAGTGGTACGAGGGCAAGTGCGCGGCGAACACTCCCGCTGACCTGCTGGACCACGTCGACACGGTCTCTGCGGCCCGGGACTTGGACGTGCTGCGCGCCGTCATTGGCGAGGACCTGCTGACTTACCTCGGCTATTCCTACGGAACATACCTAGGCGCCACCTACGCCGAGCTCTTCCCCAGCAACGTGGGCCGCATGGTCCTCGATGGCGCAATCGACCCGACTCTCAGCGCCGGGGAGGTCACCTTGGGGCAAGCGGCTGGCTTTGAGAAGGCGCTGCGCGCTTATGTGGAGGACTGCCTCAGTGGCAATAAGTGCCCGTTGCGGGGCGATGTTGATGCCGGCGTCTCCCAGATCCAGGACTTCCTGCAAGTCACTGCGGATGCGCCGATTCCGACTTCCGACCCGGACCGGCCCCTGACCTATTCGCTCGCGGAGTCTGCGATTTTGGGGATCATGTATCAGTCGGAGTCATGGTCGGTGCTGAGTGAGGGGCTGGACCAGGCGATGAATCATGACGACGGCTCGGTGCTGCTGCGCGTCGCCGATCTGTTCGCCTCCCGGCAAAGTGACGGCACCTACAGAGGCAATGGCAATGAGGCGATCAATGCCATCAACTGCCTGGACTATCCCGTGGTCGGCGACGCCGACAGCTGGGAGGCGGAGCGCGAGCAGCTTGAGGCGATCTCTCCGACCTTTGGCGCGGACCTGGGTTATTCCGACCTGTACTGCAGTGTCTGGGGGCATGCGTCCAGCCGGGAGCGCGCCGAGATTCACGCCTCCGGCGCCGCCCCGATCCTGGTGGTGGGCACCACCGGTGACCCGGCCACGCCTTATGCGTGGTCGCAGGCCCTCAGTGAGCAGCTGGAGGACGGCCATCTGGTCACCTGGAGGGGTAATGGGCACACCGCCTACGGGCGAGCGGACGCCTGCGTGGCCGATGCCGTTGACAACTACCTGCTGGCGGGCGTCCTGCCGGAGGAGGGGCTGACCTGCGGCTGAGCGCCTGCCGGGAGCCTGCGGGGCAGGCCGGCAGGGCAGGCCCGCGTGCCAGAGTGCCGACGGCGGGTGGCCGGGGCGCATTGGCGGCGGGCGTTTCAGTGGCGGGTGGCCGGCGCCGTGAGCTCTCCGGCCAGGTCTCGGCCCATCCACTTCCCCAGCTCGGCACCGCGCAGCCCCTGGGAGGCGAGGAACTGCAGCTTCGCATAGGCGGCCTCAAGCGTCATGTCGCCGCTGCCGACGGCGCCGGCCTGTGCCGCGCCCGCGCCGGCGGCATAGCGCCCGAGCGCCACCTCTCCCTGAGGGCACTGCGAGGCGATCACCACCGTGACCCCGTCCCGGACCGCCTGGGCCAGCACGTTGACCGGGCCGTCCGCGGCCGCGGGCAGGTTCCCCACGCCGAATGCACGCACGATCACGGCCACGGGAGCTGGTGTCAGTGCGGCCTTCAGGCGCGCGGAGCTGAGCCCTGGTGCCATGTCGATTACCGGCACGTCGTGGGCAGTGTAGGGCAGTGGCGCGGACCAGCCGACACCGGTGCGCGGGGCGCGGGGCGACCAGTGCCAGGGCGCGCCGGCGACGGCGAGCGGGGGCGTGTTTGGTGACTCGAAGCCCTGTAGCGACCAGGTGGAAGTCTTCGTGGCCCGGTTCCCGGCCAGGAGGCGGCCGCCGAAGAAAAGGTGTACCCCGCGGGGCGCGCCCTGGGTGAGCGCGTATACGGCTCCGGTGAGGTTTGCGGCGGCGTCGGAGTCGGTTGCGCCCAGCGGCAGCTGCGAACCGGTGACCACGACCGGTTGCTCGAGGTCGATAAGTGCATAGGACAGCGCAGAGGCCGTATAGGCCATGGTGTCGGTGCCGTGCAGCACGACGAATGCGTCTGCGCAGCCGGCGTGGCGCTGTACGTCGTCAATGACTTGCTGCCAGGTGTACGGGGTGGTCTCCGCGGAGTCAAGCAGGGGTTGCAGGGTGGTGAGCGAGTATGTTGCTCCGGGCGCCGACGACGTTCCCGGGGCAGGTGATTGTGGTGACGGTGGGATGGTCGGAGGTCTCGTGCATACGGTCTCGGTGAATCCTGGAATCAGCCTGGGCAGCCAGCCTCCGAGGTCGGCGCCGGGCTGGAGCCCGCGGGGCGAATCGATCATGCCGATGGTGCCGCCGGCGTAGGTGAAGTGGATGTGCATATGGCCAGGGTACGCAGCTCTGGGTCCGCTTTTGTGCTGCAAACCACCTCACGTGATTGGGCTGCCGGATTGCGTGTCCCGGCCTTCACGCGGTAGCGTGCGTGTCGCCGCTGCGGCGGCAGGCCACCTTAGCTCAGTCGGCAGAGCGATTCACTCGTAATGAATAGGTCGTGGGTTCGATTCCCACAGGTGGCTCTGAGCTTTCGCCTCCCCCAGGGGTTCGTTCAACGCTGAAACATACTCCGACTTGCCGGTTATTGGATTTCCTTGCTTCAATTGGCCATATATGCCTATCCTGTTACCCGGGATGATCCCGCGCTAGAGGCGGGGCCCGCATATGTCTGTGGCAAGGAGGACCAATATGGCACAGAAGACCCAAATTGTGCTTGTGGATGACATCGACGGCTCTGAGGCGACTCAGACCATTACCTTTGCTCTCGATGGCGTCACTTACGAGATCGACCTCAACGAGGAGCACGCCGCCGCCCTGCGCGAGTCGATCGAGGAGTGGACCGTGAAGGCGCGCCGCCGCGGCGGACGCCGCACGCTGCGCCGTCGCCCGCCGACGGGCGTCACCCAGAAGATTCGTGAGTGGGCGCGTGCCAACGGCTACGAGGTCTCGGACCGCGGGCGTATCCCCGCCCCGGTCCGTGAGGCCTACATGGCGGCTAACAACCCCAGCAACAACGGCTGACCTGGGCGTTTCACGCCCACCCGGGCGCGGTGCCGCGGCGTATTCGCCCGGCGCCGACGCCGAAGGCACGTTTTCCGGGCCCCTGGGTCCTTTTTAGGACCCAGGGGCCTGGTGGCACCCGGCCCGTCCTGGCACAATGTCCT
This sequence comes from Actinomyces sp. 432, assembly GCF_009930875.1. Lineage (NCBI taxonomy): Bacteria > Bacillati > Actinomycetota > Actinomycetes > Actinomycetales > Actinomycetaceae > Actinomyces > Actinomyces sp. 432. Next base: position 452,672 of record NZ_CP025249.1, read on the forward strand.
CATGGCTTACACCCTTGTGCTGCTCCGCCACGGCGAGAGCGATTGGAATGCTAAGAACCTGTTCACCGGCTGGGTGGACGTCGCGCTGTCGGAGAAGGGGCGTGCCGAGGCCGTCCACGGCGGTGAGCTCCTCAAGGAGGCCGGCGTCCTGCCCGATAAGCTCTTCACCTCCGTGCTGCGTCGCGCCATCATGACGGCGAACCTCGCCCTGGATGCCGCTGACCGCCACTGGATCCCGGTGGAGCGGCACTGGCGCCTGAACGAGCGCCACTACGGCGCCCTGCAGGGTAAGAACAAGAAGGAGATTCGCGAGCAGTACGGCGACGAGCAGTTCATGCTGTGGCGCCGCTCCTATGATGTGCCGCCGCCGGCCATTGAGCTCGGCTCCGAGTTCTCCCAGGACGCCGACCCGCGCTACGCCGGCGAGCCGATTCCCGCCACCGAGTGCCTGAAAGACGTCCTGGCCCGGCTGCTGCCGTACTGGGAGGAGACCATCGTCCCGGAGATCAAGACCGGTAAGACGGTCATGATCGCCGCCCACGGTAACTCGCTGCGTGCCATCGTCAAGCACCTTGATGACATCTCCGATGAGGACATCGCCGGCGTCAACATTCCCACCGGTATTCCGCTCGTCTACGAGCTCGACGAGGAGACCCTGAAGCCCATCAAGAAGGGCGGACGCTACCTGGACCCCGAGGCCGAGGCGAAGATCGCCGCGGTCGCCAACCAGGGTAAGTGAGCCTGCGCGCCGTCCACTAGGACCTGCGCAGCCCGCTACGGGCATCCGGCTCCGCGCGTGCAACTTGCAGCACCCGGAGCGCCCGACCCTGAACTCTGGGTATCCGATTCTGAATCCGATTCTGGGCACCAGCAATGGCGGCGGGGCGGGTGGCGTGACTAACGCGCCCCCGCCCCGCCGCCTACGCCTCGGAGGGGCCGGGCACCGTGATCCCTGAAACCAGGTAGGCCATGCGCCGGGCAACCGACGTCGAGTGGTCCCCAAAGCGCTCCAGGAAGCGCCCCATGAGCACCGCGTCCACTACCTGCTGGCGGGATAGCTCGATGGCCGGATCGAGAATCATCTGGAACGACTCCCGGTGCAGCGCATCCAGCTCGGCGTCGCGGCGCTGGATCGCGGCGGCCAGCTCCAGGTCCTGGGTCTCAATGAGAGTGCACACGTCCCGGCCCGCACGCACGGCGGCGTCGGCCATTTTCACCATCAGGCCGAGGACGGGCTCGGGCACGGGCGCCTGCGGGTAGCGGCCACGGGCGATGGCCGCGACGTGGCGGGCCAGGTCTCCCTGCCGCTCCAGGGTCTGGGCCATGCGCAGGGCGGAGATGACATTGCGCAGGTCCCGGTCCACCGGCTGCTGCCGGGCCAGCAGCATCACGCACATGTCGTCGATGTCGCGCTGGAGGTCGTTTATGCGCTCGTCGGCGTCGATGACCTGCTCGGCGACGATGATGTCCCCGGTGCGCAGCGACTCGGCGGCGCGCTCGATGGCGGTGGCCACCTGCGCCGCCATTGACGCCAGATCCGTGCCCAGCTGTTTCAGTTCCTGGTTGAAGATGTCGCGCACGTTTAGCCTCTTCCCCGTCACGGCCGCGGAGCCGGGCTCGCGGAGCACCCGGCTACACCTCTACCCTAGGGGGCGTGGGAACCGTTTGGCTGATCATCGCGGTTGCCGTCGCGGGTGTCGCGGCCGGCGCCGCGGCGGGACTCGCCCTGGGGCACGCCACCCGTGACGCCCACGGCGACGGGATAGTCGCCGGATCCACCCTCGAGCGCGACGGCCTGATCCCCATCCTTGCGGCGCTGGGATCCGTAGTCGTGCTCCTCGACGACGACGGCGAGGTCCTGCGCGCCTCCGCGGCCGCCTACACCTACAACATCGTGCACGACGATGAGGTCAGTGAACCGCAAGTCGCCGAGATGGTGGAGCGCGTGCGCAGCACCGGGAAGGCCGCTGAAGCCGAGATCACGGTGGCACGCGGGCGCGTCGTCGGAGCGGGCAACTTCCACCTGCAGATCCGCGTGGCCGGCATCGGCCGCGGTCGGGTGCTGGTGCTGATTGAGGACCGCACGGCGGCCCGCCGCGTGGAGGACATGCGCCGAGACTTCGTCGTCAACGCCTCCCACGAGCTAAAGACGCCAGTCGGGGCGATCTCGCTGCTGGCGGAGACGGTGCGCGAGAACGCGGACGATCCAGCGCTGGTCGCCGACTACGCCGAGCGGATGAGCCGGGAGTCTCGGCGCCTGGAGCTGCTGGTGGGTGACATCATTGAGCTCTCCCGCCTGCAGGACGGCGACGCGCTGGTCGAACCCGAGGACGTCAGCGTTGATGAGGTGGTGGTGGACGCCCTGGATCGGGTGCGGGTGGAGGCGGACGCCAAGGAGGTGGCCCTCGTGTCCGGCGGCGTGGAGGATCTGCACGTACTCGGTGACGCCTCGCTGTTGGTGACCGCCGTCAGCAACCTGCTGGACAACGCGATCCGCTACTCCGACCCGCGCACGCGTGTGAGCGTGGGCCTGAGTGTGGACACTGACGATCCGGAACTGGTGCGCATCGCCGTCGTCGACCAGGGGATCGGGATCCCCAAGGAGGCGCAGGAGCGCGTATTCGAACGGTTCTACCGGGTGGACAAGGCCCGGTCCCGGGCTACCGGAGGCACCGGGCTGGGGCTGTCGATCGTCAAGCATGTTGCGGCCGATCACGGCGGCACCGTGGAGCTGTGGTCAACACCCGGCAGGGGCAGCACCTTCACCTTGGTGCTGCCGCGGCACCGGACCGCGGCGGAGGTGGCGGGGCCTGCCCCCGAGGCGGTCCAGGCCGTGGCCAGGGGTGCTGCCGGAGCCTCCTTCGCGGCTATCGCCGCGATCTCCGACGCGCCCGCCCCGCGCGAGGCGCACACCCCACCCCCCGCAACGCCGGGCGCTGAACCGGAGGAGGAACGTCGATGACCCGCATCCTGCTGGTGGAGGACGAGGAGAACTACCGGGAGCCGTTGGCGCTTAATCTGCGGCGCGACGGCTTCGAGGTGGTGGAGGCGCAGGACGGCGCGGCCGCTGTGCGCCGCTTCGAATCCGCCGCGAGCCCGGACGGCCCCGGTCCCATCGACCTGGTTCTGCTGGACCTCATGCTGCCGCGCATGTCCGGTGCGGAGGTATGCCGACGGATCCGGCGCAGCTCCCGCGTCCCCGTCATCATGCTCACGGCGCGGGACGCGGAGATGGACAAGATCGCCGGGCTGGAGCTCGGCGCGGATGACTACGTCACCAAGCCCTACTCCTACAGGGAGCTCATTGCCCGGGTGCACGCAGTGCTTCGGCGCACCGCGGAGGAGGCTCCGGAGGAGTCGGTGCTCACTGCGGGGCGCGTGACCATGGATGTGGGCCGCCATGAAGTGAGCGTGGACGGGCAACTGGTCGCCATGCCCAAGCGTGAGTTCGAGCTGCTTGAGCTCTTCTTGCGCCACCCCGACCACGTGCTCACCCGCGGCCAGATCATTGAGCGCCTGTGGGGTGCTAACTATGTGGGGGACACCAAGACACTTGACGTCCATGTCAAAAGGATCCGCGCCAAGATCGAGGAGGACCCGAGCTCCCCGAGGCTCCTGACCACGGTTCGCGGCGTGGGCTACCGCCTCGTTGCCGGGGCCTGACTCGCCGCCACCGGTTGCGCCGCACTCCCATGTGAGCTAGCTCCCCGGTCTTCGGGAGTCATTACCTGATAAACTATTACCCCGCGATTAATCTGGAGTGACCTCACACATGACATTCGAAGTCGGCGAGACCGTTGTCTATCCCCACCACGGAGCGGCTCGGATCATTGATATCCGTCAGCGCAAGGTCAGGGGCGAGGAGAAGACCTATCTGCAGCTCGAGGTCGCGCAGGGTGACCTGACGATCCTGGTCCCGGCGGACAGCGTCGACCTCATCGGGGTACGTGACGTGGTAGACGAGTCCGGGCTGGAGCGCGTGTTCGAGGTGCTGCGGGCCCCGCTGACGGAGGAGCCCACCAACTGGTCGCGGCGTTTCAAGGCCAATCAGGAGAAGATCGCCTCCGGTGACGTCATCAAGGTGGCTGAGGTCGTGCGCGACCTGTCCCGCCGGGACACCGACCGAGGCTTGTCAGCGGGGGAGAAGCGCATGCTCGCCAAGGCCCGCCAGATCCTCGTATCCGAGCTCGCCCTCGCGCAGAAGACCGCCGAGGAGGAGGCCGAGAACACCCTTGACGAGGTCCTCGGCTCCGGCACGGCCGCCTGACGCTCCTACTCCACCCGGCGCGGGCCGGTCCCCGCGGGATCGGCATTGCCTGATGCGCCGGGAGGAAGATACCCGCTGGTAGGGTCCCGTACATGCCGGACGCAAGCACAGGATCCGCCGTCGCCGTACTCACCGCCGCCGGCTCGGGCACCAGGCTAGGCGCCCGGGGGCCGAAGGCGCTGGTGGAGGTTGGCGGCGAGTCGCTGCTGCACCGCGCCGCCCGCGGCCTGCTCGAGTCCGAGAGCCTCGACCACATCACCATCACCGCCCCGGACACCCAGGTGGAGCGCTTCACTGCGGAGGTGGCGGACATGGGCGGGGACGGGCAGATCACAGTAGTCGCCGGCTCACCAGCGTCCCGGCAGGCGTCGGTCGCGCTCGGACTAGCGGCGGCACTCGCAGCCCGCCCCGGCGCCGAGGTCGTGTTAGTGCATGACGCCGCCCGCGCACTGACACCGCCCGAGCTGATCCGCCGCGTCGTTGCCGCCGTGCGCGCCGGGCACGACGCCGTCGTCCCCGGCCTGCCCGTGGTTGACACAGTCAAGGAGATCGACGGTGCCGGGCCGGAGCCGGCCGGGGAGCAGGTTCGTGGTATCGAGGTCGACTACGTCGTCGGCACGCCGGACCGTGCGCGGCTGCGCGCCATCCAGACTCCGCAGGGCTTCACGCGCAGCACCCTGGAGGCGGCGCACCGCCTGGGCGCCGACGTCGCCGGAGATGAGGCGCGGGCGGCACGGGATGACGCCTCCCTCGTTGAGGCCATGGGGAAGCGCGTCATCGTCGTGGCGGGAGACCCGCTCGCCCTGAAAGTGACCACGCCACTGGATCTGGCCCTCGCTCGGATTCTCGCCCGCCGGGAGCCGGTACAGCCGTAGGCTCGGAGGCATGCGGCCACATGTACCGGGACGGGACTCAGAACTCGGCTCAGCGCTCAGCTCCACCGGTGGAGTGGGTCGCGGCTACAACACGTCCGCGCGTGCGAAACTGCTGACGTGGCCAGTGCTTGCCTGGGGGCTGTGGGACTGGGGCTCGGCGGCCTTCAACGCAGTGATCACCACCTTCGTCTTCTCGGTCTACCTGACCAGTGCCCCCTTCGGTGACCCTGCTGATAGTGAGTCCGCGCTGTCGGTGGGGCTGACCATTGCGGGAGCCTGCATCGCCCTGCTGGCCCCCGTGACCGGGCAGCGCTCCGATCGCGCCGGCCGCAGCGTGTTCTGGCTCGGCGTCTACACGGCGATCGTCGTTGCGGTCAGCGCCGCCCTGTATTTTGTGCTGCCCGAGCCTGGGTACCTGTGGCTGGGCATCACGCTGCTAGGGGTCGGCAACGTGTTCTTCGAGTTGGCGTCCGTCAACTACAACGGGCTGCTCTCGCGCCTTGCCACCAAGGATCGGGTCGGTGCCGTCTCCGGGCTCGGCTGGGGGATGGGGTACCTCGGGGGATCGTGCTGCTGCTGATCCTGTACGTCGGTTTTATCAGCCCGGAGGTCGGCTGGTTCGGGGTGACCGACCAGGACGGCATGGATGTGCGCGTGTCGATGCTCGTCTCCGCCGGCTGGTTCGGTCTGTGCGCGATTCCGGTGCTGGTTACCCAGTCAGGCAAGCGGGCTTGGCGGCGGTGGGCAGCTATCGAGGACACCGACTACGGTGCGGCCCGTTCGCTGGCCGGGCTGGAGGCCGAGCCGGCAGACCCGGTGCAGGCACCGCCGCGGATTATGCGCCACGAGTCCCTGGTGGCCTCCTACAAGCACCTGTGGCGTACCCTCGTGGGACTGTACCGTACCCATCCGGAGGTGCTGTGGTTCCTGCTGGCCGCCGCTGTCTTCCGTGACGGGCTGGCCGGGGTCTTCACCTACGGCGGGATCATTGCCCAGAACACCTTTGGCTTCTCCCCTGCGGACGTGATTGTGTTCGCCGTGGCGGCCAACGTAGTCGCCGGTGTTGCAACCATCGCCGCCGGGCGACTGGATGACCTGCTGGGGCCGCGTCGGGTCATCATTGGGGCGCTTGTCATTTTGGTGGTCGCCGGGTTGCTGGTATTTCTGCTGCACGCGGCGGGGGCACGCGTCTTCTGGGTGCTGGGACTTGTGCTCTCCGGCTGCGTGGGCCCGGCGCAGTCGGCGGCGCGCTCGTTTCTGGCACGGCTAGTACCGCAGGGACGCGAGGGCGAGATCTTCGGTCTTTACGCCACCACCGGGCGGGCCGTGTCCTTCATGGCGCCGGCGATGTACGGCGGATCGATCTGGCTGGGGACCCGGATCATGGGCGGCGGCGCCGGCTATTGGGGCATCCTCGGCATTGTCACGGTGCTCGCTGTGGGGTTGCTGCTCATGCTGCGAGTGCACGACCCCTCGGGCCGCATCAGCGTTGGCGAGTGACGCCGCCCCCGCATATACGCGCATGGCCTGAGACTCTCAGTGGTGTCGTCGTCCCGGCTGAGCGGCCCCGCACGCTTACGAGTGCCACCAGCTCCTAGCCACGGGGAGTTTTGCCCGTTATTTCAACGTTCTCATATTTTGGACGAAAACGCGGATGTGCTCCTGCGTGCGCCGCCGTCGGCGGCGCACGCAGGAGCACATTGACAATGTTGACTCAATCGAGTTTTCCGCCTGATTCCGCGGAATTGGTGATCGACCCTGAGGGCTGAGCGTGCGGCGGAGTCAGTCGTCGGAGACGGTGATGGTCACCGGGATGTTGCCCCGAGTGGCGTTGGAGTAGGGGCACACCTGGTGGGCCGCCTCTGCCAGAGCCTGAGCCGCATCATGCGGCTGGGCGGGAATGACAACCTCCAACTCGACGGCCAGGCCGTAGCCGCCCTCACCGTTGGAGCCCATGGAGACTCGGGCACCGACGCTGGAGTCGCCCAGTTCGGCCTTCTGCATGCGGGCTACACCCTGCAGGGCGGAGTGGAAGCAGGCGGCGTAGCCGGCGGCGAACAGCTCCTCCGGGTTGGGCAGGTTGGCTCCGGAGCCGCCCATCTCCTTCGGGATAGCCAGGTCGGTGTCGATGCGGCCGGTGGTGGAGGCGACGTGGCCGTTGCGGCCGTCGCCAGAGGCCAGGGCCTCGATGGTGTAAATCGGGGTGATGGCGTCGGACATGGTGGACCTTCTTATGTGGGAGTTGTGCTTGACCGTGTCGGGCCTATAGCCGACCGGGCATGGGCACAGTATGGATGCTTGTTGGAAGCCAGGTGGGAACTTCGCCCGGGAACCCGGAGTCGGCGTCAGGCGCGCAGGTCCGGGAAGTCCTCGGCCGCGTCGGATGCGCCCTCACGCGCCGCACGGTCCTCGTACTCGGTGCGCAGGCGGTCCAGGTCCTCCTTGGTCAGGGGGCCCTGCGTAGTGCCGTCGGAGCCGTCCTGGCGCTTCCAGGACACGGCCAGCCCGTCCTCGTAGCCGAAACGGGCCAGGTGCCGACCGGCAACCTCTTCCAGGCGCGGCAGCTCCTGGGCCGAGGCCGACAGGGTCAGGACGAGTGCGCCCTCCTCGCAAGCCAGGTCCACGATGCCGGCCACGGTCCCCTCGCGGTTGAACACCAGGTGACCGGTGGAGTCAGCTCCATTCCACTCGCCGTCGATCTTGCGGCTCATGTGGCTGACCAGGCGGCGGCCGTAGTCTGCCGGCTTATCGGTCGCTACACGCGCCACGGAGCGGGAGTCGAAATCGGGAGTTCCATTTGCGTTTACTGAATTAGCGGTCATGAGACGAGGCTAGCCACGTGCCTTAGCCTCGCCTAGCCTTATCGCTCGCGGCTGAGTGCCCGGTTTGATGGCCCGTACCGGGAATACGGCGAGTACTTCAGGCGAGGGACTCATAGCCGCGGCCTGGTGCCGCTGAGCGTGCAGGGGCTGCGTCGGTGATGGTGCCCGAGCGACCCCCCGGCGCCGAGCGGCCGCCGAGCGTGCAGGGGTCGCGCCCATGGGAAACGTAAACGCGCTGAACGCGTGGAGCGGCCGCCGAGCGCGCAGGGGCCGCGTGTACCCGGGCAGGCGGCGGCCCGCCCACTGAATGCGCCTCCCCTTGGCGGTGTCCGCCCCTAAATCAGGCCGCACACTACGAGCTGCTCCTTGGTTGGGTGCTTGGCGCTGTCCACGGCGTCGCGCTCGTAGACGAGTACCACGGTTCCGGGCGCTGGCACCAGGTATCCGCTGCTGACAAGCGGGATATCGTTCGCGGCGACGAAGTCTTCCGGGGAGGCGACCTGGCCGAGGCCCAGGTGCAGCACGACCTTCTCGTTCAGGTCGAGGACGTCCAGGCCCGAGTGCTCAAGGTTCTTCTTCACGATTAGTGTGTCAAAGTAGCCGCGGCCCGTGGCCTGCTCCGTCAGGTCCCCGGCGGAGTACACCTGCTCCGTCATGGGGTCGAATACGACCGAAAGGGCCGGGCGGTAAGAGCGGTAGGCGTAAGCCTCCGGATCGCGGATGCCGAGTGTGCTCGCGGCGTTGGGGGAGATGGGGCGGTCCAAGTCCCCCAGCGTCACCGGCTGCGTGTCGGCATCGACCCCGGAAAGGGTGTCGAGGCTGACCGCCTCAATAGAGTATCCGAGTGATTCGGCGTCGAATCGAGTGCCAAGGCTCTCGCGGACCGCCGCGGGATCGCTGAAGCGCACGGTCCAACCATCCACGATGGCGATGCCGGTGTGATCCCGGTGGCTGTATACAGGAACGATGCCTTCCACGGTTCTGCTCGCTCCGGGGTCGGTATCCGGGGCCACGGTTACCTCGCACCACGTGGCGTTTTCAGAAATCGTGCTGGGGTCTGTGCACTTGGCTCCAAGAATTAGGGTCGAGTGCCCACCCTGAAGGAAGGGCGAATCGATCCGGGGCGTACCGGGACCCGAACCGCGCGCATACTCCGGCCTTTGTGCGCCGCTCTGATCGCTGCCGGCGCCGCGGTCCGGAAGCTCGGCCACGACGCTCCCATCGCTTAAGGACAGGACTTCGGCGCCCGCCGTGACTACGTGATCGGTGATCTGGAATGGGACCGCTGAGCCCCGCCAGTCCACGACGGTTCGCTCAAAGGTGACCTCACCGGTGGCGGTGTCCAGCGAGACGAACAGGCTTCCGTCGACCCCGGCGTAGACGATCACCAGGTGGGCGCGATCCGGCGACAGCGCCGCGTGGCAATGCACCTGCTCTTCTTCGCCGCAGGGCGGATCATTCAAGGCGAGGTGCGTGGTATGCGCCTTGCGGCGGTAGGACCATGTGGTTTCGCCGGTGCTGGGGTCCAGGCCCTCGGCGCCGTGTTCGGTGATGGCAATTGGCCCGGCCGAACCCGGGATGATGCCGTGGATCCGGTCCTCGGCTCGACGATCGAATACGCGTTGCCAAGTGAATTGGCTGCCGAGCGTCTCAGGCACGGGCTGTCCGGCCGCGGCGGCTACTTGGACCGACTGCGACACATAGACTCGGGCCGGTGCCGCTAGGGCTGTTACCGCTAGACCGACAGTCAGAATCATGGCGATCATCGCGGGCCAGTCCGCGCGCGGGCGCCTGAGTGTGCGACGCCGTACCCCGGGGGCCGCCACACTGGCTGCGCGCAGAAGCACTCCGGCCACTGCGCCCACTCCTAGTCCGGCGACGGCGACGGCATACTGCAATAGCACCGGGTAAGGGAGCCCGATGTCTTCCGACTGCTGCCACCACGATCTGCCGAGCAAGTAGGCGCTGATGGCGGGCGGTGCCGCCAGCAGAACCGTCATGAGCGCCATGGGCGCGTGCCTCCAGCGAGGACTCGCGCGAAGATCCTCCGCCATAGAAACGGCCGCTGCCCAGAAGATCGGGGCGAGGGCTGCCAGGATCAGGATGAAGGATATGTCATCAATGGGCATTAGACCGATCAACGACCAGCAGGCGGCGACGATAAGCAGCATGCCCAACAGCAGCGCAGCCCGGACGCTGCGTCCGATGAATGGCCTTCGCCCGCCTTCTGGGAGCGTACTCATCGTTATCCAAATGGCCGGGGCGAGAAGAATTAGGACCAGAATGAGCCCGGCATCCGGTTGCAGCCTCTCCGGGAGTTCCGTATTGACGGTGATCCCGCGGCGCGCCCAGACTCCGGCAGTCCCTGCGATGGCGGCGGTAAGTAATCCGCCGGCCCGCAGTCCGCGCAGGAAGCCGGTGCGCTGGGCCTGGCCTCGGACCAGGTTCCTGCGCGGGGACCGCGAGCGGGTCCTGGCCGGGGAGGGCGTGGCGTCGTCGTCGGCGGGGGAGGTGCGCATGCTACCAGGGTGGCAGGAGGCGCCGCCCCGGCCATGGGGCGCACTGCCCGCGGGCGGGCGTGGCGAGTCGGCCTGGGGCGGCCGACACCGCCACCCACGGCCGCCGGCACGCCATCTGCCCCGGCCCCGCGGCCCGAGCGCCTACGGAAGTGCAGGCAAGGGCTCTGCACTGCCGCGGCGCTCGGTGCGCGCGCCCAGCGGACACGGGGCTCGCGCCCGCAGGACGGGATGGCATCACACGTTGGTTATACCCAGGTGGTCCAGCAGGCCGGGCATGTTGATGCCGACCCCGTCCGCGGGGGTGCGCACCACGTACGCGGCGATGGTGGCCTGCGGGTCGGGGCCGAGAGCGGCCTGCACGTGGGCGAACTCCTCGGGCAGTCGGGCCCTCGTTCCGGCGTAGACCCGTTCCAGCGCGCTGCGCAGCCGACGGCGGGTGCGGTACTGGTCGTACTTGACCTTCACCATGTACTGACGGGCGTCTGCGAGTACTACACCTTCCACGGGGTGGTCCTGGCTGGCCAGCGCATCGTCGTGTAGCACCTGGTCCAGTTCGACGCGGGAGCCCGCAGTGGCGAGCACCTCCACGCTTGCCAGGCCGAGCCCGGCCAGCTCCCCCATCAGCTCGTCGCGGCGGTGGAAGGCAAAGCTGTTGTCAATGACTGCCAGGGCCGTGACCCCGGGGCGGTGTGACTCGTCCACAAGGTGGGGGTCGTTGGCCAGCGTGACCTCCAGAGCCACTGACACGTCATGATCGGACAGGAAGTCGATGAGTCGCCGACGCGCCTCACCGGCCACTACCCGCTCCACCGCCTGGGCCGCGGCCTGGCCGTAGCCGGTGTCCCCGGCCTTGGACCACACCCGCAGGTCCCCGTCCAGGGCGAACATGATCCCGAGGAACCCATTGACCTTGCGGGTCAGGGTCACGGGATACGTGAGATCGTCCAGGGTGGTGCCGCGCTCGCCGACGTTGAAGAACTTGTCGAACCCGCGGCCCACTACCTTCCCGTCGCGCACGAACAGCCCGCGGGCGGTGGAGGTCAGCTCGTCCCAGTTGCCCGTGTAGAAGGCCCGCCGGGTGAAGATGTAGGACACCACCCCGTCAGGTCCTTCCCGTCGACGGATGTCCGGGTGGGCTTCCAGACGGGCGACGACGCCGTCGGCACAGCCGGTATCAGCGGCGGAGTCCTCGTCGTCGCGGTACTCCTGGACGCGGACCTCCAGGGCACCGCCCTTCCCGGCCCGCAGGCGGGCCACGCGCAGCGCGCCGCCCTCCTCCACCCGGTTCTCCAGGTTGTAGACGCCCGCCACGGCGTCGGCAGGGGCGGGTTGGCTGTCATGCTTGCCGTTGCGGTGCCCGTGGAGCTGGACCACCTGCCCGCCCTCCAGGACCAGGAGCTCATCGACGTGGTCGTAGGTGGATCGGCCCGAGTAGGTCAGGGCCCTTTGGGAGGTTCCGTAGACGAACTCGTTGTCCACCAGGTGCGCCAGGCCACAGCCCGACTGCCTCCCCGCCAGGGCGCGCTCCAGCGCCGCCTGAGTGACACCGCCGTGAGTGACCACGCAGACGGTGTCACAGCCGTGGACACGGAAGGTGCACAGGGGCACGGTACGCCGCAGCAGATCCAGGATGTCACGGTCGCCGTAGCGGGTCCTGATCTGCTCGTGGCTCGTGCCGGTCCGAGCGGACGGCTTGCCGGTACGGTGGATGAGCTCGAGCATCCGCAGCTCGTGATTGCCTTGGACCAGCACCACTCGGGTGGGATCCAGGGCGCGCACCTGCTCGAATACGCCCAGTGCGTCAGGCCCGCGGTCGAACAGGTCACCGGCGAACACGATAACCTCACCGTCTGGGGTGTCGGCCAGCGCCCGGGACAGGGCGCGGGAGCACGACTGCACGTCACCGATGACTGTCACGCCCCGCGCGGAGAGCATGACGTCCTCCCCGGAGAGCAGGCCGGTGCCGGTGCCGGTGCCGGTGGCTGCCGGCTCGGGGGCGCCAGTGGCTGGGGCGGCAGCGACGTCGGCTACGTCATCCGCGTAGGAGAAGAACCTGGCCACAGCGGCCGCGTCATCGGGGCTGATTCGCTCGATGCCCCTCACCACGGCGTTGCCCTGGGCGCGCAGGAGCATGCGCTCTAGGGCGGACTCGTCCAGCCGGTTGGGCCCTCGGGTGATGTTGCGCCGACGCAGCTCGGCGTCGCTGATGCCCTCCTGGCAGTCCACCAGGCCTACCCGGTAGTGGTGGCGCAGCGCCAGCTCACGCCACTGGTTCTGCTCCTTGGAGCTCAGATTGGTGGAGTCGACGACGACCGTCGCTCCACGGGCCATGCGCGCCTCGGCGGCGTCGAACACCATCCGCCAGATCATCTTGTCTGCGCCACCCAGCAGCGAGGTGGCACCGTCCAGGGTCATGGCGCGCGGGTACACCAGCTCGCGGAACTGATCGGCGGAGACCACCTGGTCCTCCAGCCCGTGGCTACGTACCCAGGTGGTCTTGCCGCACCCGGGCGCCCCTCTCATCAGCAGCAACCGCCGCATTGTCTTGTTCTCCTTCCTGTTGGTACTTCATCTCGACTTCCTGTTATCTGCCGACCCGTTCGTGCTGCCCTGCCTGCGTACCTGTGCCGGTGCCCCCGCGAGGCCAGGAGGGCCTGCGGGCCGACGGGGACCGGGCAGGCCCCTGGACCGGCTGGCTGCGGGCGGTGTGGGCGCCGGGTTCTGCCGGTTCCTGGCGGGGAGCAGGGTCGCCGACGCCGTTTCGCGCCGCGCAGGTCCGCTCTGGGGCTTGGGGTGCCTGGGGCACACGCACAGTCGGCGGGCGTCACCGCCCCCGGCCGGGGGAGCCTTGGGAGTGCTCGGGACCACGCCACGGGCGCCGGAGTTGTCAGTGCGACAGACCAGCGCCGCCCCCGGAAGGGCAGTCACTCACGGAAGATGGAACGCCCAGGGGGACCTGCTGTGTGATGCCCGCCGACCACTCGCACACGGTGTCGCAAGGCGTGGGCGCCTGCGGTGCGGGGGCCGGGGAACGGGTCAACTGCGCTGTCGTCGCGGATTCAACGGTTTTCGTCCCCACGTGGCTGCAATGCGCACGTCACTCCGGCGCCGCTTGACATGGAGCAGCGGCGCTGGAGACATTGAGGATGACGAGAACACGGGCCATTTATACATCCTTGACGACTTGGGGACAAGAGGCGTTCCCGGCGCGGGGTGGCCGGGGCGGAGGCAGGAGAGGCGTCGTCGTCGACGGGGTCGGGGTGATCCCGCTCCGGACCGGCGACGACCGGGCTGGCCGGTAGCCGACGCAGATTCCCGGGTACCGGGGTTGAAAGGGTTATTCCCCCGGAACTGCGCGGTCGTCCGCGCTCGCAGTTCCGCGCGCCCGGTCCCGACCGCCTTACTTCCCACATGTAGGAGAAAGGACGGAAACATGACTCTCAAACGCGCAGTGGCCCTGTATGCGCTCCAGGACGCCTACGGGCGCGGCGGCCTCGGCCTGGAGGGGTGCATCAGTCTGGTCGAGAACATGGGCGCCCGGGTTCGACGGATACATGACACATCCGGTTCTTCGTGTTGGCGAGTGCGGTGGGTTGGCTGGTTGCGGTGCTCGCCGCTACCTGGCGAACCGTTGTCCAAGCACACGAGCCGTCCGCACCCGCAACGGCGCCGACGACGTTCCTGCCTGCCCGAACACGACCGCATCAGCGCGAGACGACCCCCCGCGCCCGAACACGGCCACCAATTGTCAATCCCCAGCCGGCACCATCACGCCTCAAACCGGGAGAGCCGTATGCCCTGGGGCGATGGAAATCAGGCCGGCTCGTACTGGACGATGGCCGGATCGCTGGTCGTTAGGGCGATCAGCTGCGGGATGAGCGTGGTGAAGTGCGCGGAGGCGTTGTGCGCCTCGATGGCGGTGTCGTCGGCCCACGTCTCCAGGAAGGTGAGGGTAGTGGCGTCGTCGCGGGCGCGCAGCAGCTCGTAGGAGACGTTGCCAGACTCCGCGCGTGAGGCCTCCACAAGCTGACGGGCCTTGGCGGTGAACTCGTCGACGGCGTCGGGCCGGACGGCGAACGTGGCGATGATGTGGATCATGGGAGCCTCCTCGTGCATGGGTACAGCTGCCGACAGTGCGGCTGTGTCATTACTACCGACCTCGGCACGTAACGTCTACCGACCTCGGTAGGTAACGTCTACCGACCTCGGTGAAGGGGGACTGCGGGGTGCTTCCTGGGGCACCCCGGGGTTACCCCTGCCGCTCCAGGGCGACTCCAGTTCGTCCTGGTCTACTCCAGTTCGAAGGCGCCGGTGTAGAGCTGGTAGTAGGTGCCGCGCTGCTCGATGAGCTGGTCGTGGTTGCCGCGCTCGATGATGCGGCCGTGGTCCAGCACCATGATCGCGTCGGAGTTGCGCACCGTGGACAGCCGGTGCGCAATCACGAACACCGTCCGCCCCCGCATGAGGTTGTCCATGCCGGCCTGCACCAGTGCCTCGGTGCGGGTGTCGATGGAGCTGGTGGCCTCATCCAGGATCATCACCGGCGGGTCGGCGACGGCGGCGCGGGCGATCGACAGCAGCTGAGCCTGTCCCTGGGACAGGCTCGAGCTATCGCCCGAGATCACCGTCTGGTACCCCTGGGGCAGACGGCGGATGAAGCCGTCGGCGTTGGCCAGCTTGGCCGCCTCGATGCACTCCTCGTCGGTGGCGTCCAGGCGCCCGTAGCGGATGTTGTCCATGACCGTGCCGGTGAACAGGCGCACGTCCTGGAGCACCACGCCCAGCGAGCGGCGCAGGTCTGCCTTGGCGATCTTGTTGATGTTGATGCCGTCGTAGCGGATCTTGCCGTCGTCGATGTCGTAGAAGCGGTTGATCAGGTTGGTGATCGTGGTCTTCCCGGCGCCGGTGGCGCCCACGAAGGCGATCTTCTGCCCGGGCTTGGCCCACAGGGAGACGTCGTGGAGGACCTCCTTGACGCCGTCGTAGGAGAAGTCCACGTGCTTCATGACGATCTCGCCCCGCAGCCGCGTGTAGGTGACGGTGCCATCCGCCTGGTGGGGGTGGCGCCAGGCCCACACGTCGGTCTTGCGGTCGGCGGGCTGGACACCGCCGTCGGCCGTCTCGACGGCGTCGACCAGGCCCACATACCCGCCGTCCTGCTCGGGCTGCTCATCGATGAGCGCGAAGACTCGGCCGGCGCCGGCCAGGCCCATGGCGATCAGCGCCACCTGCTGAGAGGCCTGGTTGATGGTCTGGGACAGCTGCCGCACCATCGTCAGGTAGGAGACGATGATGCCGACGGTGATGGTGCCCATGCCGGCGAAGCCGATGTTGGTGACCTGCAGCTGAATGAGCAGGCCGCCAACCAAGGCGATCAGCACGTACAGCAGGTTGCCGAGGTTGCCCATGACGGGGCCGAGGATGTTGCCGTACTGGTTGGCCTTCTCCGAGTCGGAGAACAGCTGTCGGTTCAGGGCGTCGAAGTCGGCCTTGGCGGCCTCCTCGTGATTGAAGACCTGGACGACCTTCTGCCCGCCCATTATCTCCTCGATGAAGCCCTCCTCGGTGGCCAGTGACTGCTGCTGGGCGACCATGTACTGCGAGGACTTCCCGCCCAGGCTGCGGGTGGCGGCGACCATGATGGCGGCCACGACCAGTACCAGGATCGTCAGCCAGAGGCTGTAGTAGAGCATCATCGCCAGCATCGCCCCGAGCGTCAGGCCGGACTGAATGAGCGTGGGCACCGACTGGCCGATCAGCTGGCGCACGGCGTCGGTGTCATTGGTGTAGGTCGACATGATCGCGCCGTGGGCGTGGGTGTCGAAGTACTTGATCGGCAGGGACTGCATACGGTCGAACATGTCGTCGCGCATGTGCTTGAGCGAGCCCTGCGTGACCACCGCCATGATGCGTGAGTACAGGAAGCTGGTGATCACCCCGAGGGCGTAGACCACGCCCATGGCGGTGATAATCCGCACCAGCGTGGGCATGACGGCGTCTAGGCCCGCGCTCAGGCCGGGGGTGATCACCTCGTCGACCACCCGCTGCATGAAGATGGAGGCGACCGTGGATGCCACCGAGGCGATCACGATGCTGATGGCGACGACGATCAGCTGCCACGGGTAGTAGTGGAAGACATAGGCCAGCAGCCGACGCGCCGGGCGGTCGATGTGCGGCAGGTCGTGCGGGTCAGACTGGCCATCGGGGTGCTGTGCGGTGGCGCTGGCCTCGACGACGGCCTCCGGCTGCTCGGCGTCGGGACGCTCCTCGGGCCGGTCGGTGCGGTTGCGCGCCATGATCACGCCACCTCCTGTTCCTGACTGGTGCGATTCTGCGACTCGTAGATCTGCTGGTACTCGCCGCCCAGGGCCATCAGCTCCGCATGGGTGCCGCGCTCCAGGATGCGGCCGTCGTCGAGCACGATGATCTGATCGGCGTGCTCAACGGAGGAGAGCCGCTGGGCGATGATGATCTTGGTGGTGTCGGGGATCTCCTGGTCGAAGGCCCGGCGGATCAGGGCGTCCGTGCGGGTGTCGACGGCGGAGGTCGAGTCGTCCAGGATCAGGATCCGCGGCTTCTTCAGCAGGGCGCGGGCGATGCACAGGCGCTGCTTCTGCCCGCCGGAGACGTTGGTGCCGCCCTGTTCGATGCGGGTGTCGTAGCCGTCGGGGAACTGACGGATGAACTCGTCGGCCTGGGCCAGCTCGCAGGCGCGGACGAGCTGGGCGTCGGTGGCCTCCGGGTCGCCCCAGCGCAGGTTGTCCTTGATGGTGCCGGCGAACAGGACGTTCTTCTGCAGCACGACGGCGACGGCGTCACGCAGGGACTCCAAGTCGTACTCGCGCACGTCGACGCCGCCGACGCTCACCCGTCCGGAGGTGACGTCGTACAGGCGGGAGATTAGCTGGATGAGTGTGGTCTTAGCCGAGCCGGTGCCGCCGACGATCCCCAGGGTGGAGCCCGATGGGATGGTCAGATCGATGTCGTGCAGAACGTCGGCCTGGGCATCGGCGGAGTAGCGGAAGGAGACGCCCTCGAAGCGGACCTCGCCGTCGGGAACCTCGGTGCGGCCGTCGGCGGGGGAGGTGAGGGTGGGGCGGTGCTCGATGACCTCGGCGATACGGTTGGCGGACTCCACCGACATCGACACCATCACGAAGATGAAGGCGAGCATCATCATCGAGGCCAGGATCTGCACGCCATAGGTCATCAGCGAGGAGAACTCGCCGGTGGTCAGCTCGGTACCGCCGCTGCCTACTACCACCCGGGCGCCCAGGTAGTTGACCAGCATCAGCGACACATAGATGAAGAAGACCATGATCGGGCCGTTGAGCGCCAGGATCTTCTCGGCGTAGGTGAAGTCCTTACGCACCTGCTGGGAGGCGGCGCGGAACTTCGTCTTCTCGTGCTCCTCGGTGACGAAGGACTTCACCACCCGGATCGCGGAGACGTTCTCCTGCACCGAGTTGTTCAGGGCGTCGTACTTCTTGAAGATCCGCCTGAAGATCGGGAACACGTAGGCGGCCAGGCCGATCAGCGCGCCCCCGAGCAGCGGCAGCATGATGATGAAGATGAGCGCCAGCCGGGCGTTGATCGTGAGCGTCATGATGATGGAGAAGATGACCATCAGCGGGACGCGCACGGCCACGCGGATGATCATCTGGTAGGCGTTCTGCACGTTGGTGACGTCGGTGGTCATGCGGGTGACCAGCGACGACGTCGAAAAGCGGTCGATGTCCGCGAAGGAGAACTCCTGCACCCGGTAGAACAGGTCCTGGCGCAGGTTGCGGGCCAGGCCGGCGGCCGCCGTGGCGGCGCGCACTCCGGACATGACGCCGCACACGAGCGAGATGAGTGCCATGACCACCAGAACCAGGCCGATGCGCAGGATCGGGCCCATGGAGCTGCCGGTGAGGGTGTCGATGAGCTCGGCCATCAGCAGTGGCAGGACGCACTCCAGCCCGGCCTCGCCCACCATGAACAGCGGCGCCTGCAGTGACGGCCTGCGGTACTCGCGCAGGCTGCGCAGGAGGGTACGTACGGTCTTCACAGGGGTCTTTTACCAGCTTCCCGGTAGATTAGGTAGTGGCCGATCGACGTGATCTGTGGCCAACGGGGACAATGGCAATCCTGCTACTGGCTTGGGCACGCAGGTTCTACTGATCGTGGCGAATAGGTGGCGACTCCGGGCTGCCGCATGAGTGCTCAGTCTCCGCGCCGCTGCAGGTAGGCGACCAGGCTGATGGCGATGCCTCCCAGCAGCGCCACTGTCATCACGCGCGGCACCCAGACTGCCGCCAGCACCAGCCCCAGGATCTGGATTGCCCACTCCGCCGGCGCCAGGGCCCGGCGCTCACGGAGCAGCGGAACCAGCGCCTGATTGTTCGGGTCGGCGGCCCGCAGTGAATGGTGCACGGCGACGCGACTGACGGAGGTCAGCAGGAAGACCAGGCCGTAGAGCACCTGTGCGGTGCTGTTGCCCGGATTCTGGGCGACCAGCGTCGTGGTGTACGGGAAGAACGAGGCGAAGAAGAGCAGCAGCAGGCTCAGGCCCACTGTCGTGCGGGTTACCAAAACGGCCGGGTCCCACTCGTAGTGAATGCGCGCCCACAGCAGGCCCAGCCAGGCGAAGGAGACCGTATAGGCCAGCAACTCGTTGCGCAGTTGCCACAGCCCCGCAGGGCTGACCACCTCGGGCTGAGGCAGGTCCAGGATGAGGATGGTGATGATGATGGCAAGGACCGCGTCCATGAAGGCGGCGAGCCTCTCCTTGCCCATAGTTACGGGCGGCTTCTTGACCATGCGATTTCCTCCGGGGGTCTACTGCGCCGGTTCGCCGTCTACTACGTCACTTGGGTGTCTGCTGAATGGCTGTGGGCTGTTCAGCAAAGGTCTAACCGGCGTACCTAACGGTGAAGTAGCGTAGTAGACGACTGGCGACGGGCGCGGATGGGGGCGGCTAAGCGGAAGTACTCGGGGCGGGCAGTCCGATGAACGCCGTCCTCGGCCGCGGTCGTCCCAGTCGGCGCGGGTGGCCGGTCAGGGCGTCACCGGGTCGGCGGCATCGGGAATCCATGCCAGCAGGTCGAGTGCCAGGGCGATGTCGGTTCGGTGCCCCTCTAAACCGTCCGGAAGCATGCCGACCGCTTGGGCAATGCGGTAGTTGACCGTATTGCGGTGAACGTAGAGGCGTTCAGCAGTGACGCTTCCGTTCTCACCTGCTGCCAAATAGTGGCGCAGGGTGAAGCGCAGCCGCTCCGCGTCCGCGGTCCCGCCTGCCAGTGGGCCGAGCGTGGCTCCGAGCCAGCGTCGGGTGTGTTCCGGGCTGTGCAGCATGAAGGTCAGTGGCGCTACCTCGCTGTAATCTGCCGCTCTGGGTCCGTTCCCCGACGCGCTGACCACTCTGAACGCCGCCGTGGCCTGCTCATAGGTTCGCACAAAACCGGTGATGCCCCACTCCGGCTGCCCGAAGGCACCGACCAGGGATTCGTCCTTACGGATCTGCTCCGCCCAGTGCTGCTGGGCGGGCTGCGACTGGCAGGAGGACCACAGGGCCGCCGTGTCCTCCGCCAAGTTCACGACCAGCGTCCTTTCGGTCGGCAATGTCTCACGTAGCCGTCGCTCCAATCCGCTGATCGCCTCGTCGAAGTCATATTTGGTCCGCACCACGGCGGCAATATTCCAGGAACTCACCGGATACCCGAGCAGGCGGGAGGCCACTGCGCCGTCGGTGACCTCACCGTCCAGGACCGAACGGAGACGTGCCTGGAGGGCCGCGTCGCTGCGCTGCTGACGGCGTTGCCGCCGCTCGATGAAGGCTCCCACCGTTTTGCGGTGCCGCGCCGCGAGCTGAGCCAGCACGACGTCGACCAGGGGCGGCAGCACCTGCGACGTCATGCCGGCGGGCAGCACCTCTACCGCCGTGGACACCACATCCCTGACGAACACCCTACTGGCATTGAGGAACACGGACTCGACGACGTCTGCCGCGGCACCCCGGTCCGCCAAGTGCTGGACGATCTCCTCCGTCGCGGCGAGCAAGGGGTCCTGCCCGGAGGTCTCCAGCAGGAGCGTAGTGCTGAGTGACTGAAAGGAACCTTTGGTTACCTCGGTGGTCAGTCTTCGCAGCTCGGCGTCGACCACCAGGTCCGGCAGGTCGCGTGCAACTTGTCTAAGAGTTGCGGCGGCCTCGCTGTCTGCACGGTTGGTGAGCCTTCGTACGAACTCGTGGCGCAGCTGCTCGGGAAGTCCCAGCGGCTCCGGTGCGGCGTCGGGAATCATGACGAAAACTGTGCGCGCAACGCGCGCCTTGTGCAAGTTGCACGACGGCATGGGCGAATTCTGGTCGCGGGACCATGGCTGTTACGGGATGCGGCCGGTTGACTGTTCACCGAACGCGCGGTGAGGGACGCCGTGCGTCACGGAAGGAGCAGAACATGACCGACCATAACTTCGCCGTCGTCACCTTCACGGAGTCGAGCAAGGCCTATGAGACGCTGAGCGACCTGCGCGGGGCCTCCCGTGAGGGGCGCATCGGCGTCGCCTCGGCGATCATTGCGGAGCGCGAGCCCGACGGCCGCCTGCACCTGGCGGAGGGCAGCGACGCGGTCATCGGCGCCGGAGCAAGCACCGGCGGCCTGGTGGGCATGTTCGTCGGCATTCTCGGTGGCCCGCTGGGCGTGCTGCTCGGCTGGGGCACCGGCGCGTTGGTTGGATCCATCGCTGACAGCAAGCGGCTGGGCCGCAACGAGACCATCGTCGGCGAGTTCAGCTCCCGTCTGCCCGCGGGCACGACGGCGATCCTCGCAGAGGTGAACGAGGTGACGCCGGAGGTACTGGACGGGTTGGCCGCGTCCCAAGACGGCGTCGTCCTGCGGCGTGCCGCCGTGGACGTACTTGCCGAGCTGGAGGCGGCCGAGGCTGCCGCGGAAGCTGCGGACAAGGAGGCCAGCCGCGTCATGCGCGAGCAGCGCCGTCAGGAGCGCAAGGACTCCTGGGATGAGCGTGTCGCCCGCCTCAAGGCGCGCTTCCAGCGTAAGAACTGATGTCCTGCTGTAGGGAGGGCGGTGCCGGGCGCACTCCTCTGCGCCCTATTACGAGCCGGGGTGCACGTCCTCGCCGGCGGCCGTCCGCCAGGCGAAGGTGTGGATGAGCGCGCTGGTGGCGGCCCGCTGGGCGGATATCGCCGTGCCGGCGTGCCCGCCCTCGCTCTGCTCCACATAGCCGACTTGAAGGCCCAGTTCGCGCATCCGGTAGGCCATGGCGCGGGCGTGCGCGGGGTGCACGCGGTCGTCGGCGGTGGAGGTGAGCAGCAGCAGCGGGGGATACTCCCGCCCCGGCACCAGGGCGTGGAAGGGGGACAGGGACCGCATGGTCTCCCATTCGTCGGGATTGTCTGGGTCCCCGAACTCGGAGCGCCACATGGCGCCGGTCAGCAGCCGCGTGTACCGCTCCAGGTCCAGCAGTGGCGCCTCCGCGATTGCCCCGCCGATCAGCTCGGGGTGGCAGGTGAGCATCTCACCCGCGAGCAGCCCGCCCGCGCTGGCGCCGTGCACCACCAGCTGCTTCGCGGTGGTCACCCCGCGGTCGATCAGGGAGCGCGCCACCGCCGCGAAGTCCTCCACCACCCGCCTCCGGCCCTGGCCGGTGCCCGCCAGGTGCCAGCTGGGACCGTACTCGCCGCCGCCACGGGTGCAGGCCACCACGTAGGTGCCACCCCGCTCCAGCCAGGCCTTCCCGGTCAGTGGCTGGTAGCAGGGCGTCTGGCTGGTGCCGAAGGCGCCATAGCCGTACAGCAGGGTCGGGCCTGGCGATGGCTCCCGCTCCGGAGACCCCGCCGCGGGCGTGCTCGCAGCCAGAACCGGTGTCGTCCCGTCGGCGCCGGTGCCTGCATCCGCTCCGGTGCGTTGCCGACCGATCTGGAAGTAGGGCACGCGCGTGCCGTCCGCGCTGACCGCAGCGTGCTGGCTGACCCGCACTCCGCGGGCGTCGAAGCGGGCGGGCGCCTGCCGCAGCACCGACATACCGGTCACCTCGCCCGCCTCGGTCAGGCGGGCGAGCGTGAGCGTGGGCGGGGTGGCCCACCCCGAGGCGGAGATGAACAGGTAGTCGGTGTCCCGCTGCCGCACCGCCTGCGCGCTCACCTCCAGCAGGGGGCGGCCCGGCCGCAGCTCGGTGAGGTCCGGGGCCGCGGCGACCTCGGCTTCACTCGGGCGGTAGGCGGCCCCGGTCAGGTCGACCCAGTGGTGGTGCCATCCGCCCCGGCCGACGGCGGGCTCGCCCGCCTCCGGCTCACGCTGCGACGGCGGCGTGCACACCTCCAGCCGACCGGCGACGTCGTCCAGCACCGTGAGCACCAGGTGGTGGCGGGTCCAGGTGGCGGCGGACAGGAAGGACGAGGACGTGGGGGCGAACAGCACCTCCAGCCCGTCGCGCTCGCCGCGCAGCCACTGATCCAGTGGAGCGCCCAGCAGCACGCCCGCCTCGTAGCGTTCCCCCGACACCTCCCAGGGTTCACGCAGCTGGATCGTCAGCCATTGCGCCCCCACGCCGACGGAGGCCGACGGTGGCGCCTCGATCCGGATCGCGCCCGCGGGCACGCCCTCGCCGTCGGCCACAAGCGCCCGCCGCGCCTCCGCCTCGCCGACGGGCACGACGGCGTCATCGGGCAGCCACCACACGCGGGTGTCACCCAGGCCGCCCATGCTCATGAGCCAGGTACGGCCCCACGCATCGCAACTGGCCCGGGTGACGATCGCATCCGCGGCGCCGGTGATCAGCACCTCGGCGTCCCGGGGCCCCTGCCCACGGCGCAGGCGACGAGCCTGGCGCGGCAGTCCGGCTGGCGACAGCGACCCGGCACCGAAGTCGTCCGAAAGCAGGCAGGTGTCGCCGTCGGCGCCCCACGTCAGCGTGCCCTTGGACAGGGGCTTGCGGAAGCCGCCCTCGGCCGTCCCCAGAAAGCGCCGCTCGTCCAGATCGAATTCCTCGGTGAAGGTGGCGTCCGTCCCGCCGTCGGACAGGCTCACCAGGGCGCGGCGCCCTGCCAGCGGGCCGATTTGCAGCACCTGCGCCCCGCCCAGGCCAGGTCGTGGCCGCGCCGACGGCGCTCGGCATCCAGGTCGAGCAGCACCTCCCACTCGGTGGCGGAGGCGTCGTCGGGGCGCGGCGGGCGGGAGGGTGCCCCGGCCGCGTATGACGCCCAGGTGGTGCGCCGCCACACTCCGCGGGGGTGCTCCGGGGAGGTCCAGAAGTTGTAGACCATGCCGACGGCCTCGGTGACTGCGGGAATGCGGTCCGGGGAGTCGAGTATCTCCTGAAGGTCCTGAGTCAGGCGCAGGTAATCGACGTCGTCGGTGAAGGCGGAGACCGTCTCATCCGTCCGTGCCGCCGCCCAGGCCAGGGCCTGCTCGCCGGTTGGCTCGTCCAACCAGGCGGGCACCGGCGGCAGTTCGCGCGCCTCGGTGGGGTCCGGCGGCGCGGAGTCGTCTGCACGGGGCGGGGCGTCGGTGCGATCCACCGGCCCATTGCAGCACATCCCGGGCCGGTGGCGTAGCCTGCCCGCTGCCCGGGCGGGGCCATCGACGCCGCGGGGTGAACCTCCAGGACGCCGGTTAACCGTCGAGGACCTCGCCGCCGGCGCGCGCTGATAGCAGTGCAGTAGCGTGCGGGGAACGCCGAAGCCCGGCCCTGACGGGTAATAACCCGACCTGTCTTGTGCCTATTTGGCTTGCCAGCCAGATCCGCCGCGGGCACAATAGAGGGGAGCCACCCGGCAGCAACCCGGATGACTCCCCGACGTAAGCGGCTCAGCTGAACCACTTACTGAGGGCATCCGTCAGGACACCTACGGCCCGGACCAGGCGAGCGATGTCGTTAATTATCTCGCTCACCTGCCGGGCCGTAATCCTGTCCTTCCGGACCTTGGCGTGTCGGCCTTTCGGTTTGGACACGGCCCCCACCTCCTCCCTAACTTCCTTCTTCCCCGGCTGTCAGGACAGTGGTGTTCCGGGAGAAGGTGCCGGAGAAGGCGGGTTCAGTGTAGCTGCGGGCACAGACGCATATCGGTGCGGGCGTCCTAATGGGCCGTTCAGGCGTCGTCGAGATCTCGCAGCGAACCGCGCATGTGGCACGCTGGGGCCATGCGCAAGGAAGCCTTCCCGCGGGCCGACTGGCCCCGCGTCGTGGTCACGACCGACCCCGAGCTGGATGACCTGAACTCCATGATCCGCCTGCTCACCCACGCCGCCGAGATCGACCTGTGTGGGCTGGTGTACGCGGGCAGCAAGTTCCACTACGCCGGCGACCCCGCCCGCGGCATCGCCTCCCACCGCTGGCCCGCCCCCGGTGACAGGCTCCACATCGACGAGGCCATCGACGCCTACGCCCAAGTGGAGGACACCTTGCGCGTGCACGACCCCCGCTTCCCCACCGCCGCCCACCTGCGCTCCCTGGTGCGCATGGGCAACATCACCGCCGAAGGGGAGATGGACGAAGACACCCCCGGCTCAACGCTCATCGCCGATCTGCTGCGGGACATCGCGCTGACCCCGGACGCCGCCACCGGCGAGGGCGGCGCGCTGCTGGACGCCGCCCGCCCCTGTTCATCCAGGCCTGGGGCGGCATCTCCACCTTTGCCCGCGCCCTGCGCACCCTGGAAGAGGAACTCGGAGGCCGGGAGGACTGGCCGACGCTGAAGCAGCGGGTGCTGGACCGGGTGGTGCTGTCCTCCTTCGGGGAGCAGGACTCCACCCTGAGTGAATACATCCGGCCGCGCTGGCCCGGCCTGGAGCACCGCGAGGTCGCCACCCGCGCCTGGGGATACACCACCCGGGACGTGCTGCTCCCCGCGGACCTCGAGCTCGTTGGCCCGCAGTGGACGCGCGAGAACGTCAGCGCCCGCGGGCCCCTGGGGGCCGCCTACCGGGTGTGGGGCGACGGGCGGCGCATGGCCGCCGACTTCGACCCCGAGGACTACTTCGGCGAGACGGGCAAGACCGAGGCGCAGCTGCGCGCGGAGGGCTACCGGGTGTGGTGCCCGGTGCAGGAGGCGGGTTCTTTCATCTCCGAGGGCGACACCTCCAACTTCACCCTGCTGATCCCCAGCGGCCTGCACTCCTGGGAGGACGCCACCTTCGGCGGCTGGGGCGGCCGCCAGGTCCCCCACCCGCAGCTGCCCGACACGCTCACCTCCGACATGCGCTTCGACCTGCCCGGCCTGCCCCAGCCCGACTACCCCCAACAGGTGGTCGACCACGCCGCCGACGGCTCCGCCCCGCCCGAGTACCACATGACCCGCTGGTGGCGGGCCCTGCAGAACGAGTTCGCCGCCCGCCTGACCTGGTCGGTGACGCCACGCTACGAGGACGCCAACCACCCGCCGGCCGTCGTCGTCGAGCACCCCGACGGCGGCAGTGGGCTGGTGCGCCGCGTGCGCCCCGGCGAGGTGGTTACCCTGACCGCCACCGCCACCGCCACCGACCCCGACGGCGACCACGTGCTGCTGCGCTGGTGGGCCTACCCGGAGGCCGGGCCGAATCCCTGCCCGACGCCGCCGCGCATCCAGGACGACGGCGCCGGCACCGCCGTCGTCACCGTCCCCGCCCAGGCGCGCCCCGGCCAGGCGATCCACCTGATCGTCGAGGGCACCGACACCGGCACCCCGCCGCTGACCCGCTACCAGCGCGTGGTGCTGGAGGTCGCGAACGCAGGCTAAGCCAGGAGTCAGGCGCCGGGCTCGAGCGAGGCGGCATTCTTCGCGGCGATCCGCCCCAGCCAGGCCAGGGAGGGCTTGGGCATGCGGGCGAAGTCGCGCTCGCGGTCCACGGCGATCAGCCCGAAAGTCGGCTCCCAGCGGCCCCACTCATAGTTGTCCAGCAGTGACCAGTGGCAGTAGCCGCGTACATCCGCGCCGTCGGCCACGGCCGCGATCAGGCCGCGCAGCGCCTCGGTGGTGTAGGCGATGCGGCGGGCGTCATCGGAGGTGGCGATGCCGTTCTCGGTGACCAGCAGGGGCTTGCCGTAGCGCTCCCAGTAGCGGCGCAGGTTGATGCCCAGCGCGTCGGGACGGTAGGCCCAGCCGGTCAGCGTGTTCTCGGGCGAGTCGGGGTGCGGGACGGGGCCGGAGGCGTCCACCGGCTGGGAGGTGTAGGCCTGCACGCCGATGAAGTCGTCCTCGCCGGTGGCGTCCAGGTAGACGCCCTCCCACTGGTGGAAGACCCGCTCGAACGCCTCATCATTACCGGGGGTGGAGGTGAAGGCCTGGGCGGCGATCGCCCAGCCGACCTGCGCCTGCGGCACGGTCTGGCGCAGCACGGCACGGGCGGCGGCGTGCATGGCGATCAGCTTGGGTGCCAGCTCGAGCGACGGGGCGGGCAGGGCGGCCATCTGCTCGGTGGGCGCGGCCGCCTCGACGTCGTCGGCCCCATGTTCGGCGTTACCAGCCGCCACGCCCCCGGCCGGAGCGCGCTCCGTCCCGGGGTTCTCGCCGATCACGGCGGTCAGGCCGCTCATCAGGTTCAGGATGTTGGGCTCGTTGATGGTGATGATCCAGCGCACGTCGTGCAGGATCTCGGAGACTTGGCGTACGTAGGCGGCGAAGCGGTCGGCGGCGTCGGCGCGCTGGATGCCGCCGCCGAGCGTGAACCACAGCGGGCAGGTGAAGTGGTGCAGGGTGATGATCGGCTCCAGGCCGTACTCGTGGCAGGCGTCGATCATGTCCCGGTAGTGCAGCAGGGCGGCGCGGGAGAAGTCGCCGTCGGCCGGCTCGATGCGAGCCCACTCGATGGAGAAGCGGTAAGCCTTCAATCCGCCCGCGGCGGCCAGGCGGATGTCCTCGCGGTAGCGGTGGAAGGAGTCGCAGGCGGAGCCGGACTTCTCCGGCAGCAAACCGGCGGGGGAGTGCTCCACGGCCCAGAAGTCTGAGGCGATGTTGTCGCCCTCCACCTGATGGGCGGCGGTGGAGGCGCCCCAGATGAAGTCGTCGCGCAGGATGGTCATGGCTGGTCCTTTTGCTGAGGTGAATGGCGCAGTGGTCAGTGTCCAACGGGAGCGGACCGCATTGCGCCGCTTCGACCGAATTCGGCACGTTACTTCTACCGAACTCGGCACGTTACTTCTACCGAACTCGGCACGTTACTTCTACCGAACTCGGCACGTTACTTCTACCGAACTCGGTGAGGGGGAGCGGCGGGGTGAGCCGTCAGATCGACGGTGGTGACGACGACGGCGCTGGGGTGGTCGGCGTCGTGCAGCACCCGCATGGCCACCGGGGCGCCGTCGGCCGGGTCGGCCACGCTGTAGCGCGGCCAGTTGGAGCCGGCCAGGTCCAGGCGCAGGCGGTGTCCGGCCGGCAGGTGCACGCCGGTGGCCCACATGTCCACCTCCGCCTCCACGGGCTCGCCCGGTGTGAGCGGGTCGCGCCGATCCAGGCCGGCGTGGGCGCTGAGCCGCAGCACGCCGTCGGTCAGCAGGGTGGAGGTGCCGTCCGGGGCCACGTCGGTCAGGGCGGCGTGCAGGTGGGCGTCGACGGCGTCGGCCGCCACCCAGGCCTCAAGCCGCACCGGCCCGAGGATCGTCACCGGCTCGGTCAGCGGCGCACTGGTGAACACCGCGACGTCCCCGCGAGCCTCAACATCGCGCTGGTCGTGCGGGCCGGCGTCCTCCGGCGGCCCCATGAGCATCTGGCCGCCCGCGGTGGGCACCGGATCCGCGGGGTCATGCACCCAGGCGGTGAAGCCCGGAGCAGCCTCATGGGCGGACCGTTCCCGCGGCGAGACCGCATCGGCCGCTCCGCTCGTGACACCGTCGGACTGTGCGGCGGGTTCAATCCGCCCCTCTCCTGGGGCGTCCAGTATCCCGCCCGAGCCCAGGTGCCAAGCCTGTTCGACGGCGTCGGGGGCGGGCCAGGCGGGCAGGTCGATCCACCGGTCCGCGCCCATGATGTAAACGCGTACCGGGTCGCGGGGCAGCCGCGCCGCCGCCTGCGCGTCCCCGAGCACCGCCTTCCAGAAGTCCAGGCTCAACTCGCCCAGGCCGACGTCGTCGATGCCGCCGCCGGGAAGTCGCGCCCGGCCAGGTGCCCGTCGAAGGTCAGGTGAGTCCAGGGGCCGATGACCAGGCGTACGTCGCCGGGGCGTCCCCGCGCCGCCGCACCGGCGGCCATGGCCGTGAAGTTGCGCAGGGTGCCGCCCTGGAACAGGTCGTACCAACCGGACATGTGCAGCGTCGGCACGTCCAAGTCGGCCAGGGCACCAGTCGGGTAGGCGACGGATTCCCAGTAGGCGTCGTGCAGCGGATGGTTCACCCAGTCCACCACGTGCCCGCCGGCCCGGTGCGCGGCCGCCAGATCGCGTGCCGCCTGCCCGATCCCGACCCGCTTTAGATATGGGGTGAAGTCCTCCACCGGCTCGGGCAGTGTCTCCTGCGGGGCGTCCGCGCGACCGTCGCGCCACAGCCCGGTGCGTACCTGCTGGCGCGCCCACTCATACGACGGACCCTCCAGCAGCACACCGCCGCGCATGGCCAGGTCATCGTCATAGGTGGAGGGAGACACCCAGGCGGTCATGCCCGCCAGGTTCTCGACGCTCGCCAGGGCAGCGGTGAACTGGGTGGTGGTCAGGTAGGAGTTGCCGAAGGTGATCACCCTCCCGTCGCACCAGGGCAGTGCGGCCAGTGCCGTCCGTGTGGCCACGCCGTCGGCGGCCTCATCGAAGTAGAAGCGGAAGCCGCCGTCGGAGATGTCCGTGCCGCGACAGGCCTGGGCGACCACCGCAAAACCCGCGGCGACGGCCCGATCCAGGCTCACGCCCGCCTGCATGCCCAGCACCCCCGCCATGAGGCCGGGCGTGGCCGGGTCCGCGCCCGTGACTTCGGCGACCATGGGGCGCCAGGCGCCGAAGTAGGGGCAGCGGGTCAGCAGCGCCGGGTGGGCGGCGTCGTCATCGGGACGCACGACGTCGGCGCGCAGCACGGTCCCGTCCGGCATCGGGACCTCCAGTACCTCGTGGATGGCGCGGGAGGCGGGTCCGTCCGCAGCGGGCAGCTTCAGGGCGGCGCGCACGGAGGCCGGGATGGCGGTGGCCCGGGTGTTTTCAGGGCCATCGGTCATGAGCACTACTCCTGTCCGCGGTCGGTTGTCGGCTACTCCGGTGAGGTCGGCGTGGCAGCGGCTTCGGCTCGCACGCCGGCCCACTGGCTCTGCCTCAGGCCACCAGGTGGTGGCGGCCGTGGGACAGCTCGATGGGTTCCTCGCCCTCCCGGCCCGGCAGCGTGACGCGTGCGCTCGCCCCGACCGGGACGACGACGTCGACCTCCAGCCGCCCCTGCCCGGCCGCTGCCGCCTGCGAGGTGATCTCGTGTCCGGCCTCGTCCACCAGCCGCCAGGCCACGGCCGCCCAGCCGTAGGGGGTGCGGTGCACGGACTCGGCGTGGGTCAGGCCCCCGCCCGGGGCCGGGGCCACCTCGATCACTCGGTAGCCGGGGCCGCGGGAGCCATGCCCGCGACGCTGCGCTGCAGCCAGGCCGCCACCGCGCCCAGGGCGTAGTGGTTGAAGCTGGTCATGTCGCCGGGGTTGATGCTTCCGTCGGGCAGCATGGAGTCCCAGCGCTCCCAGGTGGTGGTGGCGCCCATGGTGACCGTGTACAGCCAGCTCGGGCACGTCGTCGTCAGCAGCAGCCGGTAGGCGGCATCGACGTGGCCGGTGGCGCTAAGCGCGCCGGTGAGCACGGGCGTGCCCGCGAAGCCGGTGGACACGTGCCCGCCGGAGGCCTCCACCAGCTCCGCCAGGCGGTTGCCGGCGACCTCGCGGTTGCCCTCCGATCCGGTCAGGTCGAAGGTGATCGCCAGGGCGTAGGCGGTCTGGGTGTCTGAGGTCATGCGCCCAGCGCCGTCGGTGAAGCGGGCGCGGAAGCCCTCCCCGATCGCCTCCGCCAGGGCGGCGTAGTGCGTGGCGTCCTCCTCATTGCCGAGCACCTGCGCCCAGCGTGCCACGATCCGGGCCGACTGGGCGAAGAAGGCCGTGGCCACCAGGTGTGGCTCGGTCATCGCCTGCATGGGGTTGTCCGGCGGGGCGGAGGGGTCGAGCCAGTCGCCCAGCTGCATGCCGGAGTCCCACACGTGGTCATCCGCGGCCAGGGAGTCCACCAGATCCACCCACGCCTTGGCGGAGTCATACTGCTGCGCGAGCAGGTCCCGGTCGCCGGTGGCCCGGAACAGCTCCCACGGCACCACGGTGGCGGCGTCGCCCCACACGGCGGCGGGCCGCGGCGGCGTCCACAGGCCGCCCGGAACAACGGGCACGTACCAGGGCACGGTGCCATGCGCCTGCTGCTCGATGGCCAGGTCCGCCAGCCAGGAGGACAGCAGCCCGGTGCAGCCGTAGTGGAAGGCAGCGGTGGGGGCGAAGGCCTGGATGTCACCGGTCCAGCCCAGACGCTCGTCGCGCTGCGGGCAGTCGGTGGGCAGGGCGACGAAGTTGTCCCGCATGGACCAGCGCGAGTTCTCATGCAGGCGATTCACTCGGGCGTCCGAGCATTCGAAGGCACCCAGCCGCTCCATGGAGGTGTGCACGACGACGGCGGTGATCGCCCCGGCCTCGATGTCCCGCTTGGCGGCCGCCGCCCCGCCCGGCCAGCCCGAGACGTCTGCGTAGCGGAAGCCGTGGATGGTGAAAGCCGGCTCCCACTCCTCCACGCCGTCGCCGGCCAGGGTGTAGCGGTCGGTGGCGGTGGCGCCGCGCAGTGGGCGCGTGCCTAACTGGCCGTGCTCGAGCACCTCGGCGTGCCGCAAGGTGATGGTGGTGCCGGCCGGGCCGGCCACGCGAATGCGCAGGCGGCCGGAAATGTTCTGGCCGAAGTCGATCAGCGCCCGCTCCGGGGAGGTCTCGATCTCAGCCTCCCCGATGCGCATCGCCCACCGCTCCTGCACGGTGACCGCCACCGGGAGCAGGGTCTCCTGCGCGCGCACCGGGGCATCGACCGGCATGATCAGCCGCTCGGCGTCGGAGTCGCCCACCGCTACCGGTGACCAGGCGTCGTCGTCGAAGCCGGGGCGGACCAGCCGGGAGTGGTCAGGCGGGCATCGACTGTCTCGCCGTCGTACAGGCCGGTGAACAGGATCTCGCCCGCGCCGGCCCGCCACTCGGGGCCGGTGGCGACGGTGCTGCGGCTGCCGTCGGCGTGGGTGAGCTCGAGCTGGATGATGGCGGCGACGTCGTCGCCATACAGGTTGCGGTAGCCGCCGTCGAAGCCGATGTGTCCGCGGTACCAGCCGTCTGCCAGCTGCGCGCCGAGCGCATGAGTGCCGACGCCATCGCCGGCGGGGAGTGGTCCAGGAGTTGGGTGGTGACGTCGTAGGTGCGTGCGACCAGCCGCTGCCCGTACACGGTCCAACCGGGCACCAGCTCGTCGGTGCCGACACGGCCGCCATCGAGCTCGGCGCGAATGAGCCCGTGGGCGCTGACATAGGCGCGGGCGGAAACCACCGGGCGGTCGACCCTGAACTCGTGGCGTACACGCGGCGGGCGGCGGTCGCTATCGGGGTTCTCCGGCCAGGCGGGGCCCACCGGCAGGGCCTGCCAGTCGGCGGCATCCAGCAGGCCGGCCTCGTAGACGGCGGGCTCTGACCATCCGGTGGTGGCGGGCACCGCAGTGGCCGGGGTGGTGGCGGAGGCGGCGACGGCGACCGAGCCGGTCACGCGTACCCGCACCACTACCCGCTCGCGGGATGCCAGCGCGACGGCGGGCCAGGCGGTCAGGACGCCGTCGGCGGTGGCCAGCGGGAGTGTTTGCGGGCTGCCGAGTGGGTTGCCGGCGGGATCGGTGCGGGTGAGCTCCACCTCGGCGTCGGTGGGGGACCAGCCTGCTGGGGCGGTGGGGATTTCCCAGGACAGGCGGGGGGTGGGGGAGGCTCCGCCCAGGACGTCACCGGGCAGGTACTGCTCGAACTTGAGGTGGGTGGGGGCGGTCAGCTCGCCGACGGGGTCGGGCAGGGCGGCGGCGGTGATCGCAGCCTCGGGGATGGAGGGGTGGGCAGCGGGGAGGGTGCCGTCGGGTTGGGACAACGAGACTTCGGGTAGTGGGGCATTTGGTGAGGCCGAAGTAGCGTGCTGCTGCGGCGAGGGGGACGTCTGCGATGTCTGCACTGACACGATGTGGCTCCGTCTGCGGTGACGAGGGGCGGGTGTTGAAACGACTCAAAGAATAATTGCCGGGGTGGGCGCAGTCAACGGGGACGGCGAGCCGTCCGCGGCCGCCACCACCGCCTTCCCGAGTACGTCCTCGGCGGCTCGGGTACGACCGCGTGAGCCCCAGGACGACCTCCGCGCCCACCTGAAGACAACCTCGGCGCGGCGAGTACGTCCTTGTTCGCCCGAGCACGACCTCGGCGCGGCGAAAACGTCCTCATCAGCCCGAAACCCTCCACGATGTGGAGGGTTTGGGGAGTACGAGGTCGTATTCGGCTGGTGTGGGGTGGTCGAGTACGACCTCGTGAGCCCGAATACGCCCTCATCGGCCCGAATACGACCCTGTGTGCTTGCTCGACTACGTCCTCATGAGCCCCAAAACGACCTCGGCGTGGCGAATACGTCCTCGTGCGCCCGAGTACGTCCTCGGGCGGGCAAACATGTCATCGCCCGGCCGAGAACGACCTTTTTACCCGCGCGGGTGCTCGCCGCGATTGATACTCGACCCGCGCTACTCCCACAGCCCGGGAACGCGGCGGGCACGCAGCGTCACGCTCGGCGGCATGCGCTCCATGATTCTCGCGGTCAGCCGCTCTTCGTCGTTGAGGTCCGCGTACGTCACCCGTATGAATGACCATCCCATGGCGCCGATGGCGTCCTGCCGGAGCTTCTCCTCCCAGAGGTCGTCATTCAAGCTGTACTTGCTGCGGCCGTCGAACTCGATCGCCAACCGCAGGTCCGGCCAGGCGAAATCGAGGAAGCGGTGGCCGTCGGCGTCGAGCATGATTTCGTGCTGCAACTCCGGCCCGGGCAACCCGAGCGCCACGACCAGACGCCGCGTCAGGCTCTCGCCTGGCGACTCCGAGAATGGGCTCGCCATGGCAGCGACGGCGCGAGCGCGCACCGCTCCCCGCCGTGGGCCTTCCGCCCCAACCGCCGCCAGCAGCTGGGGACGAACGCGCTCCCACTTTGCCTTCGCCTGCTGCGGGCTGAATCGGTCGGGTTGGCACAGCGCACGCATGGCCGAATCGACGATTGTGATCGACTCTCGCGCAGGCAGGTCGAAGGCGCAGTCGACCGCCGTTCTCAGCAGGGACGTGACCGGGAGCCCGTTGACCACTTCTACATCATCGGCCTGCAGCCGGGACCGACGCCGCCGCAGGCTGATCGCACGACCCGCCCCGGATGGGTGCGGGAGGTTCCCGTCCGTGAAGGCGACCGGAGCCAAGGGAAGCCGGGTGCGCTTGGGATTCGTGGGCACTGCGATGCGAATATCGGTCTCGCCATGGCGCAGCCACAGTCCGTGCACGAGTGCCGCCGCCTCGTGGGTGAGTACTACTGCGGATCTGGCCGAGTGCACGGCGGCCACACACCGGGCCAGGCCGACCTCGCGCTGCTGCGCCCACACCGCCCGCCCGGGAGTCGGAAGCAAGGCGACGCCGGGAGCGATCTGCACACGGGTGTCACCGGCACGGGACCTGCTGGGGCGCCCGGCATAAGTGAACTCAATCGTGGGCAGCGGGGGTGGCGCGGGGATGGTGTCCATGAACTGATGCTCGGACAGTTGCGGCTTTCGCGCACGCGGGGACCGCCGACTCTCCAC
Organism: Actinomyces sp. 432; assembly: GCF_009930875.1. NCBI lineage: Bacteria > Bacillati > Actinomycetota > Actinomycetes > Actinomycetales > Actinomycetaceae > Actinomyces > Actinomyces sp. 432. Next base: position 486,942 of record NZ_CP025249.1, read on the forward strand.
AGGTGTTGGGCGAGCCCTGCGACGAGGATGAATTGTGGACTCCGGCGGCGCGTATTGCGGACTGATGACCCGCAGCCCTCCACGACGCCGTCGGCCGCGGATGGGGGGAGAACTACCCGCCGACCTTTCGGCACTGCCCAGCCCTTTCGGACCGCGGTTACGGTGCCGGAGCGCCGCTTAGCGGCGAGCGGAAGTCGGCGACACGTGGAACATGACGATCGAGCAGGCGGCCGCTGGGGTGAACGGCAGGGCCTACGTGCCGCTTCCGAGCCGCCCTTGGATGGCGGCGCGGGTGCGCTGCGACTGAATCGGCGGGTGTTCTTGCGCCTGCAGCAGCCGGGCTGAGCCAGGTAGATCCGCGTTTTGTTGGTATTGCGCGGAATTGTCAGTTGGGCTGGAGTTGGGTGATAGTGCTCCAGTGCGCAACGGGCACCTCGGCGCGCACAGGAGGCAACCCACGGCCGCTAACGGTTTCGGTAGAACCGCGGAATCGTGTGGACTGTGGGAATGGGCCTTGCGGAGACGTGCACAGCCGTACAGCCGTCAACCGGGCTCATCCTGCCCGAGCCTGACGTGTCTACAGCGGTTGGTAAATGAAGCGCTCAATGGTTGCCGTGCCGCTTACGGCGCGCACGCCCACGACCCGCCCGGTGAAGCCGCCGGCGACCTCGGTGGACAGGTAGCGGCCGTCCAGCCGGCCCAGCTCTATGTCTCGCCCATCCACGCTCACGCCCAGCACCAGTTCGTCGGGCACGCGCTGGCCGAAGAATCCCGACTCCGGGAGCTGCGCGCTCACCCACATCCGCAACGCCCGTCCCTGCGGCGCCTCCATGTACTCCGCAGCCAATTCGCCAAGAGTCTGTTCAAACGGCGCCGCGGTCGCCACGGCCACGGCACGGTCCCCGTCCCAGCGCACGGCGGCCCGGTGACCGGGGTCCAAGTACACGCAGAGCTCGACGGCGGCGCCCGGCTCCACCACCAGTTCCGCCTCGGCGCGCCAGGCGGCGTCGCGGCAGCGGGTAGCCAGCAGCGGGCGCGGCGCGGCGTCGTCGCCGGGCGCGGTGAGCCTCAGTCTCCCGGCCTCGTTGCGCGCCAGTGCGGCACGGGCGAGCCCGCCCGGGGAGACCCACTGGTCGGGCAGATCCCAGGGAGCGTCGGCGTCGGCCACCGGACCCGGCCGACCGCGCAGCTCATCGGTGAAGGCGTGCGTGGAGGAGGCGTCGCGCGCGGCGATCGCCTCCGCGTAGCGGTCCTCGACGACGACCGGCCAGTCCCCCTCCCAGTGGGCGCCGACCAGGAAGGTCTCCCGGCCGTTGACGTGATACCCGGGGAAGGGCTCCAGCTGGCGAATGCCCAGGTGCACCATGGCGAAGCGCGCCCCGTCCCATCCGTCGGCGTCGAGGGGCACCAGGTCGGCGTGCCCGGTGGCCTGCACCGGATGGTCGGTGGAGCGGTGGGTGAGGATCGGGTTGCCGGGGTGCTCCTCCCACGGGCCGGTCAGCTCGCGGGCGCGCGCCATGGTCACGCAGTGCCCGATGCCGGTGCCGCCCTCGGCCAGCAGCAGGTACCACCAACCGCGGCGGCGGTACAGGTGCGGCCCCTCCGCGTCGCGCATGCCCGTGCCCTGCCACAACTCGACCGCCTCGCCCAGGCGTCGGCCGGTGCCCGGGTCGATCGGCACCGAGCGCAGCGTGGATACCGCGGTGCCGGTCTCGAAGGACACTCCGCGCCAGCTCAGGTGGCAGACGCCCTCCTCGTCCCAGCACAGGTCCGGGTCGATGCCCGGGGTGTCGGGCACTTCCACCGGGTCGGACCAGTCGGCGGCGGGATCTGTGGTGCGCACGATGCGCTGGCTCAGCGGGTCCTGCCCCATATTGGTGACGATCACGTAGAAGACGCCGTCGTGGTGGCGGATGGTGGGGGCGAAGGTGCCCTGGGAGCCGGCGTCGCCTCCCGGCAGCGGCAGGGCGGAGGGGCGGGCGTAGGCGTGACCGACCTGCTCCCAGTGCACCAGGTCGGCGGAGCGGTGCACGGGCACGCCCGGCAGGTACTCGAAGCTGGAGTTGACCAGCCAGAAAGCTCCGTCCACGCGGCAGATGGACGGATCCGGGTAGTAGCCCGGCAGAATCGGGCGGGCGGACCGGGTGGGCACGGTGTCCTCCTTTGACGCGGCGTTCTACTTCGGGCGCTGGGGGTGGTGGTCCGAGAGGACACGGGGCGCCTCGGACCACCGCCATATCTACCGGTCTCGGTGTGTAACTAATGCCGGTCTCGGTGTGTTACAAGTGCCGGTCTCGGCGGGAGTGGGGGTTAGCCGCGCTGGGCGGCGGGGACCTGGGGTGCGTTCGGCGCCACTTCGGCGATGACGGCGTCAAGCGCGGCCTTTACCGCCTCCATGCCGGGAATGAAGCCGTACATGGTGGCAGCTCCGGGCACGACCCGCGCCGTCGAATCGAGCTCATGGGTGAGGAATCCGGTGAGCGTGGCCGCCGGGTCCGCCATGTAGGCGCCGTGCTTGCCGCGCACCGCCTCCACCGCGCGCTCCCAGGCCGCATCATCGTCCATCAGGTCCCGTACCGTCCGGATCTCTCCGTTACCGTCGCGCAGCTGCGCGGGCAACGCCACCGTGCGCTCATGCAGCCCGTGGCCGAGCACCTCCGGCGCCACACCGGGCAGCACCAGCTCGGCACTCGCCCCCACCGGCACCTGCACGCTCACGTGCAGCGTGTCGCCGTCGAGCTCCCAGGCGGTGCGGGCGGTGCCCAGCGGCAGTCGCCGCACCACGCTCGCGGAGGTGAAGCCGTGGCCCACCTGCGGGGCCACCCGCAGCGCGCGCCCGCCGACGTCGACCACGTCCAGGCCGGCCAGGTCCGTAATCAGCCACTGGGTTACGGCGCCCAGGGCGTAGTGGTTGAAGCTCGTCATCTCCCCGGGGTTGATGTCCCCGTTGGGCAGCATGGAGTCCCAGCGCTCCCAGATGGTGGTGGCGCCCATGGTCACCGGGTACAGCCAGCTGGGGCACTCCCGCTCCAGGATGAGCCGGGCCGCCGTGGCCGCCTGGCCGCCCTTGACCAGCGCCGTCGGCACCAGCGGGGTGCCGACGAAGCCGGTGGAGATCCGGAAGGACCGCAGCCGCACCAGGTCCGCCAGGCGCTGCCCCGCCCCGGTCACGCGCCGCGGCGTGTCCAGCAGATCCCAGGCCAGTGCCTGGGCGTAGACGGTGGCGCAGTCGGACAGGATCAGCCCGTCGGCGGTGACGTAGGCGTCCAGGTACGCTTCCCGCACGCTCGCGGCCAGTGCCTCGTAGTGGGCGGCGCGCTCGGCGTTGCCGAGGATCGCCCAGGCGCGAGCGGTGATGTCCGCGCTGCGGGCGAAGTAGGCGGTGGCCACCACATCCGGGTCGGCCTTGGCGGCGCCCGGGTTGTCCGGCGGGGCGTCGGGGTCCAGCCAGTCGCCGAACTGGAAGCCGCCCCGCCACAGGTGCGAGTCCCCGGCCACGGCGGCGACGCCGTCGACGAAGCAGCTCATCGCCTCCACGCTGGCGGCCAGCACCGCCGGGTTCCCGGTGGCCTCATATACCGCCCAGGGCACCAGGGTGATGGCGTCGCCCCAGGCACACGTGAGCTTGTTGCCCTCCAGCACATCGGGGGAGACCACCGGCAGGGCGCCGTCCGGGGTCTGGGCGGCGGCCAGGTCCCTCGTCCAGGAGTTCAGGAAGGCGGCGGCGTCGTACAGACTCAGGGCGGTGGGGGCGAAGACGCCGATGTCCCCGGTCCAGCCCAGGCGCTCGTCGCGCTGCGGGCAGTCGGTGGGGACGGTGATGAAGTTGTCGATGGCGGACCAGCGGGTGTTCTCCACCAGCTTGTTCACGAGCGGCTGGGAGCTGGTGAACCAGGCGGACCGATCCATGCCTGCGGAGACCACGCGCGCCGTGAGGGAGGCGAGCAGCGCGTCGTCGTCGCCGGGGAAGCCCTCGACCTCCACATAGCGGAAGCCGTGCTGGGTCAGAGTGGGGGCGAAGATCTCGGGTCGTTCGGCGGTGCCGGTTCCGGCCAGGGTGACGCGGTCGGTGCACTCCGCATTGCGCAGCGGGCGCGTGCCCAGCTCGCCGTGCTCCAGCACCTCGGCGTGGCGCAGGGTGATCACGTCCCCCGCCTGGCCGCCGGGCACCGTCAGGCGCACGTGCCCGGTGAGGTTCTGCCCCAGGTCCACCACGCGTCTGTTCGACGGCGTGGTGATCACCTCCACGGGCCGCACCTCGCCGACGACGGTGGGCAGGGGCAGCGTGGTCGGCTCCAGCGCCGCCTCGGGCAGGTCGAGGACGGCGACCGGGGATTCGGCCTCCGCCTCACCCAGCGCGGGCAGGCGCAGGTCGGTGGACTGGCCGTTGTACAGGTCGTTGGCGGTGATATTGGAGGGCCGCCAGGCCCAGCCGCCGTCCGTGCCGACGACGGTCGTGCTCGCGCCGTCGCTCAACTCCACCTGGGCCAGCAGCCAAAGGTCCTGGCCGTAGACGGCCTCGCGCATGTTCCAGGTGAGGTGGCCGCGGTACCAGCCGTTGCCCAGGACGACGGCGAGTTCGTGCTCACCGGGGGTCAGGACGGTGGTGACGTCGTGCGTCTGCACCAGGATGCGTCGGGAGTACTCGGTCCAGCCCGGGGCGAGCTCGTCGGTGCCTACCTTGACGCCGTCTATGAAGGCCTCGTAGGTGCCGCCGGCGGTCAGGTGCAGGCGGGCGGCGGTGGTGCCGGCGGGGACGGTGATGCGGCGCACCATCACCGGTGCCGGATCGGTGCGCCGGTTGCCGGGGGCGGTGATGGGGCGGGCGGTCCAGTCGTCGCGTTCCAGCAGCCCGGTCTCGACGACGGCGGGCGCCGACCAGGGGGACCAGACTCCGTCCTCCCCGGCAACGCGCACCCGCCAGGCGGCGCTCTCACGCGACTTCAGCGGCGGGGCGGGCCAGGGGACGAACAGGGAGTCCGGGCCGTCCAGGGCGAGCACCTCGGGGGCTCCGGGCAGGGCGCCGACGCGGCCGCGGACCACCTCGATCTCGGCGTGGGCCTGGGCCCAGCCGGCGGGGGCGGACGGCACTTCCCAAGACAGCGCCGGGGTGGGGCCGGTGCCGCCGAGGACGGGTCGGTCGGGGCGGTGGTGGTCCACGCGCAGGCCGACCGGAGCGGTGAGAGCGCCGACCGGATCGGTGACCTCCGGCGCGGGGACGGTGAGAAGGTTGGCGTTGGGGGAGAGGGAGCCGGCAGGACTGTCGGCCGTGGTCCGCTTGATGTCCGTGCCAATGGAGTCGGCTGAGCGCCTCGGGGACGTGGGGCTGTCACCTGCGGGGAATGCGGCGCTGCCGCCTGCGCCCCCGGCGGGGGAGGCGGATTGATTTGAACGGTGTGCGGGCATGAGGCTCTCCGGGTCTTCGTTGAACCGTTTCACGGATTGGGGTGAGCGTATGCGGGCTGCGGGGATTCGTCAACCGTAGCGCATGTGCGGTCGAGCGCCTCCGGCCTTGGGCGGCGGTGCTTGTGTCCTCCCGCGTACTGCACGACCCTGGGCGACGTTAAACGACCTTGGTGCCTGTTCCACGACCCCGGGGTGGTCGTGGAACAGGCACCAAGGTCGTGGAGTATCACCAAGGTCGTGGAATGCGCACAGGGTGAATCATTAGCGGCGTCCCGCTGAAGGACTATCACCAAGGTCGTGGAATGGGGGTGCAAGAGACGGCTGTCAGTCCCATGCCGGACAACGTCAAGCCCGATCTGGCCTGGTTGGGCGCAGCACCACTTGCTGCCGCGTGCTGCTCAGATGTGAGTCGCTCCGTGTGTGGCCGCTCGGTGCGGGGAGGATCCACGCCGTTGGCGCCAGGATCGCGGAGACTCGGGCGGGGCGGTGGCTCCGGCTACCGGGTGGCTAGGCCTTGCGCAGGCGCTCGGCGAAGTCTCGCACCACGGCCGCCATGTCCACGCTGCGGTCCAGCAGCCACTCCGCCTGCACGCCCTCAATGAGCGCCACAAGCTGCGTGGCGGCCAGATCCAGGTCCACGTCTTCGCGCAGTCGCCCCGCCTCGTGCTCGCCCTCCAGGTCTGCGCGTACCGCCGCCCGGAAGCGACGTGTGAGGCCAACGATGTAGTCGTGTGCGGGGTGCTCGGGATTGACCGCCTCGGCGCGCATGACGGCGTCGAGCTGGATGAGGCCCGGAATGGTGGCGTTGTGCTCCATGACCAGCGGGAGGGCCTCCAGCAGGCCGTGCTCGGTGAACAGCCCCGCGCGCCACTCGGACTCGGTCTCCTCGCGTCGTTTAAGGACCGCCTCAAGCAGCTTCTCCTTGCTGCCGAAGTGGTGGCGCAGCAGGGTATGGCTGACCCCTACGGCGTCGGCGATCTGCCGCAGGGAGAGGTTGTTGTAGCCCTGCTCGGCGAAGACCTCCATGGCGGCGTCGGCGATGGCGGCGCGGCGTCGTTCCCCGTTGGCATAGCGCGTGCGCCCGTCGGGCGGGGCGACGGCGTCTGAGTCGGACACGGTCAACCTCATCTCCGGGCAAGTCGCGGTTCTCGGGCGCGCGGGCCCGGCGGGTGGAGCCGGGTCCGCCACAAGCCTAGACGATTGGTTTCTGGGGCCTGGCGGCCGTATCGCCGGGGACTGTTGGTGACTTGCGTTGACTCACCGCGACCCGCGAGGAGAACCTAGACCGTATTGGAAGTGATTTAAATCTTGACCAACATGGTGCATGTTGGGATATGGTGTTGACCGCAAGGCGCCGCGGGCTCCGTGGGCGCACCATCGCCGGCACTGTCGCCGGCCGCATATCAAGGACGATTGATGACTACCCCACCCAGTACCAGGCGTGAAGGCGCCGGCGCCCCCACGCCTCCACCGCCGTCGACGGCGCCTATGTGCAGCAGGCGGCCGAAGACGGGTATCCCGCCGGCGGCGCGGCGATGAGTCCGGAGGACGAGGAGGCGGCGCGCATAACCGCCAAGTTCGGCAACCCGCGCAAGACGATCTGGCTGGTCCTCGTCGCCGCCATCGGCGGATACATCATGATGATGGGCATGGGCACGGCTCTCCAGCTGCGCCTCAGCGTCATCAACGAGGACCTCGCCACCCTGGTCTACTCGCGCGCCACCTCCCTGTCCGCGCTGCTCATGCTCGCCGTGGTTCCGATCGTAGGGGCCCTGAGTGACCGCACTCTTTCGCGGTTCGGCCGCCGTCGCCCCTGGATCGTCGGCGGCTACCTTGTCGCTTTCCTGTGCTTCCTCATCATCGGCTACTCGACGAGTTCCATCGTCATCATCGCGGCCTACGTCATCGGTATCGCCTCCGCCCAGGCGGGCTTCAATGCCTATTCCGTCATCCCCGTAGAGGGCGTTCCCGGAAACATGCGCGGACGCATCATGGGCTTCATGGGCCTGTGCGGCGCGCTCGCGATGAGTGCAGGCTCCTACATCGCAGGCGCCCTCGTTGACATCTCCACCGTCCTGCTGATGACCGTGCCCCCGAGCCTCGCGATCATCTGCGCCCTGCCGCTCCTGTTCCTCTACCGGGACCCGCGCCACGGCCCCGAGGAGATCCCCCAGGGCGGCCCGCTGGACATGTTCGCCCACATGTTCGTCAATCCGGTCAAGCACCCGAACTTCGGCATCGTCTGGCTCTCCCGCTTCCTCGCCGGCGCCGGCATGGCCGCCTTCCTCGGCTTCTTCGTCCTCTACCTCATCATCGGCCTGCACATGACTCCGGCCGAGGCCGGCGCCCAGGCGGGGCACCTGTCCCTCATGAGCGCCCCCGTCTCCATCATTGTCTTCATCGGCTCCGGCTGGATCTCCGACAAGCTCGGCATGCTCAGGCCCCTCGTGGCCCTCGCCGCCATCATCATGGCGGCCGGCCTGATCATCGCCGCCACCTCCACCACCATCGCAGGTTTCACCGTCGCCTGGATGGTCTTCGCCGTCGGCCAGCCGATGTACCTCACCGTGGATCTCGCCCTGTGCGCCAAGGTGCTGCCCAACGAGGCTGACGCCGGCAAGGACATGGCCGTCTTCGGCCTCGCACTCAACCTCGGAAACGTGCTTGTGCCGGCCGTTGCCCCGACGCTGCTCGGTCCCGCGTCAAACAACTACCCGTTGTTGTGGGGCACGGCTGCTGCGCTCGTCTTCGCAGGCGCCCTGCTCATGCCGCTCGTCAGGGGCGTCAAGTAGGCGGGCCGGCCCCACCACGCAACCTGCCGCAGCGTCCGGCCCCCGGCTCTCCCGCAGCACTAACCAGCCAACACACCACGGAGATAATCACCTCATGACTTCCCCTGCATCCTCGCCGGCACCCGCCGCCGGCTCCTCTGCTGCAACCCGCACCACCCCCTTCCCGGAGGGATTCCTCTGGGGCACCGCCACCGCCTCCCACCAGGTGGAGGGCGGCAACACCAACAACGACGTCTGGCTGTACGAGCACGTACCGAACACCATGTACGCCGAGTCCTCCGGTGACGCCTGCGACCACTACACCCGGTACCGGGAGGACATCGCCCTGCTCGCCTCCCTGGGACTGAACTCCTACCGCTTCTCCCTGGAGTGGAGCCGCATCGAGCCGGCCGAGGGGGAGTTCTCCGCCGTAGCCATCGCGCACTACCGCGACATGCTGCGCGCCTGCCGCGAGCACGGGCTGACCCCGATCGTCACCTACCACCACTTCACCTCCCCGCAGTGGCTCATCGCCCGCGGCGGCTGGGAGGACGCCGACACACCCGCCCTGTTCGCCCGCTACTGCCGCCGCGTCACCGAGGAGCTCGGCGACCTGTTCGACATCGCCTGCACCATGAACGAGCCCAACCTCGCCATCCTGCTAGGGGAGATGGGCATGTGCGAGCGCGAGCCGGCCCAGCGGCTCGGCAACCCCACTTGGGAGGGCGCCGCCCGTGCCCTGGGGACGACGGCGGACAAGGTCGCCGGCTTCCAGCTCTCGGCCACGCCGCAGGCCTACGAGATCAAGTGCGCCGCCCACAAGGCGGCGGTTGAGGCCATCAAGGCCGTCAAGCCCGAGATGCAGGTCGGCTGGACCCTGGCCAACTCCGACTTCCACGCGGCCCCAGGCGGCGAGGACCGGGTGGCGCGCATGAACGAGGAGAACAACCTGCGCTACCTGCGCGTAAGCGAGGGCGACGACTTCGTCGGGCTGCAGACCTACAACCGCACGGTGCTCGGCCCCAACGGCCCGGTCCCGCCCGAGGAGGGCGCAGTGCTCAACCAGGGCGGGGAGGAGATCTGGCCCTGGGCGATCGGCGCCGTGGTCCGCCAGGCCTGGGACGCGGTGCAGATGCCGATCTACGTCACCGAGAACGGGCTGAACACGGAGGACGACACCCAGCGGGTGGACTTCCTGCGCACCGCCATCGGTGAGGTTGGCGCCGCGATCGCCGACGGGGTGGACGTGCGCGGCTACATGTGCTGGTCCGCCATGGACAACTTCGAGTGGATCTTCGGCTACGGCCCCAAGTTCGGCATCATTGCCGTCGACCGGGATACGCAGGCGCGTACCCCCAAGCCCAGCGCCCATGTGCTGGGGGAGATCGCCCAGTCCAACGGGGCGGTCCTGGACTGGAACTGAGATGGTCGGCCCGGCCATCTACGGGTGGTCGGGCCGCCTCGCGTTCCGCGCCGAGGTCGGTCGAAATAACCGCCGAGGTCGGTAGTAGTTACGCATCGAGGTCGGTAGATATGGCGGCTGCGCCCGTCCTCGGATTGCGTGGTCCTAGAGGAAGTGCAGCGTCGCCAGGCAGCAAGAAGGGCGAGGACCTCGTCGTCCTCGCCCCGTGTTTTCCGTGGCCTCAGGGCCGTCGCGGGAATGCCCGCGGGGTGATCCGCCTCAGGCGGTCACCGGTTGCAGTCACTTTCAGCGCTGCTCGTTCTCGGCGGCAATAGCGCGCTCGAGCTCGCGCTCGCGGGCGGCAGCGGCACGGACGGCCAGATCGATGTCGAAGAACATGTGCGGTTCCTTTCGGTTGAGTTCTCCCGGCCGGTTCTCCGACCGGGGCCGGCTGGCTGTTCCTGCCGACGCCCATAAATGTACCGATCGGTAGGCGCCCGATCCAGTCCTGCGAGTGTGCAGTCTGTCATGCTTTCAGTAACGACATGAAACTGGTTGCGGCCGGTGTGCGTGGTGCGTCCGCGGCGGTTACGCGACCAGCACCGTGCGCCCACTGGCCAGCTCGCGAACGTTGCCGTCGGGCGTCGCCAGCTCACCGGTGACCCCGGCCGGCAGGGTGATCTCGTAACGCACCGGCGTCCCCGCGGCGGGTGAGTCCGCCCCGGCGGCCCCGAGCGCCTCGCCGTCGGCGCGCTCCCAGGCGACCTCCACCCTGCCGAAGGGCGTGTCCCGGTGCGCACGCGCCCAGGACACCGGCCCGTCGGTCAGCGGCGCCACCCGCACGCGCCGGTAGCCGGGCTCGGTGGGGGCGATCCCGCCCAGGCGCCGGAACAGCCAGTCGTCCACGCAGCCGAAGGCGTAGTGGTTGAAGCTCATCGCCCCCACGGTGCCGTCCGGGGCGACGGCGTCCCAAGACTCCCAGATCGTCGTGGCCCCCTCGGCCACCTCATACAGCCAGGAGGGCACCGTGTCCTGCATGAGCACCGCCCAGGCCACGTCGGCGTTTCCGGACTCGACCAGTACGTCGAGCAGGAACGGTACCGACAGGAAGCCGGTGTCCAGGTGGTCGCCCGCCTGGTGCACGAGCCGCACCAGCCGGTCCGCCACGGCCCGACGCCGCGCGCCGCCGTCCGGATCATCGGCCGCGACGATGCCGAAGGCGAGGGAGAGCACGTACATGCCCTGCAGGTCCGGGGTCATGGCGCCATCGGCACCGATGTACTCCGCGGCCACCGCGGCACGCACCGCCTCCCAGCGCTCCCGATAGGCGGCGGCGTCGCCCGCATACCCGAGCACCCGCGCCACCTCGGCCAGCGTGCGCAGTGCCTCGGCGTGGAAGGCGGCGCCGACGAACTCGCTGGTCAGGTGCGGCGCCGTCATGATCGCGTCCGGTGCCCCACTGTCCAGGGTGGAGGGCGCCAGCCAGTCGCCGAAGTGCATGCGCGAGTTCCACAGCAGTCGCTGCCGGGCGGCGGTGGCGTCGTCGAGCGCCTCCCAGCCGGCGGTGCGGTCCGTGTCCTCCCAGTCGGAGCCGCGCAGGCGGGGTGGCAGCTCGGTGGCGGCCTGGCGGGACTGCAGCTGAACCCAGGCCTGCATGGCCGGGTAGTTGGCCCGCAGGGTGTCGACGTCGCCGTAGCGCTCCCACAGGGCCAGCGGCACGCGGATGACCGCGTCGCCCCAGCCGGCGGCGGCGGTGATGCCGCCGATGCCGGGCTGCCCCTCCATGGCCGCCTGGCGGGGTGCGAAGGGGGAGATGATGACCACGCGGCCGTCGTCGAGCTGGTCGGCACGGACGTTACGCAGCCAGCGGGCCAGGAAGGTGTGCACCTGGGCGTTGTTGGTGGCCGCCGGGGCGAAGACCTGGATGTCGCCGGTCCAGCCGACGCGCTCCCGCTGGGGGCAGTCGGTGGGGATGGACAGGAAGTTGGCGCGCTGGGACCACACCGTGTTGGCGTGCAGCCGGGTCAGGCGCTCGTCGGAGCAGGCGAAGTCGCCCGCCGGCTCCAGGTCCGAGCCGACGACGACGGCGACCGCATCCCTTGTGCGCAGCTCGCCGGGGTAGCCGGTCACCCGGGCGTAGCGGAAGCCGTGGAAGGTGAAGGTCGGCTCGTAGACCTCGGGGGCCTGCGGCGTGCCCGTGCCGGCCAGGATCCAGACGTCGCGCTGGTCCTTGTTCGGCCCCTGCACGTTGGAGAAGAAGTTTCCGTCGGCGGCCAGGTGCTCGGAGTGCTCCAGGGTGATCTCGGTGCCGGCCGGGCCGACGGCGCGCAGCCGCACGCGCCCGGCGATCACCTGCCCGAAGTCCAGCACCGTCTCCCCGGCCGGGGTGGTGATCACCCGGGCGGCGGGCAGCTCCGCCAGGCGCCGCACCGGCTCGCCCCGGAAGGGCTCCAGGGCGGTGGCCGGGTCGAGCTCGGAGGTCGGGACGATGCGCACTGGGTCCCAGCCCGAGTCGTCGAAACCGGGACAGTCCCAACCGGCGACGGCGGCGGCCAGCCGGTCGTCGCGCCTTTCGCCGACCATGATGTCGCTGTAGCGCAGCGGCCCGGAGGTGGTGCCGCGGGCGGTGGCGTCCGGCCCCCAGGTCTGGTGGGCGCCGTCGGCGCGGGTGACCGACAGCTGCCACCAGCCGCGCAGCAGGGTGCCGTACTGGCCGGACTCTCCGGTGATGGTGGCTCGGCCGGCGAACCAGCCGTCGCCGAGGCGCAGGCCGAGGGTGTGAGGCCGGGGTGCTCCGGCGGGGTCGGCGAGGGCCGCGGTGACGTCGTGGACCTCGAACTCGGTGTAGGTGTGGTAGCTGGTCCAGCCCGGTGCCAGCACCGTGTCGCCTACCGGGGTGCCGTCGATGCTCGCCTCGATCACGCCCTGGGCGCTCAAGTACAGGCGGGCACGGGTGATGGGGGCGTCCTCGGCGTCGGCGCGGGGCAGGTCCTGGCGGATGAGCTTGACCGGGTGCAGCCGCTCGCCGGCGGGTTGGGGGTCGCGCGGGGCGAACAGGGTGGCGAAGGAGGCCGGCGGCTCCAGTTCCACCGGCGTCTGGGCGGGTTCCACCCAGTCGGCGACGACGCCGGCCCCGTCCAGCAGGGAGGTGGAGAAGGATGCCTCGGCCCAGGGCGAGGGTGCGGAGTCGGAGTCGGTCCAGATGCGTACCCGCCAGGAGTAGTCCGTGTCCGAATCTAGGGGCTCACCGGCGTAGGGCAGCCAGGGCGAGGCGGGCGGGTCGGGGACCTGAACGCGGCCGGTGGCCCAGACCGGCGGTGTGAGCGCGATGCCGGTGGCCGGGTCGAGGCGGCGCACTTCGACTTCGTAGGCGGTCGCGGGTGCCTCGCCGGGTACCTGCCAGGACAGTACCGGCCGCGGCACCGCCACTCCGAGCGGGGCGTGCTGGTGGTCGACGGTCAGGTTGACGGGGGCGGCGGGCATGGAACTCCTTTGTTCGGCAGTGGCGTGTCAAGGCGGAGTGTTGCGAGGCCTGCGGCAACGGAGAGTGCCACTGTGGCCGACTGTGCGCCGGCTCAGTCCTCGTAGAAATGCATATCCGCCCAAATGTTCATCAGTTCCCGGCGGTCGAGGCGCTCGGTGCGGGTGATTCGATCGTATATGCGCACCGGCGAGTCGGCGCCTTCGAAACGGGGCCAATCACTGTTGGGCTCCCCGGTCTTGATGAAGGACACCCAATCGCCGTGAATGGTTTGCGTCATTCTCGTGAACAGATTGGCCGACTCCCCCCGCAGCATCATACGTGAGAAGTGGTGGTCGGGTTTTTCAAACACGAAAGGGAGCTCGAATGCGTGGGAGGCGCCCATCCCCGTCTCGTAGCCGGCAGCGGTTATCAACTCATAGCGGTACATCCAAACGTCATTGGTGTGCCTCTTTTGCGCCGAGGCCGTTCTGATCGCGGGCATCTCGAAGGCGTAGTCGGTAGCGAACCTGATGAAGGGTTCGGTGTCGAATCCGCGCGCATCTCCGATGGCGGGGGTCGCGGATGCGGCGGTCCGGAACGCCTCGCGGGCACGTTGGGACTGCTTGTGGTAGTACCAGGCGATCGGCGGGAGGCGATCCGCGCAGTCGTTCTTCTCCAGCATTTGCGCAATCATGCTCCAGCTGTTGGGGAAACCGGTGTTCTCCGGATGGACGAACATGGTGCCCTCGTGCATATTGGTGCCGATCATCAACGGGATGCCGTCGGCCGAGCCCTGCGCGATGGCCTCAAGGGGGCGCAGCGGCATGAGGTCGTCCTGAACCGGTCCGGGCAGGAACATCCCGGGATTCTTGTACTGGTGTCTGGCGGTTACGTACTCGTGTCCGTTCAGGAACAGGCGCGGGTCCTCGGTGTGCAGTCGGTGCAGGTCAGCGGTGCTCCAATGCATGCCCTCCAGGAAAAGGTCGATGTTCTCCCTCGCCGTCCGGTGCGTCATCACGCAGTTCGGCAAACCGCTCTCGACGATCGCCCGGGTGAAGGTGCCTCTGGCGCCGGGGCACGCCAGCATGTTGATGACGGAGGAGCCGCCGGCCGATTCTCCGCCGATGGTGATTCGGTCCGGATCTCCCCCGAACGCCTCCACATTCTCTCGGATCCAGTTCAGGGCCAGAATCTGATCCGACAGTCCGCAGTTGGAGTCTGTGTCATCGCATCCCGGATATGTGGTGAAATCGTAGAAACCAAGTACGTTCGTGCGATAATTAAATGAGAAGAACAAAATGCCGTCGCGGACGAAGGCCTCGCCCCGATACATCTCGTCGGATGAGCTCCCCGTGTTGTAGCCGCCTCCGTATATCCAGACGAAGACCGGGAGACGGTCTCCGCTTAGGGGGCGCTGCACGTTGACCGTCAGACAGTCCTCCCGTCCCACCACGGCGCCGTTGTTGTACTGCACCGGGCAGGCTCCGTAGTCTCTCGCGTCCAGGACGCCGTCCCAGGGGGTGACCGGCACCGCGCGCTTCAGACGCAGCGGGCCGACCGGAGGCTGCGCGTAGGGGATGCCGAGGTAGTCGACTCGGTCTCCCCTACGCGTGCCGCGTACGGTGCCGGAGGTAGTGTGTACAAGATGCTCTGCCATGTCCTGACTCCTGGTTGTGTGGTGCGGCCGGCCCGTCGGGTCGATGCGCATGCGCCGTGGATCGTTGAGGATGTTCGCGGGATCGGCGGCGAGCCGTCTCCTCGGCTACGCGGCCGGGGCGTCCGCCGCGTTCCTGGATTTGAGTGCCGCTAGATCGCGCTCGAGCCGGAAGAAGAAGGCCAGCATGAGGAACACGATCAGGAACAGCCCGAACGGGATCCAGTTGTAGATGAGTTCGACGGCGGTGGTCACCGTGGCGGGCTGGCGCACACCCTCCAGATCCAGGGCGCCATCGAATCCCGACGCCGACAGCACCCACCCGAAGACCGCCGTGCCAAGCCCCATGCCGATCTTCTGGGCCGCGGACATGCCCGCATTGCCCATGCCCACGGCGTCGATGCCGGTCCGGAGCCTGCCGTACGTCAGGGTGTCGGCGACGATGCCCATCGCCATACCGCCGGCCATTCCCATACCGGCACCCTTGAGGATATTGTATACGATCATTGCGGGAACGTTGAAGGCGAACAGGCCGAAGCCCAAATAGCCTGCCATGGAGACCGCAATTCCGGCGATGTAGACCTTCTCCTTGCCGAACCGCGCCATGAGGAACGGGGTGGCGAACATGATGGCGAACTGCGCAATGGTGCCTGAGTTCGACAGCCAGCCGTACTGGGTCATATCATAGAAGACATACAGGCAGTAGTAGATGCCTCCCACCGCGTTGAAGATGATGGCAAAGAATATCGCCAGCATGGCGATGGACATCATCACCCAGTACCTGTTGGTGAGCAGCGCCTTGACCGTGGTCCAAAACCCCGCGCCGTCGGTGGACGCCGTGGGCTCGGGCTGGGTGCCGCCGCCTTCGTGCACGCGCTCCTTTGTGGTGAATACGCAGATGAGCGCGAACAGGACCATGGCCGCGCAGAAGCACAGCATGGTCAGGGTGTAGGCCTGCTGGGTGTTGGGATTGGCGGCGTCGGATGAGAACCTCGCCAGCATGGTCACAAATACCGCGTTGACAATGACATTGCCGAGCGTTTGGAAGATCTGTTGGATGTTTCCCAGCAGACCCCGCTCGTAGGAGTTGCGCGTCATCAGCGAGATCATCGAGTAGAACGGAACGAGCATCGAGGTCAGAAAGACGGCATTGACCGCGTTGTACATGACGAACACGTACACGTATTTCACGGCGCCGGGCCAGTTGGGCGGCACCAGGAAGAGCAGCATGACCGCCACGGCGAATGGTATGCAGACTCGCAGCAGCCAACTGCGTGCCTTGCCCATCTTCGACTTCGTGCGGTCGACGAGCCGTCCGACGATGATGTCCGAGACGCCGTCGAACAGCTTCGAGACGGCGATAATGGTGGAAATGACGGCTGCGTCGAGCAGCGCCACGTTTGTGAAGTATACGGTTAGGAATGAGCCGATTATTCCATTGATGGCGTTGATCCCCAGCTGGCCGGAGCCGTATCCCACGCGCTCGACCCAGCTGAGCCGGGCGTCGGGATCATCGTGAGGTGTTGCGAGTGATGTCGCCATAGAGGTGTTCTCCTTTGAACTGGTTGCAGGCAGGGGGTGCGCGGGCATGGCGTCGGTAGGTGCGTCGCGCATCAAGTGGGGCTGATGGGCGCGGCGACACGCGCGGGCGCGCACGCGGTGGAGGAATCATCCATTGATTCGTTCCAATCTTAGGATTGACACGAGGTTACACGGGTAACCACAAGGTTCACGATAGAGTGTCTGCCGCGCGGGTGCAAGTGTGGCGTCTCGAACAGGGTGCCCAGGGCCGTCGGTGGACTCCAAAGCTGCGCGACGCCCCACGCGCCGGCGAGGTTTCCCGCAAACAGATGGAGGCATGGATGGCCCGGGTGCTCAGCAGCGATGTGGCGCGGCGTGCCGGCGTCTCTCGCGCCACCGTCAGCTACGTCCTCAACCGCCGCCCCGACAAGACGATCTCCGAGCAGACACGACGTCGCGTCATCGAGGCGGCGCGGGAGCTCGGCTACATCCCATCGGCTGCGGGCGCCGCGCTGGGCTCGGGACGGTCCCAGGTGGTGCTGTTGCGCGACTCGGGACACATACCGTCGCAGGGGCAAGAGGTGCTTCCGCTGGGATCCCTGGCCGGGCTACTGCGCGACGCCCTGGCCCGCGAGGTTCACTCCTGGGGCATGACCCTCGTCTCCTGCGGTTCGGATACGCCTATCGCCGATGTGCTCAAACACGTGGATCCCGCACTCGTCATAGCCCCGGGGGGCCTGGACGAGGACGAGGCGGATGTGGTCGCCGCGGTGGGCGCGTCCGTGGTGGACCGCGACGAGCGGGGCGGTCCGCTTTCAGATCTCGTGCTTGGCCGATTGCCGGTCCTGCAGGTGCAGTACCTGGCTGAACACGGCCTGCGCGCCCCCGCCTATCTGAC
The DNA here is from genome assembly GCF_009930875.1 of Actinomyces sp. 432. NCBI lineage: Bacteria > Bacillati > Actinomycetota > Actinomycetes > Actinomycetales > Actinomycetaceae > Actinomyces > Actinomyces sp. 432. The sequence continues at coordinate 504,057 of NZ_CP025249.1, forward strand.
CACGCGCATGCCCGGGCTCGAGCCTCTGGTCGCCTCTCGCAGGCGGGCCGTTTTGACCGCCTGCGGGCAGGAGGGGCTTCCCGTCCCGCGCGAGTACGCCGTCGGCCCTCTGGACGAGGATGCGGTTGCCGAGTTCACGGGGGTTCTGCACGACTGGTCACAAGCCGGAGTTGACGCCGTGGTCTGCTTCAACGATCTGCATGCGGGTCTGGCACTTGCCGCCGCCAGGGGCGCCGGGCTGCGCGTGCCCGGCGAACTGGCGGTGATCGGGGCGGACGATGAGGTGCTGGGCAGGTTCCTCGATCCGCCGCTGACCACGGTGGCTCCCGATATGGTGGCCTTCGCGCAGTACCTGGCGGCTCGGGCGCGGGCAGTGCTCGATGGGACAGAAGTACCCGCTGTCCCCACCACGCTGGCACGGGTGATCGAGCGTGCCACTGTGCCCGCACCCCGATTTCCCGGCCCCCAGACGTGTCGAGACCGGCACTAACGACGTGTCGAGACCGGCACTAACGACGGGGCCAAGGCCGGTTACGCGCGCCTCCCGGCCTGCGGGGCGACGGGCGACTTTCAGCTCCGGGCGAGCAGGCGCACCGGGCCGAGTAGGCCGTAGCTGCGCACCGGCACGTCGTGCGTGGCCTCAGCCTTGCCGCTGAGGGCGGCGGAGATGTCCGGGATGGTCTCGTAGTAGCCGCGGGCGCGCAGCCGGTTGGACAGCGATGAGGACACGCGCACGACGACGTCGTTGCCGCCCGGGTGCAGCAGGCCGGTCACGTCCACGCGGGGCGCCGAGGTGTCGAAACCGATCGGTGCGCCGCCGTTGATGCTCACCGATCCCAGGCCGCCACACACGTCGCCCAGGTCGAGGACCAGGCGTCCCGCGGGCACCGCCGCGAGGGTGAACGTGGTGCGGTACTCGCCCACACCGGACACCTCCGGGCCCACTCTGTCCAGGTCCTTCCACGGCTCCAGTGCGCTGGCGCCTGCCCGCAGCCGGGTGGTGACGGTGGTGGGGAGTACCTCGCGGGTCACGTAGCCCAGGCCGCGGTCCTCCTCGATCAGTTCATCGGGGCCGGCGTCCCAGGAGTCCACCGTGATCTCCCAGTCGGGCAGCTCGACGACGACGGCGTCGTCCGCGCGCCGAGTGCCTGCGGTCCCTGAGGGGCCGGCTTCGCCGGTGGCGGCAGGGGCGGAGCGGTCAAGGGTGATGATGGCGGCCTCGCCGGGGCGCAGGCGGACCGGGACGACGGTGACATCGGAGCGATCCGGCCCGATCGGCTCGGCGTGGGCATCGCCCAGCTCGTGGAACCGGCCGCTCCACTGGTCCAGCCAATAGGCCGTGCCGGCGCCGGGCAGGTGCAAGGCCACCTCGGTGTCCTGCCCGGTCTCATACAGGAAGTGGTAGACGTACACGTGGGTCAGGTCCCCGTCGATGCGCTCGTAGGCGAGTACGTTCTGGTTCGGGACGTCGAACTCGTGGTAGCCGACGAGCCCGAGGCTCCGCAGCGCCTCGACAGTATGGGCGGGGTCGTCGATCTTGGCCACACTCGGCAGCGCCTTGAGGGCGGTCATGGTCGTGGCCAGTTCCTCGTCTCGCCCGTCGCGCCCGGGCGTGCGGGCGGCCGCGGCCGCATAGTGGAAGTACTCGCCGGTCTCCAGCCGCTTCAGCTCGCTAGCCCCGTTGACGATCAATACCCGCAGGCCCGCGCGCGCCCAGTCGAGCAGCCGGGCGGCGACGTCGGCGTCGAGCGCCTCCTGGTAGACCACCAGGGCCTGGTAGCCGGGCCCGTCCGGCTGGACGACGCCGTCGGCGAAGGTCATGTCCTCACGCAGCAGCAGTGAGCCGTCGAAGAACTCGTATCCCCAGCCGGCGTCCTGCATGCCCAGGTCCCGCCACCAGTGATTCTGGCGGTTGCGCATCCACATGGTCCCGTAGGCGACCTCATCGGGTATGCGCGTGTCCCCGTCGTAGAACATCATGCCGGAGGAGTTGTCGGTGAAGTGGTCGGTGCGCAGGATGCCGACGTCGATGCGGGGGCGGCCCCGACGCAGCACCTGCTGCATGCGCCCGACGGCCCGATTCCACAGCGGATAGAACTCCGCGGCGGGCTGGCGCGTGTCGAAGCGCTCGGAGAACATGGGCAGCATGCCCTCGTGACCGGGCCACTCGGTGGTCCCCGCGGCACCCGCCGGGCTGGACCAGCCGTGCAGGACGGTCTTGGTGATGCCGGCCGCCAGCTGCGTGTTGATGATCTGGTCGTAGAAGCGGTGGGGCAGCATGTGGTTGCGGGTGGTGGCTCCGGTCTCGGAGGAGTACTGCTTGCCCAGCAGGTGGGCGGGTCCCGCCATGAGCCGGTAGGCGTCGATCTGCGCGCCGAACTCCAGGGACTCGGCCTCGATGCCGTCGACGGCCGCGCCCGGGCGGGTCAGCTCGAAGGGCAGCCCGTAGGAGATCTCCGCGCGCAGCGAGATGCCGTACTCGTGCAGGAACTGCGCGAAGGGCTGGAGCATGTGCTCGATGTACAGGTCGGTGAGTGTGGCCACGTAGTCGTGGCGGACCTTGGTCACCTCGACGCCGTGGGCGGCGTCGGGCTCGAAGCGATAGCGGGTGGACACGGCCATCAGTGGTGCCGACCGGGTGAGCAGCGGCAACCAGGGGGTGATGTCGTAGCCGCGGCGGTTGCGGAACTCCTCGGCCACGCAGCGGCCCCAGAACATGCCGCCTTCGCCCCAGGTGTTCAGCTCGAGGGAGTCCATGTACATCTGTGCGCGCGGGTTGCGGGCGATGTCTGCCTTCAGGCCGTCGGTGAGGACGACGTCGCGCCAGTAGTCGATCACGGCGTCGACGCCGTCGCGATCCAGGTAGTTGACCGTGTAGTTGACGCTCGCTGACGGGCTCGCGGTCTGCCCGGTCCCGTGCATCCAGAACACGAACAGCCGCCAGTCACGTGAGTCCGGCGGAGTCCAGTCCAGTGCCTCGGCCCCCTCATGTCCGCTCACGTGGGCGGTCAGGTCGGTGAGGGTGTCGACGTCGAGGATCGGCGCGGGCTGCTGGGCGGCGGGGGAGGCGGCTCCGGTCGGGCCGACGGTGCCGGGTGCGGCGTCGTCGGACGCGTCGACGTGATCCGGGACGACGACGCCGGCCACGGCCGCGACGAAGTGCTGCCGCTTCGGGGCCACCCGGGATCCCGGCAGCCCGCCGGCGCCGTGATCGGCGTCGAGATCGATGCGCGGCAAAGGGCCCGAGCGGGCGCCGCGGACGGATTCATGGGCGACGTTGAGCTCCTGGGCGGCCGCGGGATCGTCCGGAGTGATGGTGGGCAGATTCGCGTTGGACCAGTTGGTGCCGGAGGTGAAGGAGAAGGACATGCCACGGGCGGTGGTCTCGGCGACGATCATGTGCGAGTCGTGGGTCCACTCCTCGCTGCCCCAGCCGTAGCGGGTCTCGTCGATGTTCTCCTCGGGCATGGCCAGGAACTCCATGCCGCCGAAGCCGAGGCGATGGGCCGCGGCGATCTCGCGGCGGATGGTGGCGTCGGTGTGCAGCCCCTCCGCTAGCCACCAGCGCAGTTCCGGCCGGTACTCGATCGGCGGCTCGGCGATGGCGGCCCGCAGCGCGTCCAACGCGGGTGACAGAGTGGGCCCTGCGGCGGGGACCGTGTTGCGCGCATCCTCGCCGGTGAAGGGCGCCCTGGCGGCTTCGGTCATGGGGTTCTCCTTTGAAGTCCTCTTAGAAAAGTGTCCGAATTCGGCACGAACGCGCCTACGCCGCTGAAACGCTATGTGCAGGCCGTTGGAATCATGCGATTTCTACCCCGGCGTTGTGGGCACTCGATGCCGTTCATGCCGAATTCGGACAAGCTGGGCACCGCGTCGTAACTTCGACCGGTCTCGGTGTGTTACTTGTGCCGGTCTCGGGGAAGAAGCGGGTCAGAACAGGTCGGTGTCGACGTTGAAGGCCTCGACCACCGCGTGCAGCTCGGCGTCGGTCACGCCCTCGCCCAGGCCGCCGGCCATGATGTTGCGGACCTCGTACATCGCACCGGTCTCGGCGTACTCGACCTTGTCGACGGCGGCCAGGGGGGCGACGTCGGAGCGGACCATGATGCCGTGCTTGGACCACAGCACGATCACGTGGTCGCGCAGGGCGCGCACGTTGTTCTCCATGAGGGTGGCCGATCCGGGCACCATGAAGTCGAGCACCTCGATGCCCTGGGGGAGCTGGACGATCGTCTCGGGCTCCCAGCGCAGGATGCGGCGGTTGAAGTCCGCCGTGTTGCGGATGTCCTTGATGTGGCTGAGCTGGACCAGGTAGGGCGGCTGGGCGTGGATGACGGCCTGGAAGTCCACGCCGCGCTGCGACACCTGGTCGTTGTGGACCGCCAGGTGGGAGTTGAACTCGCTGGTGGGGCGCACGTAGGCGCGGTCGGGGTGGGTGTACCAGGTGCCGGTTACGCCCCCCTCGTCCACGACGAAGGCGGAGACATTCGCCTCCGGGGACTCGGCGACGTCGCGCAGGCGGCAGCCCGAGCCGGTCACCAGGACGGTGCGGCCGGCCAGCGCGGGGGCGGGTAGCGGCAGCTCGGTGCCGGGGACGACCTGCGGGAAACGGTCGGTCAGCCTCAGTTGATCGGCTGAGGCCTTCAAGGACACGGAGATGTTGCCGGCGCCGGCCTCGACGGCGCCCATGTGGTCCAGGCGGCGTCCGGCGGCACCCATCTGGGCGAGGATCTCCGACAGGGGCATGGTGGTCACGGTGAATCGTCCTTTCGGTGTTTGTTTCTGGGGAGTTGTTGGTAGATGGCTGGTTGGTGCGGAGCCCGTCGACGGCGGTCGCGGTTGCTGGTTTTAGCCGCGGCCCAGCCGGGCCGCGAAGCGGTCGAGGCTGGCGGCAGTCAGGGGGCTGCCGACGGCGTTGAGGTGCCCGTGGGGCACACCCGCGCAGGTGAGCACCTCGACATCGGCTCCCGCTTGCCGGAGCTGGCGGGCGAAGGCCTCGCCGGAGGCGCGCAGGTCGTCGTTCTCGCAGTTCTCGATGTAGGTGGCCGGCCAGCCCTCCAGCCGGGCGGCGTCCAGGTCCCCGGGGAAGGCGTAGGCGGGTGCGTCCGCGTCGAGCGGGGCGCCGAGGTAGTTGGTGTTCATCGCCGCCATCACGTCGGTGGGTAACCGCAGAATCTGCGGCATCTGCTCCAGCCGCGCCGCCAGCTCCGGGCTGGGGGTGGGCCAGAGCCCGCCGTGGGCCACTGGGTAGGCGAGCAGCGCCTGCCAGGGGGCAGCGCCGTCGTCGACGCCGTGCAGCGTCACCCCGGCGGCCAGGTTCCCGCCCGCGCTGGCACCGCCGACGGCGATGCGGGCGGCGTCGATGCCGATCTCGGTGGCGTGGTCACGCACCCACCGGTAGGCGGCGTAGGCGTCGTCGTGCGGGACCGGGTAGTGGATGCCGCCGGTGCACAGCCGGTAGAAGACCGAGACGACGATCGCGCCGGTGCGGGTGGCCAGGCCCCGGGCGACGGCGTCGGCCTCCGGCATGTCCAGGTCACCGCCGATGAAGGCGCCGCCGTGGTACCACACCAGTCCGGCCCGCAGGCCCGTATCCGTGGCCGGCGAGGGCGTGGGCGGGGCCCAGCCGGGTTCGGGGCGGTAGATGCGCACCGGTATCGGCCCGTGCGGGCCGGGCAGCTCGCAGTCCTCGACGGCGGCGCGGGTGGGCTCCGGCTCCCCGAAGGGTGCTTCCCATGCCTCCATAGCGGCCAAGGCCTCCGCGGCGAAGGGCGCCCCGGCGGCCGCGGCGGGATCGGCGGTAGCCAGGTCCTCGGCGCGCGGCGCCGGGAAATCGGCGATCAGGTGCAAGCGCTCGGCATAGGGCGGCAGGAAGCCGCCGGCCAGCGGCGCCACGGGCACGCCGTCGCGGGTGGTGGTGGGCTGCGGCGTCGATGGGGCGGCGCCGGGAGCATCGGTCATGATCTTCTCCGTGGGAAGTGGTGGATGGTGCGGTGGGGTGCGCTGGTGGTGCCCGTACCCCGCGGGGCCGGTGCGCTCAGCCGAACAGCTGGCGCTCGGCGGCGTCCCAGCCGGCGGCCGCGGCCGGGTCGGGGGCGTACTCGGTGATGTCGCAGGAGGCGCGCACCAGCTTTCGCAGCGCGGTCAGGTCGCCCTCGATCAGCCCGGCACCGCGGGCGGCGACGACGATATTGCCCAGGGCGGTGCCCTCGGCGGGCCCGGCCACCACCTTCAGCCCGGTCGCATCCGCAGCCAACTGGCACAACAGGCGGTTGCTGATGCCGCCCCCGACCATGTGCAGCACACCGACGTGCTTGCCGGAAAGCTCGCTCGCCTCGCGCACCGCGCGCCGGTAGGCCAAGGCCAGGGAGTCGTCGATGCAACGCACGTACTCGCCGACGCTGCGCGGGCGCGGCTGGCCCGTGCGGATGGCGTAGTCGTCGATGCGGGCGGCCATGTCGCCGGGGTCGAAGAAGACCGGGTCGTTGATGTCGACGACGGTGCGCAGCGGGTCGGCGGCCGCGGCGGCGGCGTCCAGCTCCCGGTAGGACAGCTCCAGACCCTGCTCGCGCCAGGTGCGCACGGCCTCGTTGAACACCCACAGCCCCATGACGTTCTTCAGGTAGCGCACGGTGCCGTCCACCCCGAGCTCATTGGTGAAGTTGGCCCGCCGGGAGGCCTCGGTGAGCACCGGCGCGTCCAGCTCCAGCCCCACCAGTGACCAGGTGCCGCAGGAGATGTAGGCGAAGTCGCTTCCGGCCGCGGGCACGGCCGCCACCGCGGAGGCGGTGTCGTGGGAGCCGACGGCCACCACCGGCGTCGGGGCGCCGTCGGGTCCGAAGACGTCGACGACGTCGCGGCGCACCGGGCCGACGACGGTGCCCGCCTCGACGACGCCCGGCAGTACGCCGTCCAGGTCGAGCCCCAGGTCGGTGCGCAGCCGCTGAAGCAGTGGCGCGGACCAGGTGCGCTCGCGGGCGTCGACGAGGCCGGTGGTGGAGGCGTTGGTGATCTCGGCGACCGGCCTGCCGGTGAGCCAATAGGTGAGCAGATCGGGCAGCAGCAGCATGGTGCGCTGGGCGGAGCCGGCACCCGGGGCCGCCGGGGCGACTTCGCCGTCGGCCGGAGCGGCGGCGTGTGGCAGGCCGCCGTCGCGCGACTCGGCCACCAGCTGGAAGATGGTGTTGAAGTCCTGTACCTGCAGGCCGTTGACGGCGTACATGTCGGCAGCGGGGATGGCCGCGAAGACCTCTGCCGGTACGCCCCGGGTACGGGGGCAGCGGTAGGAGGCCACCTGACCGGCCAGCAGGCCGCCCGGGCCGAGCAGTCCGTAGTCGACGCCCCAGGTGTCGATACCGACAGCGGACAGCGGGCCGACGTCGCGCACGGCGGCGAGCAGTCCCTGGCGGATCTCATCCCACAGGTGCAGCACATCCCAGAACAGGCGCTCGCCGTCCGGGCCCGGCAGGGGGATGGGGCCGTTGGTGAAGCGGCGCGTCTCGGTCAGCTCGATGCGGCCGTCGGCGATGGTGCCGACCATGACGCGCCCGGAGGAGGCGCCCAGGTCGACGGCCCCGACGTGGATGGGGCGGGCGTTGGTCATGGTCGGCACCTCTCTCAGGCTCCCCAGCCGGCGGCGGTGCCGCCGACGCGCTCGGAGCGGACCTTGTCCAGGTAGCCGGACTCCAGGAAGGCCTTCATCGGGTCGGGGGCCAGTCCCTGGGACTCGCGCAGCTCCGCCAGCAGCGGGCGCACGTCGGTGTTGTAGGCGTCAACCAGGATGTCGTTGGCGGCCAGAACATCGCCGGCGCGCTGCGCCTGGTCGAGGGCCTCACGGTCCACCAGGAGTGCCTTGGTGGTCGCCTCCTGCACGTTGGTGGCGGAGCGGATCTCGCCGGGGATCTTCTCCTCCAGGTTGTGGCACTGGTCGAGCATGAAGTTGACCCCCGAGTCGGGTGCCAGCGCACCGGCGGCGACGATCTCGTTCATGATGCGGAACAGCTGGTAGGGGTCGGCGGCGCCCACAATCAGGTCGTCGTCGGCGTAGAAGCGTGAGTTGAAGTCGAAGGCGCCCAGGCGGCCCAGCCGCAGCAGCTGCGCGACGATGAACTCGATGTTGGTGCCGGGGGCGTGGTGCCCGGTGTCGAGGACGACCTTGGCGCGGTCTCCCAGTGCCAGGCAGTGCACCAGGGAGGTGCCCCAGTCCGGCACGTCGGTGTGGTAGAAGGCCGGCTCGAAGAACTTGTACTCCAGCACCAGCTCCTGATCGTCGTCGAGGGCGGCGTAGATCTCCGCGAGGGAGTCCGCCAGGCGGTCCTGGCGGGCGCGGATCGAGTCCTGACCGGGGTAGTTGGTGCCGTCGGCCAGCCAGATCTTCAGAGCCGGCGAGCCGGTGGCGCGCATGATGTCGATGCACTCCAGGTGGTGGTCGATCGCCTTGCGGCGGATCCGCTCATTGGAGTTGGTCAGGGAGCCGAGCTTGTAGTCCTCGTCCTGGAAGACGTTGGAGTTGATGTTGCCGATGGTGACGCCCTGGTCCTCGGCGTGAGCGCGCAGCGCCTCGTAGTCGTCGACCTTGTCCCACGGGATGTGCAGGGAGACCCGGGGGGTGACGCCGGTGTACTGGTTGACCTGGGCGACGTCGTCGATCTTCTCGAACGGGTCGCGGGGCACGCCGGCGGTGGTGAAGACGCGGAAGCGGGTGCCGGAGTTGCCGAAGGCCCAGCTGGGTAGCTCGATCGACTGGGTCTGCAGCAGGCTGCGGGCCTCATCACTGAGGTCGGATAGCGAGGGGGTGTTGCCGGTCATGGTTTCTCTCCGTTTCGTGAGGGTGGATGGATGCTGGTGGTCCTGTGGTTGGTTCCGTGAGGCGGTGGTTGGTGGTTGCTGTGCCGGCTCTCAGGCGTTGGCGTTGGTGACGCGCTCGCCGTAGCGTTCCAGCTCGATGTCTTCCAGGGACTTGCCCTGGGTCTTGGGAGCGCCGATGGTGCCCACCAGGGTGGAGACCACGAGGAAGCCGATGAGGATGAGGCCGTCGATCATCAGACCGTTCTCCCACTTGAGGATGACCGGGAAGATCAGGGAGATCAGTCCGGAGGCGAGCCGTACCGCGAAGAAGACAATGCCCTGGGCGGCCGAGCGGTACGGGGTGGCGAAGAGCTCTGGTGACCACACCGAGTAGAAGGCCTGGGCGGACGGGCCGGCGGACAGGCCCCAGATGATGGTGTACGCGAAGGCGGTCCAGGCGGCGTCGGAGGGGCCGAACACCAGGATGATCCAGGAGAGGATAGCCGCCAGGCCGCCGACCAGATAGTGCCAGCGGTAGGGGACGCGGTCCACCAGGTTCATGAAGATGAACGTGGAGATGATGACGAAGCCCCACGACAGCATGGAGAACAGGTCGGTTTGGATGGTCTCGTAGCCCATGGAGCCGAGAATGGTGGGCAGGAAGATGCCGTTCTGGGAGGCGGCCTGGTTCCAGCAGGTGTAGATGACGGCCAGGAAGATGAGCGCGGTGATGTTGACGCGGCGGTTGAACAGCTTGCGGAACGCCGTCCACATCGACGGCGGCTTGGCCTGTGCCCCGCCCTTGGCATTCTGCCAGGTTTCGGACTCCTCCAAGCCCTGCCGGATGTACCAGGTGACCAGGGCGATCACGACCAGGTGAGCGAAGACGATGCGGCTGCCGAGCAGGCCCAGCGGCGCGAGTGCCGCGGCCAGGCCGAAGCCGATGAACGGGCCGAATGACCAGGCCAGCTGAGTGGCTCCGATGTGCTTGCCGCGTTGACCGGTGGGGGCGAATTCGGCGATGTAGGTCCAGCCGGCGGGGACGGAAGCACCCACCGCCAGGCCGACGATTACGAAGCCCGTGAACAGCATGGGCAGGTTGACGGTGAAGACGACGATCAGGCCGCCTAGCGCGTACAGCAGCAGGTCGTAGGTGTAAATGAACTTGCGCCCGTACTTGTCGCACAGGGGGCCGCCGATCAGCGCGCCGATGGCGGCGCCGAAGGCGTTGGAGCTGAAGGCTGCAAGGAGCCCGGCGATGGTGCCGTCGTCGTCGGGGAAGTAGGCGGCGCTCCAGAAGCCGAGCGAGGTGGCGATGGCGATGATGGAGCCGGAGTCGATGTAGTTGGACATGGAGACGGCGGCGGTCGCCTTCCAGCCGGTTAGTGGCTTACGTGCCACGGGTTCCTCCTTGAGTCGTGGGGGATGGGGTGGGGCGGGGGCGTCAGGGAAGATAGAAGTACTGGGGCAGGATCTCGTTGGTGCCGCCGTCGGGCTGGACGAAGTACTGGGCCATCTCCGCCTGCCAGCGGGTGTTGACCTCTTCATCGTTCATGGCGGCCTGGGCGGCGTCGACGTCGTCGGATTCGAAGTAGCCGACGACGAGCCCGTCCCCGGGGCGCAGGAACAGCGAGTAGTTGCGCCATCCGCAGCGAGTCAGGGCCTGGCGCATCTCCTCCCACACGTGCTGGTGGACCGCGACGTACTCGGTGAGCCGGTCCGGGCGCACGTGCAGCAGGAAGCAGCAGCGGTGGGGGGAACGGGCGGAGGTCGTGCTGAGTAGGTCGATGAGAGCCGCAGGCTCGACGACGCCCGCAGGGAGGGCATCGGTGGTGGGGGAGTCGGTCATGGAACGTCCTTGTTCGGGTCGAGCGCCGTGGTTATCGCGGTGCAGGTCAACGGCGTGAACCGTTTCAACGCAATCGACTGTAGTCCGTTGGCTGGGTGTTCGTCAAGGCGCGGGCGGGAACTGCCGGGTTCGGTCGTTGCTTGCGCGCGACATGCTGGCGTGCGAGGCTTTGTAACGTCCTGATGACGTTGCCCTTATGTCGGCCAGTACATGCGAGGAGCTGCCCATGCATCATTTCCTGAGTTTCCCGACCGGCTCGTCCGGGCTCGGCTCGTCCGGGCTGCGCCGTGCCGCCGCGGGTGCTGCGGCGTTGCTGCTGGCGTGTGGGCCTTTGGTGGCGTGCTCGCAGGACCCTGGCGGTGGTGCCTCGGGGGTTCCGGCTTATGATCCGGGGGCGGCTGCCTCGGCCAGGGCCTCGGAGTCGGCCGCAGCGGCCCAGGCATCTGCGTCGGCTGCGGCTTCTGCGGAGGCTGCTGGTGTGGTGACGGCGGAGTCGCTGTCCACCGACCGCTACCAGGTCACCTCCATCCCCGAGGACCTGGACGAGCTGCAGACCGAGGTCCTGAGGGCCTTCGTCCACTACGACCAGGTCACCTGGAACATCTGGTTCACCCGCACCGGCGTAGAGAACGCCCAACCCCTCATGACCACAGAGGCATACCAAAGACTCACGAACGGTCTTGAGGAACTCGGCGATGGGCATACCGATGGGACAGTCAGAGTTTCAGTTGAGGCGGTTACCGTCCTTGCCTATATGCAGGCGCAGGTCGTGATCTGCGGCGACCAGTCTGATCTCATTTCCTATGATGAGGACGGAAATGACATCAGTAATCCGGAGACCCTCCAAGGGCGTTATGGGACCGTTATTGCCATGGTGTATGAGGATGGGGTTTGGAAGGAATCGGATGAGGCAACTCTGACTGTAAACGAATGTGTGGTGTGAGAATGGTGGGCTTCAAGGGGCGATTGCTGTCAATAGCTTACGTCATGGTACTGTTATTTGCTGTGTCGGTCGGTATTGTTCCAGCCGCTTATGCAAAAGAGATACAAGACGTCCATGCCGGTTCTGGTTCGTCTGCTGGTTCGGTTGCCCAGGGCGGGGATGGTTCGGTGACGATGATGGTCACAGCGACCTCCACGTCGGCCGCGGCGGATGGGTCGGCTGGTTCTGGTGGTGGTGCTTCGGCGTGGTCGCAGTCGGTGACCGCCACGGTGCATCCGGTGTGCTGGTACACGCAGAGTAGTGCTGGCGCGGAGAAGGTGAAGTGGCTGGAGTCTCCGGATGGCGCCGCGTTCGGCCTGTTCGGCCGCAATAACAACAACGACGACCCGGAGGGGCTGGAGGAGCAGGAGACGCGTAGCCCCGACTGTGAGTCCTGTGCGGACGGTGTCGCGGGCTACTGGTGCGTGGTGTCCTGTTCCTCGGAGCTGGTGGATGGTGGCGGCCTGCACGACAAGTCCCGCATGAGGTCCCCTCGTCCTGCGTGAGGCTCCCTCTTTTCGGGAGCACGGGCGCGGGCCCGACGCCCCATTTGGTTGGCCGACTAGTACGTTTGGCTTGACGGCAACGGCCCGGCAGGGGCGCCGGCGCTCACGCACAGGGACAACAGGAGCAGCGGAGGCGCTGAAGCCGCCTCCGCCGGCCCCGGTCGGCTTGCGCACACGCCGGGGGCGTGCGAGGCTTTGTAACGTCCTGATGACGTTGCCCTTATGTTGGCCAGTACGTGCGAGGAGCTGCCCATGCATCATTTCCTGAGTTTCCCGACCGGCTCGTCCGGGCTGCGCCGTGCCGCTGCGGGTGCTGCGGCGCTGCTGCTGGCTTGCGGGCCTTTGGTGGCGTGCTCGCAGGACCCTGGCGGTGGTGCCTCGGGGGTTCCGGCCTACGATCCGGAGGCGGCTGCCTCGGCCAGGGCCTCGGAGTCGGCGGCGGCGGCCGAGGCGTCTGCGTCGGCTGCGGCTTCTGCTGAGGCTGCTGGTGTGGTGACGGCGGAGTCGCTGTCCACGGAGCGGCATGTGATCACGTCGATCCCTGAGGGCCTGGACGAGCTGCAGACCGAGGTCCTGAGGGCCTTCGTCCACTACGACCAGGTCACCTGGAACATCTGGTTCACCCGCACCGGCATCGAGGATGCCCAACCCCTCATGACCGCGGAGGAGTACCAGGCGTTTACGGACTACTTTGAAGAAGGCGCCGCAGGCAGGACCGACGGTACGGTGAGGGTCGCGGTGACGTCGGTGTACTTGACGTCGCTGGATGCTGTGCGGCCCGAAGCCGTGGTTGAGGTCTGTGCCGACCAGACCGACCTGGTGAAGTATGACGCTGAGGGCAATGACATCAGTGATCCTGAGACGTTTCAGGTGCGGCGCATTATCCGCGTCACCATGGTGTACGAGGACGGCACCTGGAAGGAAGCCTCCGAGGGAACCCTGTCGATCAACGAGTGCACGGTGTGAGCCCCATGCGGCAGACAACTCGAAAGCTAGCCGCGCTGGCGGGCGCAGCGCTCCTGTTAGCCACATCATTCGTAATCACGACTCCAGCGCACGCAGCCTGGCTGGATGATGGCGCTACCAATGGTTCGTCTTCCGGTTCGGTTGCCCAGGGCGGGGATGGCTCGGTGACGATAAGTGTCACGGCAACCTCCACGTCGGCCGCCGCTGACGGCTCGGGCGGCAGCCCTGGTGGTGGGGCGGTGTCGTGGTCGCAGTCGGTGACTACTACGGTGCAGCCGATGTGCTGGCATATTCCCTTTAGGACGGGCGAGGAAACCGCTAGCTTGTTGGAGTCGGACGCTACCATCTATAACGTCACCCGTTTTAGTGGTCATACGCTGGAAGAGTATCGTTCTCGTTTCCCGGATTACGAGTCTCATGCGTCCGACTCAGAGGGGTATTGGTACATTCCCCAGTGCTCTCCCGAGTATTACAGGGGGGATGATCTTGCGGACTTCAGCGCGCTGTCAAAGAGTTGGGTTGAGAGGAACATGGCTGTATGGGTTCCTGCTGGTAGTTCGCCCCCGGAGCCCGAAATAGATGGTGAGACGTTGGCGCGGGCTGCGTGGGATGCGGTGACGATCCCGACCGCCACGATCGGCTACAACCCCATGGTCGGGGACATGCAGGCCACGATCGTGGGCTGGGATACCTGGGTGTGGGCTACCGGCGACACCCCCAGGGAAGTGACCGTGACGGCTACAGCGGGTGCCACCACCGCCACAATCACGGCGACGGCTTCGATGCTGACTTTGCAGCCCAAGGACGGCACCGCCAAGTGCACCGGGTTCGGCATCCCGTGGAGCCAGGACAACGACTCCAGGGGCACGGACTGCAAGATAATCTTCAACCGCTCCAGCGCCCACTTCAAGGACGGCACCACTCCGGTGGATGTCAAAGTGTCCTACGCGATCAACTACACCGCCAGCGACGGAGCCACCGGAACCATGGACACCCACACCACCTCCACAACCACCACCATCCCGGTAGCCGAGATCCAGACCCTCAACACCAGACCCACCACCGAACCATGAGTAGCCCTTCCCTGCTCTATCTGTAAGAGCAGGGAACTCGGCTTGTTGTTTCACCAGTCGCCGCCGTAGTGTTCATGAGAGTTATTCGTGGGGTGTATGTGAAGGTGAGGGCGAGTACGGCGGTGATGGTTGTCGGGAAGGTTTTGATTGGTCTTCGGTAGCCGGTGTGTAGGACGCGCCAGGTCTTGATGTTGGCGATGGCTCTGTCGACCATATAGCGGATTACGGTTTATGGAGCTGTTTTGTATCTTGTCGCTCTCGCGCTGGGGCTGTCCGGGCTGCTTCCTGACCGGGGTGGTCATGCCCAGCCCGATATAGTCCTTGTCCCCGATACGGAGGGCAGCAGTGGCGCTCTCGGGCAGGTGGTCGGGCGGGACATTCAGCATGCCGCTGGCGCGCAGCGCGCCGGCGGCATGCACGGATCCGGGCAGCGGGTCGGAGACCCAGGCGATCGCCCCGGAGGGGGTGCAGGCGACCTGGACGTTCAGCCCGGTGGTGCGGTACTTGGAGGAGAACAGTCCTGGAGTGTCCTTCCAGTCCCAGGTTTTCAGCACGGTGCCGTCAATGATCAGCACCTGGGTGGGGTCGATGTCCTCCACCGCGGGCGCGTTGTCTGCCAGGGCATCGGCGATGAGAGCGGTGTAGGAGCTGATGATGCGGGAGACGGTGGGCTGGGAGACGTCGAAGGACTCCGCCAGGACCTGCTGGGTGAGGTTGTGGCGCAGCGCCATGACCGTTAGCTTGACCCGCTGGTACAGGCCCAGGGCCCGGCTGCCGACCTTGGGCAGCTCACCGTGCTTGTGTAGGGCGGCGCACAGGTCGGCGAGCTGGTGGCGGTCAAGCTTCGTGCTAGCATTCATAACCGGCGGCTCGTTCTTAGAGGATATTCGATGGACAAACGAATCCTCGCAGGAACGAGCCGCCCTAGCACACACCCGCCACACGCGCGTGTCACAAATCCCCCACACCCCCATGAATAACCCTCCAGGGCGACTGCACCCAGGTGTGCATGCGTATCGCGTCGCAACGTAACGGCGTGCTGCAAAAATGCGGCACTCAGGACAAGAGCTTTAGGTGGTCTCATTTGATAACTTTGGCTGCCTGTCCCTCGTCGTAGCCAAGGCTGTAGCCAGCATCAATCTCGGTGTCGAGCATGTGCATGGTGGGATCGTTGACTAGCGTTCTCCAGTTCATATAGCCCTGTGCGGCGTCGGGGGCCATGGGATCAGACGCGGTGATGGTGGGTTTCCCGTCGACCTCGGTGTAGAAGGAGAATGGGCCTCCGTTGTTGCCGGTAGCAGCCGCCTCCATGGTGGCGTCGCTGAGCAGGCCGTAGTTCGCAGCATCAACGTAGGCCTGAGCACGCAGCACGGTCCTGATATCAGCGACGTCGATGGTGTCGGAAGTACTGTCGCCCGCTCGCAGCTCAGCAATGCCATCGAGATAACCCGTGGTCATGCCCGCATGCTGGTATCTTCCTAGTAATGTCTCGCCAGGGTCGGTTGCCGTGGGCATCTTTGAGTCGATCTGGTAGTGGTGGTAGCCGAGCATGGCGGTAACCAGTGTGTCGGCGGCGTTCTCATCGTCGATGACGCGGTACAGGACGGTCTCGAACTGTGTGTCAGTGACCAGGCCGGACAGACCATATACGCTGCTGACTTCCAAAGATCCGCCGTTGGCCAGACCTGCGATTTCGTCTGGGCTGTTGGCGAGCAGGGCGGCGAGGTTCTGCTTCACGGTCTCGGTGTAGTCCTTGAGGGGTACCTGCCCGACGGCGAACTCAATCGACCTTGCCGTTGCCCAGGTTGCCGCGGCTGAGGTCTCCTCGTCCTGACTGCCGCGCATGGTTGAGGAGACGGCCATGGCGGCAGTGAGTTCTTCCAGGCTGCTGGAGTTCCAGCGCCCTTCTTCGAGCGCCTCCCACCGCTCGGCAGTCTCCTTCCCCGGCACCCACCGCCCGTCGGTCATCTCGCCGTCGGGGGTGAGGTAGTCCAAGGCGGCCTGGGCATTCGCCTGGTCGTCCTGGCCTGCGGCGCTGGGGTTGAACCCGGGGATGCCCAGGGCGCTCTGATCCGCCCGCAGCGAGCACCCCGCCAAAGGGGCGCAGGCTAATAACAGCACCAACAGTAGACCTGCTGGCCGACGCTGGCGCGAGAGGGCTGCGCGGGCCTGGGGTCGCGTGCCGGGTAATTCCCTGTATCGGTGCGGAGCAGTTGTGGGTGCTAGAAACACTGCGGAAGCGATGAGGCTCAAGAATGCCCGGGCCCAAACATCGCGAGGCGAGCCGAGGGGCTGCGAGGTCAGCATACCTGGTAGACGAGAGGCGGGCAGATTCATTTGGTGATCTTTGCCGCCTGGCCCTGGTCATACCCTGCGTTAGTGTTGACCATCGCGTTGTCGATGCTGTCCATGGTGGAATCGTTGACTTGCCGCTGCCAGGAAATGTACTCATGGGCGGCATCGGGTGTTATGGGGTCGGGGGCGGTGATGGTGGGTTGTCCGTCGGCCTCGGTGTAGAAGGAGAATGGTCCTCCGTTGTTACCGGTGGCGGCCGCCTCGATAGTGGTGTCTTTGAGTAAACCGTAGTTCGCAGCATCAACGTAGGCCTGAGCACGCAGCACGGTCCTGATATCGGTGACGTCGATGGTGTCTAGACGGTTATTACCTGCGCGTAGTTCGGCGATGCCGTCGAGGTAGCCCATGGTCTGCGCGGCGGACTGATACTGCCCGAGCAGGGTTGTTTTGGGGTCGGCGGACATGGGCATCTTCTCGTCGATTTGGTTGTGGTGGTATTGGAGCATCGTGGTCACCAGTGTGTCGGCGGCGTTCTCATCGTCGATGACGCGGTACAGGACGGTCTCGAACTGCGTGTCAGTGACCAGGCCGGACAGGTCATAGCCCGGTGGACTAGCGTCCAAGGAATCGCCGCTGGCCAAGCCGGCTAGTTCCTTCGGGCTGTTGGCGAGCAGGGCGGCGAGATTCTGCTTCATGGTGCTGGTGTAGTCCTTAAGGGGTACCTGGCCGACAGCGAACTCCATTGATTTGGCGACTATCCACGTGGCCTTTGCGGCGGTTTGCTCGTCTTGGTCGGTGCGCATAGTTGAGGAGACGGCCATGGCGGCAGTGAGCGCCTCGAGTCCGGCAGGGCCCAGTTACGGTCGGTGAGTGTCTCCCACCGCTGTTGGGTCTGTTCACCCGGCATCCACTTCCCGTCGCTGGTCTCGCCATCGGGAGTGAGGTAGTCCAAGGCGGCCTTAGCGTTGGTCTGGTCGTTGCTGCTCGTGGCGCTGGGGTTGAACCCGGGGATGTCCAGGCCGTTGTGGTCCGCCTCCAGCGAGCAACCCACCAAAGACACACAAAACACCAGCAACAGCACAAGCATGGCTGCGCTCGGGTGGCATCGCCGCGAGAGGGCTACGCGAGTAAAGAGTCGCATAATAGGTGTCCTCCTCGCGGCTCGGTGCGGTGGTGGGTGCCGGCTGCCCGCACCAACCCCGAATGCGGTTTCAGGTCTGGATGAAGAAAGGTGCGCGCGGCAAATGCCGGGAGCGATACGAGGTTGACCACGCCAAGGCGCGTCTGCGTACGCATCTCGCGTCGCAACGTGACGACGTGCTGCAAAAATGCCGCACTTAGGACAAGAAGATTAGATAGACTCATTTGATGACTTTGGCTGCCTGTCCCTCGTCGTAGCCAAAGTTGTAGCCGTTGGTGATCCTGACATCAAGACCGTCCATGGTGGCGTCTTCGACTAGTCGGTCCCAACGCATGTATTCGTGGGCGGCATCGGGTGTTATGGGGTCGGGGGCGGTGATGGTGGGTTGCCCGTCGACCTCGGTGTAGAAGGAGAAGGGAGCACCGTTGTTGCCGGTGGCGGCCGCCTCCATGGTGGCGGCGCTGAGCAGGCCGTAGTTCGCGGCATCAACGTAGGCCTGGGCTCGCAGCACGGTCCTGATATCGGCCCCATCGACAGTGTCCGGAGTGTTGTCGCCCGCCCGCAGCTCGGCAATGCCATCGAGGTAGCCTACGCTCCTTGCGGCAAACTGATACTGCCCAAGTAGGAGAGCTTCAGGGTCGGTTGCCGTAGTCATCTTTGAGTCGATCTGATTGTGGTGGTATTCGAGCATGGTCGCGACCAGTGTGTCGGCGGCGGTCTCATCGTCGATGACACGGTACAGGACGGTCTCGAACTGTGCGTCAGTCACGAGGCCAGACAGACCGTATACGTTAACTCCTTCGAGTGAACCGCCGCGCGCCATGTCGGCGATCTCGTCAGGGCAGTTGCCGAGCAGGACGGCGAGGTTCTGTTTCGTTGTATCGGTGTAATTCTCGAGCGGTAGCTGGTTGACGACGAAGTCAATCGACCTTCCGGTAACCCACGTCGCCGCGGCCGAATTGTCGTCATCCTGGCTGGTGCGCAGGGTCGACGCCGCTGCCATAGCAGCAGTGAGCTCCTCGAGTCCGGCAGGGTTCCAATCGCCTTCGTCGAGCGTCTCCCACCGCTGTTGGGCCTGTTCCCCCGGCACCCACTTCCCGTCGCTGATCTCACCATCAGGGCTGAGATACTCCAAAGCGGCCTGGGCATTCGCCTGGTCGTCCTGGCCCGCGGCGCTGGGACTGAACCCGGGGATACCCAGGGCGCTCTGATCCACCCCCAGCGAGCACCCCGCCAAAGGGACACAGGCCAATAACAGCACCAACAGTAGACCTGCTGGCCGACGCTGGCGCGAGAGGGCTGCGCGAGACTGGGGTCGCGTGCCGGGTAATTCCCTGTGTCGGTGCGGAGCAGTTGTGAGCGCCAGACACACTGCGGAAGCGATGACGCTCAAGAATACCCAGGCCCAAACACCGCGAGACGAGCCGAGGGGCTGCGAGGTCAGCATACCTGGTAGACGAGAGGCAGGCAGATTCATTTGGTGATCTTCGCGCCATGGCCCTGCTTGCGGCCTGTTTGATCGCCCGTTGCGATAGTGATGTCAAGACTGTTCATGACGGAGTCGTGGACCAGGTCTTCCCAGTTTATGTATTCGTGGGCGGCTTGTGGTGTCATGGGGTCGGGTGCGGTGATGGTGGGTTGCCCGTCGACCTCGGTGTAGAAGGAGAATGGCCCTCCGTTGTTGCCGGTGGCAGCCGCCTCCATGGTGGCGTCGCTGAGCAGGCCGTAGTTAGCGGCATCAACATAGGCCTGGGCTCGCAGTACCGTGTCGATATCGGCCCCATCGACAGTGTCCGGAGTGTTGTCGCCCGCACGCAGCTCGGCAATGCCATCGAGGTAGCCCATGGTCATGGCTGCGTTCCTGTAGTTCCCGCGTAGGGTGGCCTCGAGGTTCGTGGCCGTAGGCATGTTGGAACCGACTTGGTCGTGGTGGTATTGGAGCATCGTGGTCACCAGTGTGTCGGCGGCGTTCTCATCGTCGATGACGCGGTACAGGACGGTCTCGAACTGCGTGTCAGTGACCAGGCCGGACAGGTCATAGCCCGGTGGACTAGCGTCCAAGGAATCGCCGCTGGCCAAGCCGGCTAGCTCCTTCGGGCTGTTGGCGAGCAGGGCGGCGAGATTCTGCTTCATGGTGTCGGTGTAGTCCTTAAGGGGTACCTGGCCGACAGCGAACTCCATTGATTTGGCGACTATCCACGTGGCCTTTGCGGCGGTTTGCTCGTCTTGGTCGGTGCGCATGGTTGAGACTGCGGCCATGGCGGCAGTGAGTTCCTCCAGGGAGGTGGAGTTCCAGTGGCCTTCTTCGAGCGCCTCCCACCGCTGTTGGGTCTGTTCACCCGGCATCCACTTCCCGTCGCTGGTCTCGCCATCGGGAGTGAGGTAGTCCAAAGCGGCCCTAGCGTTGGTCTGGTCACTGCTTGCGGTGCCTGGATCAAGACCAGGAATGTCCAGTTCGCTTCCGAAATAATGCGCGCACGCCACCAAAGGCGCGCATGCCAGTAGTAGCGTCATCAGTGCAGCCGGCAGACGGCGCCTGGGGCGGGGTGTGCTTGCTTCGGATCGCATAATAAGAGAGTTCCTCATAACGCCTACGTGTTCTGCTGGCTCATTTGATGACCTTTGCGCCATGGCCCTGCTTGCGGCCTGTTTGATCACCCGCTTCGATATTGACGTCAAGACTGTCCATGACGGAGTCGTGGACCAGGTCTTCCCAGTTTATGTATTCGTGGGCGGCTTGTGGTGTCATGGGGTCGGGTGCGGTGATGGTGGGTTGCCCGTCGGCCTCGGTGTAGAAGGAGAATGGCCCTCCGTTGTTGCCGGTGGCGGCCGCCTCCATGGTGGCGTCGCTGAGCAGGCCGTAGTTCGCGGCATCAACATAGGCCTGGGCTCGCAGTACCGTGTCGATATCGGCCCCATCGACAGTGTCCGGAGTGTTCCAATCCTTGGTTAGCTGGTCAACGATAATGGGTCTGGCGACGGTGGAGCCGGTGCTGTACAGCAGCGGGCCAGCTACCGCCAGACTGGTCCCTCCGGTCATTGCGCCGACCCCGGCGCCCAGTACCGTAGAGAACACGCTCAGTGCGGTTCCCATATTGGACTTGGTGTTGGCCCGCGCGGCGCTGTTGTCACCTGCACGTAGCTCGGCAATGCCATCAAGATAGCCCATGGTTGCGGCTGCATCCTTGTACTGTACGGCAAGGGTCGTTCCGGGATCCGTGGATGTGGACATTTCGGAGTCGATTCTGCTGTGGTGGTACTGGCCCATGGCAGCGGCCAGGGTGCCGGTTGCGTTCTCGTCATCGATGATGCGGTACAGCAAGGTCTCGAACTCCGCATCGGTGACTAGGCCAGACAACCCATAGCGCTGATCGGTTTCCAGAGAGCCGTCTTTGGCCAGGCCTGCGAGTTCTTTGGGGCTGTTGCCGAGCAGAACCGCGAGGTTCTGTTTCATGGTGGCGGTGAAATCTGCTTCCTCAACGTCGTTGACGAAGAAGGGGATGGCCTGCGCGGTCATCCAGGTGGCGCGCTCGGCCGCGTCGGCCGGCGCGTTGGGGTCGCCGTCAGCGCCCCGGTAGGCGGAGGCAGCGGCCGTGGCCGCGCTCAACCCGTCCAGCCCGGTACCACCGTGGAAGTCCCAGTCGCGCTGCCTGAGCATCTCCCAACGCTTCTCGATCTCGGCGTCATTTGTGCCATCACTGGTGAGATAGTTCAAGGAGGCCTCGGAGTTGGAACCCATGGCGGTCAGCACGCCGGCCAACGGGTCCGCCGTATAGAACTCACCATTCACGAACGGTGGCGCACCGGCGAAGGGGACCGAGGCCGGGTCGATGTCCTCAAGATTGTCCGAGAGCACACCAAGAAACCCTGTACCGTACGCGGTATCCGGTACTGACAACAGCGCATTGAGGGCCGTCATCGGGTTCTCAAGCTGCGGCTGAATGACCGTCGGATCGACGGCGTTGGCGAAGTCGGCAGCGAGCCCCGCCCCACCGGCCTGATCCTGGCTGGCGGCGGCCAGGATGTGCGCGAGAGTCTCCAACGACTTGGTGAACCGCTCGCCACCATCGTCCCCGTCATAGCCGACCTGATAATGCCCGTCTAACGCGTAGACGAGCTGCAGGTACTCCTCGGTGCCCAGCGCGTCGACGAACGCCGCCCCATAGATCGGGATGTCTTGGTGCTTGTTGATTTGGTCGAGGATTTGTTCGGGGGTGCGGCCTTGGGAGGAGGTGCCGTTGGCGAGTGCTTCTTGGAGCTCTGTGGCCTCGGCTTTGGCTGTTTCGACTGAGCCGGTGTTGTAGGCGTGGACGTTGGCCACGGTGTCAGTGTTGCGCCAGTAGGCGGCCTCGTCGGTGGTGCCTGGTGGTGGGTCGGGCAGGTAGTAGGACAGGGTGCCGTCGGGGTTGGTCATGGTGATGCCGGACTCGTTTATGTCGATGGCCTCCTGGCGGCGCGAGCGCAGCTGGTCGGCCAGGTCGCGCATGGCTGATGCGTAGGCTGCCAGGGTTCCCGATCCGGGTCCCGGTATTAGGAAGCCGGGCAGGGACTCGGTCGCGTCGGCCACGGACTGGACCGGGTCGTGGTAGTAGGCGCTGGTCTGGTTGATGCTGCTGCGCTCGTAGTCGATCGCTTTGGCGCGGTCTTCCAGGTTGTCGACGACGGTTTGCATCTTGTCAGTGTCGATCTTGATGAAGGCCATGGGGCTGCGGCTCCTTGCTTCGCGTGCGGTTCACAGGCGCGGGGCGGGAGGTACTAGGAACTGGGCCAGACGGCCAGGGCGGAGTCCTCGGGAACCACGCCCAGCCCGGCGTCGTAGAAGGCGTTCTCCGCGTCGGTCAGGTCCGAGACGATGTCACCGATCGCGTCGTAGGCGCCGGAGTCGGCCGCATCGATCTTGGTGCGGTAGTCATCGGCCACCGGTGAGGTCCACACCTCATCGCTCAGCCCGGCGTCGAAGGTCTCGCTGTTGTGGGTGGCGGAGTCCGTGGTGGAGGTGAATTCCTGGGCGTCCAGGCGGTGGCGTGACCCCACCGCGTAGGACTTGATTTCCTGGATCGCCTCCAGCTTCCTGTTGGGGACCATGCGGACGTCAACGTCGTCTGCATCATGGGTGGGGGAGTGCGGCATTAAAGGGGCCTCGGCTCTCGGGGCGTACCGGACAGGAGCGCGCGCGGGCGGTGCGCCGCCCACGCAACAACGGCCTCAACCTACCCCACACATCACGCCCGTGTCACGATACTGCAAGTGTGGCCGCCAGCCGCACGCTGGCACAGGCGGGCGACTACCCGCCGACGCCGATCGGACGGGACGTCGGCCTCGCGGCCGGGCAACGTCTGACGCTGTCGGGACTCGCTGGAGCCTTATGCCGCGACCCCGAGCCCCTCCAGCCAGCGGCGCACGCCGTCGGCGCTGGTGCTCACCTCCAGGCGGGTCCCCGGCTTCCAGTCACCCGTGCCGGCCAGAGCGGCGAGGTCGCGTGCGCTGGCGCCTACTGGCGAGGAGAAGGACGTGCAGAACGGCACCACGATCTTGCCGGTGAAGTCGTTATTCCGTACGAAGTCGCCCAAAACCCAGGAGGCCTCGCCCCACCATATGGGGTATCCGACCAGCACGGTGTCGTAGTCGGTGAAGCCGTCGGGGGCGTCCTGCACCAGCGGCACATGCCGCAGGCTCCGATCAACGTGCTCCCGCGAGACCCGGCTGCGCGGATCGTTGTAGTCCAGATCCGGCTCGGAGTAGGGCTCGGCGGGAGTAAGCACGAAGGCGTCGGCTCTGAGCGCCCGCGTGAGGGTCTCCGCCACGCGCCGGGTGTGCCCGTGGGCGGAGTAGTGGACGACGAGCGTCTTGGGTCGGGACTCAGGGGTGTTACTGGCGGTCATCTTTGAACTCCAATCAGTCGGGAACTGATTATACGGTTGGTTCGCTGTCTATTGGTGACGTGCTCCTCGGGCGCCGACTGGCGACGACTGGGCCTTGCCTGCGGCGTCCGTGCCGACAACCTGGAAAGATGACTCATGGCCGCGACTGAGCCGCGCGGCCGCGATCACACCTGGCAGCGAGCAGCGGGACGGCTCGGACGTCCCCGGTAGCAGAAGGAGCGAACATGGCACGTCCCTCGGTGCGTGACGTCGCCGAACGGGCGGGAGTCTCGGTAGGCACCGTCTCTCATGTCCTGAACCATCCCGAGCGTGTCGCCCAGCCAACGATCGACCGTGTGCGCGCCGCCATCAACGAGCTCGGCTTCGTGCGTTCTGAAACCGCGCGTCGCCTGCGCCACGGTGGTTCGTCACTGGTGGGCGTGCTTGTCCACGACATCTCCAACCCCTTCTTCACCGAGGCTGCCCGCGGCATTGAGGACCGGCTGCGCGCGGACGGCCGCGTGCCAATGCTCGGCTCCACCGACTCCGACCCCGAGCGTGAGCATCAGCTCATGAGCCTGCTGGCCGGCATGGACGTCCACGGGGTGATCATCACCCCCTCGGCCTCCACCCTCGACAACCTCGCCGTTCTGGCCGGCCGCGGCATCCGGGTGGTGCTCATGGATCACCCGCCGATCTCCGCCGAGCTGTCCACCGTGTCCGGGGACGACGTCGCCGGCGCTCGCGCGGCAGCGGCTCACCTGATCGAGCTAGGACACCGCCGCATCGGGTTCGTCAACGGCCCACTGACGGTGCGGCAGGCCGTCGACCGGCGCGACGGCGTCGTCGCCGCGCTGGCCGGGGCGGGCCTGGACCCGGCTGAAGCGCTAACTGAAATCGAGGCCGTCAGTGGTGGCCAGGGATTCACGGCGGATGCGGGCGCAGTCGGGGCGGCCACCTTGCTGGATGGGCAGACGCCGCCGACGGCGCTGCTGTGCGCAAACGACCAGCTGGCCATCGGCGCCATGCGGGAAGTCCGTCGCCGCGGCCTGAGCATTCCAGACGACGTCGCCATCGTCGGGTATGACGACATCTCTGTTGCCGCGGAACTCATCACCCCGCTGACCAGCGTGCGTCAGCCTATGCGGGAGATGGGGGCGGCCGCGGCCGACCTGCTACTGTCCCACGACCCCGCGGTAAGGCACATCACCTTCCCGCCGCGGCTGGTGGTACGCGAATCCACCGTGGGCGGGCAGCCGCGGTCGTGATCAGCGCCGCCCGCTCCCTCCACCGCTAGGCACGGCACTGGTGCAGGGGTGGTCGGCGTCGAAGACCGCCCGCCTACCGGGGCCTTACTGGGGACGGGAGAAGCGCACCGCGGTGCCGGAGGCGGTCACCATCAGCATGCCGTTGTCACTGCCGAGGGCCTCGTAGTCGATGTCCACCCCTACCACGCCCTCCGCGCCGAGCTCCTGCGCGCGCTGCACCATCTCCGCCAGCGCCGTCTCCCGGGCCTGAATCAACTCGTTCTCATAGGCCTGGGAGCGGCCGCCCACCACGTTACGGATACCGGCGGCAAAGTCCTTGAACATGTTCACGCCCGCAATCGTCTCTCCGCATACGACGCGCAGGTACTGGGTGACGGGGTAGCCCTCAACGGTGGGGGTGGTGGTGACAATCATCGGTTCGCTCCTGAATACTCGCGGGCGGAAACAGGCCGGACAGGTCCTGCCTGCGCGATTCTGCGGCACCGCGTCCACCGCGGGGTCATCCCCGTGGAGGATTCGGCGTCGTCACCTGGGATGAACGGCTCAACCCCGCATACTCTCCAGACGCGCCAGGGCCCGGGCGTATCCCGGACTGATCTCCTGCGGGCTTACGGGCACGCCGTCGTAGGACCAGGCCAGCAGGTGGGCTGCGCTGAAGCCGCGAGCGCAGCGGGAGCACGAGCAGGGCAGCGCCGGGCGGCGCATCCGGTCAACGGTGTGACCGGCAGGACAGGTACCGACCCAGCGGCCCGGCACGCGCGGCGCCCGCTCGCTGACCAGCCGCCGGCCACTGGCGCCGATCCTGCGGGCCTCTGCGCGCCAGACGGCGTCGTGCCCGTGGGCGGCTCCCACGCGGGCGTGGGCGATCTCGTGCAGCACCGTCTCACGTACCTCTGCCTCGTCATACAGTGCCATCAGCTGCCGGGACAGGGTGATGCGCCGACGGGAGTGGTCGGTTAGGCCGGCGCGCCGTCGTGCCCGGTCCAGGGAAACCGACCAGTCGCCCACCCCGTGCTCGGCCATGAGCAGCCGGGCCAGCGGGAGCACCTCGGACAGATTCATGCGATGAGCGTAGACGATCGACTGTCAGGACCGTCGCCCCGCCATGTGAGCTCCGGCGCTGTGGCAACCGGGGGCGGGTAACTGCGTCATCCGCAAAGGCTGTGGCAGCATTACTTCAATGTCACGCTCCGCCGACCGACCGACGCGCCGCTCACCGCAAGGCACACCGCGCCGCACCTCCTCCGGCCACCGGGCGGCATCGGACCGGCGGCGCGCGCCCGCATCCGCTCGCGGCACGCGGCTGGCCGATGCGGCTCGCGCCGGGGGGCGTTCCGCCCGCACGCCTCACCCCGGTAGAACCCGCGGGCGGCGCAAGCCCCGCCGCATCGGTTCCGTAGGCATCTTCCTCAGCTCATTCCTGATCACGCTGCTGCTTGGCCTACTGGTCATGAATGCCCTTGACACCCCGCCGTCTCCGTCACCGCCCGCCGCCCCCACCGAGCCCACTCCCATCACGCGTGACATGACCGGCTTTGACGCGGGCCTCATCATCGACGACGACGTCTTCTACGACTCGACCACCATGACCAGCGCCGAGATCGCCGCATTCATCACCGCGGCGAACGAGGGCTGCCAGACCGGAGCAGACGGCACCCCCTGCCTGGCGGACGCCACTTTCGACACCGAGGACCGCGAGGCCACCACCGCCTGCCCCGGCGGGTACACCGCCGCGAAGGGGCAGACGGCGGCCGAAATCATCTCCCAGGTGGCTGACTCCTGCGACATCAACCCGCGCGTACTGCTAGTGCTGCTGCATAAGGAGCAGGGGCTGCTGACCGCGTCCGGTTCGGGCCTGACCGCTCGCCGCTACGAGGCGGCCGCCGGCTACGCCTGCCCCGACGGGCAGGAGTGCGACTCCGAGTACGCGGGATTCTTCCGCCAGGTATACGGTGCCGCCTCCCAGTTCCAGACCTACCGGCTCGATCCCCACCGATTCGAGGTGGTTGCGGGTACGACGACGCAGCTCGCGTATTCGCCCGACGCACAGTGCGGAACCGGCGAGCTGACGGTTGCCAATCAGGCGACTGCGGGCCTGTACAACTACACGCCCTACCTGGCCAACGCAGCCGCCGCCTCCGGCGGTGATGACTGCACCAGCTGGGGAAACTGGAACTTCTACGGCTACTACCGCGCGCTCTTCGGAGACCCGACGCCATCGACTGCGCAGTGACACGCTGCGGGCCTCCGCCTCAGGGGCGCCGGGCACCAGGCGCGCCGATGCGCCGGGTTACGGCGACGTGTGAGGATTACTGATATGGAGTGGCACCCAGTACTGACGACTGCGTGGGTCGTCCTGGAGTACGTGATCAAGTTCGCGGCGCTGGGAACTGTCCCGGAGAACCGCCGCCCGTCGTCGTCCACCGCCTGGCTGCTGCTGATCTTCCTACTGCCTGTTGTGGGCCTGCCGCTGTACGTGTTCCTGGGCAGCCCCTGGGTGCACGGCAAGCGCTACCAGCAGCAGCTGGAGGCCAATACGGCGGTCAATGAGTTCACTGCGGGCATGCCCGACGCTCCGGCCGGTGCGCGCCCCTCACCCCACTTAGGCTCGGTGCTGCGCATGAACCGCAAGCTCACCGGCCTACCCTGCGTCACTGGTGAGGTCGTGGCCCTGCACTCAGACTCGGCGGAGACCTACGCGGCCATGGCCCGTCTGATCGACACCGCCCAGAATCACGTCCACGTGGAGTTCTACATCCAGAGCTGGGATGAGGTCACCGACGTCTTCTACTCCGCGCTCGCCCGTGCCGCCGCCCGCGGAGTGACCGTGCGGCTGCTGGTGGACCACCTCGGCTCACGGAAGTACCCCGGCTGGAAGGACTTCGGCAGGCGGCTGTCCGAGGCCGGGATCAAATGGCGCCTGATGATGCCGCTGCTGCCGCACAAACGCCGCTTCCGGCGTCCCGACCTGCGCAACCACCGCAAGGTTCTCACCGTTGACGGTGAGCGCGCCTTCATCGGCTCGCACAACATCATCGACCCCACTTACCGGCTGCGCTCCAACATTCGTGCTGGACGGACCTGGGCGGATCTGTCTGTGGAGGTAACGGGGGACATCGTGGTGGAGGCGGAGACGGTCTTCGCCATGGACTGGTTCTTCGAATCCGGCGAGGTGCTACAGGTGCAGGACGCGCTTCCGGGCGCGCCGGACGTGACCGAGGTGCTGGAGCGCCGCCCCCCGGTAGGTACCCCCTCTCCGCAGCCGGGACGCCCCGAGGCGGTTGTCAACGCCATGCAATTGGTGCCCTCCGGACCCGGCTACCCCACCGAGCCCAATCTGCGCATGTTCCTGTCCCTGATACAGAACGCCACCCGGCGCGTATCCATCACCAGTCCCTACTTCATCCCCGACGAGGCGCTGCTGGCGGCCATGACCACGGCGGCCTACCGGGGGGTGGACGTGGAGCTGTTCGTCGGCAAGGAGTCCGACCACCTCATCGTCAACCATGCTCAGCGCTCCTACTATGGGGCACTGCTCGCTGCCGGCGTGCGCATCTACCGCTACCCGGCCCCAACCGTCCTGCACGCCAAGTACATGACGGTCGACGGCGAGGTCGGCGTCATCGGCAGCGCCAACATGGACTTCCGCTCCTTCGCCCTGAACTACGAGATGATGCTGCTCGCCTTTGGCGGCGACCTGGATGCCCTGCTGCGCGCCAATGACGCCTACTACCGCCGTGTGTCCACCGAGCTGACCGTTGAGGAGTGGGCCAAGGAGCCATGGTGGCGGCGCTACATCGACAACGTGTGCCGGCTGGTGTCCGCGGTCCTGTGACGGCGCCCTGCGCGCCGTCCAGCGGCGGCGTGCGCGTCCCCCTGCGCGGGCTCGGGGTCACCACGGTCAGTGAGCTCCAGGGACGAGCCCGCACGCATGAGCCGGGACAGCACCTCCGGGTCGACCACCACCCCGTCGGCCGCCACCACGTCCAGGCTCCGCATGAAGTCGCGACTCGGCCGACGCGTTCCTTGAGCAGGTAGCCGACACCGCCCGCACCGGCATCGGGGCCATCCATCCAGCAGCTAATGCAAGTACGGGCCCAGCCACGTAGGCGGACAGGACAACAACGGGCAGCCCTGGATAAGCGGCACGCAGGTCGATGGCGGCGCGGACAGTGGGCGGTCCCGCAGGCGCCCCACCAGCCGACATCTCAGCAGCCCGGCACTAGACCCCGGCGATCGACATCACCGCACTCCGGCGCGTAATCACGCTGCCCGGGCGGCGTCGGGCGGACGTTGCCGCCGTCGATGCGGCCCTGGAACGACTGGGGGTGACCGGCCAGGACCGCCACCTGCCCCACGAACTCAGCGGCGGGGAGCGGCAGCGGGTCGCCTCATGGCTGTGATACCGGGCGGTGACGCCGTCGGCCGAGCCGTTCTGCACACTCGAGGGGCGGGCGCGACGCAATGATGCACCTACTGCTAGCCGACCTGCGGCGTCACGCCTCCTCCTAGACCTGGGCCTGCGTGGTCGCGGTTGTGGCCGGGGCGTGCGTATCCGGCCAATTCATGGTCATGCGCGGCTCGCTGTTGTCTGCGTCCGCGGCCACCGGCGTCAACCAGTGGGGCGTTCCCATCCGCAGCGACATGACCGATGCCGCCCACACGGTGAGTGCGTTCATCATCGTCTCCGTGGTGCTGGCGACGGCAGCGGTACTCACTTCGACGGCCGGGCTCGTGATCGCTCAGCATCAGCGGGGCCATGGACTGTGGCGGTTGCCGGGTGAGTGCCGCGTGGCGGTGTGCCTCAACGCGCGGCAGAAGCCCCGCGGGGGTGCGGAGATGCTCGCTAGTTGTCAAAATTGATGACAAACACCCGCCCTGCACTCCGGGCCTGATCTGGTACCCGCATGATTCCAAGGTTTTTTCGCGGACGTCGACGCCCGCCTACCTCGTTTGTCATCGTTTAGGACACTCCAGGCGCCTGTCCGGCAGAATCCGCGCCGACGGCGACCCGCATAATCTAGGCTGCGCTGCTATGAGTGACGCTCCACGTACCGGCCTGTTCTCCTGGCTCTTCGGACGCGATAAGTCCAAGGCCACGTCGGCGCCCGCGCCCATCGTCGACGCAGTCAGGGGCAACACCGCCGCTGCGAGCATGCCCGCCGGGGCGGATACCGGCATCGGGGCGGCCGAAGTCTCAGCCGAGGAACTGGATCTCATCACCAGTGGTCAGCCGATAGCGGCGATCAAGGCCTACCGCGAGCGGACCGGACTGGGCCTGAAGGCCGCCAAGACCGCGATTGACGCGGCGTCCGCTGAACTCGCGGCGGGCCGCGCCCCGGCCGTCGCCTCCCCAGCCGCCGGACCTTCCTCCTCTTTCCCGCCACCGAACCCGGACGAGATCGAGTTGGCAGCAGCCGGAAAGCCGATAGCGGCGATCAAGGCCTACCGCGAACGCACCGGGGCCGACCTGAAGACCGCCAAGACCGCCATAGACGCGATCAGTGCTAACTAGAGGCGGGGCTATTCAGGCGGTCAGGAAATGCCGCCATAGACGCGATCAATGCCGACTGAACACGTGAACTGGTCATAGGCGAGACCGCCGTGCAGACATCTGCACGGGCCCCACATGCGCGGGCCCCGCGGGACCGGCTCCGCTCATATCTTCGCCAGCAGCTTGCTGATGCGCTGCACGCTGACCTTGCGGGCGGTGCCGAGCGTCTGCGCGAACAGGCTCACGCGCAACTCCTCGATCAGCCAGCGCGCCTCGACCAGCGCGGCCTCCCGCTCGGGGTCCGCCGGAAGCGCCGCGGCCCGGGCCCGGGCATCGGATAAAAGCTGCTCGGCCTGCTCTACCTGGTAGGCGAGTGCCGCATCCTGGCTGGGGGAGGACTCCGCCTTGGACACCCGCATCGCCAGCGCTCTCAAGTACCGGGGCAGGTGCGGGAGCTGCTCCGGCGGGGTGGCGGCGATGAAACCGTCCTTCACCAGCGCCGCCGCATGCTCGCGCACCTGCTGCAGCGTATTCAGCAGCGCTAGCGAGGTGTGGGCCGACACCTCCCGCTCCACCTCCCGCTGGGCGGCCAGTGTCTTGGCGGCGATCTGCGCTACGCGGTAGACCTCATCCTCCAGCTCCTGCCGCAAGACGGCCACCAGCTCCTCGAACACTGCCTCCTCCCGCACGCCCGCCAGGGAGGTGCGCCGCGCGGCAGCCCACCGACCGGCAACCACCCGGGCGGCAGCCAGCTGCATGTCCTCCACCAGCGCCTCGGTGCTCCGGTAGGGGCTGGCCGCCAGCGTCAGCGTCTCCGTGGGGTTCCACCGGGAGGTGATGCGGGCCGTGGGCAGGGCGGTACGCGCCAGCACCAGCGCCGTCACTCCAGCACCGTGCGCGCGCTCCTGGGCGACGGCGTCGGGCAGGATCCGCAGATCCGCGCGGCGCGCACCGGTAGCCACCAGGGCCGGGTAGCCGCGCACCACCAGCCCTGCCGTGCCCGGGGTCTCAATTGTGGCCGGAATGGTGGAGCGATCCGGGCCCTCCAGGCCGGTGACGCCCTTGGGCCAGTCCGTCAGCCCCGCGCGCTCGGCCAGGCCCGGCCCGACGCTGCGCATCCCCTTCGCACCACCGCTCGACGCTCCCGTGGCGTGACCGCCGACGCCGCCCCGGGCGCTTCCCGGCGCGACCGTGCCCGCGCCGCGCCGCTTGCCACGCCCGCCTCGGCGTCGCCCCTGCGTCCGCTGCGCATCAGCCATGGCCTGCGCGATCGCCCCGTGTACGGCGTCGCGCACAGCCGCCTCGGTGCGGCCCGCCTGACGGCGCTGCAACAACACCAGGTCCTTGTCCCGATCCAGCTCCCGGCCAGCGCCGTCCACCGCCACGAAGGCCATGCGCAGGTGGTCGGGCAGCCGCTCGGCGGCCTCCTCCCAGTCGGCCTCGGTGATCTCCACTTGCCGCAACCGCAGCACCGCATCCGCGAAGGCCTCGCGGAAGGGTACCTGCGGCGCCGACGGCGCCCCCGCGCCCCCGGCCGCACCAGTCACCTCCCGGCGGATCGCCTCCCACACCTGCGCCCCGACGTCGGGCGCGGGCACCAGCGCACGACGCACCCGCTTGGGCAGGGCGCGGATGGTGTCCACCACCAGCTCGGGCCGCAGCCCGGGAACCAGCCAGTCAAAGCCCGACGGCTCCAGGCGCCCCAGCACCTCCACCGGAACCAGCACGCTCACCCCGTCATTTGGGGCACCCGGCTCGAAGACGTACTCCAGGCCGAGAGTGAGATCCCCCTGTGCCCAGGTGTCGGGGTAGCCGGCGGTGTCGTCCCCGCCGGGCAGCAGCAGCTCGCGGGTGAAGTCGAACAGGTCGGGACGGTTGTGGCGCTCCCGCTTCCACCAGGCGTCGAAGTCGTTCGCGCCGTAGACGTCGTCGGGTAGGCGGTCGTCGTAGAAGTCGAACAGGGCCTCGTCGCCGGCCAGCAGCCCGTGCTCCCGGCGTCGCTGCTCGACGTCGGCCAGCTCCTCCAGCAGCGCCCGGTTACGCTCCACGAACCCGTGCCGGGCGTGCCAGCCGCCCTCCACCAGCCCGGAGCGGATGAACATCTCCCGCGCCAACTCGCGCGCATCGGCCGTACCCACCGAGGCGAGCGTGGCAGGGCGGTCGGCCACCAGCGTCATCCCGTACAGCAGCAGCTTCTCGTGCACCATCGCGGCGCCGCGGCGCGTGGACCAGTACGGCTCCCCGTACACGCGGTGCAGCAGCCCAGCCGCCCCGGCCGCCTCCTCGATCCAGCGGGCGTCCACCTTGGCGACGGTGCGCGCGAACAAGCGGGAGGTCTCCACCAGCTCCGCCGTCATCACCCAGTCGTAGCTCTTGCGCCGCAGCCCCGAGCCCGGCCAGATCACGAAGTGGCTGCCGCGCGCGCCCGCATACTCGCGGCGGCGCTCATCCCAGGTACCCACGTTGGAAAGCAGTCCCACCAGCAGGGAGCGGTGGATGGCGTCGGCGCTGGGCGTGTCCGCACTGCGCCCCAGGGCGACGACGGCGGCCGCCACGTCCCCGTGGGCGATGGTTGCCGCCTGCGTGCCCGGCTCCAGGCCGGCGGCGGCCGCGCGCACGGCGCTCGCGGTGGGCAGGTCCACGGGGGCGGCGGCGAGCCCCAGCGGGCGGGCGAGCTGCCGCAGCTGGTTGTACACGTCCTGCCACTCGCGCACCCGCAGGTAGTGGAGGAACTCGGCCCGGCACATGCGCCGGAAGGCGGAGCCGGACAGGTCGCGCTGCTGGGTGCGCAGGTAGCGCCACAGGTTCAGATAGGTCAGGAAGTCACTGGTCGGCTCGGCGAAGCGCCGGTGCAGGGCGTCGGCCGCCTCCTGGTGGTCGGCCGGGCGCTCGCGCACGTCCTGCATGGACAGCGCAGCCACGATCACCATGACCTCGCTGACGCAGCCGAGCTCACCGGCCTGAAGCAGCATGCGCCCCAGCCGCGGGTCGATGGGCAGGCGGGCCAGGCGCCGGCCCACTTCGGTCAGACGTGGCCCGCCGACGCTGCCGCCCCGGCCGCTCCGCCGTCGCCGTCCGGTTCCGGCGCCGGCCGTCTCGATGGCGCCGATCTCGCCCAGCAGCTGGAGGCCGTCGCGTACGGCGCGGGAGTCGGGGGCGTCCAGGAAGGGAAAGTCCTGCACGTCCCCCAGACCGAGCGCGGCCATTTGCAGAATCACCGAGGCCAGGGAGGTGCGCAGGATCTCCGGTTCGGTGTACTCCGGGCGCGATTCGAAGTCGGTCTGGGAGTACAGGCGGATGGCGATGCCGTCGGCGACGCGTCCGCACCGCCCGGAGCGCTGGTTGGCGCTGGCCCGACTGATCGGCTCGATCGGCAGGCGCTGCACCTTGGTGCGGTTGGAGTAGCGGGATATGCGCGCCAGCCCGGGGTCGATGACGTAGCGGATGCCGGGCACGGTCAGGGAGGTCTCGGCCACGTTGGTGGCCAGCACGATGCGGCGGCAGGCGTGCGCCTCGAACACGCGGTGCTGCTCGGCGGCGGACAGGCGGGAGAACAGCGGCACCACCTCGACCGCGCCGGGCGTGGCGGTGCGCCCGTGCGGCGTGTAGCGCGGCCCCAGATGGTCAATGAGGGCCGACTCGGTGTCGCGAATGTCCCGCTCACCGGCCAGGAAGACCAGGATGTCGCCGCTGCCGGCCGCCATGAGCTCGTCGACGGCGTCGAGGATGCCGGTGACCTGGTCGCGCTCGGTCTCTGGCGCGGGGGCGTAGCCCCGGTGCCCTGACGTCCCCGGGCGGCGGGGGAGGAGTCCTGGGCGCCGGAGATGGTGGCGGCAGCATCGGGGTCCGCGGGGTCCGGCACGAGCGGTCGGTAGCGGATCTCCACCGGGTAGGTGCGCCCGGACACCTCGATCACCGGCGCCGGTGATCGGGAGGGCCCCGCCGGGCGGCTGGAACTGTCGGGGCGGGTGGCGGCGTCGGCGCGGCCGCCTCCGGCGGGTGGGGCCTCCTGCGCGGCGGGCGGAGGGTCCTGTGCGGCGGGCGCGGCCTGGCCGAAGTGGGCGGCGAAGCGCTCGGAGTCGATGGTGGCGGAGGTGATGATGACCTTCAGGTCCGGGCGCTGGGGGAGGAGCCGGGCCAGGTAGCCGAGGATGAAGTCGATGTTGAGGCTGCGCTCGTGCGCCTCATCCACGATGATCGTGTCGTAGCGGCGCAGCAGCGGGTCGGACTGGATCTCCGCCAGCAGGATGCCGTCGGTCATGAGCTTGACCAGTGTGCCCGGGCCGGTCTCCTCGGTGAAGCGCACCTGGTAGCCGACCACGCCGTCCGGGCCGATGGGGGTGGACAGCTCGTAGGCGATGCGTTCGGCCACCGAGCGGGCGGCGATGCGGCGCGGCTGGGTATGACCGATCATGCCGGTGATGCCGCGGCCGAGCTCGAGGCAGATCTTGGGCAGCTGGGTGGTCTTGCCGGAGCCGGTCTCGCCGGCCACGATCACTACCTGGTTATCGCGAATGGCGGCGGCGATCTCCTCGCGGCGGGCGCTTACGGGCAGTTCCTCCGGGTAGGTGATCACCGGGACGGCGGCGCGGCGGGACTCGAGCTGCTCGGGGGTGAAGCCCCGCCACTGGCGCCGGCCGCGCCCGCGGCGGGCCCCTCGTGAACGCCGCCCTCTCCTGCCATCGCCGTTGTTGCTGCCGGCTTCAGGGCGGTCCGCGCGCCGGGTTGGTCGCTCGTTGTCACTCATCAGGCCGCCTATTGTCCCCCATCCCCGTTCATCCCCGCCCCTCCCCTCACCGAGGTCGGTCGATCTTACGTGCCGAGGTCGGTCGATATGGGGTGGAGACGCCGACATCATCCTCGTTGCGCGTGATTTCCTGGCGCTAGACGCGCGCGAATGCCCGAGGACGCTCGCAGCTGTCACGTATTGCACCACTTTCCACTCGGTCGGGTTCGGGACGCGACAGCACAGCCGCATGAATCCGCGGCTTTGGCAGGGAGGATGAGCATCCGGGCACGCGAATGTGGTGCATCTAGTGACAGGGACGTGCCTGGTTGTCCCGCGACACAACAGACCACGGCAAACACCCCGCCCGGCTCAGAGCATGTCCAGCATGGTGGCCACGAAGGCGTCGTAGGAGTCGGCCGCGGCCAGGCGGGCGACCTTGGCGGGATCCACCAGCGCCTTGATCACGGCGTCGAACACATCCCCGAAGGCGTCCCGGCTGTCAGCGGACAGGCACAGCATGGCGATGAGCTTGACCGGCGTGCCGCCCCAGTCGACGGGACGGTCGGCCAGGCACACGGCAATCGCGGTGCGCGCGGCGGTCATCTCGATCGTGTGCGGGATCGCGGCACCGGAGGCGAAGGCCGTGGTCGATAACCGCTCCCGCTCCTTGACCTGATCGAGAAACTCCGGGCCAACAGCACCGGCACGGGCGAGCAGACTCGCCGCGGTTTCCAGGGCCGTATCGCGATCCTGCCCGCCCGGGATCCGGGTGAACAACTCCGGCTCCATCACCGTGGTCAGCCACGCGGCGGCCTTGAAGCGCTTGTGGCCGGCAGCAATGTTCGCCGTCATCTCCCGAATCCGCTCCAGGTCTGCGTCCGTGAGCAGCAGCCCCGTCCGGATCACCGGCACATCGGGCGCACGGGGCAGCGGCACCGTCGTGACAATCAGGTCGGCAGACAGGTCGGGCCCGACGTCCTCGACATCCGTGATCACCCGGTCCACGCGCCCGGTTCCCGCCACCGCGGCCTCCACGGCGTGTGCCAGGGAGACGTGGACATCGTAGTAGCGGGGGACGACGACGGCGACGGCAACCTCGTCGTCCTGCGCATGCATGGACAGCAGGCGCCCGCCCACGTGGAAGGCGATGAAGCCGATCTCGTCCTCACTGACCTCGATACCGGTCTCCAGCTGAATATGCCGGGCGATGAACACGGCCAGCTCATGTACCAGCGGGTGAGTGTTCTTCACAGACTGCCCCACGGGA
This sequence comes from Actinomyces sp. 432, assembly GCF_009930875.1. NCBI lineage: Bacteria > Bacillati > Actinomycetota > Actinomycetes > Actinomycetales > Actinomycetaceae > Actinomyces > Actinomyces sp. 432. Next base: position 540,275 of record NZ_CP025249.1, read on the forward strand.
ATCCGCGCCGAGCCATGCTGCGCGGCCCGCTGCACCAGGCTGCGCACATGCATGGCGAGAAAAGCGATGAAACGCTCGTCGGACAAGTCCACCAGGTAGTTGTTGTTGAGCTTCGCAACGATCCGGGTGACCATGGCCAGGTAGTGCTCGTCGAGGAAGGCCCTGACCTCCGGGCTGGACGTCTCCTCCGGATAGGCGGGGGCGGCCTTGGTCAGCAGCAGGAGCGCCAGGTAGGCGACCTCCCGCTCCGGCACCTGCACCCCGAAGACTCTCGCCACCAGTTCGCTCACCGCACGGGACACCGGGGCGAGTGCGTCATCGGGCGTCAGGCGGGAAGCGTCCACGGAGCGCCCATGTCGCACCCGGTCCACCATGATGGCGATGTGGGCGACCAGTTCGTCGGCCGTCCACTCGTTGATGGAAAGCTGAAAGTCATCCAGTACCTCACGCAGCTGCTTCTTGAAGCCGAGCAGTTCCGGCTCCTGGAGACGGTGAGCGACTTCTTCGACGTCGATGAACTGGGGCCGGCGCACGGCGGCCCCAGTGAGGATGCGCCGCATGAGGCGGCGCTGCGCGGGCTCCTCTCCCTGAAGCGACAGCCGCTCGTGGTCGCGGGCCAGACGTAGGCCGAACTGGGCCACCAGCGGCCGGGCCTTGCCCAGGTCGGCCTCGATCGTGGACTCGGATACGTGCAGCTGTTCCGCCAGGTCAAATACGCTCACTGGACCCTGGGCGGCGACCAGCACGCGCAGGATGTGTGCCAGCCGGGCCTCAGGACCGTCGTCCCGAGGCCCGGCCGGCGCCGGCCGTAGGCGTACCCGCGCTAAGGCGCACGCATCCAGGCGGTAGCCGGAGTGCGATGAGGCGATCACCCGCCCGTAGTGCTCACTGGCGGCGGTCACGTAGTTGCGGATGGTGCGGGTGGACACTCCCAACCGCGCCGCGAGCTCGCCGGAGGAGAAGGGACGTGGCTCCTCGGAGAGGATCTGCAGCAGATCCTCGAAACTCGTCATGACGGTTCAGCTCCGTGCGGCGATCCAGTCGAGGATCGCCTTATGATCAACGGCGTCCAGGTCCGTGGCGTCCACCTCCAGCAGTTCGCCGAGCCGGAAGGTGTCGTATCCGCGCGTGGTGCAGCGCCGGTAGAACTCCTCACGGGTCAGCAGGCCGCTGGCCCTGCTGCGATCCGTGAGCGAGTCGCCGCGATGGTACCGGTCGACGATGTGGCCCAGATGCCGTGAGGGATCCAGGTCTCGCCGCTGCTGGCGTTCAAACAGCACCTCCAGGTCGGCGGTCAGGCGGATTGTCAGCGCGGTGGCGCCGTGGCGCTCGCACAGCGTCTGCAGCGTCGGCAGCTGCTTCACGCTGAACGGGTAATCGGACAGCACCATCGGACCGTGTGAGTCGTCATGCATGACCCTACTGCGCGGGGCAGGACTCAACGCGGCTTCAATCTCATCGAAGAAGATCCCTAGTGCTCTGCGCTCCAGGGCCTGCTTCTGCTCGAGGTCGTCGAACCCGTGCTCCTCCCACAGCTTCTCCTTGATGTCGTCAATGGACACCTGCGTGCAGCCCGGGAAGCGTTCCCTTATACGCGCGCACAAGTAGCTCTTGCCGGTGCCGGGCAGGCCCGCGACCAGGACCAGGATTGCTCCCCTCACCGCAGCCTCGTAGTCCGCCGGGTTCATTCGGGACGACGCCCCATGAACAGCGCGATCTTGTGGGCGACGATCTCGCCGACGACGTCGTTGCAGGGCACGATGTTGTTGCGCAGTGAGCTGTTGACCTTGGTGGCCCCGAATGTCTCCTGCGCTTTGCGGGTCCAGCCGACCAGCAGCTCGGTGCCGACGTTGAACTTGCGGATGCCCTTGGCGGTCAGCTCGGGGTAATCCGCCTCGTCTACGCCGGTGCCGCCATGTACCACCAGGGGCACGTCGACGGCGTTGTTGATGCGGCCCAGCAGGTCCAGGTCGATCCGGGTCTTCGACTTGAACTGGCCGTGGTTGGTGCCGATGCTGACGGCGAGCGCGTCGCAGTCGACCTCGGCTAGGAACTGCTGGGCCTCCTCCGGCTGGGTGTACTTGCCCTCACGGTTGCGGATGCCCTCCTCGGTGCCGCCGATGGTGCCGATCTCTGCTTCCACGGAGACCCCGTGCTCGTGGGCGAAGGCGACGACGCGGCGCGACTTGGCCACGTTCTCGGTGAAGGGCAGCTGGGAGCCGTCAAACATGACCGAGGAGTACCCGGCCGCGATGGCGTTGCGGATATCGGTCAGGTCGGTGGCGTGGTCCAGGTGCAGGGCGACGTCGACGATCTCGTCCTCGGCCATCGCCCGGCACACCGCCACCAGGTTCTTCATGCCCACATAGCGGGCGGTGCCGGGCGAGGTCTGGATGATGATCGGGGAGCCCAGATCGCGGGCGGCGCGAATCATGGCTGGGACCATTTCTAAGTTGTGGGCGTTGAAGGCGCCGACGGTGTAACCCACGCGCTGGGCCTCGGCGAGCATCGGGGTGATGGGGATATACATTGGTTGTTTCCTTTTGGGACTTGACGGGTGAACGATTACTGCGGGCTACCGCGGGCGATGCGCCCTGTGCGCGGCGCGGCGCATGCTTAGAACTGCGAGCGCATGACTCGCTTTGACAGGGCGGTCAGCTCGTCGAGCTTCACGGTCCACTGCTGGATGGCGGCGTCGTCGCGGGCCTTGGCTGCCTGCTTCAACTGGTCGTTGTAAAGCGTGAGCAGGCCGTTGTAGGCCGGGCCGAACTGCTCGCGGATCGCCATGGAGGCCTCGTAGCTGCCGATGGCGGCGGTGGCATCGCCCAGTTCCTGCTGGACGCCGCCGAGTTCGTTGAGGAGTTTGATCCGCGCCTCTGGATCGGCCTGTTCCTCAAGTTGTGCGGCCAGTGCGGCGGCGCGTTCGCGCAGGGCCTCCTGGTCGTCGGCGGCGGGTGCCGCGGGGCTCGCGGCGGGCTTGCCTGCCTCGACGGCGTCGGCGGGCTGCGCGGACCGGCGCTCATCCTGGCTGCGGTTTCTGCGGAATAGTCTCATCTCGTAGGCCTCACAGTGCGTTCATGATCGGGCGGACGATGTAGGCGAACAGCAGTCCGGCGGTGATGGTGTCGACGTCGGTCGCGGACAGGTTGGGGAAGCCCAGGTTCATGAAGGTGGTCACCAACAGCGCCGGCAGCAGCGTGATGAACAGGCCATGCACCACGCCGCCGATGATGGCGCCGCGGCGCCCGCCGACGGTGTTGCCGAAGATGCCGGCGGTGCCGCCCGCGAAGAAGTTCGTGAGCATGCCGGGCACGATCACCGCGAAACCGACGGCCGGAAGGGCCACCATGGCGATCAGGGTGCCGATCGTGGTGGTGATGAAGCCGATGACCACCGCGTTTGGGGCGTAGGGGAACAGCACCGGGCAGTCCAGCGCGGGTTTGGAGTCGGGCACCAGCTTCATGGAGATGCCGCGGAAGGCGGGGACGATCTCGCCCAGCAGCAGCCGCACACCGGCCATCAGCACGTAGACGCCGACGACGAACTGGATGGACTGCAGGAAGGCGTACATCATGTAGTTCATGGTGCCGACGTCGTCCGCCACCGGTTCGGGGCCGGCCACTGCCGCGACGATCAGGAACAGGGGAGTCATCACCACGGCGAGGGACATGTAGGTGTCCTGCAGGAACTCCAGCGAGCGGGGGAGCTTGATGTCCTCCGTGGAGGGCTGCTTCTCGACGTTGCGCTTGCGCACGAGCCAGGCGACTCCCGCCTCTACGAGGTAACCGATGGTGCAGAAGTGCCCCAGTGCGATCGCGTCGTTGCCGGTGATGCGGCGCACGATGGGCTGCGCCAGGGCGGGCATGGCGACGCAGAAGAAGCCGCCCACCACGCTGGCGGCCAGGATGAGCCCGGCGCCGCGCAGTCCGGCGGCGTAGCCGAAGATGACGGTCATGGTGGACATCCACAGCAGGGCTTGGCCGGTGAGGAAGATGTACTTCCACGGCGTGAAGCGCGCCAGCAGGATGTTGACGATGAAAATGCCTAGGAACGCCAGTGCGATCTGTCCGCCCAGGCCCATGTTGTTGGTGGCGTAGCCGTTGACGGCCTCAATGCTCGGCACGATTCCGGTGGTGTGGAATGCCGCCTGGAACATCACGCCGAAGTAGGTCAGCGTGGTGACCAGCACGGCGGATCCCGCCGAGAGCACGTAGAAGCCGAGAATGGTCTTGAACGTGCCCATGATGACTGCGCCGACGCCCTTTTTCTGCAGGATGAGGCCGAGCATGGCGATCAGGCCGATGATGATCCCGGCCTGGGTGAGGACGTTGTTGATAATCCAGTTGATTACGCTCATGCCTGGGCCGCCTTCTCCTGCACGACCGGGAGGAGCTTGGCGGCAATCTCGGTCTTGTCTACGATGTTCTTCAGGAACACGAACGAGATGCCGGGGTCGAGCTCGTACTTCTCGATCGTGGGCTTGAAGTTCTCCGCGGAGACGATGATGTCCGCGCGCACGCCAGGAATCCCGGAGATGGCCTCGTGTCCGAGGTTGGCGCGGACGCCCGCGGCGGTGAGGACCTCTTCGGCCTCCATCTGGCAGGCCAGGCTGCTGCCGAGCCCGGCGCCGCAGATGAAGTAGATGTCGAGTGGTCTGGTCATGGGATACTCCTTCGTGTCTTGACCTTGTGGCGTGAGATGGGATGCGGCGAGAACGGGGTCAGCGGCCGCCACGGAGGATTCGCTGGAACTCTGCGACGGTGCCGGCTGCTACCAGCCGTTCCTGCAGAGGCCGATTGCCTGCAATGGCAACGAATTCCCGGAGTGCTTTGAGGTGGGAGTCGTCATCGACGGCCGCCAGGCAGAAGACAATGTCGACGGGGTCGTTCTCCGGATGGTTGAAACTGACGGGGTCCGCCAGGGTCATGACGCTCATCGCCTGGCGCACCACTCCCGTCTCGGGCCGCGCGTGAGCGAGGACCAGATGTGGCGAGAGCACGATGTACGGGCCGAACCGGTCGACGGCGTCGATCATTGAGTCGACATATGCCGCGGTGATGGAGCCGTCCGCGAGAAGCGGCTGGGCAACTGCGGCAATCGCCTGCTGCCAGGTCGCCACGTGCTGGTGGATGATCACGTGATCATCGGTGATCAGGTCGGTCAGTGCTGTGCTCATGCGTTTGGTCCTCCGTGCGCATGAGTATCGAAGCGAGCGGTGTGAGCTGGCCAACAGAAGTTTTTCCGCCTTGGGGGCGCCCTGGCGGAAAAGCAGGCGGCGTCCGTGCGCTCGGAGATTCCAACCGACCTCGGTGCGTAACGTCTACCGACCTCGGCGGGGCGGGAGGGCGCGCAGGTGCGCGGCGTGGCTCACCGCAGGCGGCGGGTCACCCACTCGGTACTCAGGCGGGCGATCTCGTTTGCGGCGTCGTCTCCCTCTGCCTGCACCTGATGCAGGCGGCTGCCTTCGGGCAGCAGCGGGAATGCGGCAGCAGCGGCCTCGGCGGTGTCGGGCATCTCCTCGCTCAGAGCACCGTGCAGCATAAGGATGGGCCAGGGCAGGTCCGCCATGGTCTTATCGGGCGACTGGAGCGAGACATCGGCGAGAGTCTCCTTGCTCACTACGTCCCACTCGCGTGAGTTCGGGTTGTCATCGGGTAGGCGTGTAAGCCCGTGCCGGTCCAGTTCGTCGAGCTGCTCGGGGGAGAAGACGTTCTCCCACAGGATCGACTGCGGGCCGACTACGGCTCCGGCGACTACTGCGGTGCGCACCTGTGCGGGGCGGGCGAGTAGGGCGGCGGTGGCGCCGAAGCCGTTGGCGTGGATCGCCTGGCGGACGTAACCGCGGTTGGCAAGCCAGGCGGATACCGCTTGGAGGTCCTCGATCTCGCCGGCGAGGGTGATCACGTCGTCGTCGGACTCGCCCAGCCCGGAGAAGTCGAACTGGAGCGTGGCCAGGCCCGCGCGTCGGTACTGCTCCGCCAGCTTGTCCAGACGGTGCTCCAAGCCGTGCTGGTCGGTGAGGAAGTCGTGGGCGAGGATGACAACGCCTTCCTCGCGCGGCTCGACTGCCTGACCGCTGCGTATGGCGGCGTCATCGAATGCGTCAGGGTCGAATGGGGCGGCGCCATCGGGCAGGCGCATCGTGGCGGCTAGGTTGATGCCACGGGCAGTGTCGATGCGCAGATTGGCCATGGCTCCCATGGCTTCAAGTTAGGTCAAGGCCTCCCGTAAGTCACGGGTGCAGGGCCTGTGACCAGGCCGATTGCGCTGCCAGCGTGATGATGCCGACTCAGCGTCAGCTGCGGACTGGATGGCCGAGGCGACGTCGGCGCCCGTCCTATGAGGGAGGACGGGCGCCGACGCGCGAGCCGGTATGAGGCCGTCGCACGGCCTGCCCGGCACGGGCTCAGTAGGAGGAGGCGCCGTCGTCGGTCTCGGCGTCCTGCGCGCCCTCGCCGCCCTTAGCGCCTTCGGCCTTGAGCGCCTCGAAAGCGGCGTCGACATCCCCATCGGTGATCTGCGCAGCGGCGGGAGCGCCGGGCAGCGCGGTGTTGTTGCCGGCCTTCAGCGCAGCCAGCCGGGCCTCGGCCTCCAGCTGCTGGTCGGCGGACTCCAGCTCGGCGAACTGGGCCTCCAGGGAGGCTCCGGCAATCTCCATCTGCCCGGCGGCCTGAGCCTCGACGCGGCGCACCTGGTCCTCGTAGCGGGCGAGCTCGCTGGTGGGATCCATGACGTTGATCGAGCGGATCGCGCCCTGGACCTTCACCTGCGCCTCGGCGTTCTTCTGCCGGGCGACCAGCTGGTCGCGCTTGGACTGGAGCTCACTGAGCTTGGCCTCCATCTGCTGCAGGCCGGTCTTGAGCTGATCGACGACCTGCTGCTGGGAGGCGATCATCGGCTCGGCCTGCTTGGCCTCGTTCTCGGCGGTGATCTGCTTGGTCAGCGCGATCTTCGCCAGCGAGTCCCACTTGTCGGCCCCGGCGGCGTCCCCGCCCGCGCGCAGCTCGTCGGCCTTACGGGAGGCGGCCAGCGCCTTGTTGCCCCAGTCCCTGGCCTCGGCCAGGTCCGCGTCGTGGTCCTTCTCCGCCAGCCGCAGGTTGCCGATCGTCTGGGCGACGGCGTCGCGCGCCTCGGCGATGGACGCCTTGTAGTCGCGCACCAGCTGGTCGAGCATCTTCTCCGGATCCTCGGCGCGGTCGATGAGGGCGTTGATGTTGGCGCGGGTGAGCTGGGCGATGCGGCCCAGGATCGACTGCTTCTCAGCCATGTGTTTCCCTTCGTCATGCTCGCCCGGTGGGCGAGGCGTCGGTGTGCGATTATCCGCACGGACTGTATGTGCTGACTATGAGCGCGCTCCGCGCGGCCGCGACTGCTCAAGAGCTGGGGTCGGCCGCACAGTACCGGAGTCATACTTCCAGGAAACGACGCCGCGTTCCTGCACAATGACGGGTTTCACCGTGAGGATCACCGATCCGGTCAGGTCCCGGCCCATGGCGCTCAACGTGGCGGTTCGGCTTGCGGGTAGGGCGGTCGGCTCAGAAGCGGCCGCCGCCACCGCCGAAGCCGCCGCCACGGCCGCCCCCGAAGGAACCCCCTCCGCCGCCGCCGAAGCCGCCTCCGCGGCGGCCGCCAGGAGAGCCTCCTCGCGGGCCACTGAATCCACCACTGAATCCACCACTGAATCCGCCGCCGCGCGGCGGATGCGGCGGGCGCGGGCCCGTGCCCCAGCCGCCATAGTTGCGGCCGCCGCCCAGCAGGATGCCACCGAGCACCAGCGACCCCAGGTCGATGCCGCCCTGACTGGATGAGCCACCGGAGCCGGGGCCCCAGGAGCCGGACCGGCGCACGTCCGCCTCTGCCAGGGCCTGCGCCTGCGCCACCAGCGACTCCCCGGAGGCGACCTCGGCCAGCGCCGCCGCCGGGTCGGTGTTCTGCATGGAGGTGGCTGCGGCGGCGTGCCGGGAGGCCTCTGCCAGGGCGGTGCGCGCGGGAGAGCCGACGGCGCCGCGGTAGCTGGTGATGTAGGAGGTCACGGCGGAGATCTGTGAGTTGAGTCGACCCAGGCGCGACACCAGCGAGGCGCGGGCACGCGAGTCGTTCTCCTCCTTCGCCCGTGCCGGTGCCAGGGCGGCGTCAAGTGCCGACTCCGCGCGTTCCAGGTGGTCCAGGGCAGCCAGCGGGTCGCCGTCGGGATTTGCGGCAGCACGGCCCTGCGCTACCGCCGCCTCGGCGTCGGCCACCAGCGGCTGCAGCGATGCCGCGGGCACCTGTCCCGCCAGCCGCCGAGCATCCACCAGGTCGGCGGAGATGGAGGCGATAGCCGCCTCCAGGTCGGCGTCGGCCCGCTCCAGCCGCTCGCGCACACCGCTCACCTGCCCGGCCAGATCGCCCGCCTGGGCGATCGAGGCCTGGGCGATGCGCACCTGCTCGACGGCGGTGGACTGGTTGCCGGAGTCCACGCTGGCGCGGGCCTGGTCCAGCGCGGTTCGGCCCGCATCAACCAGCTTGCGGGCGCGCGCGGGCGCCTCGGAGACGGAGCTGAGCGCACTGTCCGGGTAACTGGCGTGCAGGGTGACCAGCAGCGTGTCGGCCGCGGTGATGGCCTGCTCCGCCTCGTCGGCCCGCTGGGCGGTCTCCGCAATGGAGCGGGGCAGGTTCTCCTCAATGCCGCGCCGCTCCTTGAAGGCCGCCTCCTGCGCCTGGATGGCGGCAGTGGCCTCGTCGCAGCGGGACAGGATCTCCTGGCACAGCTGCCGCTGGCGGGCCTCGTCCCCGGGGGCGTCGTCCAGCTGGCCGCGCAGCTCGAAGGCCCGTGCCACCTGCTCCTGGGCGGTGGCCAGGGCGGCGGTGAAGGCGTCGGTGGCGGACAGGCCGAACTGGGCCTGCGCGTAGGACAGCTCCTCGGCGGCCGAGCGCACGGCGTCGTCGGTGCTCACCAGGGTGGAGCCGGCGCGGGTGCGCAGCTGCTCCAGGGGCTCGGCGGGCTGGACGGCGTTGCCGGCGCCCTTCTTCCGCTTGCGGCTGCGGTTGTAGGCGACGGCGCCCACGGCGCCCGCGCCGAGGACGGCGACGCCCACCCCCAGGGCGGTGCCCGAGCTGCCCGAACTGGAGCCGGCGGCTTCCGCGATGGCGGTCACGGCGCCGTCGTAGTCCCCGCTCGACAGGGCCTGCCGGATGTCGCCACGTACGGACTCGAGCTTGGAGTCACTCCACACCGAGTCGTCGGCCGAGCCGCCGAAGGCGAAGCTGTTGGCGCCATCAGCGGGCAGATTGATCACCAGCAGCAGGTCGGTGGTGCCGAACCCGGAGGCTTCCCAGGCCTTGGCGGCGTACTGCTCGGCGGTCTGGGACTCATCGCTCATGGTGACGATCCACAGGCCAATGCCGTCCCCGGCCAACTGGTCGACCGCCTGCTGCGCCGCGTCGTCGTCGAGGATGCCGGCGTCGTCCGTGACATGGCTCGCGATGCGGGTCGAGACCTCGGCCGGGACGGTGCTAGCGGCGCGGCCGATGGAGGCAGCGGCGAAGGTGTGGGGCCCGGCCTGCGGTGCGGCGGTCGCCGTTGGTACGGCTGCGGTCGCGGCTATGCCGCCGAGCAGCGCGGCGCCTAGCACGATTCGGATGGCGCGGCGCGCAGCGGGCACGCTTGAGCGCGGCGCAGCTCCGCGGGCCCCGCGAAAGCCGCCGGAAGCGGTGGCGCCCGTGAACGGGCTTACATTTGATCGCATCGGGAACATCGTCCCCGGCGAGGAGGATGACGGCAAGCGGTTTCGCCCCTGGCACGTCAGTTCAGGTGACCCGGGGCGCAGCTCAACCGCCTCTGGGCGGGAGGAGACTGCGCGGCCAGCGGCCGGCACGTAAGGCCTCAGGTTTGCGCAGGCTGCGCTCGCGGCTTCAATAGTCCCCATGACCAAAGCCGCCGTTCCAGCCGCAGCGAGGGTTCTTCCCTCCGCCGCCGGCATGACCGTTACAGTGATTGAACCCGAGCCGCAGGCGCCCATCGGCCGCCTGCGCGAGTGGCTGACCGCGGAGGGCCTCACTGTGCGCATGGTGCGTCCCGAGGCCGGGGATCGGCTGCCGGACCTGGACGAGTTGGGCGACGGCCTGGTGGTGCTCGGCGGCCCCATGAGCGCCCACGCCGAGGCCGACCACCCCTGGATCGCCGCGCTGCGCGACCTGTTGCACAGCGTTGTAGAGGCGCAGGTGCCTGCCGTCGCCATCTGCCTGGGCGCCCAGATCGCCGCCGAGGCCATCGGCGGCGCTACCGCCGCTCCGTCGCCGCATGGCACCGAGCGCGGCGTCGTGGAGCTGGAGCTGACCGCGGACGCCTTCACCGACCCGCTGTTCTCGGAGATCGTCGACGAGTCCGTGCGCGCTGCCGTGCGTGCGGGCATCCCCACCCACGACGGCACCCGGCTGCCGGTGCTCGTCTCCCACGACGACGGCGTCGTGAGCCTGCCCGAGACGGCCACGCTGCTGGCGTCCTCCGCGGGCGCCCCGGTGCAGGCCTGGCGTGCCGGCCGTCTGCTGGCGCTCCAGCACCACCCGGAATCCACGCCCGAGCGAATGGAGCGCGTGGAGTCGCGCACAACCGCGTGGAAGCTGGGCGCGGTTGCCGACGTGGAGGAGCTGAGCCGCCTTTCCGACGCTGATCTTCCTGCCGAGGCGCTGGCCGCCGGCCGGCGCGTGCGCGCCGACGCGGAGCGGGCCGAGCCTGTGGTGCAGGCGTTTGGGCGGGCGCTCGCCCGCGTGCTGGCGCGTCAGGTCCGCGCGCATCGCCTGCGCAGCGCCTCTTCGGATGTTCGAGCCGATGTTGACGCCTGAGCTGATGTTGGCTAGCTGTTTCCGGGACCGGGTCGTTTGCGGCAAGACAGGTTGACGCTCACGGCGCGGCCTTCTCGTCGTTCTCGTGCCGAGTCCGTGACGCGCGCGCTCGGGTGCCGGCCGGTCAGCTGATGTCGACGAGGACCTTGCCTTCTCCGTGCCCGGTCTCGACCAGGGCGTGTGCCTGGGCGATCTCGCCCAGGGGGAAGCGGGCCCGGATCACCGGGTTCAGCAGGCCAGCATCGACCAGCGCGGCTACCTGGTCCAGCGCCGTCCGGCTGGGCTTGACTGACAGGAACACGATGCTCGGCCCGGGAAGGATCTTGCTGATGACGCTCGCGGCGATGCCGGCGGGTGAGGTTGTGACCATCCGGCCCGTGCGTGCGAGCGTACGGCGCAGGGCCCACAGGCTCTGGCCGGTTGTGTCGAGGACCGCGTCGTAGTGGCCGGTAAGCCCGGACCACTGGGCCGGGTCGGGATCGAACCGGGACTCGGCGCCGAGCTGCTGAAGCAGCGCCTCGTGGGGCGCCGAGCTGATGGTGTCCACGATCGCTCCGCGCGCGCGGGCCACCTGGACCGCGGCGCTGCCTACGCCACCGGCCCCACCCACTACCAGCAGGCGGGAGCCCTCCCTGACTTTCAGCTCCTCCAGCGCCTGCCATGCCGTCACGGACACCAGGGGGAGCGCAGCCAGGTCGGCAAGCTCGTGAGAGGCCGGAGCTGGAGCTGCCAGGTCAGCGGATACGGCGATCTGGGTGGCGGCGGTGCCGTGCTTACCGAGTTGGTCCGTGCCCAGAAACCCCCACACCCGCTGCCCGGGGGAGAAGTCAGAGACCTGCTGGCCAACATCGGTTACCTCACCGCTGAAATCCAGCCCGGTTGGCTGGGGCAGGTGGCGACCGGTCATGAACTTGCTCTGCCCAGCTCGGGCGCTGGTGTCGATTCGGTTTACGCTAATCGCGGCGACCCTGACGACAAGCTCGCCCTGTCCCGCCGACGGGGCAGGGCCGTCGACGACGCTCAGCACCTCGGCCGGGCCGAAGCGTTCGTACTGGGCGGCCACGATGGTGCCGCCGTCTGTGCCAGGTTGGGCAGCCATGTTCTTCTCCTAGTGAGATGTGGGTGAAAGTGGCTGGACGAGCTCGTGGTTGGGCAGCCGCCTAGCTATGGACGCTCCTCCACGCGCCGACGCAGCCTGACTGAGATGCACTCGGCCCTGCAGGTGACCTGCCATCGGCTGCGGGTGCCACGATGCCCCTGCGGAAGGCCGCGCAGCGCCAACCTGCCCCGCGCCCGCGCGTCAAGGGTCCCAAAAGTGACCATCTCTCGCCACTTTCCCCCGACACGTCCCGGCAGCCGCCCGCTCGTAGCGGAGTATTCCGCATTCTGGCGCCACATGCTTGTAGCGCTCCCCGCGGCCGATTCTTCAAAGTGGCGAGAGATGGACACTTTTAGCGCAGCGTGCCCCTGAACTGAGTCCAAATTGGGGTCCGGGACAACAGGCACGCTTCCTGGCAGGCAGCAGGAGGCGGTCACCGGTTTGCCAAGAGGCGTAGCCGACCGTTCCGCACACGCCCTCACACCGTCGGGCAAACCAGCACCCACCACACCCACAAACCAGAGGAGCCCCGTAACGGTTACCTGAGGTCACGCAGCCCTTCCAGGTCCTCGGCGTCTACGACCTCGTAGGCATAGCCCTGCTCGGCGAGGAAGCGCTGCCGGTGCGCGGCGAACTCCTGGTCCACCGTGTCCCGGGCAACCACCGTGTAGAAGTGCGCCTGCCGCCCATCTTCCTTGGGACGCACGATCCGTCCCAGCCGCTGCGCCTCCTCCTGCCGCGATCCGAAGGAGCCAGACACCTGCACCGCCACCGAGGCGCCGGGCAGGTCGATGGAGAAGTTGGCAACCTTGGAGACCACCAGCGTGCTCACCTCCCCGGAGCGGAAGGCGTCGTAAAGGCGCTGGCGCTCGCGCACCGTGGTCGACCCGGTAATCAGCGGCGCCCCAGGTGCTCGGCCAGCTCCTCCAACTGGTCCACGTACTGGCCGATCACCAGCGTCGACTCCCCGGCGTGCCGGGCCAGCAGGCCCTCGACAATCCGCAGCTTCGCCGGCGTGGATGCGGCCAGCCGGTAGCGCTCGTCGGCCTCTGCGGTGGCGTAGGTCATCCGCTCCCCGGCATCCAGGGTGAGTCGCACCTCCGTGCACACGGCCGGGGCGATCCAGCCCTGGTGCTCCAGGTCCTTCCAGGGGGCGTCGTAGCGCTTGGGGCCGATCAGCGAGAACACCTCATCCTCGCGTCCATCCTCCCGCACCAGCGTGGCCGTCAGCCCCAGCCGGCGGCGCGCCTGCAGATCCGCCGTCATGCGGAAGATCGGGGCGGGCAGCAGGTGCACCTCGTCGTAGACGATCAGCCCCCAGTCGCGGGCGTCCAGCAGGTCCAGGTGCGGGTAGATGCCCTTCCGCTTGGTGGTCAGCACCTGGTAGGTGGCGATCGTGACCGGGCGGATCTCCTTGCGCGAGCCGGAGTACTCGCCGATCTCATCCTCGGTCAGGGAGGTGAAGCGCAGCAGCTCCTGCTTCCACTGGCGCGCCGAGACGGCGTTGGTCACCAGGATCAGCGTGGTGGTGGAGGAGCGGGCCATAGCGGCCGCCCCCACCAGGGTCTTGCCGGCCCCGCACGGCAGCACTACGACGCCGGAGCCTCCCGCCCAGAAGGCGTCCACCGCCTGGGCCTGGTAGGGGCGCAGGGCGAAGGCGCCCTCGACTCCCGCCGCCACGTCCTCCGCGGAGTCCTTGAGCGTGATCGGGTGCGCCTCGCCATCGACGTAACCGGCCAGGTCCTCCGCCGGCCATCCCAGCTTGATCAGCTCCTGCTTGAGGTGCCCGCGCTCGGAGGGGTGCACCACCATGTCCGCGTCGCCCAGCCGCGCCCCCAGCAGGCCCTTGGTGCGCTTGGAGCGCATGACCTCCGCCAGGACGGGGGCGTCCGTGGCGTGCAGCACCAGCCCGTGTGCCGGGTCGGTCACCAGCTGCAGCCGACCGTAGCGCCCCATGGTCTCGGCGATCTCCGTCAGCAGCGAATGCGGCACCGGGAACCGGGAGTAGGTGATGAGGACGTGGACCACCGTCTCCGCGTCCAGGCCGGCAGCGCGCGCATTCCACAGGGCCAGCGGCGTAATCCGGTAGGTGTGAATGTGCTCGGGGGCGCGCTCGAGCTCGGCGAAGGGTGCGATGGCGCGGCGGGCGTCGGCGGCGTCGGGGTGGGCGACCTCCAGCAGGACGGTCTTGTCGCTCTGGACGATCAGGGGGCCGTCGGGCAGGGCGGGGGAGCGGCGGGAGTCTGGCATGGCGGGAGTATCGCAAGGGCGCGGCGTCCGGCGCCGTGACGCAGCAGACGCCTTCACCGGCAGCGGAGCGACGCCTGCGGCCCGCTCCGGGCGAAACTGTCTAAGAACAGCATGATCCCGAGCGATTCGGCGGTCTGCCGACGGTAGATTAAAGCGGATGAGCACGCAGCATCCGGGCGCCGGGCGGCCCGCGCCCGCGGCCGGCGCCACGGCCGAGCAGCTGGCCGCCCACTTGACGGCCCTGCCTGACCGCGACGTCGCCGCCCTCCTTGCCGCCCGCCCCGACCTGGTCTCCCCGCCCTCTTCATCGTTTACGGCCCTCGCTGCCCGTGCCGGCGCCCGCCCCAGCGTCGAGACTGCTCTGCGTGACCTGGACTCCGTCACCGTGGCTGTTGCCGAGGCGGCAGTAGCCCTGAGCTCAACCGATCCCGTGCTTCTTGGCCACGCCCTGTGGCTCAGCGCCAATGACGTCGCCGCCCGCCTGGCCGTGCTGACCCGACTGGCCCTGGTCATACAGGCTGGCCCCGTGCCTGGGCTCGTGGACGCATTCGGCCCGTACCCGTTCGGGCTCGGGCCGTGGGCCGGCGGCCCGCTCACCGAAGATCAGCTTCCGCCCCGCTGACCGACTTGGAGCAGCAGGCGCAGGACGATCCGAGCATTGCCGTGCTCAAGGCGCTGGCCTGGGGCCCGCCGGTCGGCACCCTCGGCGCCGGGCACCGGTCCGCCGGCGCCTCCGAGCTGGTGGCGCGCGGCTGGCTGGAACGCAGTTCCGACTCGGCCGGGCGCACGCGCTTCATCCTGCCGCGTGAAGTCGGCCTAGCCCTGCGCGGGGGCGCCTGGTCCGCACGCCGCTGGTGGCCCCGGGCAGTGACGATTTGGACGTGCTGGCCCCGGAGGCCATCGCTGCCGAGGCCACCAGTCACGCGGAGGAGGTGGTTCGCCTGACCCGCGAGCTGCTGACCGAGTGGGGGCGCGAAGGCGGCCAGATACTGCGCACCGGTGGCGTGGGCGTGCGCGCGCTCGACCGCACCGCCGCCGCCCTAGGGCTGGAGCGCACCGCGGCCGCCACCATCATCGAGCTCGCCGCAGCGGCGGACTTGCTCGGCCTGGACGAGGCCGGCGCCGCCTGGGTACCCGCAAGCACGGCATCCGCGTGGCTGGAGGCAGAGCTGCCCGAGCAGTGGGCAGCGCTCGCGGTCGGCTGGGCCGCCTCGGCGCGCACTCCCTGGCTGGTCGGTACTCGCTCCGACGACGGCGTCCTAAGGCCGGTTCTGGGCACCGACGTGGAGGCCGCCTGGGCGGGCAGGCTCCGGCGCCGCATCCTCACGCTGCTCGCATCACTGCCCGAGGGAACCGCCGTGGACGCGCCGTGGGTGCGCGATGCGCTCACCTTCGCCCGTCCCCGCCGCCAAATCCCCGACGGGGCCGTTACGGCCGTGCTTGCCGAGGCGGAATTGCTCGGCCTGACCGGCGGCGGAGCGCTCAGCCGCGCCGGAGGGGTCCTCGCCTCCTCGTCGCAGGTTCCAGCGGTGGGGGACACCGACGCCGCTGACGCGGCCCCCACCGATGAGACGGCCCCGCCGGCGGAGACCAATGGGCAGGTGCTGGCGGCACTCGAGCACGCTTTGGCTGCGGACCTGCCCGCCGACGTTGGCATCCTCCTGGTGCAGTCTGACCTGACCGCGATCGTCCCCGGCCGTCCCAGCCGCGCCCTCACCCAGGCCCTGGAACGAAGCAGCGTGGTGGAGTCGCGCGGCGGTGCGCTGACGGTCCGCTTCACCCCCGAGTCAGTGCGTCGCGCCCTGGATGCCGGCTGGTCTGCCGAAGAGCTGGTCCAGAGGTTGTCCCGGTTCAGCCCCAGTCCGCTGCCCAGCGCGTTGCGGGTCCTGATCGATGATGCCGCCCGCCGTCACGGCGCGGTGCGCGTGCGCGAGGTCGCCAGTGTCCTGCGCGTGGCTGATGCTGCCGTGGCCGCGGGGATCGTCGCCGACGCCGCGCTCAAGCACCTTGGATTGGATGAGGTGGCGCCCGGTGTCATTGTGTCCGCGGCGCCCGCCGGGGTGGTGCTGCGCGAGTTGCGTGCCACCGGGCTGGCCCCGGTGCTGGAGGATGGGCAGGGTCGGCTGTTGGTCTCCGAGCGTGCCGGTGTTGGCCGCCGGGCTCCCGCCCCGGCACCGGCGCGCCCGGGAAATGAGCACGCGGTCAGCCGCCGCCGTCCCGGACGCCGTGAGCTGGCCGCCCTGGTCGGCCGCCTGCGCGCGGGGGAGGAGGCGCGCCGCACCTCGGATGGCGGCGCGGCGGCTGCCACCGACCCGGTGTATGCGTTGGCACTGCTGCGTCAGGCGCGGGCCTCGCGGGCGCGGGTGCGGCTGCGCCTGGCCGGTTCCGACGGCACCCAGCAGGAGCGCACCGTGCGGGTGCTCGCCGTAGAACCCGGCCGGGTGCGCCTGGCCGACCTGGTACGGGAGACCGAGCTGACCGTCGCCGTCCACCGGATCGTCACGCTCGAAATCCTCTGAAGAGCCCGTGGCCGCGGCCTCTGCTGCGCCGGGACCCGGCGGAGGCAGCCGGGGCTGGACCTGCCGCTTACACTGGAACCGTGATTGACGCAGCGACTCAGACGTCGAAGAGCCCGGCGAGCGGAGCAACAGCGCCTGCGGATGCGGCCGCGGCAAGCGCCCGCCCGGGCGCCCTGCCGACGGCGGCGCAGCGTGCAGCCGCCGCCAAGGACAAGGTCCTGACCTCCAAGGCAGCGATCGAGGCCGCCCGGGCCGCACTGGGTGAGATCACCGAACCGGTCAGCGTCGGCCAGTACGCCGCCTCTCGTCAGCTGGACAAGCGGCTGATCACCCACCTGTTCGAATGCAACCTCGCCGGCTACCGCGGTTGGCGCTGGGCCGTAACCATGACCCGCCCGCCCCGCGGACGCACCGCCACCATCTGTGAACTGGAGCTGCTGCCCGGAGAGGACGCCCTGCTCGCCCCCGCCTGGGTGCCGTGGGCGGACCGGCTGCAGCCCGGGGATGCCTCCCGCTCCGACCGGCTGCCCCGGCGCGAGACCGATGAGCGGCTCGAGCCGGGCTGGGAGGCCACCGGTGACGAGGGGGACGCCGTCGCCCTGGACGAGCTCGACCTGGGGCGCGCCCGCGTGCTGTCCGCCGAGGGCTACCGCCGCGCCGCCCAGCGCTGGTACGACGGCGACCACGGCCCCGACGCCGATGGCGTGCGCAAGGCCCACGCCACCTGTGCCACCTGCGGCTTCCTGCTGCCGATGGCCGGGCGCCTGCGCAATACCTTCGGCGTGTGCGCCAACGAGTGGGCCGCCGATGACGGCCGCGTCGTCTCCCTGGACCACGGCTGCGGCGCCCACTCGGAAACCGACCTGCCCGATCAGGGCCCGGAATGGCCCGTCGCGCCCTCGCGCCTGGACGACGCCGCCATGGAGCAGCTGGGCACCAACGGCACGGACCTGCGCGGCGGGCGCAGCCGCGCCGAGCTCAGCGACCAGGAGGCGGCACCGCAGGACCAGCCCGCAGCCGATCAGACCGAGGCCCCGGAGGCCACCATCTCCTCCCGGCCCACCGCGAAGGCCGCACGCGACTCCCGTGAGTCGGTTGCCGCGCGGGACTCCGCGGCGGAGTCGACGGCCCCTGACCCGTCCCCGGCCCAGTCGCCGGAGGAGCCGGGGCAGGAGCCGGAGGCCACGGCGGCCTCGCGGCGCGCCGCTTCAGCTCGCGACGCCGTCGCCGACCTGGCCCGCGAACAGCACTCCCACCACGACGCCGCCGCCCAGCCAAACGCCGCAGCCGACGCCCTGGCTGCGCTTGAGGCCTCGCTGCCGAAGCGTTCTTGAGCCCTCCGGCGCCCGTCGGAGGCTGGTCCGGCCTGCGGGGCGGCCCTGTCCGGTGTCCCAAGAGGCGACCTGGGTTTCCAGGTTGCGGCTGCGTCTGGGACAATCACGCCACGTGACCACACATACCCCAGCTCCCACAACGTCAGCAGCGGCCGGGGCGGCGGATTCCCGCAACGCGATCGACCGCTTCTTCCACATAACCGAGCGCGGCTCCACGGTGGCGCGTGAAGTGCGTGGCGGCATCGTCACGTTCTTCACGATGGCCTACATCCTGGTGCTGAACCCGCTGGTGCTGTCCACACCGCACGAGGGGATCGCCCCGCTGGGCACGCCCGAGCAGATTGCCGCCGGCACCGCATTCATCGCAGGCATCATCACGATCCTCATGGGCCTGCTGGCCAACTACCCCATGGCGCTGGCCGCCGGCCTGGGTATCAACGCGATGATCGCCTACACCCTGGTCGGCATGAACGGCATGACCTACGCCGACGCCATGGGCCTGGTGGTGATTGAGGGAGTCATCATCCTGCTACTGGTGCTTACCGGCTTCCGCGAGGCGGTGTTCAAGGCCGTCCCGGCGGACATCAAGACCGCCATCTCGGTGGGCATCGGCCTGTTCATCGCCCTGATCGGCCTGGTGGACGCCAAGGTCGTCCGCGCCGGCGGCACCCCGCTGGAGCTCGGCCTGGGCGGCTCCCTGCAGGGCTGGCCGGTGCTGGTGTTCCTGTTTGGACTGTTCCTGATCCTGGTGCTGCACGTGCGCAAGGTGCGCGGCTCCATCCTCATCGGCATCGTCGCCTCCACCATCCTGGCGGCCCTTATCGAGGCCTTCGCGCACCTGGGGGCATTCGACGCGGAGACCAACCCCACCGGCTGGTCGCTGTCCATCCCCGCCCTGGAGGGCGCCCCCGTCGAGTTGCCGAGCCTGGCCACGCTCGGCCAGTTCAGCCTTCTCGGCAGCGTGGAGAAGGTCGGCGTCGTCTCCGTGGTGCTGCTGGTCTTCTCCCTCATGCTCGCCGACTTCTTCGACACCATGGGCACCATGGTTGCCATTGGCGCGGAGGGTGACCTGCTGGATGAGAACGGCAACCCGCCGCACACCCGCGAGATCCTCGTCGTCGACTCCCTGGGCGCGATCGCGGGCGGCGCCGGCGGCGTCTCCTCCAACACCTCCTACATCGAGTCGGCTGCGGGCGTCGGTGAGGGCGCTCGCACCGGCCTGGCCTCAATCGTCACCGGGGTGCTGTTCCTGGCCAGCATGTTCATCGCCCCGGTCGTCTCCATGGTGCCTTACGAGGCGGCCACCCCGGCGCTGGTGGTCGTCGGCTTCCTGATGATGACCCAGGTGACGGATATCGACTGGAAGACCCCGGAGATCGCCCTGCCGGCCTTCATCACCATAATCATGATGCCGTTCTCCTACTCCATCACCAACGGCATTGGCGCGGGCTTCGTCTCCTACCTGGTAGTCCAGATGGCACGCGGCCGGGTCAAGGACATCCACCCGCTGATGTGGGTCGCCTCGGTGCTGTTCGTCATCTACTTCACGCTCGAGCCCATCAAGGCGATCCTGGGCGTGGGCTGACGGCCGGTGCCGGGCACCGGGCGAGCGCCCGGCGCGCATGGGGCGGGGGCGACGACGCGGCTACGGTCACGTCGTCGCCCCTGTCTGTGCTTGGTGTACAGACGTACAATTGACCGCTTCCAAAAATGCGCGCATCCCAGCGGGTGCGCCCGTCGTCACACATTCCACCGGAGTGAACTCCCCACCGTGAGCAACACCTTTGAGTCGCTTAAGTTCCACAACTATCGGATCTGGTTCTTCGCCGCGCTGGTTGCCAACACCGGCACGTGGATGCAGCGGGTGGCCCAGGACTGGCTGGTGCTGCGGATCCTGACTGATGACTCAGCCTCCGCCACGGGTATTACGACGGCGCTCCAGTTCCTGCCGGCCATGCTGTTCAGCGCCCATGCCGGGCTGATTGCGGACCGGGTGGACCAGCGCAAGTTCTTGATGGTTACCCAGTCAGCCATGGGGGCGGTGTCCCTGGCACTGGCGGTAGACGTCCTAGCCGGCCACGCGGCGCTGTGGCATGTGTACCTGGCTGCCTTCGCGACCGGACTCGGATCCGCCTATGACGCCCCGGCGCGCCAGATCTTCGTAGCCCGCATGGTGCCTGCGGAGAACCTGGCCAACGCCGTCGGGCTGAACTCCGCGTCCTTCAATGCCGCCCGGCTACTGGGCCCGGCGGCCAGCGGACTGGTAATCGCCTGGGTCGGGCCGGGCTGGGTGTTCCTCGTAAACGCCCTGACCTTCCTGTTCCCGGCGCTGGCGCTGGCCACCATGCGCCTGTCCGAGTTGTACGACGTACCGCGTGCCAAGCGCGCCAAGGGGCAGCTGCGGGCCGGCCTGGCCTATATCCGCCACCGCACGGACATCATCGTCATTATCGCGATCATTTCGGTCGTCTCCATGTTCACCCTCAACTTCCAGGTGACCATGGCCGCGATGGTGCGCTCGACCTTTGATATGGAGTCCGATGCCTACGGCACCGTCTCCTCAGTCTTCGCGGTCGGCTCCCTGGCGGGAGCGCTGTGGGCGGCACGCCGGAAGTCGCCGCGGGTGCGCACCCTGGTGGTGGCCTCCTTCTTCCTGGGGTGTTCACGATCCTGATGGCGCTTGCGCCCAGCTATGAGCTGTTCGCGGCCTCCACGATCCCGGTGGGGCTGTGCGTGCTTACGGTGCTCACCAGCGCCAACCAGACCGTCCAGCTGAATACGGAGCCCGCGATGCGCGGGCGGGTGATGAGCATTTACATGATGTTCTTCCTCGGCACCACGCCGATCGGGGCTCCGGTCATGGGGTGGGTGTCGGACCAGTGGGGGCCTCGCATCTCGATTCTGGCCGGTGGTGTGGCCGCGATCCTCGCATCCGTGGCCGCCGGCATCTGGGCGCGGCGCCACTGGCACATCGACTTCGCCTATTCCTCCACCCGCCCCTTCCTGACCACGGTCGGCCCGCGCGAGCGCGCCGGCCTGGCCGGGGGAGGAGGGGGCGAGCAGGCGGCTGCCGACGGCGCGCCGGACTCGCGCGAGTGAAACGGCTCGCCCGGCGTCGTCCACAGTGCCCGCGCGCCTAGGGCGGCGCCCAGTGGGTGGTGGCTCAGCGAGACGTCGATATCCTGTTTGGACACGCGTGCACGTCCCACAGCCGGGCTGCTGCCGGGGCATGCGGCATTGGGTAGCGACCATCGGAGGAGACACCAGATGAGTGAGCTGATCGACACCACCGAGATGTACCTGAAGTCCGTGTACGAGCTTGAGGAAGATGGCGTACTTCCGCTGCGCGCGCGGATTGTGGAGCGGTTGGGGCACTCCGGCCCAACCGTGTCGCAGACGGTTGCCCGCATGGAGCGTAGCGGGCTTATCTGGGTCGCTGATGACCGCTCCCTGCAACTGACAGATGAGGGTCGGCGACGTGCCACCGAGGTTATTCGCAAACACCGCCTTGCTGAAAGGCTGTTGCTGGATGTGGTCGGAGTAGACCGCAGGCTCGTACATGACGAGGCTTGCCGGTGGGAGCACGTAATGAGCGAGCAGGTCGAGGACCGCCTGGCGGCGATACTCGATGACATCTCGACCGACCCCTTCGGCAATCCGATTCCGGAGCGGGTTCCCACGCTTCCTTCGCCTGCTGCGGCTGAGATCAGCGCCGAGCGGCTGGTTC
Source organism: Actinomyces sp. 432 (assembly GCF_009930875.1). NCBI lineage: Bacteria > Bacillati > Actinomycetota > Actinomycetes > Actinomycetales > Actinomycetaceae > Actinomyces > Actinomyces sp. 432. The sequence goes on from NZ_CP025249.1 coordinate 562,028, forward strand.
GCGATGGTCGCTCCGACGCTGTCATTACGCGTGTAGGCGAGCCGATCCAGGCCGATGTAGAGCTGATCGCCCGGTTCGAGGATGCCGATCTGCATGCCGGCACACCGGTGCGGCTGACATCCACCGTCGGAGGCATTCGGGTTGCTCGTCAGGATGATGAGTCGGCCTCGGCACTGCTGCAGGGCTCCCTCACCCGCCACCTGTTCCTGAAGCGTTGATACCGCGGGCGAAGTACTCGCATGCGCTCTCCTTGCGTGGGGGATTCCACAGCCTTGAGGGTGGGGAGAAGTGTCCATTGACGCGGGAACTCCACTACCTTGGAGTCCGCGTTCGGCAATCCGACCGTGGAGAGGCCCGCAGAGCCCAAGCCTGCCGGTGCGAGCCCTCCCCTCCCAGCGATCTTTTTCGGCAGGCCCGGGGGAACCACTTTTCCGGCCGCAGCCACTCGGTGGCGGCCTCGGGGTGAAGCCCGCGTGACGCGGGCCGGGCCTCTCCCGCCCGAACCCGACAGCTAACCTCGGCGGCTCACTAGGAGAATTAATTGACTACAAACGTCAAGGCTCGTCACCGCAAGGCTGCTCGCCCGCTGACCCCGTTGACGGATGCTGCTCCGGTTGCACGTCGGGGACTTGCTGTAGCCGCAAGCTCCGGCCTGGCGCTGACCATGATCGCCTCCGGTGCGAACGCCGCCGGAGACGACGACGCCATCAGTGAGTCCGCCGGCGCCCTCGGGGAAGCCGGCGTAGCCGTACTGGCTAGTGATGCGCGCGAGGTTGTGACCACGAACGCGGCGATTGCGGCAGCTTCGGATGCCGCCTGGGGCTCCGACATAACCGAGGTCGACGCTGTTACCGCCGCCGCCCCGGTCGTTGAGGAGGAAGCCGACGAGGAGGCGGACTCCTCCGCCGACGCAACCGCGGACTCCGAGGCCACGCAGGCCGATGAGGCGGCCGCCGCAAGCGCTCCCGCCGGGCAGGGCACCTCCGGGCAGGGCATGGTCGCGCTGGCCATGCAGTACGTCGGAACCCCCTACGTCTGGGGCGCGTCAGGCCCGTCCGCCTTCGACTGCTCCGGTCTGGTGTCCTACGTCTACGGCCAGTACGGGATCTCCATCCCGCACCAGTCGGGCCAGATCCGCGCGGTCGGCACCCCGATCTCAGCGGCAGAGGCACGGCCCGGCGACATCCTGTGGTGGTCCGGACACGTGGCCCTCTACGCGGGCGACGGCATGATGGTTGACGCCTCCCCGTCCACAGGCGTGTCCTACCACGCCGTCTACTCGGGAGCCACCTACCTGCGCGTGGGCTGACTCGCCGTTCCCCCTGAGGCCTCCCTGGGCCTGAGGCGGCTGCATCATTCGCGTATTCACGTACGCGTCGGCCTCCGGTGCCGCCCCGCTCCTAAGCTCTCAGGAGCGGGGCGCCTGCGTTCATGCGTGAACTCTGCATGTGGCTCGACTCGGCAACCGAGTGGGTCTAGCTGCGCCTGGCCAGGCTGGAGCACGCGAACCCTCGCCGTGCCTGGTCAACCGCCGCAAGCAGCATGTGCCACTTGTCACGGCGATGTGTGTGATCTCCCCGTGACGGCTACCGGCGACCTCGGGTAACGTATCCACCGTTGCGGAGCTCAAAGGGCCGCAGCACCGGGGACGGGGCTCAATCCTGCCGCTTGCCCCCGGTTGTCATATCCCACATACATGGCAGGAACGGGGGAACCAAACGCGGCTTCGGCCCCCGCCGGAGCCTTGGGGTGAAGCCCGCGCGACGCGGGCCGGGCGTCTCCAGTCCGAACCCGACAGCTCACCTCGTAGGCATCTCAGAGGAGAACCACTACATGACAACAAGCACCTCGGCTCGGCATCGCAAGGCTGCTCGCCCGCTGACCCCGATGACCTCTGTGGCCCCGGTTGCCCGTCGCGGCTTCGCCGTTGCTGCATCCTCAGGCCTCGCGCTGGGCATGATCGCCTCCGGCGCCTCCGCTGCAAACACCAACGAGGCCGCACAGTCCGCCGGCTCGCTCGAGACTCAGGGAGTGGGGGCGCTCGCCGCTGAGGCGCGCACCGTGGTCTCCACCAACGAGTCCGTGCAGGTCGCCGCCTCCGTCGTCGTGCCCAACGACGTCGAGACCGTTGACGCCCCGACTGCCGAGGCCCCCGTCGTTGAGGTCGAGGAAGAGCCGGAGCCGGAGGCCACTGCTGAAGCGGATGCGGTAGTCGAGACCGCTAACGCGGCTGCCGCTGACACGGACACCACGGCGGAGGCCGCGGCCACGACCACCGCAAGCCCCGCTGCGGCGAACCCCTCGGGTTCCTCGGTAGTCTCCATCGCCATGCAGTACACGGGCATGGCTTACATCTGGGGCTCCAACTCCCCGGCTAACGGCGGATTCGACTGCTCCGGCCTGGTCCAGTACGTCTACTCCCAGGTCGGCATCTCCCTGCCCCGCACTTCTTACGCGCAGGGCGCCTCCGGCACGGTCGTGTCCGCCGCGCAGGCGCAGCCGGGTGACATCGTCTACTACGGCGGCCACGTCGGCATCTACGCCGGTGGCGGCATGATGATTGACGCGGGGACGCCGGCGACCGGCGTGTCCTACCGCGCGGTCTACGGTTCGCCGCAGTACGTGCGCGTGGGCTGAGCTAGCAGCTGACTCGCTCCACCTTGTGGGGCGGCCGGTCACCGTGCCGGCCGCCCCCACATGCTATTTTCAAAACGTGGTTTGGAACACGCTCGCCCACGGGGCAAAATGAGTGTGGTCGAGTTACAGGCGCTCGCAGAAAGGGGCACAACCCATGGCTGAAGACAAGGTCGTCCTCGTCGGAGTTGACGGCTCACCCGAATCCCTGGAGGCGGTCGACTGGGCGGTCGACCGCGCCGCCTGCAACGGCTGGCGCGTTCACATCCTGTGCGCCTACTCCCTCCCGTCCTTTACTACGGCCTCCCTTGACGGGGGGTACGCCGCACTGGACGACTCCGCAGTACGTGCCGGTGCCGAGGCCGTGGTCAACGAGGCGGTGGCACGTACGCAGGACCGGGGCGTGACCGTGACCAGCTCACTGGAAACCGGTGACCCCGCCGGGGTGCTGGTCGACTTGTCCGCGGATGCAGCCCTCGCCGTCGTTGGTACCCGCGGGGGCGGCGGCTTCGCCGACCGGCTGCTTGGGACCGTGTCCTCCGCCCTGCCCGCCCACAGCCACTGCCCGGCGGTGGTCGTGCCGCGGCACACGGAAGGTTCCGCCTTCACCCCGGTCAGGCGCATCGTAGTTGGCGTGGACGGCTCGGACTCGGCCCGCAAGGCTCTGAAGTGGGCGGTGCGCGAGGCTGACGCCTGGGGTGCTGAGCTGACGGCGATTGCGGCCGTCCCCATGGCCTCCGGCGCCGGGGCGCTTGCTTGGCTGCCCGCCGCCGTGGACCGTGAGCAGGTGCTGACCGACGTGCGCTCCGGCTTGGACCGGGCCATCGCCGAGGCCACCGAGGGGTACCCCGACGTGGTGGTGCGGCGCCACGCGCTGGACGGAAACGCAGCTGAACTCATGTCTGAGTTCTCCACCGCCGTCGACCTGGTGGTGGTCGGGTCCCGCGGCCGCGGCGGCTTCTCCGGTCTGCTGCTCGGTTCGGTCAGCCAGGCGGTACTGTCGCACGCCTCCTGTCCCGTCATGGTGGTTCCGGCCCGTACCCGGGATGAGGACGTCCGGGTCGGCCGTAACCAGACGATTCCCTGGTCGCGGGCCTGAGCGCCGCCGGAAGGGGTGCGGCTGGAGCGGAGGCCTCCGGCCGCACCCCGACGGTACTCACCGCCGTACGATCAGGTAGGATCGCAGCCGTCCTCAGCCGGCCCTCGTAGCTCAGGGGATAGAGCACCGCTCTCCTAAAGCGGGTGTCGCGCGTTCGAATCGCGCCGGGGGCACTCGAATGCAACCAATGTTCCGGCATGCTAGTGACGGCGCTTCCGGTGCGTCGGCACCGTCCGGGGCGGCGGGGCGGATATCGTGCGGGGATATGACGCCTTCACTGTTTTCTCTGGGCCGCAACCGGCGCGACGCCGGGTCGCGGGCACGTGACTCCGAGGGCGCCGACCGGCCCGAGCCGCCAACGACTGTTGCGCCCGAGCAGCCGGATGACACCCCGCCGGAGGACTCCGACCGCAGGGCACGCATTGATGAGGCACTGGCTGCCTGGCGGCAGGAGCTTGCCGACCTCGGGGGGACCTCCAGCCTCGACGCATTCTCCGAGCGCGATGGCATTGTTGACTTGACGGCCGCGCATCCCTCGGGGCTGGCCCAGCTGTACGCAGGCCGACCCACCCACCTGGGCAGCCTCGTGCGTGAGCGCGTTGCCCTCGGCGTCGCCCGCCAGTCCCTGCGCGAGCTGGTCGGCCGAACCGACCAGCTCTCCAGGCGATTCGGTGTTGCCCCCGTTTACCTGGCCATCGGCGTCGCCGGCTGGACCGAGCCGGTATCCGGCGCCGATGATGCGGACGTCCCTGCCGACCCGGACTCCTTGGGCGGTAGCTCCGCTGACCCTTCCGTCCACGCCGCGACCGTTGCCGGACCGCCGGCAGCCGTGCGTTCGGTGCGCGCCCCCGTGCTGCTGCGACCGGTGCGCCTGTCCAGTGCCGGCGCCGACGCCTCCCTCACCCTGGACCGCTCGATCGAGGTGAACCCGGTCCTGACCCGGGCACTGCGCCGACACGGCTGTGCGGCGGACGTGAATGTCGTCGCCCGTGCCACCTTGGCGGATGACGGCTTCACTCCGCGCGACGCCCTGAGCTCCATCGGCGCGCTGGGCCGGGAGTACCTGCCCGGCTTCGAGATCCACGAGCGCCTGGTAGTGGGAGCCTTCGTACACCCAGGGCAGGCGCTGGTGGAGGATTTCGACGCCACCATTGACCGGGCGCGCACCTCCGCACTCGTGGCGGCCGTCGCTGGCGACGCCGCTGCCCGCGCGGCCCTGGACGTCACCCTGCCCCAGCCGGATCCTTCCGACCGGGCACCGGAGCGGGAACGCGGCGTCGGCGACCTGGATCCCGCCCAGCTCGACGCCGTCGAGGCGGTTGGCACTGGTGCCTCACTACTACTGGACGCCCCTCCTGGATCCGACGTCGCCGCCACCCTCGCCGCCGTGATGGCGGACGCCGCCGCCCTGGGCCGCACGGTGCTGCACGTGCCCGCCACTAGCGCTGACGGGCATGCCGTTGCTGACGCGTTGCGCGAGCTCGGCCTGGGCTCCATCGTGCTGGACCTGACAGAGGATCCCGCTTGGCGGCGCCACGCCGCCGAGGGCATCAAGGCCGCCATGGGTGTGAACGTGCCGGATCTGGACGTGACCGCCATCGTCGGTATGCGCAGTCGGCTGAGCTCCGTGCGTGACAAGCTCTCCCGGTACGTCACTGCCCTGCATACGCCGCGCGAGCCGTGGGGGGCCTCAGCCTACGACGCGCTTCAACAACTTGCCGAGCTCACCTCCGGGCGGGTGCGTGCGCGCACCAGTGCCCGCGTTGTGGCAGGCCGCCTGGAGCGCCTGGATGCCCCCGGCCGCGAGCGTGCCGCGGAACTGCTTCACCGCGCCCACGCGCTCGGCCTGTTCACCAGCTCCCTGGCCGACTCCGCCTGGAACGGCATGGTGGTTGACGACGTCGACGACGCTACCGACGCGCTGGCACGGCTTACTCGGCTCGCTGACGAGCTCCTGCCCGCGGTGCGCGAGCAGGTGGCCGCTGCGGCGGACTCCACTGGGATCACCCGGGCGATTACGCTCGCGCAGTGGTGTGAGCAGCTGGAGATGCTCGACGGGGTGCGCGACTCCCTCGATGTCTTCCTCCCCGAGGTCTTCGAGCGCTCCGCCGCCGATATGGTCATCGCCACCGCGTCCAAGCAGTGGCGCCAGGAGCACCGCGTAGAGATGGGGCGGTCCACCAGGCGCCGGTTCACCAAGCAGGCCAAGGACCTGGTGCGTCCCGGCCGGGAGGTCGCCGACCTGCACGGGGAGCTGGTCAAAGTGCAGCAGCGCCGGGAGGTGTGGCGCCGCTACGACCCGGACGGGGGCTGGCCCCACCTGCCGCAGGGCCTGGATGAGATGCAGCGCGTGGCTGCCCGTGCACGCGAGGCGGTTTCCGCACTGCAGCCCGTGATCGGTGCGGACAACTCCCTGATGGACCTGCCGCTGGTGGACCTGGAGGAGCGCTCCCGCGTCCTGGCGGCCGACGACGTCACGGTCCACAAGCTGCCGGACATCAATCGGGTCACGACCGCCCTGGATGACCTGGGACTCATCCCGCTGCTGGATGACTTGGCGTCCCGGCAGGTGGAGCCGGAGCAGATCGACGATGAGCTCGCCTACTGCTGGTGGTCATCCCTCCTGGCGCAAGTCATGCGTGAGGACCCCGACCTGGGCGGACTGGACGCGGATGCCCTCAATGACCTGGCCGTGTCCTTGCGGGAGTTGGATGCCGCTCAGGCGGACTCCTTGGCCGGCCCGGTGGCCCAGGCCTGCGCACGCCGCGTGCGGGAGGCGGTCGACGCCGACAAGGACGCCGCCCGCAGCCTGTACCGGGCGCTGTCCCTGGAGGAGGGGATGTCGCTGCGCGATGTCATCGCCTCGCACCCCATCGCCATGGTTGCCAAGCCGGTGTGGATCATTCCGCCCACGCTGGTGCCGCAGGTATTCGCTGCCGACGCAGTGGTGGACCTGGCCATTCTGGACGCATCCACGAATGTGCCGGTCTCCCAGGTGATTCCCGCCTTCGTGCGCGCGGAGCAGGTGCTTGTGGTCGGCGACCCCAGGCGCGCTGCTTCTGGGCTGGCAGCCGAACTGGGCCCGCACCTGCCGCAGGTTACGCTGCCCACGGGCCGCAACACCTTGGACGCGGAGATCGCCGCGTTCCTTGCCGCGAACGGCTATGACGACGTCGTGGAGGCAATTCCGGCGCCGCCCGGGCGCTCGCGTCTGTCGCTGGAGCTGGTTGAGGGGCGTGGCATGCCGGCACCGGGCCGTACCGCCGTGGAGTCGGTGCCGGCCGAGGTCAGCCGGGTGGTGGACCTGGTTATTGATCACGCGCTGACTCGTCCCGAGCAGTCGCTCGGTGTGATCGCCCTGAACGCGCGCCACGCGGAGGAGATCCGCCGCGCGACGGCCGCCGCCGTTGTTGGCTCGCCCGCCCTGGCCGACTACTTCGAGACCGGTGTGTCCGAGCCATTCGTCGTCGTCGACTTGGGGGAGGCGCGCTCCCTGCGCCGCGATCAGATAATCGTCTCTGTCGGCTACGCGAAGACTCCGCACGGCCGCACCATTCACAGCTTTGGTGCGGTCAGTGATATCGGCGGCATGGTGGGGCTGGTTGAGGCCCTGTGCGCCTCCCGCGGGGGCACTCAGATTGTGTCCTGCCTGGGTCCGGATGACATCGACGCCGGGCGTCTGCACGCGCCCGGTGCCCGCCTGCTGCGCGAGGTGCTGGTGCACGCCGCCGACTCCGGCAGGCAGTATCCGCAGCAGGAGGAGGTCGCCCCGGAGCGCCTGCTCGTGGAACTGGCCGAGCACCTGTGGCGTAAGGGCCTGGTGGTTGTGCCCCGCTACGGCATTGAGGGCGGCGTGCGCATTCCCTTGGCGATCGGTCACCCGGATCTGCCGGGGGAGCTACTCGTCGCGGTGCTCACCGACGACGTCGACTACGTGGCGCAGCCGAGCCTGCGGCGGCGGGACCGGCACTGGATCGAACGCTTGCAGCAGCGCGGCTGGCACGTGCACACGGCGTACTCGGCAGGTGTATTCGTCGATGTTGAGACGGAGGCGAAGAAGATCGAGGCGCAGGTGCTGGCGGTGCTGGCCTCCCGCACCGAACCGGTCAGGGGCGCGCCACCGCTGCCCGAGCGCCCGGGGGAGGACGATCCGCTGGTGGAGTCGGCTTCTACCGATCCGGGGACCGCGGCTGATGCGGCCCCACGCGGCGACTCACCGGAGCCGCCCCGGCGGGGCGATCGTCCGCCGATCGCCCAGGGGCTGCCGTTGCAGGCCTATTCCGACGATCAGCTCGACGAGCTGGTTGCCTGGATCCGCTCCGACGGCGTGGAGCGTACCGCGGCCGAGGAGACTGAGGAGCTTCGCCAGGCGCTGGCCCTGAGTCGGCGTGGTTCCGGGATTGACGCGGTGCTGGCCAACGCGGTTCGGCGGACCCGGTGAGCGATTCCTCAGGGTCGCGCCGGAGGCGACGCGTCGTGGCGCTGTCACCCCAGGACGCCGCCCGGGTTGCCCAGGGCGAGTTGCCGCAGGCGCAGGCGGAGGCAGAGCGCCGCCGCGGCGTTGACGCGCTCAGTGGCGCCCGTGCCCGCGATGGCGGTGTGCTAGGACGGGAATCATCCGATCATGCCAACGATGCCCGCCTACTGCGGGAGGTGCCGCCGCACTGGGGCTGAGCCTGCGTACCGGTTGACGCGGCGCCCGCAACGCCTTCCCTTCCGGTTCGTGCCGCCAGGTACCCCAACCGGAACAGCCGGTCATGGGCCTGAGGGTTATCGGCGCGAATGTGTGTGTGGTTCGGGCGTGTCGTGTGTTCTAGCTGGTTGGTCCGGCCCGGCCTTTGGGGGTCCTGAGGCCTTCTTCGGGGGTGGGGGTGGTGCCCCATCCTGCGGGGTGCGTACTGGCGGTAGTGGTGGCCTCCGGCGTCGGGGACTGGGCGGCTTTGCATGACACTGCACGACACTGCACGACCCTGGGTGATACTGCACGACCTTGGTGCGTCCTCCACGACCCCGGGGTGGTCGTGCAACGTACACCAAGGTCGTGGAACGCGGCCCGAGGTCGTGCAAGACACGGGGCGGGTAAGCGGTCCGGGCGCCGGATGCGTGTGCCGTGCTTCGTCCCGGCTTTGTCCCGGCGCCGTCCCGGGGTGGATCTAGTGGCGTGGTGGCAGTTGCGGGGTTGTCGGCGCGAGTGTGTGTGCGGTTGGTGCGTGTCGCGGTGTTCTAGCTGGTTCGTCCGGCCCAGCCTTCGCGGGTCCCGAGGTCTTCCTCTGGGGATGGGTGTTGTACCACCGCCTGGGGCCGGTGCGGGCGGCGGTTTCGGGGCCCTGCTCGGCGGTGGTGCGCTGGTTCAGTCAGCACCGGTACAGGGTGGTGTGGTCGCTCAGGGCTACCAGCCACCCGGTGGCCTGCTCGGTGGTGGAGATGCTCAGCAGCTTGCGGGAGTGGCGTAGTAGGGCCTTGCCGGGGGTGGTCTTGGGGCGCAGTGTCAGGTCTCGGACGGTGTCGCGGTGTACGTGGATCAGGCACCGCTGGATGGGGGTGCCCGGCCAGGTGGCGGCGATGGCCTTTAGGGCGCCGCCGGCCCCGTCGGTGGTTGCCAGGTCGGGCGGGGCCAGGTCGGCTAGCAGCGCCTGGTAGGCCGCAGCGCTCTCGGACGCGGCCCACTGCCAGGCGATCACGTGTGTGGGACTGCGGGCTACCAGGAGCACCCATTTGTGGGCCAGCCACATCCCGTCGATGAAGACCTGGGAGTGCACCTGGCCGGTAGCCGGCGGCTTGGGGACGGGGACGTCCCAGCACCAGGCCGTCCGGCGGCCAAACGCCCTGTCGCTACCGCCGGCGGCGTCGGCCTGGGACCGGCTGCCGGTCGCCCAGTCGATGAACTCGCCCAGCACCGCCTGCTCGGCCCCACCCGGCGAGAGCGGGCGCGGCGCGGTGGTTGAGGACCGGCAGGCGGTGCACTTCCACCGCCTGGTGCCTGCGGCGGTGCGGCCGGACTTCTTCATCGGGGTCTGGCAGATCGGGCAGAGCCTTGCTCGTGGGGACCGTGTTCTCACGGCACGCACATCTACCCGCGAATGTCAAGCACCGCCCCGGATTAACCTCCCAAACCATAATCACCCCGACTTTCCCGCACCACACCAGCCAAAACCCCGATCTTAAGCACCACGTTCGCGCCGATAACTCGGGCCTGATGCAGCTGGAGTCGGCGCCGCGGGTGCGGAGAGGAGCCGGTCAGCAGAAGAAAAGTGGTGCCCGCCGCATTGGCGGGCACCACTTCAGTGCAGATAGGGCTGTCGCTGCCGGCCCAGTGCGAGCAGCAGCGAGCACGGCTCAGGACTGGCGCTGCTGGAGCAGGTCGCGGATCTCCGTGAGCACCTCGACGTCGGTCGGCTCGGCGGGCTTGTCCTCCGCCTCCTTCTTCAGGCGTGCGGTGAGCCGGTTCATCGGCGCCACTACGCAGAAGTAGACCGCGGCGGCTACGAGCAGGAAGTTGACGATGGCGGTGATGATGATGCCCGGCTGGATCGGGTCGGAGCCGTTGATGGAGAACTGCAGCACGGAGTCGAAGTTCGGCTGCTTCACCAGGGCGCCGACGATGCCCATGATGACATCGGTGATGGCCTGCACGATCGGGGCGAAGGCACCACCGATGATGACGGCGACGGCCAGTTCGAGGACATTGCCCTGGGCGATGAACTCCTTGAATCCCTTGAGCATGGGGAACCTTTCGTTGTCGAGCGAGGGTGTGGAACTGCCACCCGCGGAGGTCATGAAGCGGAAACGGCGCAGCGCTCGGGAGACGGGCCGCAACCGCGTGGCGTAGGGGCGGCGGTGTCATGGGCTCAGCACGATGCCGAGCGCACCATTCGTGGCCGCGCCGACGATTAGACTAGCGTCCACAGCGGGAACAGCAAGGGTAACGAGTGTGACCTTCGTCCGGGTGCTCCATTGACTGTTGTCTCCCTCCACCTGGGTCAGCACCACCCGTGCGCCCGAGCAGATGACTGCGGTCGGGTCACCGGCCGCAGTCCCGTCCGGCGCTGTGGCGCCCCGTTGCGCCACTACGTCGACCCTGGCCCCCGGTTCGGCCAGTTGTGCGCCGACGTCGACCGGCACTTGGACCAGGCGCTCTGACGGCGCCAGGTCGGCGGCCAGGGAGGCGCTGGTCATGGAGGTGGTCAGAATCGTCCCCTCCTCCAGGGCGATCGCGGCGCGTGTGCCCACGATCTCCGGCCCGACCAGGCCGCTCCCGGGCAGCGCCGACTGTTCCACCGCGCGCACCTCAATGTCCGCTTCCGTGAGAATCGTGCCGGCGCTGACGTGTCGCGCGGCGACGAGAACCTCCTGCTGCCCTGCCGGCGCGGGCCGCAGCACCCCCAGCGCGGCGATCACGGCGGCACCCAGGCAGATGGCTACGACCAGGTGGCGGTGGCGCCACAGCAGTAGCGAGGGACGCGGCGGGCGGCGGCGCGCCGGCTTCTGACTGCGTTCGGCCTGGTGGGTGCGGGGGCGCTGACGGCGGAGCTGAGGCATATGCACACGGTGGCATCCGTGAGCTGTGCGCGCAGCCGCCCTGTGAACGCGGGACTCGCGGGGTGTCGCCTACCGCGGTTGTGGATGGCGGGCAGGACTGCCGGGTGGTGCCGGCAGGCGGAAGACCACTGGCGTAGGAAGCGGATGTGATTGCGCCGCCGTCGGCATGGCGGTCAGTCTCGGTGGTGATCGGCGGCCCCGCCGGCGAATGCGGATCCCTCCAGCAGGAACCACTCGTCGGGTGTGATGACCGCGTCTACGGGGGCGTCGTGCGGCTGGCCGGGCAGCGGCTGGGTTACCAGCTCGTCGTCGTGGACCACGGCGAAGATCGGTGTTCCCCTGCGTCTCAGAGGCAGCACTCGGTCATACCAGCCGCCCCCCTGTCCCAGGCGGCGGCCGGAGCGGTCGACCGCGAGCGCCGGAACGATCACGGCCTCGGCGTCGGCGATGGCGGTGGCGGGCAGTACCTCGCCGCTCGGCTCCGGCGGGCGCCCGGGAGAGCGCTCGGCCAGGTCGGCCACCCCGCGGAAATAGCCCCAGGAGCGGGTCAGCTGCGGGCCGAGCACCGGTAGCAGCACTGCGGTGCCTGTTCCCTCCAGCTGCTCCAGCAGCAGCCGGGTGCAGGGCTCATGCGACACCGACACGTAGGCGGCTACGGTGCTCATGCCGGCGATGGCTTGCAGGATGTGCGCGGTCAGCTGCTGGCAGGTGGAGTTGTGGCCGTGCTCGGGATGACGGTGGTGCGTGGCCCGGTGGCGGCGCAGTACTTGGCGCAGCTGCTCCTTGGCGTCGCTGGCCGCCAGGGAACTGGTGTCTGGCAGGACGCGTGCCTGAGTGCTCATGGCAGCATTGTCGCAGTTACGGGCGGGGGAGTGTAGGCGCAGACCGGGGTGTTGTCCCCATAGGCCCGGCTGGGTTTCATTCGGTGGTCCACCACCGGGGCGCCCGCTGCAGACGGGTAGCCTGGTCCGGTAGGCCCGTAGCCGGGACTCGGGCCGGAGGAGGACAAGCCCCCATGCGTACCGTTGCCGAGCACCTGGCCGCCTGCTTGGAGATCGCCCGGGCCGCGGCGCCCCTGGACGTGGTTCTCCTGGATGCGGTGGGTTGCGTCTTGGCCGAGGACGTAGTTGCCGATATTGATCTTCCGGCAGTCGACCTGGCCGGGCTGGACGGGTATGCGGTCGCCGCCGCCGACGTCGCCGCTGCCTCCGCGGACTCGCCCGCCGCCTTGGAGGTGATGGACGCCGTCCGGGCCGGGGACATGCGCCCCACGCGCCTGGTGGCGGGTGCGGCCATTCTGATCGACTCCGGCGCGCCCCTGCCGCTGGGAGCCGACGCCGTCGTGCCGTGGATGGACACGGACCGTGGCCACTCGCGGGTGCAGGTGCAGGCGGCGGTGGCAGCCGGGGACAACGTGCGCCGTCGTGCTGAGGATGTGCAGGCGGGCACCACGGTCCTGCCGCAGGGATCGCGCGTCTCGGCGCGGCAGATCGCGCTGCTGGCCGGTATTGGCCGGCACCGGGTCAAGGTGCATCCGGCGCCCAGGGTGGTGATCGTGTCCATTGGCGACGAGCTCGTCGAGCCCGATCATGCGCGCGACGCCGGAGACGTATACGACGCCAACGGGCACGCGCTCGCCTGCGCGGTGACCGACGCAGGCGGACAGGCCTTCCGGGTGGCGGCGGTGCCCGACGACCTGGGTGCACTGGCCGAGACCATCGAGGACCAGCTCGTGCGCGCGGACGTGCTGATCACCACCGGCGGGTTGAGCGTCGGACAGGGGATACGGTCAAGGATGTACTGGCGCCTTTGGGTACGGTGCGTTTTGACGCCGTGGCCATGTCGCCGGGGCGGCAGCTGGGCGTGGGCACGGTTGAGGGCACCCCGATTTTCTGCCTGCCCGGTGACCCGGTAAGCGCGCAGATCGCCTTCGAGACCTTCATCCGCCCGGTGCTGCGGCAGATCGCGGGGTGGCAGGATCTCCATCGCGCGTCCGTGCCGGCGACGATATCCTCCGGCTGGCACTCTCCGGCCCGTAAACGGCAGTTCGTGCCGGTGCATCTGACCGGTTCGCCGGCACGTGGATATGCCGCCCGGCCGACGGCGCAGCCGGGGGCCAGTCGACTGCTGGGTCTGGCGAAGGCCAATGCGATCGCCGTCGTGCCGGAGGACACCCAGACTGTGGTGTCCGGGGACACGTTGCACTGTCTGCTACTTGACGCCTGAGCGGCGGGAGCAGCAGTGGCAAACGGTTGTCGCGGCGGCCTTGGCGATCTGGGTGGTCTGGCTGGGTGGGTAGGCAGCGGCGGTTTGTGGGGGCGGCGGCGTCGTTTTCCGTGGCCGGTGCGCTTGACCGAGTCCGCGGTGACGGCGCGCTCGCTGGCACGCGGGCCGAGCACGGTGAGTCTGCGCCCCGTGCGGGTCGGCGATGAGGCGCAGTGGCAGCGGCTGCGCCTGGCCGACGACGCCCGCCTGACGCCCTGGGAGGCGACGCTGCCGCCAGGCAGCCCCGACGTGCTGGGGTCCTTTCGGGAGTACGCGCGTACCCAGAATCGGCTGGCGCGCAGAGGCGAGGCGATGCCCTTCGTGCTGGAGGTCGATGGCGCGTTGGCGGGGCAGGTGTCAGTCTCATCGATCCGGTGGGGCGCGCTGGAGTGCGCGAATGTCGGCTACTGGATCGGGGCGCCGTGGGAGGGGCGCGGCGTGATGACGCTTGCGGTGGCGATGGTGCTGGACCATTTGCTCGGGCCGCAGGTGGGGCTGCATCGCGTGGAGATCGACGTCAGGCCGGACAACGCCCGCAGCCTGGCTGTGTGCAGGCGGCTCGGGCTGCGGGAGGAGGGGGTGCAGCGGGGGCTGATGTACATCAATGGCGCCTGGGAGGATCATGTTGTATTCGCCGTCGTCGCCGAGGACCGCGTAGCCGAAGCGGGATTTGTGAGTCGATTGGGACGAATGTGAAAACTGAGGCGTGACGGGTGGGCCTAGCTCACACCGCAAAGAATTTGCGGCTAAAACGCGGGCGCAATTCCTGCCAACACGCCGGGTAAGTGCCCTAAATCCGGGTGCCCGCCCCTTTACGGTTGAGCCGTGGGAATCGAGACGTGGGCGCTGGTCGTGCTCGTAACGGTTCTCGCCGTGTACCTGCTGCCGTTCCTGGTAGGGCGCCGCGAGGCGATGGGGATGGCCAATGCCGAGGACCGCTACTCCTCTGGGCTGCGGCTTCTCGCAACGGGAAGCGCAGCCGCCGCGGAGGGTGGCTGCTGCGGTGGGCACACCACGATTTTTCGACGCCGACCGGAGGTGAGGGCGATGAATCGGCCCGAGGTCAGGAATGTGCGCGCGCTGCGCAAGGAGCGTGAGCTGCAACGCGTGCGTGCTGCGCATGAGCGCAGCCGCGAGCGGCGCCGGGTGGCCGCCTCGCACCGCGCCACGGTCGCGCTCATCCTGCTGGGCGTCACCGTCGGCGTCCTCGTGGTCGCCGGGGTGACCGCGATGCCTTGGTGGCCCGTGCTCGCTCCCGCCGGCCTGCTGGGTGTGTCAGCGGTTGCGGGGCGCCGGGCGGCTCGTGCCTCCGCCGTATCCGATCTGCGTGAGCGTCGGCGGATTGTTGCGCTCGAGCGTGAGCTGACCACGCTGACCGGCGGTGCCGCCGGGCGCCGCCTGGTTGCGGATGAGCCGGCGGAGTCCGGGACGGCGGTGAGGCCCCGTGCAGAGGCCGAGACGGCTGAGCAGGGTGAGGACCGGCATGCGTCGGCTGCCGGCGCCGATGCGCCGCTGTCCGGTGAGCTGGATGCCGGGCTCGCGGAGCAGGGGGCGGCTGATCCGGCGGCCCAGGCGGATGCGGCTGATGCGGTAGATACGGCCGGCTCAGGGGGCGGCGCGGTGGATGAGGCGCCTCTGCCAGCCGCTGAGGCTGACGCGGCCGACCAGGAGCTCGAGGCGGGAGACGAGCGGGATGATGCGGCTCCCGCACTCGCGGTTGCGCCGCCTGCGCCGCGCGGCCCGGCTTCCGCGCCCAAGGTGAGCGGCCGCGCCGGTCATGCTGGGGCTGGTGATGTTAAGGCCCCGGCGACTCCGCCTCAGGGCTGGCATCCGGTTAGCGTCCCGGCGCCTACTTACACTCTGGCGGCGCCGGCTCCGCGCCGCAGCTACGAGCCCCCGGCGGAGCCGGCATTCGATTCCGCCCCGGTTCCGGAACGTCCTCGCAATGTGCGTACCTACCCCACCGCCGACATCGATGCGGGTGCTGACGAGCCGGTATTCCACCCCATCGATCTGGAGGCGGTGCTCGAACGACGCCGCGCAGGTGCCTGAGCCCGCTGGCCCGCTGGCTCAGGCGCCGGTGTTGCGTGTCACTGCTGTGCGATTTGCGGGCGGCCACGGTTACGGTGCTACGATCAGTCCTACTCCGGGGCTATGGCGCAGTTGGTAGCGCGTCTCGTTCGCAATGAGAAGGTCGGGGGTTCGAATCCCCCTAGCTCCACCCTGTGATGCGGCGGCGTCCCACCCGGGATTCGGGTGGGACGCCGCCGCATCTCATGCAGTCGGTTGCAGCCGGTGCTGAGTGCGGGGCTCGGCGGTTACTGGTTGGCGGGGCGGGCGCTCGGTGGTGAGGCCTGCTGCCGACCCCCACGAGCCTCGCCGTCGTGATTGCCGTCGTGGTCGCTGTCGGTATGGCGGGCCCGAGCCTGTGGGGCTGATGTGCGGGCGGTTAGCGTGCCCCTCTCCGCTGGTAGTGCGCCGGGCCTTTTGCAACGCCACTTCGGCGTCAGCAACGCTAGTTGCCTGCCTGCTGTATGCCTTGCAGCCCTTCAGCAGGCCGTTAACCGGCGTTGTTAACCCCGAAGTGGCGTAGCAGGCCACCGCAGCACACAGCCACACAGCAGAATCGCGGCCAGCGGTCCCCTCACCGCCGGCCCCTCCGTAGGCGCAGGCGCCTACCCGCGACCCGGCGAACCGACCCCGCACCCCCAAACCTGACGAGACCCGGTACTTCGCCCGACTCCGGTAAGGGGGAGACGCTGCGACGCAGGCGGATCAGCCAGTACAAATCGATGAGGGCGATCGTTGCATTCATACCGACCGCGGGCCAGACGCCGAGGACGAGGTTGTAAGCCGTGGCGATGAGGGAGCCGGCTAGGTTCAGCCTCCGGAAGGTTCGCTGATTGGCTACCACCAGGGAGACGATGACGAGGCCCGATCCGGCCCATCCAACGATCTCCAGGACTGTGCGGGTTTCCACTGGAACTCCTGGACGTGCCCGGCTGGTCAATGCGCGTGCACTGGTCGAGTTTGAACACCTCGTTGCCGGGACGGCCGAGGCTAGTCGGGGCGCCCCACGTCTGGCAAGGCACGCATTAGTGAAATTCGCGCCTGATCGCCCGTCGGCCGTATCGGGTGCGGTTGGGAGCTTCCGGCGAGGTGCTCGTTGGTGCCTAGCTGGTGGAACGGCCGGGAACGGTGTCCGGGGTGAGTTCATGCCAGGACAGGCTGAGGTTCTCGAGCGGGATCAAGGCGTCGTAGATCGCATCCGCTCCGGACTGGATGCCATCGGCGACGTCCTGCCCACCGGAGACGATGTCCAAAGCGCATGGATCGTCGGGTACAGGGAGTACCACCCACCCGCCGGAGCCGCGAGTACCGCCGGAGCCGGCCGGAAGCCGTGCAAGTAGCCGTTCCACCGCGCGGGCGGCAAGGCGGGGTGAGCGGTGGGAGACGACCAACCTGAGTGTCGCCCTTGCGGTCGGATCTTCCCGCCGCCACAACCAGTCGTAGTCCACGGTGTAGCGCTTGCTGTCGGGCTTGCGGCTGGGAGCCATGGGCTGAAACTACCCCTGGAGCGAGCCGATCTGCGTGTCCGCGGTGTACTGGCGAGTTGGGGAGGCCGGGCAGTATCGCTCCAGGGTGCTGGACGTCACTGCCGCACGGTTTGACGTGATCCGTCGGGGTGTGCGTAAAGTACTCCCCGCCGCGGCGAACGCCGGAAGGTGTGAGCAGCGGTTAGGAGCAGTTACCAGGCTCGGTTGGCGCCTTAGAAGCGTCGGCATGAGACTCTGGCGAGACGGGGATCACTGATCTCGGGCTTGACGGAGGAACGCGGGTCTGGATAAGCTACTCCGGTGCCTTGAGAGAGGGCCTGGCCTTGCAGCCGGTGAATCTCTTCTGGGTGTGTTGTTTGGGATCTCGATAGTGTGTCGTGTTTGTTTGTTTGGTTGGTGTTTTTTGTTGGTTTCTTTGTTTGGTTTTTGTTTTGTTTGGAGAGTTTGATCCTGGCTCAGGACGAACGCTGGCGGCGTGCTTAACACATGCAAGTCGAACGGGCTGGTTCTGGTTTTTGCTGGGGTTGGTTAGTGGCGAACGGGTGAGTAACACGTGAGTGACCTGCCCTCTTCTCCTGGATAACTGCTTGAAAGGGCGGCTAATACGGGGTGGTCTGGCCTGCCTGCATGGGTGGGTTGGTATAGGTTCAATCGTTTGGTTGTTCTGGTGGGGGATGGGCTCGCGGCCTATCAGCTTGTTGGTGGGGTGATGGCTTACCAAGGCTTTGACGGGTAGCCGGCCTGAGAGGGTGGACGGCCACACTGGGACTGAGATACGGCCCAGACTCCTGCGGGAGGCAGCAGTGGGGAATATTGCACAATGGGCGGAAGCCTGATGCAGCGACGCCGCGTGAGGGATGGAGGCCTTCGGGTTGTGAACCTCTTTTTCCGGTGGTGAAGGCCTGCTCCTTTGTGGGTGGGCTGACGGTAGCCGGGTTAGGAAGCGCCGGCTAACTACGTGCCAGCAGCCGCGGTAATACGTAGGGCGCGAGCGTTGTCCGGAATTACTGGGCGTAAAGGGCTTGTAGGCGGCTGGTCGCGTCTGCCGTGAAATTCCCTGGCTTAACTGGGGGCTTGCGGTGGGTACGGGCTGGCTTGAGCGCAGTAGGGGAGGCTGGAACTCCTGGTGTAGCGGTGGAATGCGCAGATATCAGGAGGAACACCGGTGGCGAAGGCGGGTCTCTGGGCTGTTGCTGACGCTGAGGAGCGAAAGCGTGGGGAGCGAACAGGATTAGATACCCTGGTAGTCCACGCCGTAAACGTTGGGCACTGGGTGTGGGGGTCCTTTTCCGGGGCGTCCGCGCCGTAGCTAACGCGTTAAGTGCCCCGCCTGGGGAGTACGGCCGCAAGGCTAAAACTCAAAGGAATTGACGGGGGCCCGCACAAGCGGCGGAGCATGCGGATTAATTCGATGCAACGCGAAGAACCTTACCAAGGCTTGACATGGGCTGGTTGCTGCCGGAGACGGTGGTTCCCCTGCTGCTTGTTGTGGCTGGGGCCGGCCTGCAGGTGGTGCATGGTTGTCGTCAGCTCGTGTCGTGAGATGTTGGGTTAAGTCCCGCAACGAGCGCAACCCCTGTCTCGTGTTGCCAGCACTTCGGGTGGGGACTCGCGGGAGACTGCCGGGGTGAACTCGGAGGAGGGTGGGGATGACGTCAAATCATCATGCCCCTTATGTCTTGGGCTTCACGCATGCTACAATGGCCGGTACAGTGGGTTGCGATGCCGCGAGGCGGGGCGAATCCCTTAAAGCCGGTCTCAGTTCGGATCGGTGCCTGCAACTCGGCACCGTGAAGTTGGAGTCGCTAGTAATCGCGGATCAGCAACGCCGCGGTGAATACGTTCTCGGGCCTTGTACACACCGCCCGTCACGTCATGAAAGCCGGTGACGCCCGAAGCCCGTGGCCCTGTGGGGAGCGGTCGAAGGCGGGGCTGGTGATTGGGACGAAGTCGTAACAAGGTAGCCGTACCGGAAGGTGCGGCTGGATCACCTCCTTTCTAGGGAGTCTTCTTGGCGCCGGCCGGGCAGGCAAGCATCCTTCCTGTGGCTCGTCGTTGTCGTGCTTGGGGTCTTGCTGGGCTGGTGCCTGGTGGGGCCTGGTGGCGGCGGCGGGCTGGGGGTGGGGCTCCTTGGCTGCTTCTTGCTCTCCCTGTGCTGGGGGGTGGGGGGTGGCTGGGGGGTGGCATGCTGTCGGGCTCCGGGGCTGCGCGCCCTGGTTGTGCCTGGGTCCTGCTGGTGCCGGCTTGGCTGGTGGTGGTGGGGCTGTGGGCTGGCTGGTTGTGAACTGTATAGCGGACGCGAGTGTTTCGAGTGTTTGCTTGTTTTGTTTTGTCTTGCTTTTGTGGTTGCTGTGTTTTGCTGTGGCTCGCGCGCGGTCCTGGTGGCGCCGTCTGGTGCTGGCGGGGGTGCGCGGGTGGTTTTGTGTTGTTTTTATGGGCGTTCGGTGGATGCCTTGGCACCAGGGGCCGATGAAGGACGTGGCGGCCTGCGATATGCCTCGGGGAGCCGGCTTGCGGGCTGTGATCCGAGGGTTTCCGAATGGGGGTACCCGGCACGGGTTGTGCCGTGTCACTCGTTCCTGAATTCATAGGGGGCGGGGGGTTACGCGGGGAAGTGAAACATCTCAGTACCCGTAGGAGAAGATATTCCGTTAGTAGTGGCGAGCGAAGGCGGATGAGGCTAAACCGTGGTCGTGTGACTACCCGGCAGGGGTTGCGGCTGCGGGGTTGTGGGGCGTGCCTGGGGCCTGCTGCCGTGGGCCCGCGTGCTTTGCTGGTGGGTAGCCGGATCCTCTGGGAAGGGGGCCGTAGAGGGTGATAGCCCCGTAGGCTGAACCTGCTGGTGGCGCGTGGGGCGTGTTTTTCCCCTTTTTGTAGCGTGGGGTCCGTGGAGTCCTGCGTGAGTCTGCCAGGACCACCTGGCTGCCTAAATACTTCCTGGTGACCGATAGCGGATCAGTACCGTGAGGGAATGGTGAAAAGTACCCCGGGAGGGGAGTGAAATAGTACCTGAAACCGGGCGCCTGCAAGCCGTCAGGGCCTGTCCCGCCGCTCTTTTGGGCGTGTGGGGCGGGTGGTGGCGTGCCTTTTGAAGAATGAGCCTGCGAGTCAGGGCGTGTCGCGAGGTTAACCCGTTGTGGGGAGCCGTAGCGAGGGCGAGTCCTAGGTTGGGCGTTTAGTGGCGCGTTCTGGACCCGAAGCGGGGTGATCTACCCATGGCCAGGTTGAGGCACGTGTAAGAGCGTGTGGAGGACCGAACCCACCTCGGTTGAAAACGGGGGGGATGAGCTGTGGGTAGGGGTGAAAGGCCAATCAGACTCCGTGATAGCTGGTTCTCCCCGAAATGCATTTAGGTGCAGCGTCGCGTGTTCCCGTGCGGAGGTAGAGCACTGGTTGGCTGAGGGGCCTTACTGGGTTACTGATGCCAGTCAAACTCCGAATGCCGTTTTCGGGGTCAGCGCGGCAGTGAGACTGCGGGGGATAAGCTTCGTGGTCGAGGGGGAAACAGCCCAGATCGCCGGCTAAGGCCCCTAAGTGTACGCTAAGTGGGAAAGGATGTGCGGTCGCGGTGACAGCCAGGAGGTTGGCTCAGAAGCAGCCATCCTTGAAAGAGTGCGTAATAGCTCACTGGTCGAGTGGTCGTGCGCCGACAATGTAGCGGGGCTCAAGCGTACCGCCGAAGCCGCGGGCCCGGGTGCCGCTGTTGCGTGGTGCCTGGGCGGTAGGGGAGCGTCCTGCGCCGGGTGAAGCCCGGGGGTGACCGTTCGGGTGGACGGCGTGGGAGTGAGAATGCAGGCATGAGTAGCGAGACCGGGGTGGGATTCCCCGGCGCCGTATGACCAAGGGTTCCAGGGGCAGGTTCGTCCTCCCTGGGTGAGTCGGGGCCTAAGGCGAGGCCGACAGGCGTAGTCGATGGATGACGGGTTGATATTCCCGTACCGGCGGTCCACCGCCAGTGCTGACGCGCGGGTGCTAACCCACGCCCTTGCGCCCCCCTTTTTTTCCTGCTGCCGGGTGGCTGGTCCTTCGGGGCCGGCCGGCCGGGGCGGGTGTGGGGGGTGGTTTGGGGTCTGGGGGTCCTCCGTGCTGGTAGGCAAGCGTGTTAACAGGGGTGACGCACTAGGGTAGCCCGGCGGGGCTTATGGCTTGTCCCGTTCAAGCGTGTGGCCCGGCGCCCAGGTAAATCCGGGCGCCGCGCCCTGCCTCCCTGTTGTGGGGGTGGGGCTGGGTGAGGCGTGATGGTGACCCTGCCTGTTGGGGTGGGGGATAGTGGGGTGATCCTGTGGTGCCTAGAAAAGCCTCGGCGCGAGGTGGTCCGCCGCCCGTACCCAATAACCGACACAGGTGGTCGGGCAGAGTATGCCCAGGCGGGCGAGTTAATCGTGGTTAAGGAACTCGGCAAAATGCCCCCGTAACTTCGGGAGAAGGGGGGCCCGGGCCCTGAAGCCCCGTTGCGGGCTAGGGGTGAGGGTCGCAGTGACCAGGGAGGAGCGACTGTTTACTAAAAACACAGGTCCGTGCGAAGCCGTAAGGCGATGTATACGGACTGACGCCTGCCCGGTGCTGGAAGGTTAAGGGGATCCGTCAGCGCCACGTCCTCGTGGTGTGAAGCGGTGAGCCCAAGCCCCAGTAAACGGCGGTGGTAACTATAACCATCCTAAGGTAGCGAAATTCCTTGTCGGGTAAGTTCCGACCTGCACGAATGGCGTAACGACTCCTCCACTGTCTCAACCACGAGCTCGGCGAAATTGCATTACGAGTAAAGATGCTCGTTACGCGCAGAAGGACGGAAAGACCCCGGGACCTTTACTATAGCTTGGTATTGGCGCCCGCCATGGCTTGTGCAGGATAGGTGGGAGACTGTGAGGCCGGCACGCTAGTGCTGGCGGAGTCGCTGTTGGGATACCACTCTGGCTGTGGCGTGCGCCTGAACCTCGGCCCGTGATCCGGGCCAGGGACAGTGCCTGGTGGGTAGTTTAACTGGGGCGGTTGCCTCCTAAAGAGTAACGGAGGCGCTCAAAGGTTCTCTCAGCCTGGTCGGCAACCAGGTGTCGAGTGCAAGCGCACAAGAGGGCCTGACTGCGAGACCGACGGGTCGAGCAGGCACGAAAGTGGGAGCTAGTGATCCGGCGATCCCGTGTGGGTGGGTCGTCGCTCAACGGATAAAAGGTACCCCGGGGATAACAGGCTGATCCTGCCCAAGAGTCCATATCGACGGCATGGTTTGGCACCTCGATGTCGGCTCGTCGCATCCTGGGGCTGGAGCAGGTCCCAAGGGTTGGGCTGTTCGCCCATTAAAGCGGTACGCGAGCTGGGTTTAGAACGTCGTGAGACAGTTCGGTCCCTATCCTCTGCGCGCGCAGGAGACTTGAGGAGGCCTGTCCCTAGTACGAGAGGACCGGGACGGACGAACCTCTGGTGCGCCAGTTGTCCCGCCAGGGGCACGGCTGGTTGGCTACGTTCGGGCCGGGTAACCGCTGAAGGCATCTAAGCGGGAAACCGTCTCCAAGATAAGGTCTCCGCGCGCCCCCGCCCGGGGGGCGCGGAAGGCTCCCAGTAGACTACTGGGTCGATAGGCCAGGCGTGGAAGCAGGCAGCCCCACCAAGCGGGTGAACCTGCTGCGAGCTGACTGGTACTAACAACAGCCGAACACAACACAAAAAACCAACCCCACACAAGCAGGCCACGTGCAGGGCAGGCAGCACAAGCACGCACGCACGCACTCAACCCACCCCCATGCCCGGGGGGCGTCCGCTGTACGGTCCACGACCAGCCAAGCCCACCACGCCGGGCACAACACACGCCGCAACCAGGCACCCCCAACCCCCCCCGAGACAACGGGGCGGGCCGGGTGCGGGGGTGTGGCGGGACACGAGCATAGAGGAACCACGACACCCAGCACCCCACCCGGCCAGCACCACGGCACGGGGGGATGCTGGCTGGGGTACGACACCGGACCCAAACCACCCCGCACAGTGGGGGGCAGGCACGCAGGCTAGTGCGTGTGGCTGGGGGCGGGCGGGTCGTGCCGGTGGTCACAGCGGGGGAGACAACGCCCGGACCCATTTCCGAACCCGGAAGCTAAGCCCCCCAGCGCCAATGGTACTGCCCCCGACAGGCGGGCGGGAGAGTAGGACGCCGCCGGCACACCCACCCACCCACAACCACACACACAACCCCAGGGCGATCAGGTCGCTTGGGGAGGCCCTCGGCTCGGGCGGCCGCGCGAGTTGCGGCACGAGTTGCCTGCTATAGGCCTTGAACCATGGGTTGGGCTAGCCGTTCCTTTGATTCCCTCTGAGATCGTTCACAGCCGAATGACTCTCTGTGTTCGCTTTGACCGTTTCTATCGGCGCGGGCTCTATTGGCTCGTAGAGTGTCGGCGCAAGTAGTAGCCGAGCTTCCCGAACAAATACGCTCGAGCCGTTCTCTCCTCGTGTTAGCGGGGCGCATGACGAGCTGCGAGGCTCCGCGGAGGGGCCTCGGTCGTGTTGGACGGTATTCGGGTCGCAAGGATCAGTGATTGACCCGGCTGGGAGCCATGTGCAGGCGTGGTAAGCGGTGCCGTCTCGAGCGGCAGGCGGGGTGATGGCGCTCGTTACGCACCCTCAGCGGGGTGGGGGTCCCCTTTGCCACGGGCACCGGAACAGACATCGGGACTGACCCCAGGCGGCGCGGTCTGCTGCTCATCAACCCCGCCCGGCGCTCGGCCCTTTCAGGGCCGAGCGCCGGGCGAGTACGCGGGCTCGATTTGCCATTAGCGCGGCGCACCGACTCCAGGCGGCCTGAGCCGCCTTAGATCATCGCCCTTCGAGCAGTCAGACCCAAGACTCCAACCACATGTGCCAGAGCCAGAACGTGTAGGGCACAGTCTTACCAGTCCATATCGGTGACCACAGCAAGGCGAACGTTGCCGCAGTCACTAGGAGGCTGCCAATAAGAGCGACGCCTTCGGAGCGTACCCGCCATGTCGGAACGCCGGTCCAGGTGGACGGCAGGTGAATGCGGCCCGGACGCAAACCGAAACCGAAGAAGGACGCCACCGGGCCCCGGGGCCACGGGCGCCCCGGGCCGACACGCCCCTCGGCCAGCAACTGCGCCTCACGCCGGGCCAGCACCGAGCCGGGCACGGGCCTGAGCAAGCCTGCAACCGAGCCGACGGACAGGACCAGGATCAGCACCACACACGGAACGAAGGCCACGGTGTAGAAGGTGAAGATGGTCCGCTTGGAGTAGATGAACCACGGCAGGTACAGGCCGACGTAGCCGATCAGGGGGACCCAGATGCGCCAGTCTCGATTGCGGGCGCCGAGCACCACGACGGCGAATGGCAGTGCCAGCACCGCGCCCCACCAGATGGGGATGTTGCCGATCGAGGTGATGGCCTGGATGCAACGGTCTGAGCCGCAGTCCGCACCAGACATCTCCTGCTCACTGAGCCAGTAGAACGACGTCGGCCGCAACTGCAAGAGCCAGCCGATCGGTTTGGACATGTATGGATGCTCGCTGTCCAGTTGGACGTGGAAGTTGTACATCGACAGGTGATACTCAAGCAGGCTGTTGAGTGCATCCGGCAACCACCCGCGCGCTACAGACCCCTGCTCGGCCCGCTGCACCTGCGCCCAATCCCGGTAGGCGCCGTCGTGCAGGAACCACGATCCCCAGCCGGCGACCAGGTACACGACGAAGGCCACCGGCACCAGACGAATGAAGTCACCCACGCCCCGCGCGACAAGACCCTCCAGGAACCAGGCCCTAGCCTGCACCCGCCGCAGCGCCTGGGTATCCCACGCGACCACGAGGACTCCAACCGCCGCCAACAGGTAGGCTCCCGACCACTTGATTGAGCAGGTCAGGCCCAACATGAGCCCGGTCGCCAGTAGCCACGGACGCAAATGCGCTCGGGGCGCTCTAAAATCCGGGAGTGTGCCCGCGAGGTCCGCAGCCAGCCGCGCCCGCGACCACTCGCGATCACGAACCAGGCAGTACAGCGCGGCGGTGGCGAACAGGCCGATGAAAATGTCCAGCAGACCGATGCGGGACTCGGTTATCCCGACGCCGTCGATGGCCAGTAGTAGGCCTGCCAAGCCCGCCAGCAGCGGAGAACGAGTCAGTCGCAGCGTCAGGCGCGCCAATATGATTACCGTCAGTATGCCCGCCAGCGCAGGCATGAAACGCCACCCGAAAGGCGAATCCGCCCCGAATATCTGCATTCCCAGGCCGATCAGCCACTTCCCCAGCTGCGGGTGGACCACATAGCTTGGTTCCGTTGTCAATGCGGAGAAGTCTCCGCGGGCGAACAGCTCATTGGCGTCGTCAGACCACGTCGACTCGTACCCGTTGTGCCACAGCGCATAACCGTCCTTGACGTAGTAAATCTCGTCAAACATGAGCTGATGCGGGTGTCCCAGCCCAACCAGCCGGGTGAACGCAGCCACTACACCCGCCACAACCGTGGCTATCCAGCCATTAACTCGCACCTGCCGAGGCAAGGGTGCGCCCTCGACCGGCTCCAGGCCCAGCAGGGAGCGCAGCTGATCCTCGCTGCGCGGTGCTGCCGGATCGGCGTCAATACCCAGGACAGCAGGGGGATAGGCGCTTAGCGGGGCGCCACTGGCGCAGGCGCCCGCGTCGGACGCCGCAGAATCGTCTACCGGGGCGCCGTCGGCCGGCTGGGTCTGCAGCCTCGACTCGGCCGCCTGGGAAGACGCGTCAGGGTGAGCGAGCAAACTGGGATCATCCGGTGAAGCAGCACAGGGTGAAGTCACGTCTGCGAGTCTATGGCGGCCCGTCATACTGAGGCCATGAATAACGACATGAGCGACGCCACCCCGCCCGCCGGGGTTGCGAACGCCGCGCCACCCGCGCAGGCGGACCCAGAACCGCCGGACCGCGCCGCACCACAGCCGGGAGTGATTACTCTGGCCGCCACCCCGATCGGAAACGTGGCCGACGCCTCTGCCCGCCTGCGCGCCGCCCTGGAGCAGGCCGAGGTGGTGGCCGCAGAGGACACACGCCGCCTATTCGCCCTCGCTCACCGCATGGGAGCACGTGTCACCGGGCGGGTATTGGCATTCCACGAGCACAATGAGGCGGACAGAATCCCGGAACTGCTGGAGGCCGCCCGCGCGGGGCAATCGGTACTAGTCGTGTCCGACGCCGGCATGCCCGGGATCTCCGACCCGGGTTTCCGGCTCGTTGTGGCTGCCGCCGGTGCCGACGTACCTGTGACCGTGGCGCCGGGGCCGTCCGCAGTGCTCGCCGCCCTGGTGCTGTCCGGCCTTGCCAGCGACCGCTTCACCTTTGAGGGATTCCTTCCGCGCAAGGCCGGTGACAGACGCCGAGCCCTGGCTGAACTCGCCGATCAGCCGCGCACCATGGTGTTCCTGGAATCGCCTCGCCGAACTCACGAGACGCTGCTCGCCATGGCGGAGGCCTTCGGCGCGGACCGGCGAGCCGCCTTGTGCCGCGAGCTGACCAAGACGCATGAGGAGGTGCGGCGGGCAAGCCTGGGTGAATTGGCGGACGCCACCGCCGCGGGTGTGCTAGGAGAAGTCGTGCTGGTAGTCGCGGGCGCGCCGCCACGCCGGGTTGACGTGGCAACCGCTGCCGCCCAGGCGCTGCGCCTCGCCGCAGGAGGCATGCGGCTCAAGGCAGCGGCCGCCCAGGTGGCCTCCCAGGCGGGCGCTCGCCCGAACGAGGTCTACCGGGCCGCCCTCGCAGCGCGCGCCGCAGGAACGGGCCCCGCGGCCGAAGCCTGATCAGGCGCTTAAGGAGCGACAACTGGGCGGAGGAGGCCTCCCGGAGTGCCAGGTGTCAGGAGCCCTGCTCGCCATCGGGTGGAGTGAGGGGACGGTAAACCACTTGCTGGGGTGCGAAGCCGTAACTGTTGGGCGCCGGCGGGTTCGCGGCAGGCGGCGCCGGCGTAGCTGGAGGCGGCATGGTTGCCGACGGGGCACTAGGCGGCTGTGGCGATGCGTATGCGCCCGGGGCCGGTGCCGTCGCGTCCGGGTGAACGGCGCCGGCGTCCGGGGGAAAGGCCGTGAATGCCGGCGCGCCCGCATGGCCTGGCGCGAAGAGCCGGGAAACGACCATGCGTGAGCGCTTGCGCCTGCGCAGTATCAGCCAGACTGCTCCGCCCGTCGTGATGGCAGCCCCCGCCAAGGCGAAGGGGATGGAGGTAAGTGCGAGCCGGGCGCTGCTATCCCATTCCGGGGAGACGTTGGAGACGTTGATGGTGATTGTGTCGTCGCCGGTGCAGGCAACCGTGTAGGTACCGGCGTCGTTGGAGCGGAATCTCAGCACCTGCGGCGGCTGTCCACTCTTGCGATCGGGCTGATAAACATCCAGGACCGTATCTGCGGGGTCGCTGACCGTACAGGTGGTATCGGCATCTTCCGAATAGAAGCCGTACTCGGTGTCCGCGAGCAGGATCAGCGCGGTCGGTGTGCCGTCACCCTCCACGTCTACCGCGTTCTTCTCCAGCACGCTCGGCGCCGTCTGCACCGCGGTGACGAATAAACCGATCCCCACGAGCAGCGTGACCACGCCCGCGATCGTCAGGATACGCGGCACCTTCAGGGACGGTAGGCCATCTGAGTCCACCCCCCGGGGCGGCTGCGGTGAGCCACCGCCAACCGGGCCGGGCTGATTCCACACCGTCACGTCTGCCACCTCGGATTCATGTTGCGGTCACGGCGCTGCTTCGCCTACGAATTCTACGTTTGACTGCAGCCTACTGCCCCTGGCGACTCAGAATCCGGGACGCCCGGAGAAGGGCGCGGAGGACTGGGCCTGTAGCGCCCGCTTATTGTGCGCGCTGCGGGCAACCAGCCAGATGACCCCGGCGATGGTCAGGGGCAGGCCCACGACGAGCAGGCCCACAACCAGGAAGATGCTGAACACGCTGTGCATGATGGCCTGAGCGTCGATGAGCTCACCGAAGTAAACGTCCTCTCCGGGGACGTCAGTCGTGCACGTGACCGTGTAGTCGCCGGACACGCCTGCCTCAACAACCCCGAACAGTCGCCGCTCATTGACAGTGACGTTAGACGACGGCCCGCTCACCTCCGCCTCCGTGCCGTCCGCGGCGGTCACGGTGCACTGCGAGTCCCCGTTACCGTACAGGCCGTACACAGCCGTAGGCTCGAGCTGCACCGCGGTCGATCCATTGGCGGAAATCGGCTGCAGGCCGCCCACGGTTCGGGCCGCCATACCCGTGAACACCACGATGAGCACAACTGCGGCCACAATCAGCAGCACGCCGGACAGCAGCAGGATCAGTGGTCCCTTACGTCCCTTCGCGGCCGGTGCGGCAGGGCCGAAAGGGTTGGTAGGGCCTGCGCCCTGGGGCGCGTGCGCGTAGGGGGAGCCGGGAGAAGGGTGATTGGCCATGGGTTACTCCTGTGTGGTAGGCGCCGGTCGATGCGGCAGCACGCTCACGATACGTGCCGTGTCGCCCGCGGGGCCTCCGTGAGCGACGCGAGACGTTGTGGGGAAGCAGGTCGACGTTGGCGCGCCGACTAATCCCGGACGACTTCCCGGGTGGTTGCGGCGGGGCCGCGCCGGTTCAGCCTGACGCGCCTATTGCCGATAAAGTGCCAAAGGCCCCCGAGCGTAGCCAGCGGCAGTCCGATGAGGCCCATACAGGTGGCGGCGATCACTCCCCACCAACCGCAGTCGACGATCCGGAGGTCGACCAGGCGCCCCACCGATATCCTCCGCCCGGAGCACGTGAAGGTGTGATCGCCGGTCGCCTCGACCTCGATCACTCCGAGAATCCGATGATCGGCCACTGGCGTCTCCTCCGACGGCGGAAGGACCGCGACTTCCTCCCCGTCCGGCCCGGTGACGGTGCAGTCGGCGGTTCCGGTATCCCACAGTCCATATGTTGTCTGGCCGTCAAGGCGCACAGTGGTCTCGCCAGCCGAATCCAGCTCCAGCACCCGCAGGTCCCTGATGGGGTGTTTCATGGGCAGGCAGATGACCAGCGCGGCCAGCGCCACCAGGCACAGGACTACGCCGATGCGCAACAGGACTCGCGGTGCTCCTAACGCGGGCGGTCGGGGCATCGCGATCTCCTCCAAGGTCGATGACGCACACCTAGCGTGCTCGTCGCCGCCACCATAGGGGTGCCGGAGCCGCAAACACAGGGGGAGAACAACCCGGGGCGCCCCCGGCCGCCAGAACGGATAGGCTGCCCCATGAGCCGTATCCTCTCCGCCGTCGCCTGGCCCTATGCCAACGGTCCCCGCCACATCGGACACGTCGCCGGATTCGGCGTCCCCTCCGACGTCTTCTCCCGCTACATGCGCATGGCCGGCCACGACGTCCTCATGGTTTCCGGCACTGACGAGCACGGCACCCCCATCCTGGTGGCCGCCGACGAGGAGGGAATCAGCCCGCGCGAGCTGGCAGACCGCAACAACCGGCTCATCGTTGAGGACCTGGTGGCTCTGGGCCTGTCCTACGACCTGTTCACCCGCACCACCGTCGGCAACCACTACCGAGTGGTGCAGGACATGTTCCGCACCGTGCGAGACAACGGCTACATGGTCGAGCAGGTCACCCGCTCCGCGATCTCGCCCTCCACCGGCCGCACCCTGCCCGACCGCTACATCGAGGGAACCTGCCCGATCTGTGGCTCGGCCGGCGCCCGCGGCGACCAGTGCGACACCTGCGGCAACCAGCTCGACCCCACCGACCTGATCGACCCCCACTCCCGCATCAACGGGGAGACCCCCGAGTTCGTGGAGTCCTCCCACTGGTTCCTGGACCTGCCCGCCCTGGCCGACGCGCTGGGTGTCTGGCTGGACGAGCGGGAGGCCTCCGGCGCCTGGCGGCCCAACGTCATCCGCTTCTCCAAGAACATCCTGGCGGAGATCCGCCCGCGCGCCATGACCCGCGACATCGACTGGGGCATCCCCATCCCCGGCTGGGAGGACCAGCCCAACAAGCGCCTGTACGTGTGGTTCGACGCCGTCATCGGCTACCTGTCGGCCTCCATCGAGTGGGCGCGCCGCAGCGGCGACCCCGACGCCTGGCGCCAGTGGTGGAACGACCCGCAGGCCCTGTCCTACTACTTCATGGGCAAGGACAACATCGTCTTCCACTCCCAGATCTGGCCCGCCGAGCTGCTCGGCTACAACGGCCAGGGCGATCGCGGCGGCGAGAGCGGCGAAATGGGGGCGCTGAACCTGCCCACGGAGGTCGTCTCCAGCGAGTTCCTGACCATGGAGGGCCGCAAGTTCTCCTCCTCCCACGGCATCGTCATCTACGTGCGCGACTTCCTGGCCCGCTACCAGGCCGACGCCCTGCGCTACTTCATCTGCGCCGCCGGCCCCGAGACAGCCGACGCCGACTTCACCTGGGCGGAGTTCGTACGCCGCACCAACGGCGAGCTGGTGGCCGGCTGGGGCAACCTGGTCAACCGCACCGCCGCCATGATCCACAAGCGCTTCGGCGCCATCCCCGCGCCCGGCGAGCTGGAGGACGTGGACCGGGCCCTGCTGGACGTCGTCGACGCCGGTTTCGCCACCGTCGGCGACCTGATCCGCCACCACCGGCAGAAGGCCGCGCTCGCCGAGGCCATGCGGCTGGTGGGTGAGGCGAACAAGTACATTGCCGACACCGAGCCCTTCAAGCTCAAGGGGGAGGAGGGCAGCCCCGCCCATCGGCGCCTGGCCACCGTGCTGCACACGCTCGCCCAGGTGGTGGCCGACCTGAACCTCATGCTCTCCCCGTTCCTGCCGCACGCCGCCAACGACGTCGACCGCGTCATGGGCGGCGACGGCGCCCTCGCCCCCATGCCCCACATCGAGGAGGTGGACGAGCTCGACCCGCAGGTGCTGCCCGATGCCTTCGCCGGGCGGACCGGCTACCCGATCATCACCGGCGACTACACCGGCGTGCCCACGTGGGAGCGCCACGCCGTGGTGGTCGGCACTCCGATCGCCAAGCCGAGGCCCGTCTTCGTCAAGCTCGACGAGGGCATCGTGGAGGAGGAGCTGGCCCGCTACGCCGGTTCCCAGCCCGACGACGTCACCGGCGCATGAGCCGCAAGCACCGCGACCGCTCCTGGCCGCCCGCCGACGCCGTCGCGCCCCTGGCGGTGCCCGTCACCGACAACCACACCCACCTGCCCGTTCCCGGAGAGGTCGCCGCCGGGCCCGGTGCCGACGCGCCGCTGGACGCCGTCGAACTGGTAGCCCGGGCGGCCGCAGTCGGAGTCACCGGCATCATCACCTCCGCATGCGAAACGCCCACCTGGACGCCGAGCCTCGCCCTGGCGCGCGAGCTTCCCGGCGTACGGGTCGCCCTGGCCGTCCACCCCAACGAGGCCGTCGCCCACGCCGGGGTGCGGGAGATCGGCCCCGACGGCCTGGAACCCGTGCACCGGCCCCACCACGACGAGTCCCTCGATGAGGCCATGAGCCGACTGGAGGCCCAGGTGCGCGGCAACCGGGACGTCGTCGCCGCCGTCGGGGAGACCGGCATGGACCTGTTCCGCACCGGCCCGCGCGGTGCCGCCGTCCAGCGTGACGCCTTCCGCGACCACATCGCCCTGGCGAAGGAGCTGGACCTGCCGCTGCAGATCCACGACCGCGACGCCCACGCCGAATGCGTCGAGATTCTTGAGGCCGACGGCGCCCCCACGCGGACCGTCTTCCACTGCTTCAGCGGGGAGTGGCCCTGGCCGAGGCCTGCGCTGAGCACGGCTGGTACGCCTCCGTGGCCGGGCCCATCACCTACCCGGCTAACGACGAGCTGCGTTCGGCCATCGCGGCCGTGCCCGACGAGCTGCTGCTGGTGGAGACCGACGCCCCCTACCTGCCTCCGGGGCGCTGGCGCGGCCGCCCCAACGGCTCCTACCTGATGCCCGACACGGTGCGTTTTCTCGCACAATTGCGCGGCATGAGCGAGGCGGATATGGGCGTGGTGCTGGAGCGCAACACCGCTCAGGTCTACGGCATATGGCTGTGAAATGGGTCAGGTCATGTTGCTGAGGTGACGCGTAGTCGGTTAGCGTGATCAGCAGTTGTCAACCGTTAGGAAGAATTCCCGTGGGTCGTCACTCCCAGAGCAGTTCCTTGAGCACAACCCTGGTTGAGCTCGGAGCCCTAGCCTCGAAGAGCCTCACTAGCACTACTGAAGCGCATGGCCGCCGCCGCGCCGCAGGTCCGGCGAAGACCTCCGTATCCCCGGTGATGTACCGCGCGGGCGGGGTGGCCGCAGCCTTCTCACTGGCGGTTTCAGGCGGCGCCTACGCCGCTACTCAGTTCGGCGAGTCGGACATCGCCCCCTCACCGAGTCGCAGGCGCGCATGCAGGCGTTCTCAGCCTCGGGCCAGGACGTGGCCGAGGGCCTGGTAGTTGGCGGTGACGTGGCCGAGGTCTCGTCGCTCACCGAGGACGTGACCGACGAGTTCGAGCAGGTGGAGAAGGAGACCGACTCCCTCGCCGAGGGCGAGACCGAGGTGGAGACCGAGGGAGTCAACGGGGTCACCCGGGTGGTGTACCGGGTGACAAGCGTGGGCGGCAAGGAGATCGCCCGCGAGGTGGTCTCCCGTGCGGTGGTCAGCGAGCGGGTTGACGAGGTGGTGCTGGTCGGCACCGGCAGCGCCGACACGACCGACTCCTCAAGCTCGGAGGGCACTTCCAGCACCACCACCACCGCAACGGCCTCCGGTGACGGCACCACAGCCGCCTCGGCGCAGTCCATCGCCAAGTCGATGATGTCCTCCTACGGCTGGGACGACTCCCAGTTCAGTTGCCTGGTCAGCCTGTGGAACCGCGAGTCCGGCTGGAACTACCAGGCCCAGAACCCCTCCTCCGGCGCCTACGGCATTCCGCAGTCGCTACCGGGCTCCAAGATGAGCTCGGTGGCCTCCGACTGGGCCACCAACCCCACCACTCAGATCACCTGGGGGCTGGGCTACATCTCCGAGCGCTACGGCAGCCCCTGCTCCGCCTGGGCGCACTCGGAGTCCACCGGCTGGTACTGACCGCCACAGCCGCGGCCGCGTACCGGCCTCGGCGGGTGCACCCGCGGGAACTGCTGCGCGGCGCACGCGCCCCTCACACCCCTGCCGTGAGCGGCACCATGCAGGAATGCAGGCCACGCCTCACATGCCGCGCGACCCCGCTACACGTCGCCGCGGCGCCCGGCAAGTCCATGCGGTTCCGCCCGGGCCGCCCCGGAGCGGCGTGGGGCATACGCCAACTCGTGACCTATGTCATTGCCGGGCCTTGTGGGCTTCGTTAGCGTGAAGTCCGGTAGGCACCGAGATCACGAGACGAGATCACGAGATCAGTGGTTCGGTGGCTGCCGCCACCGAGAAAGGACCCCATGACACCCGTCAAAGATCTGCTCAAACCCGGCCTGCTACGTGCCGGAGGCGTGGCCGCGGCCCTGGCCCTGTCCGTCTCGGGCGGTGCCTACGCCGCAGTACAGGCTGTCGCCCCGGGCGGTGACGTCGAGACCCTGCCGGAGACCGTCGTCGTGGCCTCGGCGGCAAGCGCGGACATCACCGCCGGGAACGTCGCTGCGGGAGAGGGTACGGACCTGGTGGTCGGCGGTGACCAGACCACGGTCTCCGCGGTCGCCGAGGACGTGACGGAGGAGTTCGGACGGGTAGAGCAGCAGACCGACTCCCTGCCCGATGGCGAGACGAAGGTGGAGACCAAGGGTGTGGCGGGAGTCACGCGAGTGGTCTACCAGGTAACGAGCGTGGACGGCAAGGAGATCGCGCGTGAGGTGGTCTCCCGGGCGGTCGTAACCGAACGGGTCGACGAGGTCGTGCTGGTAGGCACCGGCAGCGTCGCGGATGACGCCGCCACCGCATCCACCGACGCCGCCACGGGATCCACCGGCGGCACCAGCGGGGGCGGCGCCACGGCATCGGGCTCGGGATCCTCCGGCGGCTCCACCGGAAGCAGCTCCTCCGCCGGTGACGACTCGGTATGGGCGGCCCTGGCCCAGTGCGAGTCCGGCGGTAACCCCACCACCAACACCGGGAACGGCTTCTACGGCCTGTACCAGTTCTCCCTGTCCACCTGGCGGGCCATGGGCGGGACCGGCTACCCGCATGAGGCCGACACCGCCACCCAGACCGCCATGGCCAAGAAGCTCCAGGCCCAGGCAGGCTGGGGGCAGTGGCCGCACTGCGCCGCCCAGCTCGGCCTACTCTGACCGGAGCCGACGCACCGCGCGGTAGCGCCGCCCGCCACCTGATACATCCCCGCCGCCGCGGGGTGCTGATGGGTCGCGGCGTCCCCGCCGCCGTGGGGTGCTGATGGGTCGCGGCGTCCCCGCCGCCGTGGGGTGCTGATGGGTCGCGGCGTCCCCGCCGCCGCTCCTGACATAGGCTGGGCCCGTGCCCACGCCCGACACCAGCGAGCCCGCCCCCGGATTGCTCGGCCCCGCCGACATTCGGCGCCTCGCCGCAGCGCTGGAATTACGACCAGCTAAGTCCCGCGGGCAGAACTTCGTTCACGACTCCGGCACAGTGCGTCGCATCGTGCGCCTGGCCGGGGTCCAGTCGGGGGAGACCGTGCTGGAGGTCGGTCCCGGGCTCGGCTCCCTGACACTGGCACTACTTGAGACGGGTGCGCGCGTAATCGCCGTCGAGGTCGACCCCGTACTGGCCCGCGCCCTGCCGCTCACCGTTGCGAGCCGCTTGCCAGCCGCCGCGGATCACCTGGCCGTACTCGCCGCCGACGCCCTGACCATCTGCAGCCCCGAGACGCTGCCGCTACCGGATGGCGCCGCCCCACCCACCCGGCTGGTCGCCAATCTGCCCTACAACGTGGCCGTCCCCGTGCTGCTCACCGTGCTGGCGGCCCTACCAGGCCTGCGCACCGCCACCGTCATGGTGCAGGCGGAGGTCGCCGACCGGCTCGCCGCCGCCCCGGGCTCACGCACCTACGGGGTGCCCAGCGTCAAGGCCGCCTGGTACGGCACCGTGCGCCGGGACGCCCGCATCGGTCGCAGCGTCTTCTGGCCCGTCCCCAACGTCGACTCCGCGGTCGTCACCCTCACCCGCCGCGAGCCCCCGGCCACCACCGCCACCCGCGCACAGGTATTCGCCGTCATCGACGCTGCCTTCGCCCAGAGGCGCAAAACCCTCCGCAAGGCCCTGGCGCCCCTGGCGGGCGGCCCCGAGCAGGTGGAGGCGGCCGCCCGCGCAGTCGGCATCGACCCGTCTACCCGCGGAGAACAACTCGACGTCACCGCATTCGCCGCCCTCGCCCAGGCCCTCGTCGATACCGGGATGCCAGCGCCGGACCCAGAGCCCCTAATCGCCCCTCAGCGGCCGCCGCGCGGCACAGCAAACACCGGGAGCCAGACATGAGCCCTGACATGCACCCAGGTACTAACTCAGGCATGAGTTCAGGCATGAATTCAGGCATGAGTTCACTGCATGCCGTCCCCGGAGCCGGCGGGGCCCCGCGCCCACCCCGTTCCGGTTCATCCACCCAGGTGCGAGTGGAGGCACCCGGAAAGGTCAATCTGTTCCTGTCCGTCGGCGCACCTGCCGCCGACGGCTACCATCCCCTGACCACCGTCTTCCAGGCCGTACGGCTGATCGAGACCGTCACCGCCCGTCGGCAGGCCGCTGATCTGCACGGCGCCATCACCCTCACCCTGGAAGAGCCCTACGCCGGTGTGCCGTCGGACGCCGCCAACCTGGCCGTGCGTGCCGCCACCCTGCTGGCCCAGACCACCGGAGTGGGCGACGGCGTCGACCTGCTGCTGCGCAAGCGCGTCCCCGCGGCCGGCGGCATGGCGGGAGGCTCCGCCGACGCCGCCGCCGCCCTGCTGGCCTGCAACGCGCTGTGGGGCACCGGTCTGAGCCAGGCGGAGCTGGCGGGCCTCGCGGCCGAACTGGGGGCGGACGTGCCCTTCACGCTGGTGGGTGCCACCGCCGTCGGACACGGCCGCGGCGACCGGCTAACCCCGCTAATGGCACGCGGCACCTACCACTGGGTGTTCGCAACGTCCGCGCAGGGCCTGTCCACCCCCGCCGTCTTCCGCCGCTTCGACGAACTCGTCCCGGGCGCCACGGCTCCCGCAGACGTGCCGGCGGCCCTGACCGCGGCTCTGCGCGACGGCGACCCGTTCTCCCTGGCCGACGCACTGCACAACGACTTGCAGGCGGCCGCGCTAGACCTGCGCCCGCAACTGGCGGATATCATCGCGGCGGCCGAGTCCGCCGGCGCCCTGCGCGCCATCGTCTCCGGATCCGGCCCTACGATCGCCGCGCTGGCACCCGATCCTGCCGCTGCCATGCGCGTAGCCAACGCCCTGACCGCGTCCGGACTGGTCGACCAGGCCCTGCGCGTGGACGCCCCCGTAGCCGGGGCCCGGGTGGTGGGCTGATGGCGCATCTGCTCGGCGTCGAGTCCGTCCGCGTCACAGTCGGTCCCCGCATACTGCTCGACGCAGTCAGCCTGGGGATCGAGGACGGGGAGCGCATCGGCGTGCTCGGCCCCAACGGCGCCGGCAAATCCACCCTGCTAGCGCTCCTGGCGGGCGCCCGCACCCCCGACGCCGGTCGCGTCACGCGCGCCGGGGATACGCGAGCCGTCATGCTCACCCAGGCCGATCGGTTCGCGCCCGGCGCCACCGTGCGCAGCGCCGTACACGGTGAGGCTCCCGAGCACCAGTGGGCCTCCGACCCGGCGGTGCGCGACATCCACGCCGGGCTGCTGGCCGACCTCGACCTGGACGCCCCGGTCGCATCCCTCTCCGGCGGGCAGCGCCGCCGCGTGGCCCTGGCGGCAACCCTGACCGCCGACGCCGAGCTGGTCATCCTCGACGAGCCCACCAACCACCTGGATGTGGAGGGCGTGGACTGGCTCGCCCGCCACTTGTCCGCCCGCTTCTCCCGCCGGCGCGACGCAGGCGCCCTGGTTACCGTCACCCACGACCGCTGGTTCCTGGACGCCGTATGCAACCACGTGTGGGAGGTGGTACCCGGCGTCGACCCCGGCGGCAGCCGCCCCCAGGTACCCGGGCGGGTGGAGACCTACGACGGCGGTTACGCCGCCTATGTGCTGGCCCGTGCCGAGCGCGCCCGCCAGGCCGCGGCCGCCGCGGAGAAGCGGGAGAACCTGCTGCGCAAGGAACTGGCCTGGCTGCGGCGCGGCGCCCCCGCCCGCACCTCTAAGCCGCGTTTCCGTATCGACGCCGCCGAGGCCCTCATCGCCGATGTGCCACCGCCGCGCGATACCGTGGAACTGACCGCGATGGCCACCGCCCGGCTGGGCAAGAAGGTCATCGAGCTGGAGGACGTGAGCGTGGAGTTCACGGATGCCACCGCGCCCGATGGCAGGCGAAAGGTGCTCAGTGGCGTGACCTGGCGGTTGGCCCCGGGTGAGCGCGTCGGCGTCGTCGGTGTAAACGGTGCCGGCAAGACTACGCTGCTACGGCTGCTGGAGGGCACGCAGGCCCCCACCCGGGGAGGGGTGGTGCGGGGCAAGACGGTGGCGGTCGCCACTCTGTCACAGACCACCCATGAGCTCGATCCGCTGGCCGGTGCACGAGTGGTTGACGCCGTCGCCATGGTTGGCGAGCGGGTGACGGTTGGTGGGAAGGAGCTCACCGCCGCCCAGCTGGTAGAGCGCCTGGGATTCACCCGCTCACGGGCCTGGACGCGGGTGGGGGAGATCTCAGGTGGTGAACGGCGCCGCCTGCAGCTGCTGCGGCTGCTGATGGGGCAGCCGAACGTCCTGCTGCTGGATGAGCCCACCAACGACCTGGACACCGACACCCTCACCGCCGTGGAGGACCTGCTGGATACCTTCCCCGGCACCCTCGTGGTGGTTTCCCACGACCGCTACTTGCTGGAACGCGTCACGGACCACCAGATCGCCCTGCTCGGTGACGGGACTATTCGTGACCTGCCCGGGGGAGTGGAGCAGTACCTGCAACTGCGCCGTGAGGCGGAAGCGGATGCTGAAGCGGCAGCCCGGAGCGCCCCTCCGGCCCCGGAGCGCAATGGCGCCGCCGTGCATGCCGCCCGCAAGCAGCTGGCAAGCATCGAGCGCCGCCTGGACCGGACCACCTCGCACATAGACGACTTGCACCGCCGCATGGAGCAGGCCTCCGCGCAGCTGCGAGTCGACGAGCTGACCGAGCTGGGGAGGCAACTGGCGCAGGCCGAGTCCGAGCAGGCCGACCTGGAGGCCCAATGGCTGCAAGCCGCTGAGGCCGCTGAGTACTGAGGCAACGGAGGAGCACCCGGGCCGCAGCGGGCGTGCGGGCCCGGCGCGAGCAGAACGCCGATACCGGCTCGGCGGCTGGAGCAAGCCGTCCGTCCGGGGCGGCTCAGCTCTCCGGCGTTCGCGGCAGGGCCTCCACGGGGGCGACTACGTGGCCAAGAGCGACCATGTCATCCAGCGCGGAGGCGACAATCTCCGGAGTGGCCTTCCAGGCCTTCATGACCAGGTCGACCGGGACCGTCGGCAGGCCCGCCATGCGCAGGACGACGATGGCACTGGGACGATCGGTCGTGCCTGCCTCGGTGTCTTCAGAGACGGCCTGGAAGCCGGCCATTCGCGGTGCCGGCCGCAGCCGCTGGGGCTCGTGCGGACGCGGCAGCAGCTCGGCGATCAGGGCGCGCTGGGTGGCGCGACGCCCCTCCTTGGAGCCGTCGTCCTGAGCAATCACCAGGCTGAGGTCGACGGCGAAGATCTGGT
Source organism: Actinomyces sp. 432 (assembly GCF_009930875.1). Lineage (NCBI taxonomy): Bacteria > Bacillati > Actinomycetota > Actinomycetes > Actinomycetales > Actinomycetaceae > Actinomyces > Actinomyces sp. 432. Next base: position 600,824 of record NZ_CP025249.1, read on the forward strand.
GCCCTCCCTCGCCTACGTGCAGCAGCCGGGCCAGGGCCGTGCCCCGTTCGGTGCGTCGCAGCTCCTCCAGGAGATTCGCGAAGGCGGCCCGCCACTGCGGGCCGGTCATGTCCAAGAGCAGACTGCGGGTCTGCGCTTCCATACGGGCCCATCCCGGTGGGGGAACTCAGGGATGACGACCCAGCTCCCCGGATCCGGGGTGACAGCGATCTGCATTGTGCTACTCCTTTAACAGACCTGTGCAATATAGCCGACTCCGCAAGACCTATGCTGTCGCTGTGGCCGCATCCGCACCCTCTCCGCTTCCAGCCTCCCGGATTAGGCGCGTGATTGCCGGCGTGGTGGACATCGCGCTCATCGCAGCTATGGGGTACTGGTGCCGCTGCCGCCGGCCGCTCGCCTAGCCGCGGGCACCGCCGTGGCCGGGCTGATGATCCTGCTCCAGGCGCGTTCGGGCGCAAGCCCCGGGCAGGCGCTGGTCTCCGTGCGCTTGCGGAGGGCGATTCGGCCCACGGACCCGCCGGGGCGGGCCGCGGTAGAGCGCGCCTGGCTGTTCGCCCTGGCGGCGCTGCCAACCTTCGGGGTGCTCCCCGTGGTTATGGTCATGAGCACTGACGACGGCGGCTGGCGGCGCACTTGGTATGACCGCATGGCGGGCACGGTTGTCATAGCCAAGGAGCGCGACCCTGTGCCGGTGCAACTGGTTACGGCTAACGGGCACCTGCTGACCGTTACGCAGCCGACGGTACTGGGCCGGGCGCCGGACCCGCTTCCCGGCAGGGCCAGCCGCCTACTGCCGAGCTTCCAGGACGATCCCTCGGTCTCCAAGACCCATGCGCTGCTGGAGCCCGCGCGCAGCGGTATGCGCGTGACTGACCTGAACTCCACAAACGGCACGCACGCGGAGGACTCCCAGGGCATCCATCGGCTGCGCCCCGGACAGGCGCAGGTCGTTGAACGGGGGCGGCGGGTGTACTTCGGGGACACCGAGTGCGTGATTCGGTGAAGGCCCTCCGCTGGGCCGCAGCGCCCTCCGCATGGGCTCCGCATGAGGGCGTGGGCTCTTCCGGGTGGCTGGAGGGTCGCCTCTACCCTCCTGCGTGGACGATCCTGTACGCGCGACCCGGGATGCCTGAAGGGGTGGTGATGAATTCCGCTGAGCAAGGCGATTGGCGGCTGCGTCCGTCTGTGAGACACTGCCCGAAAGCGCGGCGATTGCTCGGCGCTGTCTAGACACCTGTTGAAGGAGAAAACGTGACCGACAAGAGCGCCGAACGCGAGACGCTGTGGTTGGAAGGGACGTGGAGTGCTGCGGTTACGCCGCGGGGGGCACTGCTGCTGCCGCAGTCTGTCCCCGAGGAGCTGGTCGCCGGGTTGTGGCGGTTGCTGCGAGATGAAGGTGGGTCCCTAACTGCCATCCTTGATCGTCTTGTGATGGGAACTGGAGGTCACCTCTCACGTATCCCGGACTTCGGCCTGGTCATCCTGGAGAAGTCAGGTACCCACTTGGCGCTGCGGGGCACGCCCCGCCTTGAAATAGACGGTCAGGGCTTTGACGCCGCAGGTGTGGCAACTTGGATGGAGTCCTTCATCCCCGGTGAGGCGAATATCGTGCTAGCGGCACCCGAGGAGCCGGGCACGGTGGGTCGGCCCGTCGTCGACGCCGTGGTGCGGGCCTCCCGCCTGGAGCTGCGAGTCCCTACCGATGCTGACACCGCCGGCACCGCGGCGGCACACGCCGATCACGGCAGCGCTGCGCAAGCTCCCGCGGCGGAGGCGCGCGCCGAGGCCGCGGCGCCTGCAGCCCCACCCCGGGAGCCCGAGGAGCGCGTAGCCGCACCTGCGGCCGGGCAGGAGACGGCGCCGGAGGCCCTCGATCCCGCCCCGGAGATCGCGCCGGAGGCGGCGGCTGAGGCTCCGGCGGGGACCGCGGCAGAGCCCGACACGGCCGAGCTCGCTCCGGTGGAGTCGGATGACCAGGCCGACGTCCCCGGGGACCACGACGGCTGGACGGTGGCGGACCTGCCCGAGGAGCTAGTCGATGAGCTTGGCAGCATGCTGCCGGAGCCGGAGCCCCGGGGGAAGCCCCGGAGGAGGTCGGCACTGAGGTTCCCGACACTGAGGCCACACGCATGGCACTGTCCGTCATCTGCCCCTCGGGACACGCCAACCCCACCAACTACGTCAGCTGCCGCGAGTGCGGTGCCGAGCTGACCCAGCCGGCGCGGATCATCGCCTGCCCGCCGCTGGGGCGGGTACGCGCCTCCTCTGGGGGTGAAGTCGTCCTCGACCGGCCCGTGCTAATTGGTCGCGAGCCCGCCTCGGAGCGCGTAAGCGAGCTCAATGGCGCAGCACCGGCCCTGATCACTGTGCCCAGCCCGGAGCAAGTGATCTCCCGCAACCACCTGCTCATCCAGCTGGATGAGTGGTCGGTGCTGGCCCGCAGTCTGTCGTCCAGCAACGGCACGGTGCTACGACGCGACGGCGCCTCCCCGATGCGCATGTCCTCCACGGAGCCGGTGCTGCTACGCAGTGGTGACATACTCGACCTGGGTGACGGACAGTCGCTCCTGCTGGAGGATCTGCCGTGACCACGGACCATGAGAGCTCTCCACCGCCGATCCCAGGATTCACCTACATGCGGGACCTGGGGGCAGGGGGCTACTCACGGGTCTATATGTACGAGCAGCACATGCCGCAGCGGGAAGTCGCCGTAAAGATCATGAACTGCGGCGTAAGCGGCGGCCCGGCCTCACGCTTCGAGTCCGAGGCCAACCTGATGGCGCGGGTATCCTCCCATCCGGCGATCCTATCGATCTATGGAGCGGGCACCGCGGCGGACGGCCGCCTGTTCCTGGTGATGGAGTACTGCCCGCCGCCGCAGCTGAGCATGGTCCTGCGGCGCGGACCGCTCAGCGTTGCGGACGCCTTGAGCACCACCATACAGATCGCCGGAGCAGTCGAGTCCGCGCACCGAGTCGGTATCGTGCACCGGGATATCAAGCCCGCCAACATCCTGTTCACCGCCTACCGCCGTCCCGTGCTGTCGGACTTCGGGATCTCCGCCATGAGCGGTCCGCGCGGCGAAGATGACGAGCTGCGTGGTATGAGCGTCCCCTGGGCTCCGCCCGAGCAACTGGTCGGCTCGCACTCGGCAGACCCCGCGTCCGACATTTACTCACTGGCGGCAACCGCATACGCCATGCTTACCGGACGCAGCCCGTTCGAGATTCCCGATGCCTCCGACTCGGTGTACGAGTTATCCCGCCGCATCATCAAGGACTCGCTGCCGCCATTGGGCCGCCAGGATGCGCCGCCGTCCCTTTACCGCGTGCTCAGCGTCGCCATGGCCAAGGACCCCGCCCGCCGGTACCCGACGGCGCTGGCATTCGCCCGCGCGCTGCAGCAGGTGGAGGCAGAACTGGGACTGCCGATGACAGCGGTGGACCTGTTCCACGCGGCGACGGACGCTGAGACTACCCATGATGACGACCTGCTGGAGGACACCAATGCCACCCGCCTGGGAGTGTTCGAGCCGGTGGCCGAGGCGGTCACACACGTCCCGGCAGTCGATATCGACGCTGGGGACGACGGAGAGCATGACGTCGGCACCGGGCGCTCGCGGCTGCTGATCGGGGCGACAGCGGTAGTTGTCACAGCGGTCGCGGTGACAGGCGCCGTCCTAGCCTCGCGCATGGCCGAGCACAGTCGGCCGGCGGCCACCTTCGCCACGCTGGCGCCCGCCGCCAGCGCGGATCCGCTCGGGGCATCCGTGTCCCCGCCACGCGGCCTGGTCGGCGCCCTGTCTGAGGACGGGAGCACCGTCACCTTCAGCTGGGAGGCGCCCGAGGACGAGTGGGACGGAAGCTTCCTGTTCCGCGAGGACGTGGCCGGGGGCACCGACGCCGCCATGCAGTCTACGCAGGCGACGACGGTCCAGCTGCCCGCGCGCCAGGGAAGTACGTGTATCGAGGTTTACTCCGTGCGCGCGGACGGCAGGACCTCCGCTGCCGCGGCGGCCTGCGTGGATACGACGTCGGCAGGGTCTGCCGAGACGGGCTAGAGCACGGCGTAGTCAGCCCTCAATGCGGTACGCGGCCCTCCCGAGGAGCAGTACTGACCCGATCGGTGCGGGTGCCGGCACCCCGGGCTGCGTCTGCTTAACAGTGCCACGCTGGTCTATGCGTGTGCCGTTGGTGGAGTGCAGATCGGTGACCCACAGGCCACCGGGAACAGGCGCGACAGCGGCATGGGTCTTGGAGATGGATCGTGTCGCATCGACCAGGGATACGCGTGTTGCCTGCGGGTAGTCGGAGATATTCTGTGGATCCCGGCCCACCACCGCGGGGGTGGTTAGCCGAATCGGCGACCCACCGTTTGTGGGTACCAGCCGGATGCCCACTGTCTCCGGCTCGGGCTTGCGGTGATGGGCGTGGCGCCGGCGTCGTGTCCCCGGCGCGCTGCCTGAGGCGTCGGGGGAAGAATCAGGTGCCGGGACCGGCTGGGAGGGGTCGGCCGCATGGGAGTTGTGGTCCCCGGCTACGTCCTCAGCATGGCCGCCGGTTGCGGTAGGAGCATCATTGGTGGTGGAGTCCAGTGGCATCGGCACGGAGGACCAGGGTACCGAGTCGATGATCTCGGAGCGGGTATTCAGCGCGGTGGACGCAGCACGAGCACTGTCGACAGTGTCGACCACCTCCATGATCGGACTGCCAGAAGGCGCGAATGCTAAGCGGCCGTCGGAGAACGGACCGCGCCGGCCGGCGCGGGCGGTGCGCGAGTCCGGGGCGTGTCCGCAGTCGGCTGGGAGACGCGGCAGGTGCGCTGCTGAATCAGCCTCACACCTGTTAGCTGGTCATGCCAGCCGCGTCCTTGCGGGTCCTTGGCAGCGGTGTGCATGAGCACGATGGCGCCGATGCCGAGTGTCGGCACCACGCAGATGAAGGTCAGATCGGCGTGGAGGAACAGCGCCAGGCCCGCGGGGCGCCCGGTACGCTCCGAGACCAGCCGTACGCCCAGCGCGCGTCCGCCCGGGCTCCAACCGGTCCGTCCCAGCACCACCTCGCGCACTGTCAGCACGATCACGATTGCCAGTAGCAGGGCGGCCACCCAACCGACGTCGGCCACCAGGCGCACCAGGGCGGCGATCATCCCGCTCACGGCCGTACCGGCAGCCAGATCGATCAGGCCGGCAAGGACGCGCGCGCGGACCGGGGCGGGAACGCCGACACTGGTGGGCGCAGGCGTGGCCGTGCCTACGCGGCCGTAGGGGCTCCTGGCAGCGCCAGTACCCGTCGGGGCGGGTGCCGCCGAGCCACTCCTGGCACGACGTGATGCGGAAGTGGTTGTCATCACGAGCCTGTCCTCCTCGAAGTACGTGTCCGCCGCCCACGTCCGGCTGGCCGAAACAGCGAGCGCGGCGAAAGCCTGGCCAGCAGGCCGCGCCACCGGGGACGGTCGGATGCCATCACCGGAACGATGGCGTCGGCTGATTTCCAGACTTGGTTCAGATCGTACGATGATGGGTCTCCGGCGGCGAATACCTGGGCGTCGATCGCACGCGCGAAGCGGGGCAGGTCTGCCCGAGGAAAACCGGTTGCCAGCTGCGCCGCGGCCTCCCTGCGTGTCAGCCCGGCCGGGGCGCTGCTACCTAGATCGCGCGCCCGGTCAACCACCTCGTCCCAGGCCCCAGCGCCCGCTCCACGCCGTCGCGGCGCCGACGCCGGGCCCGTCGCAGCGCCTTGGCTGCGAGAATTGCCGCTAGTAGCAGGAGGGCGCCCGCGGCGGCCCCAATAGCCGCCACGAATGCGGTGGGCAGGCCCGCGTTCCGGTCCTCCTCCGACCCGTCCCGGTCGTCGTCCTCGTAGACGGGAGGCAGCTCAGCCGGGTCCTGCTGGGGCAGCGGCGGCTGCAGCACCTGCGGCTCGGGATTGGAGACCTTGCGTGCGTTCTGCTGCTGCGGCACCTGGTCCCGCTCGGGAGTGACATCGAAGCTCACCCAGCCGACTTGCTCGAAGGCCACCTCAACCCAGGCGCTGACATCCTCCCCGGTGACGTCGGTGGCGTCCCCGTCGGTCGTCGGGTCGAAGCCCATGACCACCCGGGCCGGAATGCCCAGTGAGCGGCACATGAGCATCATGAGCACCGCGTATTGCTCATCGTCTCCCACCAGGGAGTCCGCGGCGACCATGTCGGCTAGGCGGGCCGCACCGTGGCCGGGCTCTGAGGGGGTCTTGGTGCCGTCGGAGTAGTAGCCGGTGCGCAGCGCCCGCTGCAGGGCGCGGATCTGGTTGAGCGGCTCCGACTCCGAGCCGACCAGCGAGCGTGCCAGCGCCTGAACCGAGGCCGGTACGTCCTCCACGGAGCCAAGACTGACGTCCGCCAGCGACAGCTGGGTCAGGTCGGCGTCCGACGGCGTGGCGGGAACCTTGACGTCCTCAGTCAAGACGTCCTCGGCGGCCAGCCTGGCGGTGACCAGACCGGTGGAGGAGAAGGTGTCGTAGAAGAGGGAATCGCTGATAGCCTCTGCCCGTGCTCCCGCGGGCGTGATGGACAGCGTGTCCGTAACAGTAGGTACCCACGGGTAGGTGTAGCCGTCCAGGACGAATGTGACGGTTGTGGGGCCAGGCCCGCTCCCGGAAGCGGTTGTAGCAGCGCCGGAATCGGGCTCCGGCACCAGTGGCGTGCCCCGACCGATGCGCTGGAAATGGGCGCCGCGCCCAGAGGCCTGGCTGATGCGCGCAGACAGGCCGTCGTAGGAGTCGAGTGCGGCAATACGGATCCGGGCGCCGTCGGGCAGGTCGGAGACCGTCATCAGCGTGGTGGAGGCGAGTTGCGTCTCCAGGGTGCGTACCAGGGAGAGAGGAGTGGCGTATTCGGTCAGGTCTAGCGGCGGGCTGAAGGCGTCGCGTAGGACCGCGCGGGCGTGCGGGGCGGCGGGCGCGGAAATGGCGACCACGAGCGTGATGGCCGCCAGCAGCGCCCCTGCACGGGCGGCACCGCGGCGCGCCCCTGTGGTCACGCCCGCATCGGTTTCCTCCAAGACCTCGGCTACCTGGTCGTGCCGGCCCCACTGCGCCGCCAGCGCCCACAGTCCCAGCACGCCAGCAGCCAGTACCGCGCCGACCACGGCAGGCAGCGGCGTGGCCGTATCACCCCAGGCGATGGCGACCGCCGCCTCCGCCAGGACCGTGAACCCGGCCAGGTGGAGCCGTCCCGCGTAGACGGCACGGGTCGCCAGCACGCCGCAGGCCAAGCCCGTCAGCCACGGCAGGGTAGTCATCGCGGAGAAAGCAGTCAGCGGCAGGGGCAGGGTCAGCGCATCACGCCACACCGTCACCGTGGCCGCCAGGACCTCGTAAACGCCACTCAGATCGTGGGCGACATCCGGCAGCAGCCAGGGAGCCAGCAGCACGTGCACGGCCGCCGTAATGGCGAGCGTGGGCAGGGCGGACAGCCGGGCGCGGGCGCTGACCAGGCCGATCAACACGCCCAGGGCCACGGCACAGGCACCGACCGCGACACCGATTATGGAGCCGAAGGGGACGATGAAGGGGATCGTGCCGATCAGCAGGAGCACGGTGATCAGTGCCTGGTAGAGGCCTTTCTTAGCCCGCGAGGTACTCATACAGCCTCCCGCATCACCAGGGGCAGTGCCTCCAGGCGGTCGATGTCGAACGCGGTCAGCCCGCTCAGGGCATGGCGCCCCAGCGGCCGGGAGCCGCAGCGCAGTGCAATCGCCACCGTGTCCACCGGGGTGGCGGTGCGCACGCGCCCCAGCACTGAGTCATCACAACGCTGGCCGGTTACGAGCACCAGTACGGAGGCCTCGGAGTGGCGGGTGGTGGCGTGGCGGGCCAGTTCGTCGCAGCCGTACGCGCCCGGCGTCTCCTCCAGCAGGCAAGAGGCGTCTAGCATGCGCAGGCCGGTGATAGTGGGCAGTGCCCCGGCCTGGGTGAGCAGGGAGACCTCCCGGCCGTCGGCAATCGCGTTCAGCGCCAGCGAGCAGGCCACGGATACGGCCGTCTCGAAGTCCTCATCGGTCTCGTAGACGTCCGGGAGCGTGTCCAGGAGCACAAGCAGGCTCGCCCGGTGCGTCTCCTCGAACTGACGGACCATTAGCCTGCCGGTGCGGGCGGTGGTGCGCCAGTGGACGTTACGCCGGTCGTCCCCGGGCACGTAGTCGCGCAGGGCGTGGAATGAGACGTCCGAGCTTGACAGCTCCTGGGTGACGGCCCCTCGACGTCGCGCATGATGCCGCGCAGCGTGACTCCCAGCCGGATGGTGCGGGGGTGGATGTGCACCAGCTGCGCCTCGGTGTGGTTGCGCTCGCGGCGCAGCAGCCCCACCGGGTCCGAACGCACGGAGACGACCGGTCCTACGGTGACGACACTGCGGCGGGCCGTGGGCAGGATGAAGCCACGCTCATGCTCCGCACCCGGGCGCAGCGTGGGCACCGCGAACACCGCTCCAGCGGTGCCCACGGGCATCTCCATGCGGGTGGGCAGTAGGAGGCGTCCGGTTGGATTACGCACCGACAGGTGAACAATCGCGTTGTCACCCACGGTGACGCGCCGTTCCAGCAGGTCGTGGGAGACGGTGTGGCCCCCGCGTGGCAGCAGCCAGAGCCAGGCGGTGGCGACGACGGAGCCAAGCACCGCGGCGGCCGCCCACGCCTCCTGCCAGCCCAGCCGGAACCCGCCGGCGGCGGCCAGGACCAGCAGCATCACGCAGGCCCAGCCCGTGCGCGTCACCACCCCCGCGCCGCGAGTCACTGCCACAACTGCTTGGTGACCGGGCAGTTCAGCGGTTACGGAACGCAGGCGCGTAGCTGCACGGCGGCAGGCCCGCAGCGCGGTCTGGAGGACGGACACGGCGGGTGATGCCTGCGAGGTCGGGGCCGAGCTGGTCATGGGGTCTCGTTCGCGGGCTCAGCGGGTAGTGGGGGCGGAGACGTCGGTCAGGGCGCGGGTGATCACCCCGGCTGCGGTGGCACCGGAGAACTCGGCGTCGGGGTCCATGACCAGTCGGTGCGCCCACACCACCTCCGCCAGCTCCTTGACGTCATCGGGCAGCACGTAGGGGCGCCCCTGGGCGGCGGCCCATACGCGCGTGACGCGTGCCATGGCGATGGCGCCGCGGGTGGACACACCCAGCAGTGTGTCGGGGGACTCGCGGGTGGCCTCCACCAGGGCGCCGATGTAGTCCAAGATCGAGTCCTCCACGTGGTTCTGGGCAGCGATGTCAGCCATGGAGGCGATCGCGCCGGAGGTGATCACGGTGTCCAGGCCGCGGGACCGGTCGGGTTTGTCTGATCCAGCCAAGATGCGGGTCAGGGCCTCGCGGCTGGGGTAGCCGATGGACGTCTTCATCAGGAAGCGGTCCAACTGCGCCTCGGGGAGGCGGTAGGTGCCGGCCTGCTCCACCGGGTTCTGGGTGGCGATGACCATGAAGGGTCGTCCGGTCTCGTGGCGGACGCCGTCGACGGTGACCGTGGACTCCTCCATCACCTCAAGCAGGGCCGACTGGGTCTTGGGGGAGGCCCGGTTGATCTCGTCGGCCAGGACCACGGAGGCGAAGATCGGACCCGGGTGGAACTCCCAGGCGGTGGTCTTCTGGTTGAAGATGGTCACGCCGGTGATATCGGACGGCAGGAGGTCCGGGGTGAACTGGATACGCGAGTGGCTGCCCTGCACGCTGGCCGCCAGGGCTCGCGCCAGGGCTGTCTTGCCGGTGCCGGGCGCGTCCTCCAGCAGGAGGTGTCCCTCGGAGAGCATGGTGGTCAGCGCCAGTCGGATTACGTCTTTTTTGCCGAGCAGCGCCTCGCCGACATTGTCTACTACCTTGTTAAAGGTCTCGGCGAACCAGGTCGCGTTCTCCTGGGTCATGGACATGTGGTGGGGTTCTCCTTAATGAGGTTCGGTCCGTGTCATGGTAATTTGCACGGAGACCACAGGCTGCGTCTGTGACGCAACCGAGTTGGATAGATGAATGACTCATGATCTACTGCTGCGTGCAGGTGATCTGTCGATCAGCGTTCGGGCTGCGGTGGGGGAACACGTGGCGGCCGCCGCCCTGGGAGTCAACCGTGAAGGACCCGGTGTAGTTCTTGGTCTGTCCGTCTGCGGTATCGCGGTAGTCGTAGTTGCAAGAAACTGTGCTGTCAGGATTGAAGCCCGACACGTCTACCACGATCTTCCAGCAGCGATTCGCCGCGAAGCCGGTCTCATTGAGATCCTGCTGCGTGCAAGTGGACTCGGGGACGGAGGTGTTGATCATGAACGTTTTCTGGGTGCCGACTGCAACAGACGGCTTGGGCAGGGTGACCGCGTTTGAACGCACCGTGGCCGAGGCGATGGACTCCTGGTCATCGACAACCACACGGGCCTCCACGTAGTAGGTGGCGCCGGGAGTCAGGCCGGAGAAGGAGGTGTTGTCATCGTCCCAGCCCTTTACCTGGTTCCCGGCGGAGTCGACGAGCCGGTACTCGATCTCCAGCTCGCCTGCACGCCAGCCGTTGTTATCGGCGGCGAGAGTGGAGGGCGTGGTCACCCTGATCTGGCTGGTGCCATTGGCCGCAGCCACCGGTGCCGACGGTGCCTTGGGCTTGCCGGTGATGCGGAAGCTCGTTGAGCCGGTTGCGGAGGTGGATGAGCCCGCCTGGTTCTCGGCCTTCACCGTGACTGAAACGCTGTGCGTGCCGGTGCCCAGGGATACCGGTACGGTCACTGAGGTACTGGAACCGGCCTGAACGGTCTGTACCACTGATCCGGTAATTGACACGGTGTATGTGACTGCGTTTCCGTTTGCTGCAGCGCTGCCCCAACTGATGTTCAGCTTGCTTCCGCTTCCGTCCCAGCTCACACTGGGCCTGCCCGGGGTACCTGGGGCGCTGTAGGCGGTGGCCGTTGCGCCGGATGAGACCCAAGCGGACTGGCCGGAGCCGGAAACTACCGCACGCACGCGGGCGGTGTAACTGCCCGGCTTCAATGAGCGGAACGCCGCCGAGGTCCCGGACACCGCCTGGCTGGAAACCACACTGCCGTCCTGCAACAGCTGTACCTCGTAGGTGATGGAAACCCCGCTGATGGGGCGGCGGCGCCCCAGGAGACCGTCACGGAGGCGTTCCCGCCACTGAGGTTAACGCCGGTGGGTGCGTCTGGGGTGACGGTCAGCGTCACCGGGGCCGAGGCGGCCGAGGGGGCGGATGCGCCCACCGCGTTGGTGGCCACCACCTGGAAGGAGTAGGTGCCGCCGGGCGTCAGGCCGGTGGCGGCGCAGGGGGAGCCGGCGCAGTTCCAGGAGCCTGCCCCGCCGGTCTCGGTGAGCGTGTACCCGGTGATCGGCGAGCCGTTATCCGCTCCCGGTGTCCATGACACGTTCATAGCACTGATGCCGGATGGGCTGGCGGACACGCCGGTGGGTGCGTCCGGTACCGCGGTGACGGTAACCGTGACCGTGCCGGTTACCGCGCGCGCGGCGGAGCCGGTGGCGTCCAGTGCCTCGTAGACCACTACCAGGCGGCCGACGAAGCCGGCTCCGGGGGTGATAGTGAGGGTGGTTCCGGAGGCGGTCACTTCTCCCGTGCCGGAGGTGACCTGCGGCGAGCCGGACAAGGTGATCGGCTGATCAGGGAACGGGTTGGTTACCAGCGTGGCGACGTCGATGCTCACGGGGGAGCCGTCGGAGGAGAGAGTGGCCGGCGCGGTCGTCATGAGTGGCCGGCTGGACTCGGTGACCTGCAGCGGCAGCTCGCCGGTGACCGGCTCATTGTTCCCGTCGTCCACCGTCACCGGCAGCGCGGCGGTGGTTCCCACGGCCGTGCCGGCGTCGGCGGCTACCGTGACGGTGGAGCCGGAAAGCGACGTCGTGAAGCCGGCGGGGGCGGAGCCGATCGAGAAGGACAGCTCGTCGCCGTCGGCGTCCTGCGTCATGGCGGACAGCTCCGCGGTGACCGCATCCTCGCCTGCGGCCACCGAGATCCCGGTGGGAGTGAATACGGGAGGCGTGTTGGAGGTTGCCTCCACCACCACCGGCAGGGTGAGGGTGGAGGACAGGGCGGCGTCCCCCGCGGAGTCGGTCACCGTCAGGGTCACGGACGTCTGCCCGGAGAAGCCTTCAGCCGGTGTCAGGTCCAGGCCCTCACCGCCATTGGTGACCGCGGCCGTGTCCAGCCCGGTGCCGGTGCGCACTGTGGAGGCATCGGTGATGGTGGGGGTCGTATCGGCGTGGGTGAGGATGTAGTCGGCCAGGTTCACGGCGGTGGTGGTATCCGCCGGAATTCGCACCGGGATCGCGGTCGAGTCCAGTCGTGGGCGCAGGTCCTGCCGCGATGGCACCACGATGACGGCATTGCCGGTAAGCCCGTCCTGGTCGGTGATCGTGTACAGCACCAGGCGCTGTTCGCTGCCGACGGTGACTCGGATCGAGGAGTCGATCACCTCGGCCCGTGTGTCCTCGGTGGTAACGGTCAGGTCCCAGGGGGAGCCGTCGGCGTCCTGGTCATTGTCCAGCACGGAGACGAGCGCCATGCCGTCCGCGTCCACCTGGTCCACCGTCACGTAGTCGTCCACGCCGATCGGGCTGAGCAGGGGGGCGTCGACGAGCACCTGGAAGGTGATGGTGCCCACGTCGATACCTCCCTCCCCGTCGGAGACCCGGTAGTGAGCCGTGTAGACCCCCTCCTCGCGGGGCAGCTCGGCCACCACGCGCCCGGAGCGCACGGACAGGGTGAGCGCCGGGTCATCACTGACGGGGGTGTCATCCAGGGTGAGCGGATCGCCGTCGGCGTCGAAGTCATTGGAGACGACATCCGTGACGACGGTACGGTCGGGCTGGGCCACCACCAGGTCGTCGGTGGCTACGGGGGCGGTGTTCGTGGTTGGCGCCGCGGCCACGCCCACGCGCACGGTCCCGGTGGAGCGGGCCTCGAAGCGGTCCTTCACCGTGTAGGTGAAGGTGTCGGTGCCGCTGGTGCCCTCGTGCGGGGTGTAGGTCAGGTAGGTGGAGGAGGCCTCGACGGTTCCCGACGTCGGGGCCTGGTCCAGCCCGACCAGGCTCACCGAGTCGCCGTCGGGATCAATGCCGTCCAGCGGCACGGTGATCGTCACCGCGGAGCCGGCCACCGTGCTCGCCTCCAGGTTCTGCGGGCTGGGGGCGGCGTTGGCGGCGTCGTCACGCGCGCGAACCTCAATGTCTATCTGGCCGGAGGCGGTCTGCCCGGCCGTGTCCGCAATGGTGTAGGACAGAGTGGTGCGGCCCGGAGTATCCGCGGCCTTGAAACGCACCACGTCTCCGCTGGTCCAGGCGGTGCCCAGATCCGCGCCGGCCACGCCGAGCTCATCGGCCACACTCAGCGCCAGGCCCGAGGGGGAGGTGTCATTGTCCAGCACCGAGATGGTCACCACGTCCCCCACGCGCACGATGGCGGAGTCGGCGCCGGCGATCGGCATCTGCAGCTCGGCGGTGGTAACCGGAACGACGGTCATGTGACCGGTGGCGGAGGCGGTCCCGTTGGAGACGGTGTACTCCACTTCCACGCTCTGCCCGATCGTTCCGGCCGCGGACACCTGCAGCAGCGAGTGGTCCACGACGGTCACGGTGACGCCCGAGTCGTAGGGCGCGCTCGCTGACTGCAGCACCAGGATCCCGCCGGCCGGATCGAAGTCATTACTCAGCGGAGCCACCGTGGTGGAGCCGCCTTCGCGCAGCAGGGCGGTGTCATTCTCGGTCACCGGGGGCACATCCGGGTCCGCCGGCTCGACGACGTCGATCCTCACGATCCCGTGGGAGACGGCTGAGCCGGAGGTGACGTCGTAAGTGATGTAGTAGGTGTCCGCGTGCTCGGCCGTGAAGGTGAAGGTGCCGGCCTGCTGGTTCACCTCCAGGCTCGTCCCGGCGGGCGCCTCCTGCAAGCCCGCCAGGATCAGCGGGTCGCCCGTGGGGGAGACGTCGTTATCCAGTGGGGAGACCACGGTGGAGGCTCCGGAGACCACGCGCACGTGATCGGCGTTGGCCACCGGTGCGACGGACTCCGCTGCCTGCACGTCCACGTTGATGGTCCCGGATGCGGCCTGCTGGCCGTCGGAAACCACCACGGTGAGCGTGCGGGTACCCGGCGTGCTGATCGTGTCCCGCACGTTGACCGTGCCCTCGTTGGTGGTGCGCACGTCGAAGCCCTCGCCCTGGGCGGATACCAGGTAGAGGGTGTCGCCGTCGGGATCGAGCCAGTTGCCGAGCACGTCCAGGGAGCCGGAGGCGTCCGCGGCGATCACCAGTGTGGGGGTGGAGGTCTGCTCGGGCGCCGCGTTGACGCTCCAGTCGTGGACCTCCACCGTGGCGACGGCGGAATCGGCGCCACCGCGTCCGTCCGACGCGGTATAGGGGATCGTGTAGGTGCCCGTGGCGTCCGGTGGGGTGTCGATGCGCAGCGCCAACCCGGACTGGGCGGAGGTGACCTGAGCCGTGCCCGTGTCACCGGCCTCGGCGGTCAGTACGTCCCCGTCCGGGTCGGAGTCGTTGGCGAGCACCGGCAGCACCGTGGAGCGGCCCGGACGCACCCCGAAGGAATCGTCATTGGCCTGCGGCGGGTGATTCTCCTCGGTGCGCTCGGGCTGGGACTGGGAGTCGGAGGTCTCCGCCGAATCGTCCTTGTCATCTGCCTGGTCATCCGTCTGGGAGGTGATGTCGGTCCAGTCCTCCACCAGCACCAGGTTCTCATCGGGAAGCCATACCGTGCCGTGGGTGATGTCGTTCAGGACGATCGCATCCCGGTTGACGCGGAAGACGGGCCGGGAGGAGGATGCCAGGGCGGCGTCACTGACGGATTCGGTGTCGCCTCCGCACTGCCGCAGGAAGTGCCCCGAACCGGACCAGGCGCCGTAGAGGCAGTCTCCCAGGCGCACCGGCTGAGCGGGTACGCCGACGGCGGCCTCGTCGTCGGCGGAGGCGGGGACGGTGGTGATCGGCGAGCCGTCCAGGGGAACGGACATCAGGGCGGTGCGAGAGGCGACCAGGACCGCGTCCGCGTCGGGGCCGGGTTGCTGAAGTACCAGTCCCGAGGCCCCCAGGTCCGTGGTGGAGCCTCCGGGCAGGTGCAGGATGCCGGTGCCGCGCTCCAGGACCACGGCGCGGCTCCCGACGGCGGTTATGGCCAGGTCCGTGGCATCGGTCAGGTTCAGTGTGCGCGTGGAGGACTTGCCCCAGCCGGAGGCCTCGACGGGAACGGTAGTCAGGGTGCCGGTCTTGGCGGAGACCGCGTGCAGCGACCCGTCGGTGCCGGCCACGGCCACCGCTCCGGGGGCGTCCTCGATCAGGGTGGGCGCGGCCGTCAGCAGGTCGACGGCGCCGACGGTGGTGCCGGTGACCGTGCCGGCGCCGGAGTCCACGGCGAAGACTCGATCGGCGCCCTGGAGCACGCTCACGCTACTGGGCAGCTGCGTACCGGCGGACAGCGCCACCGCGGTCGGATCCACTGAGGCGACTGCGCCCGCCGCCAGGTCGGGCACCAGCACGTTCTCACCGCTCTGGGTGACGTCGAAGTCCGCCGATGCGGTGCGGATGGAGCCGTCGATCTGCTTCGACGGGTAGTTGAGCCTGGCTACCAGGTGCTCGCTGGTGCTGGTGACCCATACGCCGCCGTCGTTCAGGGAGACGTCCGCTTGCGGGACGCCGTCATGCATCCAGGCGGCTGTTCCCAGGGTGAGTGCTGCCAGGCCGGCCAGGGCGGCGGAAAGGCGCTTGCGCCGCTGCCGGGACAGGTCCCGGCGTCCCAGGCGGCGTAGCTTCATCGGTGCGGGCACGCCCTTCATCTGGCGGCGGTTCCGGAGTGTGAGGCGACCTCCTGCGCGAGCATGCGGCGCAGCATGCTGGAGGACGTCGTGGGCGTGTAGGGCAGGTAGACGACGGTGGCGCCCACCTCTGCCATCTGCTGCTCCAGCAGGTCTCCCTTCTCGGTGTCCTGCCAGTCGGTGCCCTTGAACAGGATGTCGAAGGGCTCACGCTGCCAGGCCAGGCGCTTGTCCTGGTCGAAGTCCGGCACCACGGCGTCCACGACCCGCAGCGCGGCAACCAGCGCCATGCGCTCGTCGTGGGGGACGATCGGGGCGCGGCCCTTCATGCGCTCCAGGGACTCGTCGGTTGCCACGCCGGCGATCAGGCGGTCGCAGCGGGTGGCGGCCGCGCTGAGGATGTTGAGATGCCCGATGTGCAGCATGTCAAAGCCGCCGGGTACGTATCCGGTGATCATCAGTACGCTCCCTTGCCGCCGACGACGGCCTTGAAGGTTGACAGGAAAATGCTGGCGTCCAGGCGGGCGCCCCGGTTCTCGACGTAGTGCCGGTCCAGCGCGACCGTGGTGTCCCATGAAAGGTCCGAGCGTCCCGATACCTGCCACAGGCCAGTAAGACCGGGCTTGACCAGAAGGCGGCGGCGGGCCTCGGCGTCGTACTCGGCCACCTCGCTGGGAAGCGCCGGGCGCGGGCCCACCAGGCTCATCTCGCCACGCACCACATTGATCAGCTGTGGCAGCTCGTCGATGGAGGTGCGGCGGATGAAGCGGCCCACGCGGGTGATACGCGGATCGGTTCGATTCTTGAACAGAACCTCGTTGCCCGCGTCACCGCCGGCCTTGACCACGGCCTCGCGACGGGCGTCCGAGTCGGTTCGCATCGAGCGCAGCTTCCAGAGCGTGAAGGGCGAGCCGTCCTGGCCCACTCGGGTCTGGCGGTAGAAGGCAGGGCCGGGGGAGTCCAGGCGGACGGCAATGGCGGCCGCAGCCAAGAGCGGGGAGAAGAGCACGAGCAGCACGGTGCCTGCGGTCCGGTCGAAGATCTCCTTGGCGAGCAGGCGGGTGCGGCGCAGGCTCACGTCGATCAGGCCGGTCCAGCCGTGCGTAACCGGCAGTCCCCGCATGCGCCCCGGAACCACGTCCTGCAGGCCGGGGGCGACCACGAGCCGAGCACCGGTTGAGGTCAGGCCGCGCATGAGGGTTACGAGGTCGTCCGGGCTCACGCCCCCGAGCGTCATAACGACGTCGATGCGCTCGGAGGTGATCATCGCGTTCGTCTCCTCCACGCTGCCGAGGCGGGCGGCGGCATGGGAGCGATTGGTGCTGGAGGAGACGTAGCCCACAATGAGGAAGCCGTCCGCGGGGTGGGAGCGCAGGTCGCGCAGGATGGGCTCGGCGCCGGGGCCCATGACGATGAGGGTGCGCCGTAGGCCGCGCCCCTCCGTGCGCCGTGCCCGCAGCCACCGACTCTCGGTGTATCTGCCGAGGAGGGACAGGGTCAGCTGGGCGCACAGCGGCACGAGCACAGACAGCGCCGAAAGCTGCGGAGTGAGCAGTTGGGCCAGTAGGAGTGCCACCGGAGCGGTTACCGCAGCGGCCAGGGTGACGCGGCCGGCGCCCGAGCGGGCCTGGTCCACGACGTCGACCCCCAGCGCCCCTGCCATCCAGGCGATCGCCACCATCAGTGCGCCGACGATGAAGGCGTGCAGCAGCCGCAGGGGCTCCCAGGCCAGGCAGATGGCGGCGACCCAGATCGGCAGCACTACGGCAGTGAGGTCACCGAGGAACACCCATGACAGCAGGTCCTGACGCATGGTGGGCCAGGCCGTGAACAGTGGGGACTCCAGTGGCGGCAGAAATCGAGCCTTGCCGCCGGACCGCTCCCGCTGCCCAGCGGGCTGCGGGGTGGGGGCTGCGCTGAGCGGGCTGGTCAAGACGACTCCAATGACTTTACTGCCGTTGCTGGAAGAAACTTGTGATGGAAGCGCCGAGCGCTGCTAAAAGTCCCGACATAGTCCGCCGTCGTGCTGTGCTTGGCGCTGAGCGCGGGCTTTTTCATCGAGCTCTCTGGTCAATCTACTACCTATTTTCAGCCGGTGGGGGAGAACGTGAACAGGTACACAGAAACCGGGTCCGGGATGCGTATCCGTGACGGCTCCGCCGCGGTGGTGGCCACGGGGTGGGTGGCGCGTCAGCAGGTCCGCGATCCGCGCGATAGCGCGGATGCGCCCGGGGTCGCCGGTGAGGGAGTGGTGGGCTACGGAATGTAAAGAATTGGGCATGCGTATGAGATTGATGTGATAATTCTGAGACGATTATTGGCGGTCGGCATCGCTGAGCGGCAGCATATGAGGGTCGTGCGTCACATTGGGCAACATTTCCGTTACAATCGACAGTGATTCGTAATCCTTCGGCGTTCAGGGTACCGCCGCCTGCGCAGTGCTCCCAGAGTGCTTCCCCGGCCCGCCTCGTCGACCGCCTACTTGGACGGCGTCCGTCCACTTGGACCGCGTACCCGCCGCTTGTGCTAGGCGGCGGATTGGGAGGCAATGGGCCTGTCGACTGCGTCCCCGTGTGCCAGCGGTAGTGCTTCTTTGTGCGTGCTCGTTCTCCTGCTGCCAGCTTCAGCCTGGCTCGCCCAGCCGCATACTTGGACCGTGTCTCTTCGCTTGGACCGCGTTTGTCCAGTTGGATCGTCTGCGACTGCCTCTGCGGCGGCCCAAGTACGAGTAGACGTCGGCGATCCCGAAGGCGGCTGCTGACTGGTTCGTTTGCTAGCCCATCTGGCTTGCGGGTGTCGTGGTTCGCAGGGTGTTGGCTTGTACGTGTGTGGGCCTGGGTGGGTTGGCCTGCGGGGAGCGGCGCTTGCGGCGTGCGGGGAGCGGTGGTTGGTGCTTGGGCCTGTGCTGACGCGGCTGATTGCGTGTTCTGGTCGACGGTTCGTACGTTCCGGCGCGACGGTTCGTACCTCGTGGCGACGGTTCGTACGTTCTGGTCGACGATTCGTACCCTGTGGTGACGGTGCGGTAGGGGTACGTAGCGTCACCGAAAGGTACGAACCGTTGGTGCCAAGTGCCGAACCGTCATGCGAAGTGCCGAAGCGTCGCAAGGGGGCCGTGCCGCCGCGCGGGAAGTGCCGATGTGTCACCCCCGGGGGTGCGCGAGCGAGTCGGCCCGGTCCACGCCCCTCGCAGTATCGCGTGGCCCGCACGTCGCCGTGGGTGTGGTCCGTACGTGGTTGTCTGTAGCCGGCCGACGCCGACGCCGCCCGCACGGCGCCGTGGGGGTGGCACTCAGGCCCCGCCTCGCCCTCAAAGCGGAACTGCCCAGGGGTCGGCTTGCTAGACGCAAGCAGAGAGCGCGAGCGGCAGCGAGCGGTGGATCGGATTCATGGAGCGTCCCTTCTGAGCGTGGGGCATCGGGAAGGTGGGAGTGCTCTGCGGGTGTGGTGGGGATGCCTCGGAGGGCGTGGTGGGGATGCCCCGGAGGGGGTGGTGACGGTGTTCTTGCGGGTGCGGTGGAACCCCTTGTGAAGCGCGGAGCACCAGGCGCTGATCCCGGTACAAGCTGCGGGGCGGCGTCTCCGGATCGGAGTCGGCAGGACCTGGAATGCTTTGGCGGGGCGGGTGGGTCTGGTCCGTGCGGGGTTATGCGCCGGTTTCGGGGGTACCGCGCAGCGTTGGATTGGGGGTCATAGCCCGCAGCCCGTTCCACGCGAGATTGACCATGTGAGCGGCGACCTCCTCCTTGCTCATCGCCGGGTTGTCCAGCCACCACTGTGAGGGCATCGCCACGATTCCAACCAGCATCTGCGCATACAGCGGAGCGGTGCGCGGATTGATTCCGTGGGCGGAGAAGTGCGTGGCCAGCAGGCCGGAGACCTGGATGGCGACGTCGGCCAGCAGGGTGGAGTAGGTGTCCGAGCCGTGGTTGTCGGCCGTGGCGTGGAAACTGTTGGAGGACAGGATGCGGAACCCGTCGGAGGATTCCTCGATGTAGGTCAACAGGGCCAGCGCGGCGCGCTCAACGATCACCGAGGCGGAGGAGGAGGACTCCAGGGCTCGGGTGATGGTGGTGTAAATGGCCGTGAGCTCGCGGTCCACGATGACCGCGTAGAGGCCTTCCTTTCCGCCGAAGTGCTCGTAGACCACCGGTTTGGAGACCTTTGCGCGATTGGCGATCTCCTCGATGCTGGTGGCCTCGAAGCCCTTCTTGGCGAACAGGGAGCGGGCGACGGTGATCAGTTGTTCGCGCCGCTCGGACGCGCTCATCCGGGTGCGCTTGGAGGCCATACTGCTCATCACTGCTTATATGTGCTCACCCGGTGCGGACCGGGCTTGGGTCGGGGTGGCGGCTACGCCGACGGAAACGCTGGTAACAACCTGCAAACAGTCAGGTTAGGCTTCCGCGTGTAGCAGTCGGAGTCTAGCATGCGACGTCGGTCCTGGCCGGGGTGGGGCGGGACTGCGAGCTTTATGCAACACGCTAGCCATGACCTGCGGAGATGGCGTGGTCGTGGCCGGTTCGGCGGCCGGAGGGTGTCAGACGGCGAGGCCTTCAGGCGCGTGGCGGCGGGCCCTGCGGGTGCGTGGCGGCAGGGCCGGTCGGTGTGGGGGCTGCGCCCGGCCGTGTCGATGTGAGTCCCGGGCGCAATCCTGCTAGGGTGACAACCTAGTAACGCATCGGCAGTGTTGGTGTAACGACATTCCTGGGTCGTAGCAGCGCCGCCATGGCTTCCGAGAGGAGACGATGTGCACGCACTCGGTCGGCGGCGCCTCATCGCGCGCGAGATTGCGGAGCGCCTGAACCGCGGCCTGGGCTCATTGTGCCTGGTTGCGGCGCCGTCAGTCCCCGGGGTCTGGTCACTCGGTCCCACGCTTGCGGCTGACGTGACTGGACTCCAGCAAGACGTACGCGTCATTGAGGTGGACGTGGCCGTGGCCGCCGCGCTCTTGCTCACTCGTCCTGAGCTCGGCCTCGCGGATGCCCTGCTGATCGCCTCCGTCAACCAAGTGTTTGAGGACCTGTGCGCGGACCCAGAGGATACCCGCCTGCGTGGACAGCTGGAACGCCTGCGCAATGCGGTCCAGGACGCGTCGAGCTTCCCCGCGCGGGCAGAGGCTGCAGGCGCTTTCGCCGCCGCATGCCGGCGTCCGACGCTGATAACCATTGTGGCCGACCGGGTGTGCGAGGACCTCCCCGCGGAGTACCTGCGGCAGGTAACGGCGGCGATTGCCGCCACCCCGGTGGCGATCGTGGTGCTGGTCCCGCAAGGCGTCAGCGTGGCCCCTGCGGTCCCGCCCTGCTTCTCCATGTCAATAAGCAGGCTGGAGCCCGACGACGCCAGGGCGCTCCTGGTCGCCGAGACCGGGGTCTACGTGGACCCCGCGGTGGCGGGCCGGATTTGCCGCAGTGCGGAAGGCCGGATCGCGGATATCCGCGCGCTGGGAGTCAGCCTGACCGGGGAGCAGCTGGCGGGACGCGAACTTCCCCAGCGCATGCCGGCAGCATCGGCGCAGACACTCCGCACAGTCGCCGAGCAGATCAACACCCTGCCCCAGGAGGAGCGCAATGCGCTGGTCGCCCTGCACCTGCAACTGGTTCCTGACGCAGACGTGGTCCGCCGTATCGCCGGCACGGAGCCACCGCAGGGTCTGACGGACCTGCTGCCCGGCATGGATCCCGCCCGTGAGCTCCCAACTGTGACGACGAGTGCCGTCGTCGAGACGGCGACGCGCGAGGCAGTGCGTGACCTGCACGCCACCCTGGCGGACGCCTATGCCGCTGGCAGCCCCGAGCGCTCCTGGCACCGCGTCAACGCTGGTACGGCCGACGCGGATGACCGGGACCGCCTGCTCGCCCTCGCCGACTCCGAGCTGCAGCGGGGCAGCCTCAGCCTCGCCGGGCGGATCATCCAGGCCCTGGGCCGAAAGCCCGCGGGACACAGTGCGCCGCCCGCTCATGCGGCCGCTCTGGGCCGGTTGCAGGGGCAGCTGGCCCTACAGCTGGGTTGCACACTGACCGCGGCCTCCCGCCTGTACGAGGCGATGGGACGGCCCGGGATGTCTCCCGAGGAGGAGACGGATGTCATCGCAGGCTATATCGCTGCGCGCGGCTGTGAGGGCCTGAGCGTGGGCGAGGACGGCAGGCTGGTTGCGCGTCTCCAGGAACTCGGAGCCACGGCCCCCGCGCATGCCGCGCGCTGCCTGGTCCTGCTTGCCGCCCAGGAGTACATCGCGGGTGAGGTGGAGGGCCCCGGGCACTATCTGCGCGCGGCGGCCCAGCTGCTTCAAGCCGCTGGGGCCGGGACCGCCGACCCGGCCGCCGCGGATGTGCTCGTCCTGGCCCGCGCGCTCCTGGCCCGGGTAGAGGGACGACCCGATGAGGCTGCGCAGCTGCTGGGCGAAGGGACGTCCGCGGTTATTCCCGCTGACACGCCTCGGGGAGACGTCGCCAAATGGGCGCAGGCCGTCATATGCGCGCTGATGGTCGCGGCGCAGGCGCCGGACGAACGCCCCGCAGTGGTGGACTCGGCCCTGGCACTGCTCGACGGCGTCAGCCCGTTCTACGACTCCCAGGCGGTGGCTGTCCGGGCGGTACTGGCCGCCAGGCGGGGCTGGACTCGCCCGGAGCAGGAGGAGCTGGAGGGCGATTGCTACCGAGTCCCGTTACGGGTCGGACTCGCCGGCATGGGAATGACAATGGTTGCGCACAGCGCCATGCTGTTCGGCGGCAGTGCCACCGTATCCACCTGGCGCTCCGCCATGGCACACGCACTGCCCAGATCGAGTGCCTCACCGCAGCAGTTGTGGGTGAGCGTGCTTGAGGCTGCCTCACGCCTGGCCGACGGCGACGGGACTCTGGCCGGGCTCCTGCTCGGCCCTGTAGTCGCGGCGCGCGTGCCGCGGGAACGGCTGCGCGCGGTTTGGTCGAGCATCATCGACATGGTGCTGATCGAACCCGCGCTGCTGCAGCGCGTGCCCGGCCTGACGGACTGGCTCAGCGCGCGGACCGGACAACCCCTGCAGGCCGACCCCGATGACCGGCTGCTCGCTGTGCTGCTGGCCGACGACGCCCAGGCGGTGCCGCTGATCTCCGGCCTGGTCCTGGACACGGTTTGGTCCGGCAACGCGGTCCAGCAGGTGCGCGCCCACATGGCCTGCGCTGCACGGCTTAGGCGCAGCCCCGGGCTGGATGTCACCGAACTGGCAGTCGCCACCGATGCCTCTTCGTCGGCAGCTGTCCTGGAGGGCCGCGCCGCGGAGCTCGCTGACGTAAATGGCATCGTGTTCTGGCGGCGCGTCGCCCGTCGCGCGGCGGAGGACGCGCACGCCTGGGCGGTGCCGGGGCCGACTCCTCTCGCCCCGGTGCTGACTGACACGGAGCTACGCGTCGCGCGACTGGCGGCCCAAGGCAAACGCAATAAGGAGATCGCCGCCGAACTGTACATGGCGGTGCGCACCGTCGAGCTGCGCCTGACCGGTGTTTACCGCGCGCTGGGGATTGCCGGGCGCCGGGAACTGCCCAAGGCGCTTGCCGCGCACGGCCTCGTCGACGGCTGAGCGTGCTAGCTTGTTACGCTGTTGCACTACTGATTGGAGCTCTTGTATGAGTGCTTCGGCGCCTCAGGCCGGCACCCGTCCCACGATCCGGGAGAACCTCCGCTCCCTGGCCTCGGCGCAGAAGGCGAAGGCGGGGGCACCGCTGTACTCGCGCCTAGTCAACCGGCCGGTGGGACGGTTGCTGGCGGCAATAGCGCACCGCCTGGGCATGACTCCGGACCAGGTGACGGCGATCTCCGCCTGCTGCACCTATGCCGGCATTGTGCTGCTGGCCACTTGGAGTCCGTCCCTGCTCGCGTGCGTGGCCACATCCCTGCTGCTGATGCTCGGCTACGCGCTGGACTCCGCCGACGGCCAGCTGGCGCGGCTGCGCCACGGCGGCTCGAAGGCGGGGGAGTGGCTGGACCACGTGGCCGACGTGATCAAGCTGTCCACGATTCACGGTGCCATCGCCATTGGGCTGTTCCGCTTCGGCGAATTGCCGACGCCGGCGCTGCTACTGGTGCCGCTGGCCTTCGGCGCGGTACAGAACATCCACTTCTTCAGCTACATCCTCACTTACCAGCTGCGCTACGCCGGCGGCACACCGCTGGCCAAGGACGAGGGCCGCGCGGGTGTGCTGAAGTCACTGCTTTCCGTGCCCACCGACTACGGACTGCTGTGCCTGGTGCTGGCGCTGCGCTTCGTGCCGACGGCGTTCCTGTGGGTGTACGGGCTCATGCTCATCGGCTACGCGGGCTATGTGCTCCTGGCACTGCCCAAATGGTACCTGGAACTGCGAGGCCAACGGTGACTTCTTTACTGTCCCCTCTCCGCCTGGTTGCCGGCCCCAAGGCGCTGCTGGTCTACACCGGCCGCCAGGACGGCCTCGGCAACCGGGTGCGGGCGCTGCTGTCGGCGCAGGTCCTGGCCGAGCGAGAAGGGCGCGAACTTCTCTACGTGTGGGGGACGGACCGCTACTTCGGCCCGGCCATGGATGAGCTCTGGCACTTCAGTGCCGGGAGCCGCGTTCCCCGCTGGGCGTCTCGGGCCGTCTCGCCGATCCACCGCTTCTACGGTCCCGGTGCCACGACGATCACAGGGTCCATGCGCGGGGAGCGCCTGTGGCAGATCCGCTCCGGCGGGCAGCCGATCACCTGGGACGCCGATATGCGCCCGTGGACCGAGGAGTTCCGTGCCCTCACGCCGGTTGACGCGATCGCCGAGCGGGTCGGGCGAGTCTTTGACGACTCGCTGCGCGGGCGGCGCTACGTGGGGGTGCAGGTACGCTCCCACGCAGTTTCCCACGCCAAGACCCTGCAGTCCTCCCCGGTGGAGTGGTTCGAGCAGCGTATGCGCGCAGTGCGCGGCCGCTTCCCCGACGTCGGCTTCTACCTGTCATGTGACACCACCGAGGCGCAGGAACACCTTATGAGCCGGTTCGGCGGCTGCGTCGCCCTTAGTGACAAGGGCGGCTACAACACCACTGCGGGCGTGCGCTCGGCAATCGTCGACCTGTACCTGCTGGCCTCCTCCCAGCACTTCATCGCCCCCGCGTACTCGAGCTTCCCGGAACTGGCGATACACCTGGCGAATCACGCCATGACCTTCGAGCGCCCCGACCAGCCGCTGGTGGAGGAGCTGCGCCTGGGCTCCGGACTGGTACGTGACCCACTCAGGCCCGCGCTACGCAGCTGACCGGCGGGCTCATGGCCGACGCTGGGAGAGTGCAGCCGCCGCGCCGAAGCGGCAGCCGACTGCGTCCAGGGCTTACGCGGTTATCAGGCCTGCGACCTCCGCGGTCATGGCGGCACGGTAGCCGACGACACTGAAGCGGGACTGCGCCTCCTGCGCCGCTCGGAGGGCCAGACGCGCGGCGAGCTCGGGACTAGCGGCCAGGTCTGCCAGCGCAGTCGCGAGCGCCTGAGGATCGTCCGGGGGCACGAGCAGGCCGGTGACGCCGTCGTCGACCACCTCATTCAGACCCTGCACCCCGCAGGCCACCAACGGGCGGGCGGCGTGCATCGCCTCCACGGCCGTGTTGCCGAAGGGCTCCTGCCGCGAGGGGACGACGACCACATCCGCCCGGTCGAGTACCGGCCACGTCGGGTGGACGTAACCGAGGAAGTCGGCGTGCCCGGCCAGGTCTGGCGCGGCGGCCCGCTCGCGCAGCTGCGCCTCATACCACTCGTAGCCGGGGAAGATCGAGCCGGCCACCTCCAGGGAGGCGTCCGTTCCGCGTGCCCGCAGCAGCGCGACCGCCTCCAGGAGCACGTCCACGCCCTTACGCGGGGACAGCCTGCCCACCATGGCGATGCGCAGGGGCGCAAGGGGGTCGCGTACCCGCAGCGGGGTCGGCGGCTGCGGCGGGCCCGCCACGCCGTTGTGCACCACCCGGGTGCGTCCGGCCAGCAGCGGCTGCGCGGACAGCAGTGCGCGCCGGGCCGCCTCGGAGTTGGCCACGATCCGGGTGGAGGCGAGCAGCGGCGCGTTCAGTCCCGCACGGATGAGCAGGTGCTGGGTGTCCTCGGCCTCGTGCACGTGGCAGAGCACGGGGATGCCGGCTGCGCGTCCCGCCAGCGGCCACCACGGGATCGTCACCGTATTGGCCAGCAGCAGGTCGGCGCCACAGGCCTTGACCAGGCCGCGCAGCCGGGCGAGTTCGCCGGGCGCCCGCGCCGCCAGGCCCGCCAGGCCGCGGGGACTCAGCAGTGCCTTGCGCAGTACGGTGAAGGGGACGACGGCGACGCGCGCTCCTACACCCTTGAGCACCGGGACGAGCGGGCCGTCGGCGGGCAGGGCGACGTTGACGCGGTAGCCGGACTCGATCAGCCCGGTGATGGTCTCCACCAGCTGCCAGTCCGAGCCGTACAGGTCCGGGGATGGGTGGGCTACCAGCACCAGGGGAGAGGCGGGTGAGCCGGCGCGGGACGAGGCGGGAGCACTCATGCGGGGAACGCCCCCGTCCTGCGGCCGGAGGGACGCCGATGTAGCGGCCCCTGCTCGGCCAGGCGTCGGCACAGCGCCTCGTAGCGATCGGTTACCTGCTCCCAGTCGTACAGGGCGGCCCGGCCGCGGGATAGCTCCCCGCGGTGTGCCTGCGCATCCGGATCGGCCTCCGCGGAGCCGACCAGGGCGGTGACGTCAGCGGCCGTGCCCCAGTAGCGTCCGGCGTCGCCGAGGACCTCCCGGTTGAAGGACACGTCGAAGGCGTCCACGGCGGCCCCCGCGCCGATGGCCCGCAGCAGTGAGGGGTTGGTGCCTCCCACGGAGTGCCCGTGGTAGTAGATGAGGGCTCCCGCGTACAGCTGGTCCAGCAAATCCTGGTCCCAGACGCCGCCGAGCAGGCGGACACGGATATCGGCCAGCTGCTCGATCCGGGCCGTGTATTCGTTGGCGTAGGGGGCCGAGCCGACGACTACGAGCGGCAGGCGTGCCTGCGAGCGGACGTAGCCGTCCACGATCACGTCCACGTGGTTCTCGATCTCGAAGCGGGCCACTACCAGGTGGAACCCTCCGGCTTGCAGCCCCAGCTCGGCCAGGCGGTCGGTGCCGACGGCGATCTGCGGCGCCCCGTAGGCGATCAGGTCCGTATCCGCCTTGAACTCATCGGCGTAGTAGTCGGCGATGCCCTGGGCGTCGGCGATCAGCGCGTCCGAGTAGCGCACCGCCAGCGCCTCGGCCGCCCGGTAGTAGCGCCTGCCCGTAGGTCCCCACTTGCCGCGCCGCCACTCCAGGCCGTCCACGTGGGTGGCCACGGGGATGCGGGCGGCGCGCAGGGCCGGCAGGAAGGGGGAGTTGGCTGCGTTGAAGACGATGGCGACGTCCGGGTGCACGCGTGCCAGCAGGTGACGTATCGACAGCGCCGTGTGGGAGAGCGTCTCCAGGGAGCGCTTCCTCAGGGCCGGCAGTTCCACCACCCGCATGCCCTGGTGCAGGCGGGGCAGCGGCGTGTCCGGTTCGGGGTTGCGGGAGTAGACGAGTACCTGGTGGCCCCGCTCGGCCAGGCGGCGACCGACCTCCTCGATGGCGGTTTCGAAGCCCCCGTAGCGTGCGGGCACGCCGCGGGTGCCGAGCATGGCGATGCGCAGTCGGTCGGGCCGCGGGACGGAGGCGGTGGAATCAGCGGTCATTAGGCCTCTCTCGTTGGGTGAAGCGTTCCCGGTGGACGAGCCGCAGCCCGTCGATTGCCCCGCGCACGGCGGGCACC